>NZ_JRNC01000001.1 GCF_000758925.1 Prevotella sp. S7-1-8
TTTCATCTTATGCCTTGTGTGCTTGGCAATTTCATTGAATAAAAATATTTTAAATGATGAAACAGCCATGGATTCATGTATAACGGAGCGTTGTTACTCACGCTCTCTTTAGTGTCAGCCGCCGCCGCCATCTTCATCTTCATCTTCATATTCGCTATAATCTTGATTATCCGACGCATTTGGATCTGACGACACCGGTGGGTCAAAAATTGTTGACTCATAGTTCGCCACACTACTGTCACCGGATGCCCCCACTAACAAATTTTCCGTATTTAGATGAATTACCGCGCATTGGGGCTTGATATATTTAATTTTCATACTTAAAAATTTTTTCGTGAACGAATATTGCCTTTTTCCCTATTACAGGTACGTGAAAATAATAGCAACTTTCTCCAAAGTTGCCGTCCCATATAAAACGCCATGGAGACACCGCCTGAGCATCCACCATTACAAAAAAATTCAATAAGCCGCTTTACCTTATCTATATATAAAACATGTATGGATGGATAAAGTGTGTGTGTGTGTGTGTGTGTGTGTGTGTTACATTTTTATTCGGACAATCCAAACAAAATGAGTTAAAAGACATTAACAGTTCCTTTTTGTCCATTCTTGGCGCGACCGCATTTAGAACGGTAATATACTTATCGCATGCGTTCCTCTCCATAACATCCCGAACACTTTAATTCTACATAGACTTCCATATCCTCAGAAAGGTCTCTTTCTTAACTACTTATAAAAGAACTTTTGTGTATATTAAACCAATCAGCATTTATTAGCTCGCGAAATTAAAATAAAAAAACCAAGTATCCAAACACTTCCCCATATATTTTTATCCTCATTCATTAGGACGAGACACGATGTTGCCCTAAATAAATTGCAGGCGCGAAGGTTTCGTCCAGCCACTCGTGTCCCATCTTAGCCTTACTTCCTCTTTTCGTTTTTTTGAAAAAACGCTTAAGACGGCATTGGCGCGAGCTCAAAACGCCAATCGAGAGAGGCGACGCAGCCATCCGGCGCAACATTCGCAACGACCCGGCCACATCATGGGAACGCCATGCGCCCAACGTTGAAAAAACACGACAAACAACCTCTGAAAAAATGCGTCTTCGCAAAAGACAGGCTCGCCGCTCGCAAATACGCGATTCTCGGTGTTTTCCATAACTCGTTTTCAGCGAGCTGTTTACAAACCTTCACGGCTGTTTCGACCATCACAAATCGCCTCATATCATACCTTTTGGCACTATTCGCATGCCGTTTGGGCACCATTCACACGCCGTTTGGGTCTTAATCACGACATGAATAAGACCTAAACACCGCGCCATCGCATAGCGATCGGCCTGGGACAATGGCACAAGCGCGGCGCGTAACGCCAGAAAACACCACTCCCACCCATCGCCATCACCGTGGAACAGCCTGCCAGCAGAGGGCTGATTTTATGACTTTATTTGGACAAAAAACGCCTTCCAACTATCTTCTTTACTATAAAGTTACGAAAAGCAGCTCGCTTGACCAACTTTTATTAGCACTTATTTTATTGGCGTTCATATGGTTAGATGAAAAGTTGAATGTGTCATACCACACGAGTTTCAATGGCCAACCTCCATACGATCATGGTCGTATCTTTAGAAAAGAACAACCTCCACCCTGTCACTGGCGCGCTATAAATAACAGTATTTACAAAAGACCGAAAACCTTTTAAATGGAAGAGCCGCGAAGATTTAATCTAAAAAAGCGCCAAACCTTTGGTCATATAAAAAAAAATATGTAATTTTGCACACGCTTTTACAAACGACCATTGTGCCGCTTGCATGGGCATGAGAAATTGCACCCTTAGCTCAGTTGGTAGAGCAACTGACTCTTAATCAGTGGGTCTAGGGTTCGAATCCCTAAGGGTGTACACCGTTTGTCACCCAATTTCTCATGCACCCTTAGCTCAGTTGGTAGAGCAACTGACTCTTAATCAGTGGGTCTAGGGTTCGAATCCCTAAGGGTGTACATCGTCACAGAAGTCAAGTGAACCAGCAGGTTCACTTGACTTTTGTCGTTGTGGACTCACCACCTTTACACATGCCACCAACCACTTATAAGCCATGCACCTCAAAACAGTAAGCGGCAACACACGCTGACAAGCGCACCAGTTTTGTATCACGCACTGAGCATTATCGCATGACAGGCACGACAAGTCAGCACTTAATTTAGGGCAACAAATGTTATTTATCCATAAATATCAAAGACATACACCCTAAAAGTAGAAAAAAATAGTTATATTTATAAATTGAATAATATAATGAAAGTGTGCCAGCTTTCATTAGGGGGGGGG
>NZ_JRNC01000002.1 GCF_000758925.1 Prevotella sp. S7-1-8
GCTTTCATTAGGGGGGGGGGGTATAATAGAACATGAGACAATTAAAAATACAGAAAAGTATCACCAATCGCGCTAGTGAGGCATTGGATAAATACTTGGTGGAAATTGGGCGCGCTCCACTTATCTCTATTGACGAAGAAATTGAACTTTCACAAAAAATCAAAAAAGGCGGAAAGGAGGGAGAACGCGCCAAGGAGAAACTCATCACCTCTAATCTGCGCTTCGTGGTGTCAGTAGCCAAGCAATACCAACACCAAGGGCTGTCACTGACCGACCTGATCAACGAGGGCAATATCGGGTTGATCAAGGCATCGGAGAAATTTGATGAGACGCGAGGTTTCAAATTCATATCCTATGCGGTGTGGTGGATACGCCAAAGTATCTTGCAAGCCATCGCCGAGCAGAGCCGTATCGTTAGGTTGCCGCTCAATCAGGTGGGCACACTGAGCAAGATTAATCAAGAAATAAACAAGTTTGAGCAGAAGCACGAGCGCCGGCCAAGCACGCAAGAGATAGCCGACGCGGTGGACGTGGAAGTGAACAAGGTGCAGCAAAGCATGATGGCAGATGGCCACCACGTGAGCATAGACGCGCCATTCCAAGAAGACGAGACCAACTCGATGGCCGACATTATGGCCAGCGGCGATGAAAGTCGCACCGACAGGAGCGTGGACCACGAGAGTATGGCGCAAGAACTGAACACGGTGCTTGAGAGCGTGCTCAAAGAAAGGGAGATAACCATCATCCGCGAATGTTTCGGAATAGGTTGCCACGAGCTCGGCTTGGAGGAGATTGGAGACCAACTGGGACTGACACGAGAGCGCGTGAGGCAGATCAGGGAGAAGAGCATCACCAAATTGCGCGCAAGTGGCAACATCAAAATATTGATGAAATATTTAGGATAAACAGCAAATACAGTCCAAGGGCCATCCTGCCAACCGTTGCCTCTCGCATCGTGACGAGAGGCGTCAATTGTTTTGTACGCCCATGGCACGCGTTTGGCCATCCACCGCCGCGCGCCGCTCCCAAGCCACAGGGCGACCCGACCCCTTAAGCAAAACACGCCTATAAAAAAGTGGGCGCGCGTCATTATTATTATTAACTTTGCATACGAGAAGACCGCACACTAACAAACAACGACGCTATCATATGCAAATAGACATTCATCAATTAGTCAAAACCTTTGGGGAGAAAACAGCCGTAAATATAGACCACTTCACCATTAACAACGGAGACATTCTCGGATTGGTAGGCAATAACGGAGCGGGCAAGACCACTCTGTTCAGGCTGATGCTCGACTTGCTGCTCGCCGACCAAGGCGAGGTGCTGCTAACGCCCCGACCCACGGACAGCGAGGGCGCACCCACGCCCATCAACCCAGCCCACTCTGAAGATTGGAAAAATATAACAGGGGCATATATAGACGAAGGATTTCTCATCGATTTTCTCACGCCCGAGGAATATGTCGACTTTATAGCCAAAGCCAACGGCGCGCCACCCATCGACTGGGCGAACATCGAGAGCAGTGCCATTGGACGCTTCTTGCCTTTTACAAACGGTGAGATTTTCGGTCAAAAAAAATACATTCGCAATCTCAGCGCGGGCAACAAACAGAAAGTTGGCATCATCTCCATACTGTTCACAAGACCAGAATTGGTGGTACTCGACGAACCGTTTAACTATCTCGATCCATCGGGCCAGAACATCTTGAAAAACCTCCTGACCGAATATCATGCCGAGACTGGCGCCACCATCCTCGTTAGCAGCCACAATTTGCAGCACACAGTGGACATAAGCACTCGCATAGCGCTACTTGAGCGAGGGCGCGTCATCGAGGACTTGCCAAACGACAACGGCAGCGCGCGGAAAGCATTGGAAGATTATTTCAAAGTGTAAAAAACATTGTGTCACGGCGCGAAGAATATCATGCCTAAGCGTAAAAGACACCATGCTGAAGCATAAAAGAAGCACTCATGACGTGTAGGGGCATTATAAAATCTCCCGTCAGCCTATTTGGCTGACGGGAGATTTTGTTAATGGCAACGTCAAGGGCCGTTGTCATTCTTGCGGCAACATCACCACGGTGACACGATTGTCGGCCTGCAAGAATTTTTTCATAAAATCACACAGTCCCCGCGCGGTTTGCTCCTTGATGACCTCTTTGTATCGAGTGTGCGTGTCTATGCCATAACGGCGGTACATACCGATGACGTTTCGCCAGTAGGTGTTTGTTTTTACAGCCAAATCGACGTTTTTGAGCATATAGGCTTTCACTTTGTCCAACATGGCCTCGTCGCAATGTGTGGCCATGCGCTCGGCCTCATCGCGCATTATTTTAAGCGCTATGTCGCTTTTCTCCGGTTTCACGGGGCACGTCACCACGAGTGAGTAAGCGTGGAAGTCGCCCTCTATCTCAGCCGAACCGTCAGCTCCGCACGAATAGGCAGCGCCCGCATCCTCGCGTATCTTCTTGAGATACACCATGCTAAGTATTTGCCCTATCATATTCATCTTCATGGCGCCATCCATAGTATAGGGCATGTCGGTGTTGTGCCACACCATGCAAGCCATAGCCTTGGGAGTCTGCATCTTACGGTGGAACACGTTTTCAACCACACCCTTTTGATAAGATGTGAGCAGATGGCCGTGTCTCACCTTGCCCTTGGTGGGCAGCGAGCCAAGGTAACGGCATACGAGCGGACGAATGGTGGACTCGTCATAATCGCCCACAAAGGTGAACGTCCATGCCGACGCGTTGGCCGTGCGCTCGCGCGCTATCTGTAGCACGCGGTCATAATTTATATCCTTGAGGTGTTCCTCAAGAAAAGGTCTGAGTCTTGGATTATGCCCATAGAGCGTGGCCGTGAGCGAATCTGAGTAGATTGTCTCATGCGACAAATTCCTATTTTTGAGCGATGTGCGCCATCCATCCACGAGGTTGGCCACAGCTTTCTCATCCTTGCCAATATCAGTAAAATACAAATAGACAAGTTGCAGCATGGTCTCCACGTCTTGCTTGGTGGCCGATCCGCCCACACCCATATACTTGTCACCGATGGAAAGATGGGCGTTGACGGTCTTGCCGGCAAGAATTTTAGGCAGTTGCATACCCGTGAATCCACCTAACGCGCTGTTGCCCACGATATCATCAAAAGCAGCCAAGTTAGCAAAGTCTTTCTCTCCGTAGAGCGACTTTCCACCGGGGCCCATCGCCGACAGACCCACTTGCCCTTTCTTGAAGTCGGTTTTCTTAAGCACCACGGTCACGCCATTGGACAGTTTCAGCTCGGTGAAACCAAACTTGGCGTTCTTTTTTTCTTTCACAATTTTGCCGGGTCGTGGTATTTTTTTCATCAACGGCTGTTGTTGCAAGGTGTCCACGTAGGCCTCAAGATTGGCTTGACGAGCCTCTCTCACAGCCTCAAGCAATTCCTCTCGCTTGGGATAGACATTTCCCTCCTTCTCATTGTTAAAGTTGATAATCACCAAGTTATGGTCAGACTTGGGCAAAAGGCTTGGCAACACCCTGTTAATCTCCTCCAAAGATATTTGCGGAATGGCCTGTCGCATCATATAATAATACTCCTCAAAAGACGGAATTGGCTCGTTGGAGAGATAGTTACCCTTGTAGTCGTCTGCGAACGAGGCGTTACCGCGCTTGTCCTTGTTGTTGTACGCGCGTTCCAAACCGTTGAGAAGGTTTTTCTTGGCCCTGTCATATTCCACCTGCGTAAATCCATGGTCGGCCGCGCGATGAGCCTCGGCAAGAGCTGTTTTCAAGGCTTTGGCCGTTAGTTCGATGCTCCTTGGCGCCGTCGACACCCTGAAGGCGTTTTTTGTTTTGGCAAAAATGAACGTTCCATCAGCCGCCTCTGCGCCAAAGTATGGGCATCCACTCTTTTGCGCCGCCTCGGCATACCGGTCATTGAGCATGCCTATGGCCACATTTCTGACATAGTTGGCCATGACGTAGTCCATGGAGTTTTTGAGCGAGTCGGGCCACGGGTCATGCTTGAAGATTGCCTCCACGGCGGTGTTGGATTGTTCCTTGTCCTTGTCTATCACGACAATGGGGGTATCGTTGTCGGGCACTTGCTCGGCGACGATGGGAGCGATGTCGGCCGGATTGGTCACAGGCCCGAATATCTGCCGTATCATGCGCTCGGTGTGATCCACATCAATATCTCCCACGACGATGATACACTGGTTGGATGGGTGGTACCATTTCTCATAGTAGGCACGCAGCTCCGCTGGTTTGAAATTGTCCACGACACTCATCAGCCCGATGGGAAAGCGCGAGCCATACTTAGATCCAGAGTAGAGTGTAGGCAAGTTACGCTCCAACATGCGCGAGTTGGCACTGGTGCGCTCTCTCCACTCTTCGTGTATCACGCCTCGTTCTTTGTCTATCTCTTGAGGGTCCAATGTCAGGCCGCCGGCCCAGTCGCGCAGGATGAGCAGGCACGAGTCGAGCGCGCTCTGTCGCTTGGTGGGCACGTTGGAGATGTTGTAAACCGTCTGGTCTATGGACGTGTATGCGTTGAGGTCGCCACCAAACTTCACGCCCAAAGACTCGCAATATCTGATGACATTGTTTCCGGGGAAGTTTTTGGTGCCATTGAAGCACATGTGCTCGAGGAAGTGCGCCAAACCGCGTTGGTTCTCTTCCTCCTGTATGGAGCCAACGCGCTGTACAATATAGAAGTTGGCACGTTTCTCGGGCCAGTTGTTATGGCGGATGTAATACTTAAGGCCATTGTCCAAAGTGCCTATTCTTACAGCCGTGTCTATGGGTAACGCCTGCGGCAAATCGACCGCTTGTGTCATGGCGGGCAGCATGGCGAGGCCGAGCAATGCCCTCCTGAGAAAATGTTTCATAGTTGTGATAGTGTTAGCCGCGCGGCTCCCCGACCGAGGCGCCGCGCGTGTGTGACTTACGCAATATGGTTACTATTTGGCTGGCGTGGTAAATTTCTTGGTGTGCAACTTGCCCCACTCGCCCTTGACGTTACGTGCCATGGAGCACGCCACGTACGCGGTGGCAGGTTGCGCGTTCCATTTGGCGCGATCCACGCGATACTGGTTCCAATAGGGATCTTGCGGAATTTCCTTTTGCAGCATGTCGATAACGCCGCGCTCGCCCATGTCTTTGGCGTTGAAAGCCTCCTCGGTGATGATGATATCTCGGTGTACGGCCGCTTGGTCGTTGGGCGTATAGACTATTTCTTGGAAATAGCCCGTGTCGTCGCTACCGCCAAATTGCCCTATCTCGATGCTCACGGCAGCCACACCCTCGCCACCCAACAAGGCGGTTTTGACGGGCGTGGTGACAATGTCGAGGTACACGCCGTCCTTGTCCCAAGGCAACGCGCATATCTCATAGTCATAGTTGGGTATCATATCGTCCCACGTGTGGCTCATCTCCTTGGTGTAAGCCGACTGCCCACTGAACCGTCTAATCATGTCGGAAGAATTTGAGAAGCCCATCATCGGACCGTGACGCGAAACGAGACTATCTATGCTTCCAGCCTCGAATTGGCAAATAGCGTAACCTGCCACGTCAGCGTTGGGACTGAACTTCACCGTAACGCTGTCGGGGCCAAGGGCCGTCACAGTGCACGTGAGCCGCGGATTGCCAGCTGGCTTGTGCTTGGGCGTGGTGAAAGAGGTGCGCGTGACGCTACCTGCCGCGCCATCCTTGTCGTAGGCGAGGGTGAGCAATGTGTATTCCTTCTCGGGCAAGACACAAAACCCCATGTCCATAAATTTCGCGTTTTTGAGGTTGGGCGTGCGCTTTTCTATTTTCTGGTTACTGAAATAATTGGCCAACACGGCGTCACCGATGCGCGTGGCTATGTCAGACGTGAAAAGCTGCATGCTGTACGAGGCACACGTGGCACCTTTCGAGACCGATAGCGTTATCGGGCCATTGGTGTCGCAATTTACGGTTACATCGGCAGTCGCCTTCGTATCGTTTTGGGCTGCCACCTGCGTCGCCACTGTAATGGCGAGAAGGCAGAGCAATGTTTTGAATGTTTTTCTATTGTTCATTTATAGTTGTTTTTGATTGTTCATGCGCGAGGAATTGTAAAGAAATCCAGGCGCCGACCATGCGACGCCCGGCTCTCTTCACGATAAAAGAATTATGATTGTTAGCTTATTTTTATCAATACATGTCAAGCGTGGTGCGCTCCGCGCGCAGCTGTTTGATGGCGGCCACCCGCCCGCCAGCGTTGTATTTGCCCACAAGGACAGGCGCCGGCAGGTTTGTCACCTCATAGATTAAGACATCGCCGTTCTCGCATCCCACGAGCAAGTGCTTGTAATCACGCCCCTGCGTGTACTGGTCGTTGCGGTCATAGGTCATGGCCGTAACTTTGGAGGTGATGCCCTTGAGCGGCAGTTGGCCTATCTGGTCTATGGATGTGGAACCCCATGTGCCACTCCTGACGACCACAAACACTTTGTTGCCCTCTGAAAAAAGGTCGCAACGGCTCTTCAAATTGCTCAAACGGGTTGTGGCCGCGGTAAGGAACACGGTCTCTTTGTTGAGTTGGTGACCTGTCACCTCATATGGGAAGTAATAGGTGTTGGCCATCGGCACGTTGAGCCTGCGCGTCCGATTGTCCACGGCAAAGGTTCCAACCATGGATTTTCCGCCCGTGTTGTACCATATTTGATACCAACTGTTGTTTCGGTCCCAATACATCTGGCCATTGATGGCGGTCAGATAGAGCACCTCCGCGTCCGCTGGCATTTTCATGATGGGGGCTCCTGCCCATCCCGGCATTGACAAATCTGTCATAAAGACACGGTAACTGTGATAGTTTCCCTCCAACGATGTCGCGATGAGCACGCGCCTGTTTTTCTCGTCGTAGCATGGGATGTTGGTGTGTCCCCACAGCGTATGTCCAAAATTGGTCACCTTGTAACCTTTTTTGTCGAGATAATACGGCTCGGTAAGAAACTTTCCGCCGAGGTAGTGCTTGCCCGTCTGGCGCGTGAAAATGCGACCGTCTTGGGTGGCCACCCACGTGAACGCAGGGTTGTCCGCGTCTATTTCTTGGTCTCTGCGAGCGCTAACCTTGAAGTTGGCAGGCGTTCCGTCGGCAAACCGCGAACCAAGTTCCCAGGCCTTTTTGAGCGTAGAGGCGTTGAGAACCACCGCGTCTCCCTCCTGCGTGATGGCCGTCACCGACCCCGTCGGACTGACATTGAGCGACAGCGAGACATCCATGCGTTTGGGCGTTCCCGGTATATCGTCTGACAAGTGCTTCTTGAAGATAAACTTTGGCACGCTGAAAGTGCCGTTGGCGGCGCGCCCGTATTTGAGGCTCAACGCCGACATGGAACCTGTATGCGGATCGCCGTTGCTCTTGGCAGAGTAGACGATGAAGTCGCACTCCGCGATGGGAGGCTCGATGGTGATATAGGTTCGTGCCTTGAAAGAAATGCCCGTGGCTTTCTCTATGATGGCAAAGTCACCGTCAAAGCTCCCAGTGGGATAGTCGGTCAGCCCCAAACGTTTCATGAACTCATCGGTGGGGATGGTCTCTTTCAGCTCGGTAGAAAACACCTTGCCATTAAGGCGCCACTCATAGCGCACCTCCTTGCTTCTCTCAAGCGAGTCGAGTTTTCCCCAATTGAAGTATCTCGACGCGTCGATATATGTTTTCTCGCCACCCCGTCCATACACGTATATAGGGTCGTTGTTTACGTTGATGAGCCACGTTGGCGGCTTAAGCGATTCGTAAGTGTAATTTCCCTCGTCGCTAAAACACGCACTCAGCGTGGTGCATACAAGTGCGCACGCGATGGCGTTTCTCATTGTTTTCATAATGCGTTCCTTTCGTTGTTAGCATGGTTAAACATTGACGGTCATCGCACTTCCGTCTTCTTCCTTGGCTTGTTCCGGATGCTCCACGAGCCATTGCTTGAACTGCCTGACAAGTTTGATGGCCTTGTATGGCGCCTTGCGCAACATATCCTCGTTGAGCGTGGCTTGCTTGTCGATGTTGAGCAAGAATAGTTTGTACTTACGACTGGAGTATTCGCCGAAGAGATTGTTGGTCACGTCGGTGTCCCACCACTCGGGTTTAACAGCATCGCGCGTGAGCACTATGACGGCCCGCGTGCGCTCGGTCTGCCCCAACTGTATCTCACCCATGGGAATCAGTTCTACCGTGAGCTTCACGCCGTGCGGCATGCTTTTGAGCCTGGACGACCTAAACATCCTGATGGCGATGGTGTCGCTTTGATTTTTGGCTCCTTCTGGTACATTGTGCGCCCTGAACGTGTAAGCGTCTTGCAGTTTGTACTCGTCGGGCAGGGCCGTTGTCATGTCTGGCACAACCTTGAGTTTGAACGTGGCGTCTTGCTCAAGCAGCCGGCCAGTCATGTTAACCACAACCTTGGCGTCTATCTCTGACACGTCGTCGTTCTCAAAGAAGAAAGACGCTATGGTCGAGTCGGCCTTTTCCTTGCCCGGCGCCGCGGCATCCTTGTAGAACTTCTCAAAATATATATGGTGCTCCTGCCCGAAGGTCATCAGTCCTTCTTCCTGACAAGAGACACAGGCTATCAACGCCGCGAGTGGCAGTGTATAGATGTATTTTTTCATGCGTTTCATCTTTTTACAGTTTTACTTGGTTTCCTCCGCGGGTATAGGCAACACGCTCTCTTGCTTGGTCAATGGCTTGACGGTGCCGTTGTCGCGTTTCACGCCCGCGTTAAGTCGCTTGTAGAGATAGAACAGTTGTCCCTCGCTAATCCACTCGCGCTGTCCCTCTCGCACAAGGTCCTTGACAAAATCACCCCATGTAGTTCGCGTGGGCAACTTATAATCGTTCAGCCCACGGTGCTCGCGCATAGTGTTGAGCAAGCCGTAAGCACCCTCGAAATCACCCTTTCGAGCCATGCACTCGGCCACGATGTATCTCAGTTCAGACGTGCGCAACAGGGGCAGGATGGTGACAGTGCGGTCGCGCTCCATCGTGTTTCTCTCTTTGACATACCATTTGGTAGAGAGGAAGTTTCGGTAAGATCCTTTCGGCTCGTAGATAAGGCGAGTGGATCGAATGTCGGTGGTGCTCTCATCCATGCCCGAGATGGTCTTGAAGATGTCTTGGCCGTCTTTGTTCACGATAAACAAGTCGCTGCTATGCTGGTTTTTCTCTCGTGGAAAGAGGCGTTCCAAACCTGCCTCGTCCACTTGCTTCTCGTTGTACAAACCCATGACAAGCGTGCCCACCATGCGTATGTCGCTCATCTCCTCGGGCTGGTCCACCCACGCGAAATTGAACTGCTCGTTCTTGAAAGGCTCAAATTTGGTGGCATTGGCACCCTCGAAAGTGGCATCCAACACCTCCAACGCATACGCTTTGGCCTTGTCCAAAGAAGAGGGATCGAACGTGGCGTTATACTGATGGGCACGTGCCAACAGGGCCGTGATGGCCCAATAGGAGAATCTGTAACCCCTGCCCAAGAAGAAAGGGTCCACGCTCGTGGGGTTGGCGGCACCCTCCATGCCATACATCAAGGAGTTATAGAAGCGCGCCTCGCCCGATACACTGGCACTATATCCCAAGGGTGAGAGGTCAAAAGGCTTGACAAGCTCGCGCGCTTGCTCAAGGTCCTCGATGATTTTACCCATCACCTCCTTGACGGGCAAGTGCGTGGCTCTCTTGTTCGGGAACTCCGTCACGTAGGGAATGTAATTGCCGCCATCGTCGTCAATGGGCGCTGGGGCGAAGAGGCGTAGCATATCGAGGTGGATGAAAGCCCTGATAGCCTTGGCCTCGCCGAGGATA
Source organism: Prevotella sp. S7-1-8 (assembly GCF_000758925.1). GTDB lineage: Bacteria > Bacteroidota > Bacteroidia > Bacteroidales > Bacteroidaceae > Prevotella. Next base: position 9,810 of record NZ_JRNC01000002.1, read on the forward strand.
TCGTCTCTCTCCATTTTGCCCTCGCTGAACTTATTGCCACTCTCTCCCTCCAAATGCTTGATTAAATCGTTGTCGGCGGCAATAGCGTTGAAGGCTGCCAACCAGATATTATCTATCAATGGCTGTAGCTTGGCATCCTTGTAGTCGCGCTTGCCAGCCGCAATATAGGTGGGGTTGCTCAGGTCATTGGAATTGACATTAATGTCGTACTGACCTGAGAAGAAATCTATAACGCCAAATTGCAACTCTCGTCCGTAGAGCGTGGGCGAGGCCATGCTTTTGTAAATGCCATGCAGGGCGGAGCGATAGCCGTCGCCGGTCTCGAAGAGTTCGTTGGCCGTAGACTGTCCCTCCACGGGCACGTCGAGCCAGTCGTTGCAGCCACTCAGCCCCAAAAGTGCCATGCAGGCTATGATGATGGAATATGTTTTTTGTTTCATAATCGTTGTCGTTGATTTTTTTAGGTCAATAACTTGCTCGCAAGCTTATGCTGTACGTGTGGGCATAAGGATATGAGAGTCCGCGTTCCACCCTCACGGTGTTCCATCGAGCCAAGTCGGATGCGTTGAGCGTGATGGACAGCGCGCTTAGCTTGAGCTTGGAGATGAGTTTCCGACTGAAGTCATAGCCTATGGCCAAGCTGTTGAAATGCACGTAATTGTCATTTTGCACAAATCTTGACGTGGGCTTTGTGGAGTTCTTCTCGCCCAATCCATAGAATGGCGCTATATCACCCACCTTGCGCCATCTGTCCGTGATGACACGACGGTCCACGTTCTGATCTTTTATCCGCGCGTTCTCCACTTTCTCAAGAAGGGTCTGGTTATACACTTGCCCACCAAAAGCATAGAGGAACGAGGCGTTCACGTAGATGCCCTTGTAGGCTACGTTGATGCCAAACGAGCCTTGCGCGTCGGGATTAGTATCTCCACACACCACCATGTCACTGGCATTCCATTCCTTGGTGATGGTACCGTCTTTCTTCCTGAAAAGTTCCTTGCCGCTGGCCGGGTCAATGCCCAACGAGGGCATGGCGTAGATGGCTGTGGTGGACGCGCCCACGTAATATTGGATAAGAGGGCGGTTCTGCAAGTTTTGGTATTGTGGATGCTCAGCGTCGTAATTATCCCTGATTTTCTTGTTGTACTCCTCGATGGCATCGTCCAACTTGGATATTCTGTTCTTGTTTGTGCCCAAATTGGCGTTGGCCACCACCGACCAGTCGCGGTTACGGAAGAGCGTGACATTGGTCTTTAGCTCAAAACCCTTGTTCTCGATAGAGCCCACGTTGCCACTATAAGAGGTGAAACCCGATGATGGCCTTATGCCAATACGGTCTATCATGCCATCCGTGGTTTTCTTGTAATAGGCGGCCTCGATATACAATCGGTTTTTGAAAAGCTCCGCGGTGAAACCCACGTCGAGCGACTTGGTGATTTCCCACGACAACGCTGAGTTGCCCATGGTGAAGAGCCTGACTGCTGGCCCTGTGTAATACCACGCCTTTGTGTCGGCCTTGTAACTGCTGATCACGTCAAAACGAGAGAAGTTAACCTTTCCGGTGCTGCCATAAGTGCCACGCATTCGAAGCGTGTTAATCCACGGCAGTTTCTTGACGAACGGATAGTTGTGTATGTTTAAGCCCACGCCTACAGAGGCGAATGGCGCAAAACGTTTGTCCTCGCCAAACTGCGACGAGCCATCCATACGGAACGAGGCGTCCAACAAGTAGATCTCGTCGAAGGTATAGTTGAGAGCTCCCAACACGCCAAAGAGCCTTGTCGTAGATTTGGTGTCGATGGTTTTGTCGGGCTGCGTGGCCGCGTAAATGGGATCATTCAAGCTGCCAATGTTGAAACCTTCTTGCCTATACGACAGGCGGCGATCGTTGGTCTCCTGCGCATCCACACCCGCCGTGAGGTTCAAGAAATGACGCTTGAAACGCTTATTGAAGTGGAGCATGGCGTTGGCATTCCATTTCAGGCGAGTGTCGCCCGACACGTCAAGCGAGCCTTTGCGGTTATTGGCCACAGAGCGAAACAAGAAAGAGTCCTTGGGGTCTTTGAAAGTCTTGCCGTCTGTCTTCACTTGGCTAACGCTAAACGTGCCCCGAAGATACAAGTTGGGGGTGAAATGGATGTTCACGCTCAGGTTGTCGGTCACGTCGGTGATACCACCGCGACCACTGTAGCTTTGCAAATAGTGCTCCCGCCACAGTGGGTTGGCGCGGTGCGACATGGGCAGCTCACGCAGCAATTCGCCGGCAACGTCATAGATGGCGTCGTAAGGCAGCTGCTGTGAATAGTCGTTGAAATAGCCGTAAGGCGAGTCCTCATAGGATGTTCTGTTAAGCGTCACCTTGTTTTGGATTTGCAACCAGTCTCTCAATCGATAGTCTATCATCATCCCCGCGCCGTACCTGTCGCGCTTGGAGCCTTTCATAACGCCGGCGTTCTTGTCATAGTTCAGGTTCAGCATGTACCTTACCTCGTTGACACCACCCGAGAGCGACACGTCGTTACGCCAGTTATAGGCGTTGCGCAGAGGTTGCGCCAGCCAGTCGGTGTTCACGCCGCGCCTCACCTCGTTGAGCTTGTCGTTGTACTCCCGCTCCTTGTCTATCGTGGCCACACCAAAAGTACCCACGTACAGCCCGGCATCTTTCTCCACCTGCAACTTCTCGGTGGCGTTGGTCAGGTTATAGTCTGAAAGGTCGGGGAAAGACAGTTCCAAGGTGGTATTGTAGTCTATGCGTATCTCGCCGGCCTTAGGGGGCACTGTGGTGACTATCACGACACCATTGGCCGCACGCGAACCATAGAGTGCCGTAGCCGCGGCGTCTTTCAAGATGGTCATGCTCTCTATGCGGTTGATGTCCATGTCATATATCTTTTGCACGTCCACCTCAAATCCGTCGAGCATGAAAATAGGCATGTTGGGGTTGTCGCGCAGGTTGGTACGCTGAGTGAGGCGTTGGTTCTCGACGTCCAAACCTCTATTCTGCGATATGCTCGACGCTCCCCGAATATTAATCTCATGCATCTGGTTGGGGTCAGCGCCAAACCCAAGGTTGTCCATAATGCGGAACGATGGGTCAAAAACCTGCAAGGCTTTCACAGCGTCTTTGGAGTTCACCTTCTTGAGGTCCTCGCTTGTCACGATGGTGGCCGAACCAGTAAAGCTGTTTTTCTTGAGTTTCTGGAAACCCGTCACCACCACTTGTCCTATCCGCGTGGAGTTCTCTTCCAAATAGACGGTAAACTTGCGATGCTTGCCAACGGTGAAACACTTGGGCTTGAAGCCGATGTAACTCACTTGGAACACGTCTTGGACAGAACAGCCCTTGACAACAAATTTTCCCTCCACGTTGGTGGCGGTGCCTCGCAACCCATTTTTCAGGCGCACCGTGGCGCCAGCAATTGGCTCGTTGTTGGTGTTGTCAATCACGGTTCCCTCAATGGTGAACTTGTCGCCCCCGGCAGGCTGTTGGGCCAAGGCAGGTCCACTTAGCGAAAACAGCGCTATGACCCCAACGATGAGGGATTGGCTAAAAAAGGTTTTTCGCATAGGTATAACAAATTTTGATTAATAATGAATAAATCTCTCAAACAAGCGAGTTAAAACCATGTGGCTTCAACACGCCCACCGCAAATATATGTTATTTAGGCTTAAACGCAAAATCTAAAAAATCATCGTAAAAAAGAGTGTTGCAGTGCAACATCCCAATGCTTATTGACACTGTGGCAACATTGGCACAACGAAGGACATACGGTTTTTGCAACAAAAAACCGACCGGAAGTTAACATTCAATTACAAAACAATACTTATTTTTCTTTCAAAATTGTCACTTTTGTGACCCTTTTATGCATAAATTCATAATTTTAGCTTATCTTTGCGACATGAATGAAGTCTAATTTCCTAAAACATTTCATGTAACACATGCGCAAAGAACTTCATAAACTTTATTTTACCGCCCATTCTCTCAACCTCATATCCATCTTGACCATGCTCGCCACAGCCATAGCTATGACGACCGCATGCCACCAATTCTCCGACCAACAAGCCAGCCTCGACAGGGTGGACACATTGCTCGCCCAAGGCAATGTGGACGCGGCCTACACCTATCTGAGCGAAATGCCGACCGAGGGGCTTGACAGTCACGACGACATGGCGCGCTACACACTGCTCAAGACAGAGACGCTATTCCGCAAGCAACTGCCCGTGGACAACGACTCCATCGACTATGCTATCTTCTACTACGAGCAGAACGGCGACCAAGAGCAACTCGCAAGAGCATGCTACTACAAAGGCGTGATACATTTTTTTTACCGTGGCAACACCCGACGAGCCATCCTGCTGCTCAAACGGGCCGAAAACTTGGTCAAGCAATCCAAGAACCTCACCTTGAAACACAAGGTCTACTCGTCCATCTCTTATATCAACCTGATTAACAAGAACTACGCCACCGCCATCAGATACGCGCGCAAAGCGGGCGAGCTGGCGCGCAAGCTCAACAACAAAGAGTGGATAGGCTACAGCCTCACCTACATAGCCAACGCGTACAGTGGATTGGAGAAACCCGACAGCAACTTGGAATACCTGCGCCAAAGCCTCAACTACTACCCATACCTGAGCCGCGAAAACCAGTCGGTGCTACTCTCAAACATCAGCGACGCCTATCATCGCAACAACGATTCAGCCAAGGCCGAAGAGTACATACAGCGGGCCTTGAGAGAGCGACCAAGCAGCTACACCTACGCCGTACTGGCCGATTTCTACATACAGCGGGGCGAACTGGAACGTGCCCACGACTGCTTGCTCAAGGCAGCGGACACCACCGACGTATACACCTACGAGAAAGCGCTGCACAGCCTCTTCACGTTGAGAAAAACTATGCGCGACTATCAAGGAGCCACGCGTATAGCCGACACGCTGCTCGCCTTTCAAGAGAGACAAGAACACATACGCAGCCAAAATAACATTTACGACATACAGAACAAATATGAGCGTGAAGAGCGCGAGAAACAAATAGACACTTATCGTACATACTCCACCGGACTACTCGTCATATTGGCGCTGTCGGTGGTGACAATGGTGCTCTACCACAAGTACAAACAGGCACGAGACAGGCGAGACCTGTTACAAAAACACTTGCTGCTCAACGAGTACAGCGACCAGCTGCACGAGCTGAAAGCCACCCAACACATCACCAACAAGGAGCTGAGCGAGCTGAAAAAGAAAGTGAGCACGCTCAAAGACACAGAGGTGCAAAGGCTCAGCAACGGCAAAATGCTGTACGAGAGCGTGCTGTGCAACCGAAACACCATACATTGGAGCAACCAAGATTTTCTCGACTTCTTGGAATACATCAAGCTCATCGACATGCCATACGTGGAACAACTGAACCAAAAATACAGCAACCTATCGCCCAAACAGTACCTGTATCTCACGGCCACCGAGCGCATGGGCAAGACAGAGCAAGAAGTGGGAGACATCTTGGCCATTGGCCCCAGCAGCGTGCGCTCCATCAAAAGCCGTATCAAAAGCAAGCGCGCGCAGGAATGACGGCATGGCGAGCCTACCAAAAAAACACTCTGTGGGCATGGAGTTGAGGCTATCTTGGCATGCGCGCGCCACACCATCACTACACCTCCACTCGCTGTCCACAAAGTGATACGGAAAAATTCATAATGTTCTTAAAAGGTCGCAGGGTTTCCGCCACCCCACCTCATGCGTTAAACGATACCACGCACCCGGTCGTCAAAAGCCGAGAGCGCAGCCTTGGCGCCCTCGCCCATGGCTATCATGATTTGCTTATATGGCACCGTGGTGACGTCGCCGGCAGCGTAAACGCCGGGCACCGCCGTGCGGTTGAACGAGTCCACAACGATTTCTTTCCGAGCTGACAATGGCAGATTGCCCTCGAAAGGCTCCGTATTGGGCGAAAGCCCTATCTGCACAAACACGCCGTCAAAAGCCTCCTCCCGCTCTTTCCCGGTTTTCCGGTCCTTAATCACCAGCCCCTTCAATTGCTTGCCGTCACCCACGACAGCGGTGGTTTGCGACATCATGCGAATGTCCACATTGCCCAGCGAGCGAACCTTCTCTTGCAGCACGCCGTCCGCGCGCATGGCATCGCCATACTCTATCAGGGTGACATGGCTACATATCCCAGCCAAGTCGATAGCAGCTTCCACGCCAGAGTTTCCTCCACCTATGACAGCCACTTTCTTGCCTTGGTAGAAAGGTCCGTCACAATGGGGACAAAAATGTATGCCATGCCCAAGGTACAGGGCCTCGTCGGGCAGCCCCAACCGACGCCAACCGGCACCCGTGGCTATGATGACGGCAGGCGCGGCGAACTCCTCGCCACCGCGGACGAGCACCCGTTTGAGTTTGCCGCCAAAATCCACTCCCACTATTTTCCTGTTATCATATATGTCCACGTCATAGCGCTCGACATGAGAACGCAGGTTGGCACTGAGCTGCACGCCCGTGATCTCAGGCACCGAGGTAATGTTCTCGATGCCCGTGGTATCGTTGATTTGTCCACCTATACGGCCAGCCACGATGGCCACTTTCAGCCCTTTGCGAGCCGAGTAGATAGCAGCGGTGGCTCCAGCCGGGCCACCGCCAAGGACCACGACGTCGCATTGGCGCTCCACCTTGGCGGCGGACTCGTCGCGAGTGGTGCCCACGGTGTCCTCAAGCTCTTGCAATAACGTGCCCAAGTCGCCGCGCCCCACATGCAACAACTGGCCATTCACGTAGACCGAGGGCACGCCTTGGATGTTGAGCGCCGTCACCTCGTCTTGGTATAGCGCACCATCAATGGTCTCGCTGGTCACGTTTGGATTGACGAGTGCCATTACGTTGAGCGCTTGAACCACATCGGGGCAGTTGGTACAGGTAAGCGAGACGTAAGTTTTCAATCTCACCTCTCCCTTGAGAGCCTTTATTCTGGCGGCGATAGCCTCGTCGGGGAGATTTTTGCCTTGCCCGTCAGCGTTGAGGATGGCCAACAACAGCGAGGTAAACTCATGGCCGTTGGGTATGCCACAGAAACGCACGCCGGTGTCGCTGCCGTCACGAACGATATTGAAACGGAAATCGGAGCCGGCAACATACTCTACCGACAACTTGCCAGACGTGGCGACAAAATCCTCCACAAACGCGGTGTATTCGTCCGCGTGGGCATAGGATTGGTCGCGCTCCACGCGCAAAACAAAGGATGATTTAAGGTTGGCGAACACGCTCTTTAGCTGTTCTTTTATATCAGATTGTAGCATTTTCTTGTTTTATTACGATTAAAATTATAGTCCCAAGTCATGCCTTTCAATATCGAAAAGGGGTGTCAGGGAGTAAGAAAAAAGGTTACTTGATGGCGCAACACCTTGTCAAGCAACCTTGTATAGTCATTTCAAAAAGGGTGACCGCTTAAATTTTACCAACCAAGTCGATGCTTGGTTTCAACGTCTCGCCACCTTTCTTCCATTTGGCCGGGCATACCTCGCCGGCGTGCGTGGCCACGAACTGCGCGGCCTCCACCTTACGAACAAGTTCGTCGGCATTGCGCCCGATGCTGTTGTCCTGCACCTCGGCCACTTTTACCAATCCCTCCGGGTTCACCAAGAACGTGCCGCGATAAGCGACACCCTCGTCTTCCTTGTACACGCCGAAACCTTTTGCCAACACAGCGCAAGGGTCGCCGAGCATGGTGTATTGTATCTGTTTGATGGTCTCGGAAGCGTCATGCCAAGCCTTGTGCACAAAATGCGTGTCGCAACTCACGGAGAAAACCTCCACGCCCATTTTCTTCAATTCCTCATACTTGCTCTGCAAGTCGCCCAACTCTGTGGGGCAAACAAACGTGAAATCAGCTGGATAGAAAAAGAACAAAGCCCACTTGCCCTCAATATCCTTGTTGCTCACTTCCTTGAAACTACCGTTCTGAAAACCCTGAACCTTGAACTCAGGAACTCTCGCATTGATAATTGCTTCCATATTCAATTTTCTTTTATAATTGTTATTAATGATTATTCGGCGTTGTCACGCTTTATTTTTTTACAAAGATAGCCCCTTTTTGCATAATTTGCAAATGACATTATTTATTATCCAATAGAGATAATCTATAACGCGCCCCGAAATCCCCATATACAATGGCTTACCAAGTTGTAATGATTTTGACGTCTTAAGCGCAAAATTCCATTCACCATCGCACTACATGTACAATATTATTCGTATCTTTGGCACAGCAAACGCGGCCGGGCACAGCAAACGCGGCCACAGAAATATACAAGGAGGGAGCTATGACTCTACAACAATTAGAATATGTCATGGCAGTGTACAACCACCGCCATTTTGCCAAGGCGGCCGAATCGTGCGACGTGACGCAACCCACACTCAGCTCTATGATACAAAAGCTGGAAGACGAGTTGGGCGTCAAGATTTTCGACCGGAAACGCCAACCTATCGCGCCCACCAAGGAGGGAAAAGCCATAGTGGAGCAAGCGGCGCACGTGTTGGCTTGCGCGCGCCAGCTGAAAGACACCGCGGAAGAGGAGAGAAAATCGCTTGGCGGAACTTTCAACATAGGCGTGCTGCCAACGATAGCCCCATATTTGGTGCCTCGTTTCTTCCCACAACTCATGAGCGCGCATCCCGAAATGGACATCAGGATCACGGAGATGCAAACCAAGCAGATGAAAACGGCCATCGAGCGAGGCGAGCTTGACGCTGGCATATTGGCGAGGGTGGACGGACTGGAAGACATGCGTTGCCACTTCTTGTTCCACGAGCGGTTTTTCGCTTATGTGGCAAAAAGCAACCAGTTATACACCAACAGTTCCGTCAAGACGTCTGACCTCACGGGCGAATACCTTTGGCTGTTGGACGAGGGACATTGCTTCCGCGATCAATTGGTTAAGTTTTGCCAACTCAAAGCGGCCAACAGGGCCAAGAAATGCTACAACCTTGGCAGCATAGAGACTTTCATGCGCATCGTGGAGAGCGGCAAGGGCATCACCTTCATACCAGAGTTGGCCATATGCCAGCTCAACAGCGACCAACGGCAATTGGTAAAACCTTTCGCCCTCCCAATACCAACGCGCGAGATTGTGATGATGACATCGCCACACTTCGTGCGAACAACGTTATTGCAATTGCTCGTGGACAGCATCCAGGCCGCCGTGCCCAAAGACATGCTCATGCTGCGCAAGACGCAAGTAAGCGTGTAAAAAACATGAAAACCATATAGCCAACCATGTGTGGGGCGTTTCCAAACAGGCCCCCACCACCCCTCCCATCAGGCTTTGAGTTGCCTTATGGGCAATTCTAAAAAACAAAGTTTTTTCTGGAATTTAGGCCGTTAGTCATACGTCCAATATAGTCAGCTTATACGCAACCATTCCCTTCCTCATGAATTTCACGTTTCAACTTATCATTCCACACAATCCTTCCACCACTAATTTTATACGGTTTTCCGTTCTTATCTGGAAAGTCGAACTGCACAAACCAATAGTCATACAGCTGTTTTGCCATCGCTTCTAAATTATGATTTATAATCCAGTGGGATAAAAAGAATGTTTTTTTAGAGGGAAGGTAGGCACAAAGCCTGCCATGGCCAATACTCACATGTCAGTATTTGGGGCACGAAGCACGATCCGGAAGAGTGCGAAATCATCATAAATTGCTATTGCATCCCCGGCCGACAATTTTTATCTTTGCCACAAAAAGACACCAATGGTCATTCCGTCGCGAATGACAACCAAAGAAACAATTATGAAAAAACTATCTCTTTCGAGCATACCTGAGACAATGCTCATACCCCTTTGGGCCAAGGCCACGGAGACTATGCGGGGCGACGGTATGCTGCATGATGAGTATTCGATCAAGATACTCAAAGCCATAGACTACGATTTCCACAAGTTTTCCCACAGCAAAATGTCACAAGTGGGATGCTGCATACGAGCGAGCCTGATAGACGACGAGGTCCGCTCCTTTCTCTCGCGCCACCCGGATGCCGTGGTCATCCAGTTGGGCGCCGGCTTGGACGCCCGCTACCAGCGTTTAGGCATGCCGCCGGTGACACATTGGTACGACCTTGACTTGAAAGAAGCGTTGGATATACGCAGACGCTTTCTGCCCGAAAGCGAGAGAAACACCTATATAGAGCAATCCATGTTTGATGACGGCTGGATACAATTGGTCAAGAACCACCAAAAGCCCATCCTTATCATCATAGAGGGCGTGCTTATGTATTTTAGCCCAGAGACCGTCAAAAAATTCTTCATTCACCTATGCGAAGCTTTCGACAAGGCCACCATTCTGATGGACATGCTGGCGTTTGCGTTGGTAGGGCATGCCAAACAGCACGACGCCGTGCGCAACACCGAGCACAAGGCCGAGTTTCTGTGGTCTGTCTTGCGGTCCAATGAAATGGAGAGTTGGCATCCCAAACTGCATCTGCGCCAAGAGTATTATATGAGCGATCATGACAACAAACGGTTTCCGTGGATTGCCCGCGTGCTTTACAAGACACCTTATTTTTACCGTCGCTTCAACCAGCGCATTATCAGGTTGGAGATAGATTGACCGGGCATGACGCGTCAACCAGCACGCCCCGCGCCTGACAGCGTGTCATCTTATGCCGATGAGCTTGTGCTGTTGCAGGGAGAGTTGCCACTCGGGATGGTCTTTCACGAAAGCGACCGCCTCTGCCAATATGGCCTTGTTGCGCCTCGCGTCGCCCATGTCGCAAGGCTGCACATAACGCGCGGCCGCCTCAATGCCGAAGTCGCTCACCTCGTGCCGCCCGTCAAACACCACCTTCAGCTCATCCACAGCCCCAACGCGCGGCAAGCCACCTTTGACAAACGCCGCCTTGGGGGAGCATGTCACCCAGTCAACACCCTCCAGAATGGGGTTGGTGCCGTTGGTCTCCATGGCCACGTAATAGCCACGCTCGTGAAGCCGTCGCAACAGCTCGGGGTCAACTTGCAACGTTGGCTCGCCTCCGGTGAGCACCACAAAGCGACACAGAGGATGCCGGCCCAACGCCGCGACGATGTCAGCCCCAGACAGCTCACGATAGGCGGCGAAGTCGGTGTCGCAGAACGGACACGCCAAATTGCATTTAGAGAAACGCACGAAGAGGGCGGCGCGCCCTGCCCAGCGACCCTCGCCTTGCAACGAATAGAATATCTCGTTAATCTTATAGCTTGTCATCACCTTGTCCTTTGCTTTCAAAATAGAGCTTATTGCCGTTTGCCAGACGGATGGGAGAGTGCCCACATGGGCCAACTGCCCACGCCATCAAGACGAGGCTTCGGCAACCTGTCGGCTTGACGCGGTTGTTGGCGTCGACACCAGCAAGCCTCGAGCGAAAGCCCCCAAAAGAACTCTATATCACATCACCAAATTCTCAATGCCCTTTATCTTCGTCTCGTCAACAGCTTGGGCCACGTTTCCTTCGCTCTCTTGCACCACCGCCTTGTAGCACTCAGCAAACTGTTCCACTATCCATCGGGCCATGTTCTCAGCGGTGGTGTTGAAGGGCAACAACTCGTTCAGGTAGCCGTGGTCCAGATAATCGTGCACCCTGTCTTTCACATGCTTGAAGTCGTAGACCATCCCATCCTTGTTAAGTTGGTCCCGGCGGACCATATAAACGGTTATGATATAGTTGTGACCATGCAGCCGACGACACTTGCTCTCGTACGAAAGCTCGAGCTTGTGAGCCGCGGCCACCTCCATTCTTTTTGAAATACAGTATATCATCGCTTTGTCATTTTTTATGTTGAGGCTCGCGTCTGGATGGTTGTCCTTACCTCACGAAACAGGCTCAACGACCTACGCCATCCACGTCAAGGTGCGAGAGCGAGCGCAACCCACCATAAAGCCATGACGTCACTGACGTGAGAACAACCTCTCCAACACAGAAATCGTCACAAAGTTACAACAATATTGGTAGACAGCGGCGGTTTGCCGACAAAAAAGACATATCGAAACCACGGCCCTTTCATTTTAAAAGCCTTGGTCCTTTTTATCAACATTCCGTCAATTCCAATATAACCGCCTAAAAATGAGTGCGCCAATCAACTATATATAACTAATAATATTTGGTCCATTGGCAGACTGTCAGCAACTTTATAGTGGCAGGACATCAAGTAAACGATCTCAGAAACACGCTGCCAACATACGGAAATCCGCATGGCCATCACCTCCATTTTTAACAGACTATTGTTTACATGACGCTTAGGAGGGAGACGCCTCTTTAAGAATGCGCTCGCGCGAGCTGTTGCGCCTGTGATGGAAAAACACATCGAGGCCGCTTTCTTTAAGGGGTTGGCGTTTTTTCGTCCAAACTTGAGCCTGCCAAAAAACCGGTCCACAAACGCCAATGACCGAACTCCGGGATACGACATTTGACAAAACAGAGCCTCATGCGATGAGCGGCAGGCCATACCGTCATGGAGGCATTCCCGGATTTCCCCCTCTTCGGCCGCCTTTACGGTGGATTGTCTGCCCTCACCACGGAGCTATTTACCTATTTTTAGGTATTGTGACCTTTAGCATGTTTGACTACTTTTGCACGAAAAAAAAAGAACACGTATGCTCAGGACTTCTTTCCGCTCCATCCACAAATGCGTTGTGGTCGTTTCCGGATTTCTTATGTTCACCTTGTGCGCCGGCGCAGCCTTGGGCACCCAGCCCGGCCGTTTGCGCTCGAGCATCGATTCTTTTTACACAGAGGCCATGAGGTTTTTGGTTACCGTTCACCGTTGGCTGCCGCTCCCCAACCAACCATCGGGCGGCCACCTTGCTGGATTTGTTTCTTTTCCGCTCGTCATGATGGATGTCATGGGCATCATGTGGCGCAAGGCCCTGCGAAACGCTCAATGTCCTCTCCGTGCCGCAAGGATGCGCGCCGCTTGTTACAGGAGACATGTTGCATTTTGAGCATCGGAAGAAATGAAGCTTGGTCACCGTTTGTTTTTGCCACTCCTATTCGCATGGCTTTGCGCGCTTTCCGCGGCAGGCGCCGCAGACAGCACATTCGTTGTATCGGTTAGTTGCCGCGACACACGCTCTCCCCTCTCCCACGCTGTAGTCAAGTTGTTTTTCAAAGACCGCGCCATCACTTGTTTCACCAACGAAAGAGGGGAGACGACCTACCATGGCGACCACACCCTTTTAGACAGTCTCAGAGTGACAATGGTGGGTTATCGTGCGGTGACGCACGTCTGCCATGGCGAGTACAGGGTGCGGATAGCCCTTCCTTCCGAGACTCACATTCTGCCGGAAGTGTATGTGACAGCCCGTGAGACCAACACGCTGCAAACCACTTCCGTCATCACCCGCGAGGCGCTGACGCATATCCAGCCTTCGTCATTCGCGGACATTCTCTCGCTTCTTCCAGGGCACAGGTCGGCCGATCCGGATCTTTCCTCCATCAACTCCATACAACTGCGTTCCGCCGCAAATGGCGGAGACGACTACGCTACCTCCTCGTTGGGCACGGCCTTCGTGATGGATGGCGCGGTGCTTTCAACATCCTCCAACAGACAAACCGTATCCGGAAACACATGGAAGCGAGACGGTCTTGAAGGCATCGCGCGCGGCATAGACATGAGAGGCGTGCCGACAGACGACATACAGCAAGTAGAAATCATCAGGGGCGTGCCATCCGTAAAATATGGCAATATCGTTTCGGGCGTAGTAAACATCAAGCGGTGTATAGGCGAGCCAACGCTTACAGCCCGCCTAAAGAGCGACCTGCGCACCACGCTGCTCGCGGTGGGCAAGGGGTGGAACAACAACAGGCACGAATATGGCACATCGATGGGATACCTCATGTCCGACGCCGACCCGCGCGTGCCACTCCAGTCGTTCAGGCGCGTGAACGCTTCTTTCAGGCACAAGGCATGGCTCAAGCGAAAAGAAGATTACGCCTTGGTCTTGCGACAGTATTTGGATTTTTCCACAACGATAGACAACATCAAGCAAGACCCGGAGATCAACATCAATCCGGACGATTGTTTTTATAGCAGAAACAGTAGCGTGTCTTTGTCGCAAAGACTTGTCCTGACATCCGGCAAAAAAGCTCTGAGGCATTTGGAGGTAGGACTTGACGCCAGCCTTTCGCCACAGCAACTGAAACAAACGGAAACCATCGTCACTTCGTCTCCGCTCTCGGTAGTTACGGACAGGCTCCCCGGCGAGCGCCAAGGCACTTTCTTGCCAAGAAAGTTCCTGTGGAAAACAAGCGTAGACGGCTTGCCCACAACCCTTCGTTCGAGCGTGTCATCCACATGGGGCATATCGAGGAACACGGAATTGTTGGCTGGGATCGAAATGAGATACGACAAGAACTTGGGAAGAGGAGAGCGGATCGAGAGCGTGGACGCGCAAGGCACCAAGCCAAGGCGCGAGGGCATGCCGTTCCACAAGTTTCCATCGCTCAACTTAGCGTCGGCCTATCTTGAGGTGACCCATTCCGCCTCTCTTCCTTTCCGAATGAGAATGAAAGCGGCCTGCGGCCTTCGCGTGCAGAGCATGATGTGGATAGGCGGCAACTACGACATAAACAACAAACCCTACACAGACCCCAGAATGAACTTGCAACTCGCCCTTCCCGACTTGGGCAGCGGCAGACAAACATACCGGTCGAGCGTGTTTTTCTCGGCTGGCCTGCTCACCTTGATGCCGCCAAGCGCGTATCTGTTCTCGGATCCCGTCTACTACGACATCAGCGAATTGCAATACGTAAGTGAAGACGACCATACGATGATCTCGCGATACAAGACATACGTTTTCGATAGCGCAAACCACGCGCTCTCACCCGCGCGCAACCGCAAGTGGGAGATAAGGTATTCCGCCTCATGGCATGGGTGGAACGTGTCGGTAACCTATTTCCACGAACTGATGACAAATGGTTTCCGAGCGTCAAGCGCGGTTCATCCGGTCACTTACAATCGATACACCTACGACCGGACAACCAACTCGCTCCGAGCGGAGCCAACACGAACATTAGCCTTAATTCGGACGACGGAGAATGGCAGCGCCACACAAAAGCAGGGCATTGAGCTGACCGCCCTTTCGCGCAGGTTCTCTTCCTTGGGCGTGAGGCTTACCATGAACGGCGGATGGTTCAGAACCGAGTACAGCAACTCGGCGGACGTGAAAGAGCAGCCAGGGGGCATCGTCAACGGAAAGCCCGTGGGAGAAATCGGCATATACGCCCACGACGAAAAGAGCCGCGTGTCTTCCCTAAACACCACATGCCTTGCCGACGCATGGATACCAAGCATAGACCTGTCCGTCTCATTGGCCATGGAGACGCAATGGCTCTTCCTTGAGACCAACACCTATCCCGACCGCGTTCCAAAATCCTATATAGACATAACCGGCAAAGTCAGGCCTTATACCAAAGAGTGCATGAGCGACAGCAGGCTGTCGCAGCTCATCAGGCAAGACTCTCCTTACTTCGAGCCTGGACTAAACATACCTTTTTCCACGGATATAAACCTCAAGGCATCCAAGGCATTCTTCAGGAAACAAGTCATGGTCGCCTTGTTTGTCAATAAAATATGGAGCTATTCGCCCGACTATGACCATAATGGCGTAACGATAAGACGGGTCAGGAAACCTTATTTCGGGTTGGAAATCAATTACAAGCTTGGCAACAAGAGCGAACGTTAACCCTTGCGACAGGATAATGGAAAATCACATTTATTCATTTTTTTAAACAAAACAAACATGAGAAAAACAACTAATTTAATTTGTATGCTGGCCATGCTGCTGGCGCTGGTGAATGTAGGATGCAAGAACGATGAGGAAACGAGCGTTCCCAAACATAACGTTAGTCTCGCGCTGGAGATACCCCAAGGGTGCTCCATGAACGACATTTCGGAATTGAAGATAACCTTTACTGAGGAAAACCAAAAAAAGAAAACCGAGTTCACCTCTTTAAAGGATATCGTCTTGCCTCGCGGCATGTACTCGGTCAGCGTTTCTTGCGTCATGAAGGTTGGCGTCAAGCGGATGGTCTGCACAGGCTTGACACAAAACATCAACCTGACGGAAAACGCGCAAAAAATCAACGTGAAGCTCAGCGCGCAAAGCCAGGCCCGCGGTTTCGTCATCGAGGAAGTGTTTTTTGCCAGCACGGACAATGGCAGCTCCTCGCCATTGGACTATACCCACGACCAATACATCAAGATTACCAACAACGGAGACCAACCATTATACGCCGATGGGTTGCTCATCGTTCAATCCGAGCTGAACACCGTAAAGAACGACAAACTCACACCTGCCGATTTTATAGAGCGCGGGTTGGCTGTCAACAGCGTATACATGATACCGGGCCACGGCAAAGACCATATGGTGAAACCTGGAGAAAGCATTGTGGTGGCGGACCAAGCCTATAATTTCAAAAAAAGCCTGCCAGAGTCGGTAGACCTGTCAAAAGCTGATTTCGAATGGTACGACAATATCGTATCCGGTCCTTTCGCCGGCAAGGACATTGACACCAAAGCCCCCAACCTTGTCCCTGTCGTCACTAACGAAATGATTCCATGGCGCATGAACAATTTGGGGATGTTCGCCATCGCGCTGGCGCGCGTTGAAGGCGGTGACGTGAAAGCGGCGTTAGACAAGATGAGGCAAAATTATTCTTATGTCCGCGTGTTACCCAATGGCCGCAGCCTGACAATAAAATCCAACCCCATCGTACTTGGTGAGCCCAACGTGGTAGACGTTGTCACGCTGTCCGTAAAATCCAACTACACTCGCCAAGTCACCCCGGCATCGATGGACAAGGGATTTGCTTACTGCTCAAACGTGGACAAGAAACCCGGGTATGGCAAGAGCGTCATCCGAAAGACAGACAAGGTACTTACGGCCAAAACCGGGCACAGGGTGTTGGTAGACACCAACAACTCCGGAGATGACTTTGAGATGCTCGTACCTGCCTCCCTGCATTAATATTTCCTGAAATTGAAAATCACTCTCACCTTGAGATTGGCCGCGCTCCTGGCCGGCATGCCACACGCGACACACGCGCAACGTGGACTGCCGGACTGGGCGCCCGTCTCTTCACTGGACGCGCAACAGGAGATGGCGCGCAAAAACATATGGCGCAGCCCTTCCATGCAATCCATACAGGCCGGCGCGGCCTTTTCCAACGTCTCCGCGATGTATCAAAACATCAGATATGAGGGCGTGGGCGAAGTGCAACGAGGAACTGGCGATTGCTCCGTGTCGCTGTGCGCGCAGGGGCTTTCGCACCCTCGAAAAGGAACGACCCTATACGGCAAGGCATGTTACGAGGCGGGCCGTCTGCTTGACGTGGCATGGAGGGAAACCAGCGACTATGACAGGCTAAGGCCATACGGCCTCGCCGACGATTTTACGGGCAGCCTGACAAAACGCGGCTACGGATTCTCGGGGGGATGGGCAAGGGAAAACGGCAACGCCACCATCGGATTGTCGGCAAGCTACGAGGCGCGCGCCGAATACCGGCAATCCGATCCGCGCCCATTGAACATATGCTCAAAGGGAGAGATAGAGGCGTCGGCAGCCCTATACTCAAAGCCGCTGAAAACAATGTTTTGCGTTGACGCTGGCATGGAACTGTATCACCAATCTAACAACGTACTCTTCGCAAACAGAAAGACGGGATTGTTCGAATACAACATGTTGGGCATGGGAGAATACTCACAACGTTTCTCGGGCAACAAGACGGACGCCGCGTTCAGAGGGACGGCATGGCTCATGGGCGTGGAAACGCTGACAAGAAACAACTTGCGCACCTCAACGTTTGTTATGGCCGGAAACACACAATGGATATTGATGAACATCAACTCGCTGCCCCTGGCGCGTTTGAGAACGCTAAGCGTAAGCCACCGCGCCATTTACCAAACGCGCCGAGGCACAACGTTATGCCTTGGCGGCAAAGCGCAAACGAGACAAGGCGTCGAGGGGATATTTGGCGCGGGCGTTGACGTGGCTTACCCGAAATTGGGCGAGGAGCGAAGGTATCATGAAACCGCGTACCACGCGCAAATATCTATTATGAGACAATGGCGCCGCGGAAGATACACGCTCGCTTGCATGCTGGCCATCGCGGCGAAAGGCAAAAAAGAAAGCTACGCCATAAAAGAGAAAAAACTTACCGTCCACAACGTGTACCCATCATGGACCATACGGCTGGAGAAAAGATGGGAGCTATGGAGAATGGCCTTGGAGACAACCGCCGGCGCCCGCCTCAATGTCGGCAAGGTGTTGGCCGGAACCGGGGATGAGGATACGCCAATCGCGAAGATGGTATATTGTAACGCCACGCGGCAGACACGCTCGTTTCCCTTTGCCGACATGAGAATACTGGGCAATGGCATCATGGGCAACGTAAAATATTTTTGGAACTTACAAGGGGGCGTGTATAAAATAAAGGGAACGCGCGCGCGGTTGTCTTACGCTCTTTCTTGCGGAATAGATTTCTAAGACCGCAAGACATGACGCGAGTTATCGTTGGAGACGTCTCAGGACGACGCTCCGCTATTTTCGCGCCGCGTCATTTTATGGCATGGCAAAATAATGACGCCACCTCCGCCGTTATATACAAACAAGATTCGCGCGACTCTAACAACAGCCGCGTCTTTTTCGCGGGCCAACGCGAGCGAGCGCATGGGCGAGCGAGCTAAAAAAAGACATTTGACCATGTGCGTATGTCATGCGTCGCGGTGGGCGGCATATTGGCGACACTAAAACAAAGTAACGAGCAAGTATGATTTTCAGGACAAGACACAAATTGGTTAACATCGCGCTGTGCGCTGCCACGCTGTCAGGTTGGTGTCGCGTGGACGCGGCTCGCGCGCAAGACACCATCCACGTGGCCGCCGACAGCGTGGCGCGGCCCACCTGCCCAAGCGCGGACACGGCTGTGGCAAAGTCCCTCGGGCGTGCCGGCGCCATCGTGCGCCAACTGCCGTCATGGGCCAACGCGACCATGCTGAGCGCGCCATTGGTGGTGGAGGGATTGCTGATGCGTAGGCAAGACACTCACTTCAGGAAGCTGCGCGATGACTACGCGCCCCATTTCAAGCACGGCGCCGACAACCTGTTGCAATACGCGCCGGCGGTGGCCATGTACGGCATGAAAGCGATGGGCGTGAAAAGTCGCGACTCGTGGGGGCGCATGCTCACCGCGCACGCCATGTCGTGGGCGGTGATGGGCGGCGTGGTGAACGCGCTGAAGTACACCGTGCGCTCGCCGCGCCCCGACGGCTCGACCAACAACTCGTTTCCGTCCGGCCACACGGCCACGGCGTTCATGGCGGCCGCCATGCTCGACAAGGAGTACGGCCACGTCAGCCCATGGGTGGGCGTGGGGGCTTACGGCGTGGCCACGGCCACCGGGCTGATGCGCATGGCCAACAACAGGCACTGGCTGAGCGACGTGATGGTGGGAGCCGGCGTAGGCATACTGTCCACCGAGGCGGGGTACGCCTTGGCCGACCTGCTGCTGGGGAGGAGCCAAGACAACGACACACGCCTCGCGAGGGCGCCACGACGATTTGACCGCCCATCGTTTTTCAGCGTTTGCCTCGGGCTAAACGTGCCATTGAGCAAGTATGACATAGACAAGCGGCACGCTTTCACCACCACGTCAGGCTGCTCGGCAGGCGTGGAGGGAGCCTATTACTTCTCACCTTATATCGGCGCTGGCGGAAGACTGGCCGTGTCAAACTCTTTCATCATCAACGAGAACAACAACTTGGAAGACAACACTTTCCACGCGTTGACACTCATGGGTGGCGGATATTTCTCGTACCCATTGTCAAGCCGCGTGCGCTTGGGCGGCAAACTGTTAGGTGGCTATGTGAGATACCCTGAACTGACCATCGGCGGTCATGTGTTACCAACCAAGGACGGCGCGTGCTATGACACGGGGGCATGGCTCACGCTACGCGAGAACGCACACTATGGCATCAGGCTCTTCGCGGACTACTTGTTGCTGCCACCGCACAGCAGGATGAGCGCCAAGTACATTCACATGATGGTGTGGGGAACGGCGTTCGCGGTGAATTTCTGAACATGACGGCGGCGCGCGTCACTTGCCGCGATTGATGATATAGATGCCCGACGCCGCGAGGAAACCGGCCAAGGCATATTTGGGATGAAACGCCTCGCCAAGGCACAGGCACGAGGTGACGGCGCCCACCACGGGTATGAGCGAGTTGAAAATGGCCACCTTGCCCACGGGGTTGCACGTGAGCAACTTGTTGTACAAGGTGAAGCCCACCACGCTGATGGTTATGAGCAAGAACAAATAGAGGCACCCCATCCACGTGACGCACGCCAAACGGCCACCCATGAGCGCGCCTGGCACGACAAGGAGCGCGCCGCCGATGGTGAGCGAGAGGCCCGTGCCGACAAACACGTCGACCCGGTGGCCCAGCCCGCGGATGAGCAACGAGGCCGAAGCCCCACAGAGCGCGTTGAGGATGATCATGCCATCGCCGGCCCACGTGAACCGGCCGCTGTCGGCTCCGCCAAGGCTGAGCGACACGATGCCGGCCATGCCAACCGCGCAGCCCACTATCTTGCGCATGGTCATCCTGTCGCTCTTAAAAAACAAGCAGGCCATGACCACCACGGCGAAGACACTGAGCGAGTTGAGAATGGCTGAGCGCGAGCCCTCGCCGCGCGACAACCCGAAATAGAAAAAAGCGTAGTGCAGCGTGGTGTTGACCAACGAGAACAGCAATATGAACCACCAGTCGACGCCTCGCCTGACACGAAAGTTCAGGCCCTTGGCGCGCGCCAGTGACAAGACAAGCAGCCCAGCCAAGAAAAACCTGACGCCGGCAAACACCATCTTGCCGCCCGTCATGCAGGCAGAGATGCCAAACTCGGCAAAACCCAACTTGATAAGGGGGTATGCCCAGCCCCATGCCACGGCCGCCGTAAGCGCGAACAGGGACACCCACACGGGGCGTTGGAATATGCTTTTGTTATCCATGTCACAATTTCCAAAATGAATTACAAAGATAACCATTTTATCCTTGTTAGGGCATCCAATAACATAGAAAAAGCCTCGACAACCCACGCGAAGCGGAAATAATGGCACATTTTGGATTATAGTATAGTTGCAAATGCTTATCTTTGCAACAAATATTTCTCTAAAACAATCAAACGATGAAACACAGCAGCCTTTATTCATTATGCCTGCTCTCCGCGCTCCCCATGCCGGCCGGAGCCGAGCGCGCAAGCAACACGAACGAGAACAGCAACCATCAAGACAAAAAGCCAAACATCATACTGTTCATGGTGGACGACATGGGGTGGCAAGACACCTCCGTACCCTTTTGGACGCAACCCACACGGCTCAACCGTCTGTACGAGACTCCCAACATGGAGCGTCTCGCCCGGCAAGGCATGGTGTTCTCCCAGGCATACGCCACGCCCATCAGCTCGCCGTCGAGGTGCAGCCTGATGACCGGCGCCAACGCCGCGCGGCACCGTGTCACCAACTGGACCTTGGAGCGAGGGAAATCCACCGACTGCGAAGACGCGGAGGTGGCCACGCCCAATTGGAACGTGAACGGCATCAGCCCCGTGCAGGGCATACCACAATCTTTCGTGGCAACGTCTTACGTACAACTGTTGCGAGCGAACGGATACCACACCATACACTGCGGCAAGGCCCACTGGGGGGCCATCGACACGCCGGGCGAGAACCCCAACGCATGGGGCTTCGACGTGAACATCGCCGGGCACGCGGGTGGCAGGCAAGCCACCTATCTGAGCGAGCGAAACTATGGGCACAAGGCAGACGGCACACCCACGTCGCCCTTTGCCATTCCCGGCCTGAACCAATACTGGGGCACGGGCACTTTCCTGACGGAGGCTCTCACCCAAGAGGCCTTGAAGGCTTTGGACAAGGCGAAACGCTACGGACAGCCATTCTACCTGAACATGGCGCACTACGCGGTGCACATACCCATAGAGCGAGACAACCGCTACTTCGCCAAGTACGCGCGCAAGGGCATGTCAGACAAGGAGGCGGCGTACGCGTCGCTCATCGAGGGCATGGACAAAAGTTTGGGAGACATCATGGACTGGCTGGAGAAAAACGGCGAGGCCGACAACACCATCATTCTCTTCATGAGCGACAACGGCGGTTACGCCACCGGAAAGGCTTGGCGAGACGAGCCGCTCTTCACCCAAAACGCGCCGTTGGCCAGTGGCAAAGGTTCTATGTACGAGGGCGGCATCAGGGAGCCTATGATTGTGAAATGGCCAGGAAAGGTGAAGCCCGGGAGCAGGTGCGACAACTACCTGATTATCGAGGACTTCTTTCCCACCATATTGGAAATGGCGCACATACACGCGTACAAAGTGCCACAAGTGGTGGACGGGCGCAGTTTTGTGCCCCTTTTGACAAACACGGGCAATCCGTCGAAAGACAGGATCTTGGTGTGGAACTATCCCAACGTTTGGGGAAACGAGGGCCCGGGCATCAGCCTGAATTGCGCCATACGCTACAATGAGTGGAAAATGGTGTACAACTACAAGACTGGCCGCAAGGAACTTTACGACATCAAGCAAGACATTGGCGAGCGTAACGACATGGCGGCGACACATCCACGGATGGTGCGCCGGCTCTCCTCCATGTTGGGAAAATACCTGCGCGACACGCAGGCTCAACGCCCATTCTTCAAAAGCACTGGCCTGCCATGCCCTTGGCCGGATGAAACAAGATGAGAAAAACGACACAAAAACCCTAACTTCGCTCCTGCGTTGACATGGCATCGTGGGCGGAAAGTTAGGGCTTTAATGATAAAAATGGGCGCATGGGCGCGCGGTTAGCAGCCAGACCCATCAATGTTGCACGACGGAGTCTCGCCGCGAGGCGCCGGCGTGAGTCCGGCAGCCTTGGCCGACAGCGTCACGGTGCCGTCCTCCAAGACAAAGCAGGGTATGCCCACCGTGCCCTTGCGCTTCACCGCGTCAAACGCGGGCTCGGTGTCGCGCATGCGCAAAAACGCCTTGAGCTCGCGCACATGCGAGCCGATCTCGTGCACCTCGTAGCGAGGGTTGTCCTTAACTTGGGCTTCGAGCGCCACACAGTCGGGACACGTATTCATACCATAAATTTTAATCATCGTTATTCCTCCACGTGTTTTAGGGTTAAAAATTTGTGTGTCAATGCTTGCAAATCTTCGACGAGTCCACCGTGAACGTAGCGCCATCGGCAGGTTTGAACTTGCCGCGCGCCTCAAGAAATTCTACTAATTGGGCCGCGCTCATGCCAGCGGCGGAGCATGTACAAAATTGCTCGTCTGATCCAAACTTCTCCTCTATGGCCTCTATAAGCTCCTCGCGCGTGGCGTAACTGTGGCCCTCCATCATGTGGAGGACTTCGTGTCCGTGTGTCATGTCTTAATCATTTTTAGGGTTTATACTAACCTTTAGCATACAAAGATAATGCCACAAAGGCCGAAACCTCGCGGAACGGCATGCGGCGCGCCGTCATTTAACTTATATTATATGTCGCGCCCCATCATGACAGGTTTGCCTGGCGGCCGTCGCCCGGCGGCCTCCCGGGCGCGCGAGGCCACGCGCGAGGCTCATTCGTTGGCGAGATACCATGCCTTGGCCTCCACGTAGTGGCGCGCGTACTCCTCGGCTTGCCCGGGCTTAGCTTTCTTGACGAACCTCGCCGGGCAGCCGGCCCAAATCTCGCCGGGACCTATTTTGGTGCCCTGCGTCACCAGCGCGTTGGCCGCAACGATGGCGCCCTCGCCCACCTCGGCATGGTCGAGCACCGTGGCGCCCATGCCCACAAGCGCGCCGCGGCGCACCACGCAGCCGTGCACGTTGGCCAAATGGCCCACTGACACGTCGTCCTCAAGTATCGTGGGCGCGCCGCCCGACTCGTGGATACACGCGCCATCTTGTATGTTCACCCTGTCGCCTATGCGTATGGCGTCCACATCGGCACGCAGCACGGCCGAGAACCACACCGAGCAATCATCGCCCATCACTATGTCGCCTGCCAACGTGGCGTTGCCGGCGATATAGCACGCTCGCCCCCAAGAGGGGCGTTTGCCTTTCACTTCCAATATCATTGTCATGGTCTTTGTTGTCGCGGGAGGGGGCAAGCCATGGAGAAGGGCCGCCCGTCCCTCATTATGATAACACCGGCAAGTGACGACATATTGTGGCGCGACACGAAAAAAAACACCGCCCCGCGCTTAGTAACAAAAGTTAAAATGCGCGCGCGCAGCCCACGATACAACATATTTTAGTAATTTTGCCACCTATACACACGCAGTCGCTCCACCATGGAGAAGATTTTCACGGCGTTTCCGGCATGCCTTCCGCTCATGGCCATGGCTCTAAACACATGGGAGCCGCCAAAAGAGGAGCCGCCGCAAGAAAACCCGGGAAGCGAGAGAGACAACGGCTCCGGGAAAAAGGCGAAGATGGGCGACCCCCAAAAAATACCTCGCCGGGGCCGCGCCCGAGGTGGACGGCAGGTTGGTGTCCAAGCTCGAGGAAGACGCGCCAGGCATGACGGCCGAGCAATGGGCAACGGGACCGACAGGCCCTTGCGCGAAAAGGCGACAAGCCCACCAAACGCCCGGGCAAATCCAGGCGCGAGACCATAGGACGCGAGGATTACATATTCGGTCTCGCGCGCAAGGCGCTCAACGTGAAATATTAACCCCATAACATTCATCCCACATCTCACACCATCACCCATGGACAACGAAAACCCAAACATGCAGGAACCGCGACACCACAAAAGGCCCGCGCCAGAAGACCCGACCCTCAAGCTGCGCAACTGGCTCAACGCCATATTTATGGCCGGAGCCGTGATCGGCGTGTTGATATACTTCTTTGGCGATCACGCCATTGGAACCATCGTCATATTGGTAGCGATGGTTTTCAAGATTGTAGAAACGGCCATGCGATTATTGCACTAAATGAAAACGCTCTTTTCTATTTTCATACTCTCGCTCTCACTCATGCCCACCATGGCGCAGACGCCGCGACAACAAGGCAGGCACAACGAGACGCGCGAAGACGGAACGTTGAGACAACAAGGCGACAACGGCAACGCCACCGACTCCACCAACGCCGACAAGGAGATACCCAAAGGCCTGTACACATGGACCGTGGACCCACGATTTGGCGACCGCCACACCGTCGTGCCAGATACCGTGCCCTACATGTACATGAACTCCATATTCTCCACGGGGCTCAGGGGCGAGTACAACACCACCGGAAACCTTGGGGCGCCAAGGATGGCGCGCGTGTTCACGGACCGGAAAGAGCGCGGGCAGTTCATCTTCGCGCAGCCTTACGACTATATCGTCACGCCGGTGGAAAACTTCCGTTTCACCAACACGCTCTCCCCATTCACCAACCTGAGCTACAACAATTGCGGCAACCGCACCAACGGCGAGGACCATCTCACCGCATCGTTCGCCGTGAACGCAGGCAAGAAACTGGGCGCGGGCTTCAAGGCCGACTACCTGTACGCACGCGGATACTACAACGAGCAAGCCACCTCACACCTCAATTTCTCACTATACGGCTCGTACATCGGCGACCGGTACGAGGCGCACCTGCTGGCCAGCACCAACCATCAGAAAGTGACCGAGAACGGCGGCATCACCAATGACGATTACATCACGCACCCGGAGATATTCAACGAGAACTACCAATCGTCAGAGATACCGACGGCCCTGAGCCAAAACTGGAACCGCAACGACAACCGGCACGTATTTCTCTCGCACCGGTACAACTTGGGCTACAACCGCAAGGTGCCCATGACCCAAGCCGAGATAGAGGCCAAGAAATTCGCCATGGCCTCCAAAAAAGAAGCGGAGGAAAAGGCCGCCAAGGAAAAAGCCATCAAAGACGCCAAGCGAGAGGGACGCGACGTAGACGAGAACCGGACAGGCAAAAGCCCCACTTTCGCCGGCCGGCCGGCCAACGCGACCGTGGCGGAAGACGGCAAGAGGCCGGCCAACGGGCAGCCAGCCGACCCGACAGCCAGAGCGGGGCGAGTGGCCGTGGGCAGCAAGGCAGTCGCCGACAGCCTCATAGCCGCCGGGAACAAGCGAGCCGAGGACACCACGTGGATGAAAAACGAATACGTGCCCGTGACGAGTTTCATACACACCGTGGATTTTCACCACTACCGACGCATATACCAAGCATACCAGACGCCCAAGGATTTTTACCTTGACAACTTCGCCGTGAACGAGACTTGCGCCGGCGACTCCATATACGACCAGACCAAGCACTGGAGCCTGCGCAACACCTTGGCCATCTCCATGCTCGAGGGTTTCAACAAATGGGCCAAGGCCGGACTGAAAATTTTCGCCGCCCACGAGCTCAGGCATTTCACGCTGCCCGACGCCGACGCCACGCGCTCATGGAACGAGCACTCCGTGTACGTGGGCGGCCAGATCGTCAAGGCGCAAGGCAAGACATTGCACTACAACGCCGTGGGAGAGTTTGGCGTGGTGGGGGCCGACATCGGAAGCGTGAAGGTGGATGGCGGAGTGGACCTCAACTTCCCGTTGTTCAAAGACACCGTGACGCTGGCCGCGTCTGGCTTTTACCATCACGAGCGGCCCTCTTTCTATTACAGGCACTACCAAAGCAGGCACTTCTGGTGGGACAACGAGGGCCTCGCCCACTACGACCACATACGGGCGCAAGGGCTGTTGGGCTACCAAAAGACAAGGACACGCTTGAGGGTGGCCTACGACCTGATAAGGAACTACACTTATTTCGCCATAGGCTACACCACGAAAAACAACGCCCGCCTCTTCAACAACGTGAGCGTGAGGCAGAGCGCGAAACCTGTCAGCCTGCTGACAGCCGGGCTGACACAAGAGTTTACGCTCGGCCCACTCAACTGGGAGACATCGCTGACCCTCCAAAAATCGAGCGACGACACCGCCTTGCCACTGCCACTGCTCAACGCTTACACCAACCTGTACCTGCGGTTCAGGGTGGCGCGCGTGCTGAGTTGCGATCTCGGGGCCGACGCGCGCTACTTCACCTCATACAACGCGCCCGAGTACGTGCCGGGCATAGGGCAGTATGCCGCGCAGGCCAACGCCGAGAAGGTGGCTACCGGAAACTATCCCATCGTGAACGTTTACGCCAACTTCCACCTCAAGCACACCCGGTTCTTCGTGATGATGAGCCACCTGAACGCCGGCTCGGGCAACAAAAGATATTTTCTCACGCCACACTACCCGCTCAACGAAAGGGTGTTGCGCCTTGGCGTGAGCTGGAACTTCTACAACTAAAAACACGTTGAAATTTCGTGACAACATGTGGCTCATTTTGGGCGTATTCGCAAACAGGCAAAGGCTGGCTCGCAAATACACCCAAAATGGGCCACTTTTGTAACCACCTATGTGTCACGTCTTTATGTTGAAAAACAACATTCCCAAGCCAATTTATCAATCAAACACTCCGCCTTTAGGCATTCTTCGCACCGTGAAGAGACCCTAAAGGCGGAGCGTTTGGTCACCATTCTCCGCGCGATCAAGCGCGAACCGCCGTGCCATTAAGCCCCAATCGGACAATCCCGGAAACGGCGTCGGGCCAAAACAAGGAGGCGAACGCCTAAAAATCTTGTTTTCGCGCTCTAAAAAGAGACCGCGACAGATGGCGAAAACACATGAACATTTTTTACACTCCGCGCAGCCAACACCGACGCTTTTAGACATTGCGCCCCTCTCCCAACGACACGAAGCCGCCCACAAGAACATGCGCGGCGCAAGGGGTGACGAATGGCGCCGCGCGCCTCAAAACAATTGGGGCGCCACGCACAAACCAAAAGCGTGACACCCCAAGCATGTAATGATCGGGCTCCCCACTTACAGCAGGGCGTCTATTTTCTCCGCGTATTTCTCCTTGGCGGCCGCGCCGACAAACTTGTCGACCAGCTGGCCACCCTTGAAAAAGAGCACCGTGGGAATGTTTCGCACGCCAAACTGCATGGCTATGTCATCATTGTCCTCCACGTTGCACTTGCCAATGACCACCTTGCCGTCGTAGTCCTTGGCCAGCTCTGACATGATTGGGCTTACCATGCGGCATGGACCGCACCACGTGGCCCACAAATCCATTACCAATGGCAGGTCTCCATTCTTATAATTCTCAAAATTCTCTGACGTGATTTCCACTTCCATAGTTTTACCTTTCGTTATTAATGATTGTAACTTCTGCAAAGATATGCAAATACATCCAGCCTCACAAATAATAGGCCGAAAATATTAACATTCCACCACCCTGCTGCCATCCTCAAGCTCGGTGATAGTCACCTTGACGGCATTGCCGGGCAGGATCTCCTCGATAAGCTCGGGCCACTCCAAGAAACAGAGCGCGCCACTGTAGAAATAATCCTCGTACCCCATGTCGTAAACCTCCTCGAGCTTCTTGATACGATAAAAGTCGAAGTGATAAATGAGCTCGTCTGTCGTGGCCGACCGATACTCGTTGACAATGGCGAAGGTGGGCGAGGTGATCACTTCGTCCACGCCAAGCTCCTCGCATACGGCCTTGATAAACGTGGTCTTGCCAGCCCCCATCTTGCCGTAAAAGGCGAAGACCGTGCTGTCTCCGATGTGTTGGACAAACTCATGAGCCGCCTCGCGGATCTGTTCCAATGACTTAATTTTAATCTGCATGTTATGAAAATTTTGTTACGAATTTACGATTACGAATTGC
Organism: Prevotella sp. S7-1-8; assembly: GCF_000758925.1. Taxonomy (GTDB): domain Bacteria; phylum Bacteroidota; class Bacteroidia; order Bacteroidales; family Bacteroidaceae; genus Prevotella. The sequence goes on from NZ_JRNC01000002.1 coordinate 38,586, forward strand.
CTAATATCTATTAAAAGCCCCTAAAGGCAGACGGATGGGCGCAAGCGCCGAAAAACCGCAGGGGCAATGGCGAGCGAGTTTTTGTCAGGGCCATCCTGAACGTACGCCTATTACAGCCGTCGCGCGCACCGAATTGTGAATTGAAAAAATATAAATTTTGAATTAATTAACCGTGTAACTCATGCCCTCGCGCTCGCTCACGTATCGTACCAAACTCTTTCTCACCTCTATGCGCCCGGCCTTGGCGCGCAAAAGCACGTTGGTATTGGTCTCCTCGTCGTTGACGTTGAAATACAGCTCGGTCTTGCCGGGTGCGTCCGTCACCATCGACAGCACGTCGTTCACCACGTCATCGTCTATGCGGGCGCTCTTGAGATGGATGGTGAAACGCTCCAAGCGATTGTCCTTGACCGTCTGCAAATACTCTATCTTTTGTATCACCATGGAGAAATATTGGCTTGTGGCAAAACGCTTGACGCATTTGGCGGTGACGAAAACGGCACTGCCCTCGGTGAGCCACGCCCCCCATCTGCCCCAGTCCTCGCCGAAGAGGGCTATCTCGCCCGGCCCCTCGAAATCCTCCATAGTGACGATGCCGAATGGCTCCCCGCGCTTGTTGAAACGCTGCGTCACCTTGGTGACAATGCCACCAAACGTGATCTCACTACGCATGGCCAACTCAGGGAATTTCTCTCGATTGCCAGCCTCGGCGCAGGTGGTGTTGCAAAGGCTCTCAAGAACGAGGGTGTAATCGTCCAGCGGGTGCGCCGATAGGTAAATGCCCACCAACTGTTTCTCCTTGCCAAGCTTCTCAATGGCGCTCCATGACACAGCCTTGGGAGCCGGCGGGGTGACGATGGTGATATCAGAGGCAAAATCGCCAAACAGCGTGTTTGCCGCCGCCGCCTTTTCTTGCTGGTACTGTTGGCCGAACCTGACAAGGCTGTCAAGAAACGACTCGCCCCGCGCGTTGACACCAAGATACTGCTCGCGCATCAGTCCGAAACAATCTAATCCGCCGCTGAGGGCCATGCTCTCGAGAGCCTTGCGATTAACGTCGCGCAGGTTGACACGCTCCACGAAGTCGTAAACATCCTTGTACGCGCCATTGTCTTGTCGCTCCCTCACGATGGCCTCGGCAGCCGCGGAGCCCATGCCCTTGATGGCAGACAGCCCAAACCTGATCTCGCCCTTGCCGTTCACGCCAAACTCCACGAAGCTCTCATTGACATCTGGGCCGAGCGTGGGAATGCCCATGACCTTGCACTCCTCCATGAGCTTGGTTATCTCGCCTATGTCAGAGAACCGACGCGTCATCAGCGCGGCCATGTACTCGGCGGGGTAATGGGCCTTAAGGTAGGCCGTCTGGTACGCCACCCACGAGTAGCACGTGGCGTGCGACTTGTTGAATGCGTAGGAGGCAAATTTCTCCCAGTCGCCCCATATCTTCTCAAGCACCTTTGGGTCGTGGCCGTTAGCCGACCCCTGCTTGATGAATTTGGGCTTCATGCGGTCCACAATGTCCTTTTTCTTCTTGCCCATAGCCTTGCGCAGGGCGTCGCTCTCACCTCGCGTGAAATTGGCCAACTGTCGCGACAGCAACATCACTTGCTCCTGATACACAGTGATGCCGTATGTGTCCTTGAGGTATTTCTCCATGCACGGTATGTCGTAAGTGACGAGCGTGGGGTCGTTTTTGCGCTTGATGAAATCGGGGATGTAATCCATTGGCCCAGGCCTGTAGAGCGCATTCATGGCAATGAGGTCCTCAAACACGGTGGGATGAAGCTCCCTAAGGTACTTCTGCATGCCCGGCGACTCGAACTGGAACGTGCCGATGGTGCGCCCCTTCTGGTAGAGTTGGTAGGTCATCTCGTCGTCGATGGGAATGTTGTCTATGTCGACTTTCACGCCCCTTGTGCGCTCCACGACCTTGCAAGCCTCTTTCAACTCTGACAGAGTCTTCAGCCCAAGGAAGTCCATCTTGATGAGCCCGGTCGACTCTATGACGTGGCCATCGTATTGGGTGACGGCGCATTTCAACTCGGGGAAGTCAGGGTCGTCGGCCGTTGACACCGGCACCCATTCGCTGATGGGGTCCCGGCAGATGATAAATCCGCACGCGTGGATGCCCGTTCCGCGCACCGTTCCCTCCAGCTGCTTGGCGTATTTGATGGTGTTACGCTCGCGCGGGTCGGTCGACACCTCGGCTTCTCGCAATTCGGGTGTATACTCGATGGCATTTGTCAAGTTCATCTTCTTGTTGTCAGGAAGACGGTCTGGTATGGCTTTTTTCAGCATGTTGGCACGCTCAAGGGGCAGCCGTTCCACGCGGGCCACATCGGCAATAGAGTTCTTGGTGGCCATACTGCCATAGGTGATGATATGGGCGCAGTTTTCCTCGCCATACTTGTCCATCACCCACCTGAGCACCTTGCCGCGCCCATCGTCGTCAAAGTCGGTGTCAATATCGGGCAAATTCACGCGGTCCGGGTTTAGGAAGCGCTCAAACAGCAGGTCGTATTTCAACGGGTCTATCCTCGTGATGCCCAAGCAGTAGGCCACCACGGAGCCTGCCGCGGAGCCGCGCCCGGGGCCCACCCACACGCCAAGCTCGTTACGGGCGGCGGCGATGAAGTCTTGCACGATGAGGAAATAGCCCGGGAAACCCATCGTCTTCATCACGTGGAGCTCAAAATTGATATGCTCCTTGACGTTGTCCGGCAGTGGGTCGCCATAGTTTTTCCTCGCCCCATCATAGGCCAGCTTGGCCAAATAGTCGGCCTCGAGCTTGATACGGTAAATCTTGTCGTAGCCACCCAAACGGTCGATGACCTTGCGCGCCTCGTCCTCGGGCAGGGGATTTTGGCCGTTCTCGTCTGTCGTGAACTCCCTGTACAAGTCAGCCTCTGTGTATTTCTCGCGCCACGACCGCTCCGTGCCAAACGACTCTGGAATGGGGAAATAGGGCATGATCGGGCCGTTGTCTATACTGTACATCTCAACCTTGCCGAGCACCTCAAGCGTGTTGCTCAGGGCCTCGGGAACGTCGGCGAAGACGTCGTTCATCTCCTTTCTTGTCTTGAACCACTCTTGCTTGGTGTACATCAGGCGGAAAGGGTCGTCCAAGTCTTTGCTTGTCGACAGGCATAGCAGGTGGTCATGGGCCTCGGCGGTGTCTTGGTCCTCAAAGTGGCAGTCGTTGGTGCACACCACCTTGATGCCGTATTCCTTGGCAAACTCCATGAGCGCCTTGTTAGCTTTCTGCTGCAAAGGGAACACCTCGCGGTTGGCGCGGATGGCGGGGTCTTTCACCTCGTGCCGCTGCAACTCCAGATAGTAGTCGTCGCCAAACACCCTGTGATACCACTGGCAAGCCTCCCGGGCACCCTCCAAGTCACCGTCGAGCACTTTGGCGGGCACCTCACCGGCAATGCACGCCGAGCAAACGATAAGCCCCTCATGGTATTTCTCGAGGTCGGCGCGGTCTGTGCGCGGCTTGTAATAGTAGCCGTCCACCCAAGACCTGCTCACTATCTTGATCAAATTCTTGTATCCTTGGTAATTCTTGGCCAATACAATAAGGTGGTATCCGGACGCGTCGCCATTCTCCTTGACCTTGTCTTCCTTGTTGTGGTGGGCCACATACATCTCGCATCCGAGAATGGGCTTGAAAGGTTCAAGCCCCTCCTTGACCCGTTTTTTGTTCACGACGGAACAATAATCAAAAAGCTCCTTGATGCCATACATCACCCCGTGATCCGTGATGGCCATGCCTTTCATGCCGTCCTTGATAGCCTTGTCCACAAGATACCTCACCTTAGACTGGCCGTCAAGCACAGAGTAATGCGTATGTACGTGCAGATGCACAAAATCTTCCATGTCCGAATAAAATTTATAGGTGTAAAGTTACGGCTTAATAGCGATATGACCAAAAGAATAATACAAAAAAGGTTGTCGTTTAAATAAAAAACAATTACCTTTGCAACAATTCTACCACACCCTTTTCTTAATATGGGCAAGAGAATAAAAAAAATAAAAAAAATACGCATTCACCGTGAGGGAACCAACACCCTATTCCTTGGTTTGATTTTTATAATCATTGTCGCCACGTGCTTTTGGTTTGGGTTTGACTCCAAATGGCCGTTTTGGTCGTTTGTCACAATCTTTGGCATAGCTTACGCTATCATCCTCAATTTTTACCAATGCCCCATCAGATACCTCAAAGTTGACAACACCAACAAAATCGTGGTGGCGCCTGCCGACGGCAAGATTGTGGTCATCGAAGAGGTGGAAGAGCGTGAGTATTTTCACGACAAGCGTATCATGGTGAGTATCTTCATGAGTTTGTTCAACGTGCATGCCAACTGGTTTCCGGTAGACGGGAGGGTCAAGTTCGTGCGGCATCAAGACGGCAACTACCACAAAGCGTGGCTGCCCAAGGCGAGCGAGGAGAACGAACGGGCCGACACCATGATCGAAACGGAGGACGGAACGGAGGTGCTCTGCCGCCAAATAGCCGGCGCCATGGCCCGTCGCATCGTCACTTACGCCAAGGAGGGCGAGGATTGTTACATCGACGAGCACTTGGGCTTCATCAAACTCGGCTCGCGCGTGGACGTATTCTTGCCGTTGGGCACGGAGATACTTGTCAAGATGGGGCAAAAAACCGTGGGCGACCAAACCATCATAGCGCGCTTGAAATAGCGCCGACGAGGCCATAGGCCACATTGGCAACCCTCGCGACAATCCCGCCAAGACACAGGCGGGAGCATTGAGAGATGGGCACGGTCGGCGCCGCGCTACTCGTTTCCTAACACAGCCAACACACATCCCATGAGCATCAAGAAGCATATCCCCAACACCATTACCTGTTGCAACCTCCTCTCTGGTTGCATAGCCATCACCTGTGCCTTGTACTTAGAGCCCAAGCTCGCTTTCGCGTGGATAGTGATGGGAGCCGTTTTTGATTTTTTTGATGGCATGTCGGCGCGCCTCTTGGGCGTGTCGTCGCCCATAGGCAAGGAGCTTGACTCTCTCGCCGACATTGTCACGTTTGGTCTCGCGCCATCGGCCATCGTGTTCTCGCAGCTCTCGGCGATGGACTATCCCGGCTTTGTCACACCCGCCATGCAAGACTACTTGCCGTTCGTGGCCTTTGTCATGGCTGCCTTCTCGGCCCTGCGGTTGGCCAAGTTCAACCTTGACGAGCGACAAAGCCTTGGTTTTATTGGCCTGCCAACGCCTGCCAACGCCCTGTTCTGGAGCTCGCTCGTCGTGGGAGCGCACACCTACCTTGAGTCGTCCGCCATCATGTCTGTGGCGGTTGTCTTGATGATTTTCGTGAGTTGCTGGCTGCTCGTGGCCGAGATACCCATGTTCGCGCTCAAATTCAAGCACTGGGGATGGAAAGGCAATGAGGTCAAGTACATCTTCGTAGTGTCTTGCGTGCCCCTCATTCTCATTTTCAAAATGTCGGCATTCGCCATCATCGTAGCGTGGTATGTCGCGCTGTCAATAGGCATGAGCATGCGAGACAAGGCGCGCGGCGCACGGCGCGACACATTGTAAAGTACGCCACAATGATCCTGCAACTACTCTTATTCATACTCTTATTTCTCGTCATCCTTGTCTTGATGGCCGTAATGGTACTGCGTGGCCTATACTATAGGTCTGGGTTGAAAAAGGTACTCGACGCGCTCCGTGGGCAAGCCACCGGGGCATCTCCGTCTGATCGCGCTCGCAATGATGGCGGCCGCCATCATCGTCGCACAGCCAAGACCCCATCCGGCGATGTCATCATAGACCATCGAGACCCTGAAAAAGCCCAGCAAAAGATTTTCGGCAAGGACGAAGGCGAATATGTCGATTACGAGGAAACGAAGTAATCGACCTGCCAAGCCAACATGCTTGCCCACACCCTCTTTCTCGTTCGTTGCGCCGTCACGGCTCCCATTCCAAACAGACTAATAGTTCTGCCCTGACCACCAACGAGCCACGCGTACGCTATCCATTCCCATTCTTCATAGCCATAGGGCGCGCGCAGGTGGCGTTCCCCGTTTTTTCGTCTGCCAAGGCGTCTCCATACCGCCTATGCCACATACTTAAGCCGCATGCTGTTGAGCGCCACGCTCACGCTCGACAAGGCCATCAATCCGGCTGCCCACATAGGCGTGAGCTGAAAATGAACACCGAAGAGATAGAGCGCGCCAGCCGCGAGCGGTATACTCACCACGTTGTAGACAAAAGCCCAAAAAAGGTTTTGCCATATCATCCCGACGGTCTTGGCGCTCAATCTCACCGCGGAAGGAATGGCACGAAGGTCATCCGTCATAATTGTCACTTGCGCCACGTCTATCGCCACGTCCGTACCCTTGCCCATAGCGATGCCCACGTCGGCCAGGGCCAAGGCTCGCGTGTCGTTAACGCCGTCGCCCACCATCGCCACACGATGGCCCTCATGGCGCAAGCGTCGCACCAAACGCTCTTTATCATCGGGCATGCACCTGCCTTGCCAGTGCGCTATCCCGGCCTTGCTGGCCCAATGCCGCACGGCTTCCTCCTTATCGCCGCTCATCATGTAAACGTCTATCCCTTGCGCGCCCAACGTCTCGACGGCCTCGCGCGCATGAGGTTTGAGCGTCTCCCTATCGTCCAATGCCAGCGTGTCGACTCGTGTGAAGTCCACGTTCGGGTTGGCGATGGTCAGCGTGCCCGTCTTGTCTATCACCACGGCGTCTATCTTACGCATAGCCTCCAAGGCAGCCGCGTCCTTGATGAGGATATGTCGCTCGGCGGCCTTGCCCATGCCCACCATCAGCGCGGTGGGCGTGGCCAGCCCCATAGCACAGGGGCACGCCACCACAAGCACGGCCACGGCGCTCATGATGGCTTGCGGAATGGCCGCCGCGCCACCAATCGCCCACCATGCCACCAAGGTCAAAAGGGCCATCGCCGCCACCGTTGGCACGAACACCATCGCAGCCTTGTCCACCACGCGTTGCACAGGGGCCTTAGAGGCTTGCGCCGCTCTCACCACGCGCACGATGCCCGCCAGCGCGGTGCCCTCGCCCACTTTCACGGCGCGCAAGCGCAGCCTACCCTGCGCAGGAATGGTACCCGCCAGCACCGATGCGCCAACCTTCTTCTCCGCCGGCGTGGGCTCTCCCGTCACCATACTCTCGTCCACGTAGGCCGCGTCTGGTGTCATAAAAGAGGTGGCCCATGTCACCTCGCCGTCCACGGGGACCTTCTCACCCGCGCGTACCTCCACAATATCGCCCTCGCCAAGGGTGGACACGGGCACCTCGCATGTGTCTTCGGCCATGGGCTCCGGACTATGGCAAAGGCGGGCCGTCCGAGGCGCCATGCCCATCAGATGCCTCACGCTGCTTGCCATGCTATCCTTGGCTCGCTCCTCGATGACGCGCCCCGTCAGCACAAAGGTGATTATCATCACGCACGCGTCATAATAGGTATGCCAATCCATGCCCATGGCACCCCAAACGCGGTCGCCCCAAAACGTATTGAACACGCTGAAGGCGAAGCTCACGCCCGTTGACAGCGCCACCAACGTGTCCATGCCCACCGCACCATGAACCAAAGAGCGCGCCGCCGACACGTAAAACGTCCTGCCGCAATAGCCCATAACCACCAAGCAGAGCAGCAAACTCACCTGATTGGCCGTGTCTCGGGTGCCCACGTAGAGCCATCCCATCGACACACTCATCACCAAGACAGAAGCCACCCAAGCCACCACGGCCTTGCGCCTGAGCAGCACGAAGGCGCGCCGCTCTATCTCCTCGACCGATCGGTCTTGCTCTATCACAAGGTCATAGCCTATGGAGGCTATCTCGGCTTTCATGGTCTCAAGCGATATTTGGGCAGGGTCATATTCCACCGCGGCACTTCGCCCGGGCAGGCTCACGGTGGCATGGCTCACGCCTTTGAGCGAGTTCAGCTTGCGCTCCACGTTGGCCGAGCAGGCCGAGCAGGCCATGCCAATGACGGGTATAATCTGTTTCATAGTCATATCATGTCCTTGACACCACCGTTACATGCGTGGTGCCATTCATAAAAAATAATTTTTATACAAAAATCGGTTTCAAATGGTCATGGCGTAGCCGCCCAAAGCATCGACCGCACTTTTCAGGGCCGACGGCGACACGGTCGTCTCGTCATACGTCACAGCCACACTTCCAGCCGCCAAATCCACATGGGTGTCCTCCACGCCCACAACGGCCTTGACGACATTCTCCACGGCTTGCGCGCAGTGGGCGCATTTCATACCACTCACGGCAAATGTTCTCGTTGTCATTTTGCGTTTCCTTTCTTTCTTGCCGCGACACGGCGCGGTCACGATTAAAAAATTAAAAACGAAACCAAAACTTCGTCTCGCTTGACAAAGATACTATTTTTTTGCGTCACCCTTGGCATAATTTGACAGGGTTTAACAGTTATTCTCACCCTATCGACCCACTCCACACAAATATTGGCGGCACGGCAGAAACCTTCCAGCCATCTGCATGAGGTATCGCGCGTCGTGTCACCATGATAAAACAGGCCACCGCGCGCCATTTTGTCAAACGCATGTGGCAAAACCATTTAGCGTGCTTTGATGCTAATCAATTATTAACTTTTTTAACCCTCGTGTAACATTAAAAAACGCCAAACGGCTTTGAAGTAAGGAAATAAAATGTTATTTTTGCAAATAGATAGTTATTCACAAACATTCATTTTTAAATTATTATAAAATGGCAGTTAGTTATAAAGATTTAGGTCTCGTCAACACGAGAGACATGTTTAAGCGTGCCGTAAGTGGCGGTTACGCCATCCCGGCATTCAACTTTAACAACCTCGAGCAGCTTCAGGCTATCATCACAGCCTCCTCAGAGCTGAAATCGCCGGTAATCCTCCAAGTGTCCAAGGGCGCGCGCAACTATGCCAACGCTACCTTGCTGCGCTACATGGCTGAGGGTGCCGTGGAATATGCCAAGGAATTGGGCTGCGCCCATCCAGAGATAGTGCTCCACTTGGACCACGGAGACACCTTCGAGCTGTGCAAAGACTGCGTGGACATGGGTTTCTCATCGGTAATGATAGACGGATCCTCGCTTCCTTACGAGGAGAACATCGCTTTGGCCAAGAAAGTGGTGGACTACGCGCACCAATACGATGTGACCGTCGAGGCAGAGTTGGGCGTGCTCGCAGGCGTTGAGGACGACGTGGTGGCCGAAGAGTCTCACTACACCAAGCCTGAAGAGGTGATAGACTTCTCGCAGCGCACCGGTTGCGACTCGCTCGCCATTTCCATTGGCACCAGCCACGGCGCCTACAAGTTCACGCCAGAGCAGTGCACCCGCGACCCGAAGACAGGCCGTCTGGTTCCCCCACCATTGGCGTTCGACGTGCTGGCCGAGATCGAGAAGAAGCTCCCCGGATTCCCCATCGTGCTCCACGGCTCATCTTCCGTACCACAAGAGTATGTTGACATCATCAACAAGTTTGGTGGCAACCTGCCCAACGCCGTCGGCATCCCCGAGGACCAGCTTCGCAGGGCTTCCAAGAGCGCCGTGTGCAAGATCAACATCGACTCAGACTCTCGCTTGGCCTACACCGCCGGCGTTCGCAAGACATTGGCGGAGCACCCAGAGTATTTCGATCCTCGCCAATACGGCAAGGTGGCACGCAGCTACATGATCGACCTCTACAAGAGCAAGATTACCGACGTGCTCGGCAGCGACAACAAATTGGCCCAATTAGACTAATGGGCTGGCCGCCCACGCGGCGTCATCGGCATGCGAAGACCCGACGTCAAGCGCGCCATGACAGGGAAATCTTTTCATAAGATTAAATAAGACAGAGTCTAAAAATCACTTCCCTTATATTTTTGTCTTGAAAATAAAGGCAAAATTCGCCGAAGCTATTTTTTGAAACTTCTTATAAATATTTTAGTATAAAGGCGGGTTCGACATCAACAGCGAGCCCGCCTTTTTGATTACGCGCAAATAAGGCGCGCGTCGCGACACTGCGCGTCACGACCACAACGCACAAACCCACCCAAATCCAGCGGCCTGTTACCAACAGCGACCATACACCATCGCAAATATATGCCATGCGCCACATAGCTCAATCAGCATAGAGACAAAAACAAATCAGTAAAAAATAAATCACAAAAAAAGAGATGTCAAAACTCATCGTTTTAGAAAATCTATTTTGCGTTTTCAGGCAAAAACACGCGCACAGGAACGCATTTTCTATAAGCGCAAGAGATGAATGATACTTATTCAAACCACATTTTGTAACTAAACGCCCTCTGTTTAGGCCGTACACGTCTCGTCATTAAACATTAATCGCGTCCCCAATAAGGCCTAATGGCAGCTGCCCAACCCACCCATTGAGCCACGAGAAATCCACAAATCGCATATCTTCCTTATTGATAACGATTTATATACATCAGCCAAAAAGCGCATATTTGCAAACAAAGCGTTGCCCGTTCACAAATACGCTTGTTTTCAGCACGCTTTTGTCACACTATTTCAACACTCTTTTTTTTCCGTTGCATCATAAAAAACAAAAACAGATCTAACCCCACAAAAAATTTAAAAATTTTGTATCTTCCAGATAATCAATGAAATGACAACAAATAAAGAAGAAAAGGGTTACGATTTGGAAACGAGCGAGTTTCTTTCCCCTTCTTTATTCTGCAATGCCTCAAAGAACACTTTAATTGAAAGGATAAAGAAAGTAATTTATTCCCAACAATCCAAGAATTCCAAGGAATGTCTCGGCACATGAAGTGAGAAAAATCAGAAAAAAGATGAAATCTGCAATATTTTGGCATATCGAAATGTTAAAAATCGTCCCGTGTGAAATTTTTAGAAGTAAATATTTACAAAACCAAGAAAATTTATTTATATTCGCCACATATAAGTAATTATTAATCGTATATAATGCCGGGTATGTTTAATGATGAAAATAACACTTTTATGACCAAGTTGCTCCTAGGCAACAACGCTCTTTCTTGTACACTTTCTGCTATGTATGAGAGATGTTTTTGCGCGTCATATTTATTAGTAGTCAAATTAATTTCGATCTCGTTAAAAGATTGTCAATGCCTAAATAAAGAGTGCGTAAACGACGCGCCTTTGATATTTAAGGAATTGACTATAACAAAATCTCAAGCGGAGAAAAGATTAGGTTATAATCTATCTGTTTGTCATGGGCGGGAATGGGCATGCCATTTCTGTAGCGACCCCATGTGGCTCAACAGATAGCGACAGTGATTGTGACGGTACAGCCGTGCGCAACTGCCAATGCCCCATTTTACATCCCAAACCCAAACCAGAAGAACCAATTAAGCCTGTAGATCCACGAAAGTCCCTAAGCCTTCTATCATTAGAGTTTATCTGTGTCTTTAAGGCATAAGTTTGGTACTTTAATTTGAAGTAAAAGTACATGGCATCTTTAGTATGCCAAATACAATTAAATATTAACCTCAGAGATGGAATAGCAATGGTATATATGAAATACTTATTTTCAGCAATAATTATCTTTATTTATAGTTTTGGTTCCTCAGCTCAGAGTCAGGATACGTTGCAGGCGAAAAGCTTGCCAAAAGTAATCGTTGATGGTGCCAATCAGATAGAGACTCCAAGAAAAACCATTTTGCGTCCGACAGCATTGGAAAGGAAGCACGCTACCAATGGATTTGAATTGCTGGACGTGATGAACTCTCCCGAATTAGAAATTGATACCCACACATATAACATTACCACAAAAAATGGCGGAAGTGTCGTGATATGCGTTAATGGAATGGAAGTGTCGAATGAAGAAGTGGCTATGCTCAGGGCAAAGAACGTGCAATCCATTGAGTATATTCGTACACCGGGAGGAAAATATGCCGGGAAGGCAGGTGTTCTAAATTTTATTACAATACAATACAAATATGGGGGAAATGTATATTTCTCAGCAGAGGAAGGATTTGCTTACAAACAAGGCAATTATCTTGGCTATATAGACTACACTCATAAAGGCTTGACCCTTTCGCTTACAACTTCGTTTGACTGGAACCATGACCATAGCTATAGCGAGGGTGTGGACAAATATGTTTTCTCTGATGGTAATATGCTTGAAAGAAGCAATACCCCAATATCGTCATCCCGCAAGAACAACCATCAAGGAGGAAAGCTCAAACTTACATCTATCGGCAGCAACCATCGTCTCAATATATATGCTTCTTTTGTCCGCCAAGCGGTACCGCAATCTGTCTCAATTAGCGATGTTGCATATAGTGGAGTGTTCATGGGCTCTACGCTGAAGAGTGTTACTACCCAGAGCAGAAATATCTCTCCCTCTGTTTATGCAAACTATACACTGTGGCTTCCAAAAGAGCAGACGATTGATTTTACAGGTTCTTTCTCTTATGGACATAATAGATATTCGAGTTTATATGACGAGACTGAACATCCTGTTGTTTCTACAAAAAGTCATGAAAACAACCATGCCATAACGGGAAGAGTTCAATATTTCAAAACATTAAGAAACAACTATACTCTGACAGCAGTCGCCTCTCACGACCATAACAGTTACAAGGACACCTACAATGGGAACTTGGATGGCAACCAAACGCTTATAACAGATGCCACTACGGGAATGTTTCAAGTTAGCAAAAATTCAGAAAAATATTACTTCTACCTATCTGCCGGAATTTCCAATACCGCAGTAAATCTGAATACGAAGCATTATGACTATTGCCATCCTATTGCCTTTTATGGAGGAAATTACATCATAAATGGTCATCACGCACTATCGTTGAATGGGCTCTACACTCACACTCTCTTTGATCCCTCAAACAAAAACACAATGGCAATAAGGAAATCTTTCTTTGAAGTGGTAAAAGGAAATCCTGACCTTGGCACACTGCGTGTGCTTGATAACACCTTATCTTATAACGGACAATTCGGGAAAACGAAAATATCTGTATCTTATAACAACTTCATATACTTCGATAATATTTGCCATGTGTATAGCGCAGATGAGCAGACTGTATCCGACATGAAAGTTAATGAGGGCACCCTTTATGGAAATATGCTTACGGCATCCTACTCATATAATGTTTTTAACGATAAGTTGCGCCTGAACCTTACGGCTATAGAGGAATACAACACTCTTAAAGGCAAGCACTATGATATTTCAAAGAACACCCTGAGAGCTCATTTGTCTGCCACTTACCTTATTGGTAATCTACTACTTAAAGCTACTTATAAGACACCATATACCGCTCTGTTTGTGAGTGAACCTTGTTTTACACATAGAAAGTCCGTGTACGAACTCTCTGTAAGTTGGAAGCATAAGGCTCTTTCTGTTGAAGGGATGATACGAAATCCTTTCAAACGTTACAATGTATCACATACATCAATGAATTATGGCTGCTACAAACAAGATAACTGGAGTTACAGCGAAAGTAATGGAAGATGTATAAATCTAAAATTAACATACAATATTGGTTATGGCAAGAAAACAGAGAAAGGTGAAATAAATATAGACAAGTCTATAAACAATGCACTTCTGAAAGCATATTAAAAATACCGAAATAAATTATATTTGCACATACAGGATTTTGACAATAGCTTTTGGTTTTATTAGACAGTTTTACATAGAAAGGCACTAATGAAGAATAATACAATATGGAGCGGCATAACACTTGCTTATGGAATCAGCCAAGAAATAAAAACATGATTAAACGCAATTCGTATATTCCACCATTTTGTACACGGCGACATTTTTTGCTATCATACCATAAAAAGCATGCCTTTCACATGTTGATTATAAACCGTAAGCAGCCAGACAGAAACTATTAAAATATTTATCATATTATAATAACCAATGTTAACAAAATATTCCAAATAAGCAACCAGTCAAAAAATAATAAATTACAACTTTCTGACATTCTGTTATATTTATTGAGATTTACAGACATATATCGCATCTTTTTTTGCTCAAAACAATTCACTAACGCCCTGTTTATCTTTACAAAAGTCATCCTGACAAAATGTATCAGACAAAAATATAGTCTCAAAAATAAATCTTAATTAATATTAATGTTTGTATTTATTAACATAGTAAAATCATAAGCATACAAGAATAATCAGTACCTTTCGACACATAAAACAAAACAATAAGAAAACATTATGGCTACCACTCTGATTATCATACAATTGCTCATCGTATTCGGATTCATCTTCATCGGTGCTCGAGTGGGTGGCATCGGTATGGGTATCTATGGCATGGTGGGCACCTTCCTGCTGGTGTTTGTCTTCGGATTGGCACCGGGCAAGGCACCCATTGACGTGATGATGATCATTGTTTCGGTCATCGTAGCTGCGGCCTCGCTACAAGCCACTGGAGGCCTTGATTATTTAGTGGGGCTTACGGCCAAGTTCCTGCGCAAACATCCAGGCCAGATCACCTACCTCGGCCCATTGTCGTGCTGGGTGTTTTGCCTGCTCGCTGGCACGGCGCACACCAGCTACTCGCTCCTCCCCATCATCTCCGAGATAGCCCAAGCCAACAAGATAAGGCCCGAGCGCCCACTGAGCGTCAGCGTGATAGCAGCATCGCTGGGCATCACCGGCAGTCCGGTGAGCGCGGCTACGGCAGCCATCATCAGCACCGACATACTTGGTACCAAAGGCATAGACCTGGCCGACGTGATGATGGTGTGCATACCCGCCTCGCTCATCGCCATCTTAGTGGCGGCATTCGTGCAAAACCGAGTGGGCAAAGAACTCGAAGACGATCCCATATACCAAGCTAAAGTGGCATCGGGCGAAATAAACCCAGAGGAGGACCGCAAGCGCATGCACCAGCTTGAGGAGCATCCCGACCCAAAGGCCAAACACTCTGTGTGGGCATTCTTGGCAGGCGTGGCCATGGTGGTGGTGTTCGGTTTGTTCCCCGAGCTTAGGCCTCACTACATGGTAGATGGCGAGATGACGATGATATCTACATCAGAGATGATAGAGATCGTGATGATGTCGGCGGCAGCCCTCATCCTGATTATCGGCAAAGGCAGCGTGAAAACAGCTGCCAAAGGCACCGTCTTCGCCGCCGGCATGAACGCAATGGTGAGCATTTTCGGTATAGCGTGGATGGGCGACACATTCTTTAATAGCAACAAAGATTTCTTCGTGGCTCACCTATCAGACGTGGTGCAGTCGGCCCCATTCCTCTTTGCGGTCATTCTCTTCATCATGAGCATCATGCTCTTCTCGCAGGCAGCCACCGTGCGCACCATCTATCCGCTCGGCGTGCTGTTAGGCATCAACCCGCTATTCCTGCTGGCCATGTTCCCGGCCTGCAACGGGTATTTCTTCCTACCCAACTACCCCACCGAGGTAGCGGCCATCAATTTTGACCGCACGGGCACCACGAGGATAGGGCGATTTGTGGTGAACCACAGTTTCCAACTATCCGGATTTATCACCACTTTCGTGTCTATTGGATTGGCATTTCTTATCACACAGCTATTTTATTAAAACACATTAATAATATTAACCATTTAAAAAAAATTATTATGAGACACTTACGCATTAACATCTTGATGATTGTCGCTCTGTTTGTCACCGTGAGCATGTACGCCAAACCCAAGGTTCGCATCTTGGCAACGGGTGGCACCATTGCGGGTGTGGCCAACAGTTCTACATCCTCCGCTTACAGCGCCGGCCAGCTTGGCGTGCAAACGCTGATTGCAGCCGTACCTCAAATTCAAGACTTGGCAGACGTATCGGGTGAGCAAATCTGCAACATTGGCAGCCAAGACATGAACGACCAAGTGTGGTTGAAGCTTGCCAAACGTATCAACCAGCTGCTCAACGAGGAGGGCTATGACGGTGTGCTCGTGACTCATGGCACCGACACAATGGAAGAGACGGCCTACTTCTTGAGCCTTACCGTGCATAGCGATAAGCCCGTGGTTTTGGTGGGGGCCATGCGTTCGGCCACTGCAATATCCGCAGATGGACCTGCTAACCTCTATAACGCGGTAGCCACCATCGTGACACCGGAATCTCGCGACAAGGGCGTGATGGTTTGCATGAACGATCAGCTGTTTGACGCCAAATCGGTTATCAAGACGCATACCACCGACTGCGCTACCTTCAAAGGCGGCATCTATGGCCAAATTGGTAACGTGTTCAATGGTAAAGCATACTATTTGCAGACCCCTTCATGCAAGCGCGGCACAGCCTCTGAATTTAGCGTAGACAATCTTGACAAGCTGCCACAGGTGGGTATCATCTATGGTTACTCCAATTGCTCAGCCCTTCCTATCAAGGCTTTTGCTGACGCCAAATACGATGGTATCGTGCTGGCAGGCGTAGGTGATGGCAACTTCTACAAAGACGTGTTCGACGAGGCCATCAAAGCACAAAACAGCGGTATACAGATCGTGCGCTCAAGCCGCGTGCCCACAGGTCCAACAAACCTTAACGCTGAAGTTGACGACAACAAATACCACTTCGTGGCATCGCTCAACCTCAATCCACAAAAGGCCCGCGTGCTGCTGATGCTGGCTTTGACCAAGACACACGACTGGCAACAAATTCAAAAATACTATCAGGAATATTAATCGAAAGCCTGTACAGGCTGCATAAACTGAGGAGCTGACGCTTCTGCCGACAATGTGAAGACAAACTGCCACACACGCTATCGGCAGCCCACACGCAGTAGGCGCGGATAGCGAGGCTCCTCTCTAAAATCTTATTTAAGAACATAATATCCATTCGTATGAAAAAAATTATGATGGTTTGCGCCATGATCTCCATGACATTGGGAGCAAGCGCACAAGGCAACAACACAGGCATGGGTGGCAATGACGGCAACTACGAGTCGTTAGCCAACCGCGTTTTCAAGTTGGAAAAAAAGAGCGATGCCTTCAACGTGTACTTCAATTATGCATCGAGTTTCCAAGCCAACGACGATGGCCAGAACTGGGGCACCTCGTTCAAGAACAAGCAAGCCCGCTTGGAGATCAAGGGTAATATCACCGACAAGCTCTCCTACCGCTTTCGCCACCGCCTGAACAGATGCACCAAGGCACAGAGCGAGGACAACTTCGCCAAAGCTACCGACATCTTGTCCGTGGCTTACCAATTCAACGACAAGTTTGGAGTAACGGGTGGTAAGATGTGTCAAAACTGGGGTGGATTTGAGTTTGACGAAAACCCTATGTACATATATCAGTACTCTGACATGGTGGACAACATGGACAACTTCATGGCCGGCGTAAATTTCGCGTTCAAACCAATCCCATCACAAGAAATCAACGTCAACATTACTGACGCTTATAACAATAAGCTCAGCGACGATTACGGACCCAACCTCAAAGTGTTGAAAGACACCCGAACCTTGAACGCCGTGGAGGCAAGCTATCATCCACTTACCTATATCATTTTGTGGAACGGTAGCTTCTTTGACAACAAGTTGCAAACCCGCTGGTCTTGGGGCTCTCAGACACAGGCCAAAGGCGAGCATAGCCAAATGGTGGTATTGGGACAAAAACTCAATTTGCCGAAATTCCAATGGTATTTCGACTACATGGGAGCCTTTGACGACGTAGACCGCTTGGGCATTGCCACCAACGACTTGGCAAAATTCCTCCCTGCCGGCAATTTGCGCTATGGCAACGTGCACTACAACTCGTTCATCACCAAAGCTAACTGGCAGTTCGCACCACAGTGGAACCTGATGCTCAAAGGCATGTATGAGACCGCCAGCGTTAACAAGATAGAAGAGCTGAAAAACTACCGCAAGTCAATGGGATACTTCGCAAGCGTGGAGTATTACCCCGTGCAGGCACAAGATTTCCGCATATTCTTGGCATACATCGGCCGCAACTACAAGTTCAACGAAAAGAGCCAGTTGGCCAATTACAGCACTAATCGCATCGAATTAGGCTTCATGTACAGAATAAAGGCTTTCTAAGTCCCATACCCTAACAAGGAGACGGCATTGAATACCAGTAGGTCTCACGCTCGTCTCCTCACCTCTTTTTAACATCACAACATCTCAAACTTAAATCAAGCTATTATGGAAAAAAACGCAAAATTCCGTGTAGAGTCTGACCTCTTGGGCGAATTGCAAGTACCCGCCGAGGCCTATTACGGCGTGCAGACACAACGCGCCATCAACAATTATAAAATATCCAACTCCAAGATGTGCGACTATCCAGAGTTCGTCATCTCGATAGCCTACGTCAAGAAAGCCGCAGCCGCCGCCAACGCGGAGCTTGGCGCGTTGGATAAAAATATCGCGGAAGGCATTTGCAAGGCTGCCGACGAAGTGATAGGCGGCAAACTTTGGGAAAACTTCCCAGTGGATATGATGCAAGGAGGAGCCGGTACATCGGTGAACATGAACGCCAATGAGGTGATAGCCAACAGGGCATTGGAACTCATGGGCTACGAGAAGGGCGACTATCCACACTGCTATCCCAACGACCATGTGAACTGCGGACAATCGACCAACGACGCATACCCCACAGCATTGCGCTACGCCGTGTATCGCATGAACAAAGACTTGCTGAAGAGCTTGAAACAACTCGCGGACGCTTTCCGTGCTAAAGGCGAGGAGTTCAAGGAAGACGTGAAGATGGGGCGCACCCAACTGCAAGACGCCGTGCCCATGACATCCGGCCAAGAGTTTACGGCATTCGCCAACACGTTGCAAGATGAGATAGCCCATATCGAGTACAACGCCAAGCTGTTGCTCACCATCAACATGGGCGCCACTGCCATCGGCACAGGACTGAACGCCGTTCCGGGCTATGCCGACTTGGTGACAAAGCTTCTCTGCCAATACACTGGCGACGAATTTAAGAAGGCCGACGACATGATTGCCGCCACACCAGACACAAGCGATTATGTGGGCTATTCTGGCGCACTGAAACGTCTGGCCGCCAAACTATCCAAGATTTGCAACGACCTTCGCCTCATGGCATCAGGCCCACGATGCGGTCTGAACGAGATTAACTTGCCCCCCATGGCACCCGGATCGTCTATCATGCCCGGCAAGGTGAACCCCGTAATCCCCGAGGTGACAAACCAAGTGTGTTTCAAGGTTATAGGTAACGACACCACCGTGACACTGGCTGCCGAAGCCGGACAACTGCAACTCAACGTCATGGAGCCGGTTATCGTGGAATGCTTGTTCGAGAACGTGTCGTGGCTCACTAACGCCATGAACACCCTGAGGGAAAAATGCGTGCAGGGCATCACGGTGAACGCCAAACACAATATGGACACCGTGAAACACTCTATCGGCATCGTGACCGCCCTAAACCCATACATTGGTTACAAGAACAGCACCAAGGTGGCCAAAGAAGCCTTGGAGACAGGCAAGAGTCTGCACGAGATAGTCTTGGAGAAAAAACTGCTCACCGAGGAGCAGGTGGACGAAATTCTCGACCCCAAAGCTATGCTCACGGCACACAACAAGATTTGACGCCTACACGAAAGGGCATGACCCACACGCCGAATGAGACGGCACTAAAACACCTATCAACCGCGAAGCCAACACAATGGCCTCGCGGTTTTTTTACCAAGACATCAAAAGAAAAAGGAAAAGCATTCCCAAAATCCGAGAAAAACATCTTTTTTGTCAAGAAACCACAATATCAGGGGCCGTTAGTGAGTTGTAATAATACAAGCCAGGCCACGCAGGTGGCTGACGGCCGACCATTCAAGACATGATTTTGACAAGATGCAAGACCAACATTCAAAAATAACCACCAAGCAATATTTGCTGCCATTCGCGCTCGTTACCTCGCTCTTCTTTTTGTGGGGTTTTGCCCGAGCCATTTTAGACGTGCTCAACAAGCATTTCCAAAACGCCCTGGACATCACCATCACGCAATCGTCGTTGATACAGGTGACCACCTATTTGGGCTATTTCATCATGGCCATCCCGGCCGGATGGTTCATCAATAGGCAAGGCTACCGCATGGGGGTGGTGTTCGGGCTGACACTATTCGGCATCGGGTCGTTGCTCTTCATACCCGGCGCCGAGGCCGGAACGTTCTACGCTTACTTGGGTGCGCTGTTCATCATCGGCTGCGGATTGGTATTCTTGGAGACAGCCGCCAATCCTTACGTCACAGAGCTTGGACACCCCGACAGCGCCACCAGCAGGCTAAACCTCTCACAATCGTTTAACGGCTTGGGATCGCTATCGGCAACATTCATCGTGGGGCAGTTTCTTTTTAACGGAACGGAGAGCGGCGGCAATATTGTCATTCCATACACCGCACTGGGCATAGTGGTGCTGATCATAGCGGTGGTATTTTCACGGGTGGACCTGCCCGAGATACAACACCGAATTACCGCCGAGGACCGCAGCCAGGGCACTCGCATCATGAAGCTCTTTCATCACCATCCCATGTTTGTCTTTGGACTGCTCGCGCTACTGGCTTACGAGATAGCGGAGATATCCATCAACAGCTATTTCATCAATTATGTCACGGCCAAAGGCTGGATGACAGACAACACCGCCTCCATCATCCTCACCGTAGCGCTCGGGCTGTTCATGGTGGGACGCTTTGCGGGTAGCTGGGCCATGCGGCGCGTCAAACCAGAACGCATGTTGCTATATTGCGCCACTGGCAGCGTGACATGCGTAGGCGTGGTCATGCTCAACCTTGGTGTCGTGTCGATGGTGGCCCTCGTTCTCAACTACATTTGCGAGGCCATCATGTTTCCCACCATCTTCTCGCTGTCGCTTCGGGGGTTGGGCAATCTCACCAAGAGCGCGTCGTCGCTGCTCATGATGACACCCATCGGTGGCTGCGGATTTCTGCTCATGGGCCTCATTGCCGACTCCACGCACATGATGAGCATGCCGTTCATTATACCGTTCATAGGCTTTTTCGTGGTATTGTTGTTCGCGTCGGAGCTTACACGCAAACAAAAGCCCACTATCCTGATAATTTGAGACTGAACCATGTCAAGAATTTCCTCATCTGCCCTTATCGCAAAACTCACGCTGGCAATATTGGCATCCATGCTGTGCGCCACCGTCTCGGCACGCCACATCTTGGGATGGGTGATAGGAGCCGACACCCGTCAGCCTCTGAAAGGCGTGCGCGTGGAACTGCTCTCGGCCGCGGACAGCACAGTGGTGGGCTCGGCCATCACCACTGAGAACAATTATTGGTACGGCAACACGCCCATGTACCAAATAGATGTGACAAACCATACCTCTTATATATTGCGCTTCTCGATGGTGGGCTACACCACCTTGTACCGCCCGGTCAAGGTGGAGATGGCCGATCGCGTGAACGAGCAAGTGATAGACGCGGTAAAAATGGAGCCCGCGGCCACTATGCTCGACGAGGTGACGGTAACCGCCACCAAGATAAAAATGGTGATGCACGGCGACACCTTGGTTTACAACGCGTCAGCGTTCAAGCTGAGCCAAGGCTCCATGCTCGACGCACTCATCAGGCAACTGCCCGGCGCCACGCTGCAAGACGGACTCATCAAGGTGAACGGGCGCACCGTCAGCTCGCTCCTTATAGACGGCCGCGACTTCTTCAAGGGTGACGCCAAAAAAGCTTTGGAAAACCTGCCGGCCTACACCGTGGATAAAATAAAGGCTTATGACAAGCTCGGACAGGATAGCCGACTGATGGGGCGCGACATGAACGATCGCACTTTCGTGCTCGACGTGAGCTTGAAAAAGCAATATCACCAAGGATTGATAGGCAACGCAGACATGGCCGGCGGCACCGACCGACGCTACAATGGCAAGCTCTTCGCCATGCGATACACCAAACGGTCGCGACTCACCGTGACGGCGGCAGCCAACAATATGAACGACCGCGGCACACCCGGCGAGGATGTCGACATGGAGACAGCACCCGACACAGGAGGCGGACTAACCGACACCAAAAGCGGCACGCTGACCTATCGCTACGAGGGGGCCGGCGAAGATAACTATATAGAGTGTACGACCGCACTCTCACGCTCAGACAACGAGACGACACAGCGCATCACGTCGCAAAACTTCCTGACCGGCGGAGACCACTATGGCTTGGCACAATCGACCAATCGCAACAAAAACACCGCATGGAACACGGGGCTATATTTCAGCCTGACACCGGGACAGCACATGCTCTCGGGAAACTCCTCCATAAACATCAGCAAAGGCAATGGATGGAGCAACAGCCGATCCGCGCGCCTCAATGCCAAACCAAGCGCAATCGCCACCCTTGACAGTTTGTTCATGCCCAAGTCTGGCCAGCGCCTATTGGCCATGACCATCAACCGCGTGCGAAACGACCGGCTTTTCCAAACCAACACCCTGTCGTATGACGCCGACCTTACAGACCGCATAGCTTTTGGCAAGGACAAAGAAAACAGCTGGAACAACATGTTGACCATGAGGGCAAACGCGAACTATGAACGGACCAATAACGACAGCCACGCCCTGAACCACATAGACTACATGGCCGCACAAGGCACGAACGACCATCGCAGACAATACGAAGAAACACCTATTCACAACTACTCGATAGACGCCAACATAGACTACACCCGCCTGATAAACATGGACACAACCAACACGGCATCCATCTATATCAGGCCAAGTTATCAGTTCAGACAGACATACAGTGACACCGACCACAGCCTCTACCGATTAGACCAATTAGCCCATTACACCGACTCGGCCTACGCATTGGGCGTGTTGCCCTCCACGCGCGAGGCCCTGACCAGCGCGCTCGACAGAATGAACAGCTATCGTAACCGAACGAGAAACGTGGAGCATACGGCCAGCATGACCTTCAACTACAACCACGGCGACGGAACGCGCCGACCGCAATATGTCGTGGAGCTTACGCTACCCATACGCGAGCGATACGAGAAGATAGAATATTACCGCAACAAAAGCTACTCCAAGGAACGACACTCGTTGCTCTTCGAGCCCACGCTGAACTTCACTTACCATTTCAACGACTCCACTGGCCTGCGATTAGCCTCGGTCACCTATTCCACCAACCAGCAGCAACCGTCGCTGACCTCCATGCTCGACATACGCGACGACGCCAACCCCTTGATAGTGACCCTTGGCAACGAGCACCTGAAAAAATCGAGAACGCACGGCCTTTTCATGATGGCGGCCATCTTCAACATGGCCTCGCAACGCAACTACAGCGTCAGCATGAACGCCAGCATCATCCAGAACGCCATCGCAACGGCTAACGTGTATGACAAAGCGACAGGCATCACCACCACCCGACCGGCAAACATCAACGGCAACTGGAACGCTGGAGCCGCCGTGCAGACCACCACACCAATAGACAGACGCAAACGCATCATGCTGGAAGAAGCCTTCTCCGCCAACTATAGCAACAACGTGGATCTCACCACCGTTAAGGGGACGAATATCGAGCGCAGCGAAGTGCACAACTGGACCCTGGCCAACAACCTCAACGTGAGCTACCAACTGTCTGACAATTTGAGGGCAGAACTGAAAACAGCAATCACACACCAGCGAGCCACGAGCGACCGAAACGACTTCCAAGCGGTGAGCGCGTGGGACTGCAACGTAGGCCTGAGCGGCAGCATAAAACTGCCTTGGGGCATGGAGTGCGCCACAAGCATCGTGGACTATATACGCCGAGGCTACAACGATCCACAGATGAACACCAACGAAACCGTGTGGAACATGCGCCTCACCAAGCAGTTCATGAACGACAAGCTGGCCCTGTCGATAGATGGGTTTGACATCTTGGGCAACTTGAGCAACAACATGTTCACGCTCGACGCGCAAGGGCGCACAGAGACTTGGACCAACTCGTTGAACCGTTTTTTCATGATTCGGGCCGCCTACAAATTCACCTTTGGCATGGAAAAACCCTCCAGCACAATCTTCTGACAATAACATGAGCACAAACAAGCCACCACGCCTTGAAAGAGACGCAGAATGTCTCCAACTATGCTATGACATCATTTTTGGCGCATGGGCGCACGACCACCATCATGCCATGTCATCTACAAAAAATATATTATGAACATTGGCGCGCCATATTGACGGTCCGTGATAAATCACGCCCCTACGGGCAACACGGCGCGCAACAATCCAACGATCCGCGCGCCTTTGAAATTGAGTTTTAATATGTGGCAAGAAATAACGACGAACTATGAACGAAGAGCGAAACATTGACGAGCGTTTCATGCGCATGGCACTCGCTGAAGCCGAGGCGGCGTATAGTGAGGGCGAGATACCCATAGGCGCGGTGGTGGTGTGTCAAGGCCGCGTGATAGCGCGGGCGCACAACCAGACCGAGACGTTAGGCGACGTGACGGCGCACGCCGAGATGCTTGCCATCACCGCCGCGGCGGCCGCCCTTGGGGGCAAATACCTGCCCGACTGCTCGCTATACGTGACCGTGGAGCCATGCGCCATGTGCGCTGGCGCCATGGGATGGGCGCAGATAGGTCGCGTGGTGTATGGCGCGGACGAGGAAAAGCGTGGCTACACGCGGCTCGCGCCCATGACGCTACACCCCAAGGCCACCGTGACACGAGGCGTGTTGGCCGGGGAGTGCAAGGCCTTGATGCAGGCTTTTTTTAGAGACAAGAGACGATGAGCTACCCACGAAACGGCTGGCCTTGGCGGCTCATCGACCATCGGCGAGTTTGAGACTGTCGTAGACACGGTCAAAGACGGCGCGCAAACACGCCTTGTCAGCAATCACCTCGCGCACAGCGGTGAGATACTTGTGGTTGGGCGAGTTGGGTATCCACAGTTTGATATAACCCTCGCTGCTGTATTTTTGCTCCATGTGACGCTCGAACCGCTGCCATTGCCGCTCCCTGTCCAAGTCGGGATAATGGTCCAGGCCATACTCCACGGCCCTCGCGAAAACCACCTCTGGGGTAAGGTCGCGGTCTGCCTCGGCCACGATTTTGCCGTATATGCTGCGCGGCTCGCGCGAGGCCGAGGCCCGGTGGTCCTCCACGGCCTCTTTCATCACGCTTATTTGGTCTGGCGAAAACCACCTGTCCAATCTGCGATCGGCGGCGAGTATCTTGCCGCCCGTGATATGGTGTATGGCGCGCGGGCCGCTCATGCCAAGGTCGTGGTAGGCCGCTATGGCGTACACCATGTTGACGTCGGCGCCCAATTGCTGCGCCAGCTCCATTGAGTTGGCGATGACGCGCTGCACGTGGGCTAGTCCGTGGGCGCGGTCGAAAGCGTTGTATTTAGGGAGGATGGCGGTCTCCACAAAAGCCATCAAGTCTAAGTTCACTTGCATACTGGGAGTGTTAAAATGTTTATTCACTTGCAAATGTAGCAAATAATGGCTATTTTTGCAACATTATGATGGACGAAACAAACGTAAAGACCAATTCTTTTCGCGCCTGGGCGCTCGCAGCTCGCCCCAAGACGCTGTCCGGGGCAGCCGTGCCTGTAATGATAGGCGCGGCCCTGGCGTGGGCCGACGCTGGCGGGCACATAGCGTGGGGAGCCGCTGGGCTTTGCCTGCTATTCGCGATGACGATGCAGGTGGACGCCAATCTTGTGAACGATTACTTCGACTTCAGGCGAGGCAACGACGACGCGGCAACGCGCTTGGGGCCGCCCCGAGCCTGCTCCATGGGGTGGGTGTCGGCCCGCGCCATGCGCCGGGCCATCGCTATCGTCACGGCCGTGGCGTGCGTCGCCGGGCTGCCCTTGGCATGGATGGGCGGCTGGCCCATGGTGGGCGTGGGGGTGGCATGCGTGGCATTTTGCTTCTTGTACACCACCAAACTGTCTTACATGGGGTTAGGAGACGCGCTGGTAATCGTTTTTTTCGGACTCGTGCCCGTGTGTCTCACATATTATTTGAGCCTTCCACCTCACGAGCGCGGCGTGAGCGCCGAGGTGGTGGTGGGCGCGGTGGCCTGCGGACTGGTAACAGACACATTGTTGATAGTGAACAACTATCGAGACATTGACAACGATATACGCGACGGCAAACTCACCCTCGTGGCTCGGATAGGGCCCAGCGCAGGCAGACTCCTGTACCTTTGGGTGGGCGTGGCTGCCGTGGCCTTGGGTGTGGCCTACGTGGCCAGGGGGCACGCCGGCGGCTTCGCGCTCCCCATCGTCTCGTACCTGTGGCTACACATAGGCGCGTACCGACGGCTGAGGGGCATGGAGCGCGACCACAAGCTCAACGAATTGTTAGGGCAGACAGCACGCAACATGATAGTGTATGGCATGGCGGTGGCGGCAGGCGTGGCCATATCGGCGTGACCCCGGAGCGGCGCGCGGACGACAACACGCGGCCAACACGAACGCGCCCACCTGCAACACAAAAGATGACGACGTGACAAAAAAAACGCCATCGTTGGATTTTTCGTCTATTTATGACCACGTTTGTCGATAAAAATTCTTAACTTCGCGCAAAACTAATGGTGTCTATCTATCAAACAGATACCTCCCCAAACGTGCGCATACAAGCTACAGGCCACGCACGTGACATATAATTCATATAATTAACGTATTGAAGAAATGAAAGGAATAATATTGGCAGGTGGCTCGGGCACGCGTTTGTACCCCATCACCAAGGGCATTAGCAAACAACTCATACCAATATACGACAAGCCGATGATATACTATCCGCTGTCAGTGCTGATGCTATCTGGCATTCGTGACGTGCTCATCATCTCCACGCCATACGACTTGCCAGGCTTTGAGCGCCTGCTCGGCGATGGCCATGAGATAGGCATGCGGATAGAATACGCCGAGCAACCATCGCCCGACGGCCTGGCGCAAGCTTTCATCATAGGCGAGAAATTCATAGGCAAAGATAGCGTCTGCTTGGTGCTGGGCGACAACATCTTTTACGGAGCGGGCTTCACGCGCATACTGCAAGAGAGCGTGAACGCCGCCATATGCGAGGACAAGGCAACCATCTTCGGCTATTACGTGAACGACCCCGAGCGATATGGCGTGGCCGAGTTTGACGCGGACGGCACATGCCTGAGCATAGAGGAGAAACCCAAAAACCCAAAAAGCAACTACGCCGTGGTGGGGCTGTACTTCTATCCCAACAGCGTGGTAGACATAGCCAAGAACATAAAACCCAGCGAGCGAGGCGAGCTGGAAATAACATCGGTCAACCAAGAGTACTTGGCGAGAGCAGCCCTGAAAATCAAAACCTTGCCCCGAGGGTTCGCGTGGCTTGACACGGGCACGCACGACAGCTTGGCCGAGGCCGGCAACTTCGTGGAGGTGATCGAGAAACGGCAGGGGCTAAAAGTGGCTTGCTTAGAGGAAATAGCCTACAAGCAGGGTTGGATAACCTTCGACCAACTCATCGAGGCGGCAACGCCAATGGCCAAGAACGATTATGGCAAGTATCTATTGAAAATGGCTGAAGAAAACAAGCGACTATCATAATAAAGAGAAAATTACAAAAAACATACAATGGAAGAAAACAATAAAACGGTAGCGGAATACACCGAACAACCCGAAGCGGAAAAATCGACATTCGATTTCGCCACCATTTACACCACGCTCATTCTCAACTGGAAGTGGTTTTTGCTATCCTTCATCATCTGCCTCGGCGCAGCGGCCATATACCTGCGCTACAAGACGCCTGTTTACCAGGCTTCGGCAAAGCTGCTCATCAAGGACAACAACACCAACAGCCGACGCAGCATGCTCAACAGTTCGACGTTCGGAACGATCTCAAACTCGGCCGGCATTGAAAACGAGATGGAGATACTGACCTCGCACTCGTTGGCCCAACAGGCCGTAAGAGACCTGAAGCTCTACACCAACTATTACACAATGGGCAAGGTAAAAGAGGTGCTGAATTACAAAACGCAGCCCATCAACGTGGACATCGACCCCGAGCACTTGGAGAAACTCAACGCCCCAATCTCCTTGACCATAAAGCGAGAAGGCTCCAAATACCACGTGGAGGGCACCTACTACGTGCCTGTTGGCGACAACAACGCGAACGGCCCATACGCCATAGATAAAACGCTGGCGCAACTACCGGCCAGCATAGGCACACGCGCTGGCATACTGAGCTTTAGCCTGAACGGCATGGCCACCATGCCGGAAGGAGAGAAACTGAAAGTGACCATCACGTCGCCACGCATGGCCGCCTACAAATACGTGGCCGCGCTGAACGTGGCCCAGACCAACAAATCGACCACAATAGCCCAATTGGTGGTAATGGACGAGAGCCCACAGCGAGCCATGGACTACCTGCAACAACTCGCGCTGTGTTATAACCGGCAGGCCAACGAGGACAAAAATGAGGTGGCCATGCGAACCGAGGAGTTTATAAACGGCCGCTTGGAAAAGATAAACGCGGAGCTTGGCAACACCGAGGGACAACTCGAGAGCTACAAACGTCGCAACAACATCGTACAATTAGACATGAACGCAGGGCAGGCCATGGGCAACGCCGACGAGTATGCGAAGAAATTGGCCGAGGCCAACACGCAGGTGCAATTGGCCGACGAGATGGTGAGATACATGAACAACCCCGCCAACAAAAACCAGCCGCTGCCCTCAAACGTGGGCATTGACGACCAATCGGTAACATCGCTCATCACCAATTACAACGCGCTGGTGCAAAAGCGCAACCTCCTTTTGCAAAGCGCCAGCGAGACGTCGCCCAGCGTGACGCCACTCACCTCGCAGATAGGCGAGCTTGAAGGAGCCATCAGGCGATCTCTCAACCAGACGCGCCGCAACATGAACATCCAACGCAACTCGGTGGCGTCGCAATACAGCGTGTACCAAGGCAGGGTGGGACAAAACCCCGAGCAGGAGCGCATGCTCACGCAGATAGGCCGCCAACAGGAAGTGAAATCGGGGCTATACCTCATGCTCTTGCAAAAACGCGAGGAAAACTCCATATCGCTCGCCGCCACCGCCGACAAAGGCAAACTCATAGACCAACCCACTCTCATGGGACAGGTGAGCCCCAACCGAAACACGATACTGCTCGCGGCACTGATCGTCGCCCTGGCGCTGCCCGCCCTGATATTATTCTTGATACAGTTCTTCCATTACAAGATAGAGGGACACGAAGACGTGGCACGGCTCACCAAGCTGCCCATTCTGGCCGACGTGGCGGTGGCGTCGGAAACCGCCAAGACCAAAGCGGACATCGTGGTGCATGAGAACAAAAACAACATGATGGAGGAAATATTCCGCTCTTTGCGCACCAACCTGCAATTCATGCTCACCGGCGACCAGAGGGTCTTCATGTTTACATCAACCATCTCGGGCGAGGGCAAGACCTTCATCACCTCAAACCTCGCGGTGTCGTTCGCGCTGTTAGGCAAGAAAGTGATATTGGTGGGGCTTGACATACGCAAGCCGCGACTGGCCGAACTGTTTGAGATAAACGACAACTCGCACGGCATCACCAACCTGCTCGTGAGGGACAACCCCGACTGGGCGACCATACAAAGCCAGATATTGCCCTCGGGCATCAACAACAACCTCGACTTGCTCATGGCCGGGCCCATTCCGCCCAACCCCGCCGAGCTCGTGTCGCGCAAGAGTCTTGGTGAGATTTTCGCCGAGTTGCGCCAACACTACGACTACATTCTCGTGGACACGGCGCCCGTGGGCCTCGTGACCGATACCATACAAGTGGGCAACGTGTGCGACCTCACGGTATATACCTGCCGAGCCGACTATACACCCAAAGAGAGCTTCGAGCTCATCAACGACCTTGCCGCCACCAAGAAGCTGCCCAAGATAGGCATTGTCATCAACGGCATAGACATGTCCAAGAAAAAACACGGCTACTACTATGGCTATGGACGCTATGGCCGTTACGGACGCTACGGGCGTTACGGCAAATACGGCCATCATGGCACATACGGTAGTTACGGTAGCTATGGCAACTACAGCAAAAGCCACTATGTCGACGTGAACGACGACTCTGTCAAGAAATAACCCCCAAGCACATGGCAACAATCGCGGTAGACTTTGACGGCACAATCGTGGAGCATCGCTATCCACGCATCGGCGAGGAGCGCCCTTTTGCCACCGAGACCCTGCGCATGCTCATCAACGACCATCACCGGCTCATCCTTTGGACCGTACGCGAGGGCCATCTGTTGCAAGAGGCCATAGACTGGTGCCATGAGCGCGGGGTGGATTTTTGGGCCGTGAACCGTGACTACCCAGAGGAGGAGGTGGAAAAAAACAACCACTTCAGCCGCAAGCTAAAAGCGGATTATTTCATAGACGACCGCGGCATCGGCGGATTGCCCGACTGGGGACAGATATACCGCATCATCTCCGAGCGCCGTACATACGCCGATATCATGCGCGAGTCCATGGGACACGTTTCCGAGGAGCGCACAAGGCGCAAAAAATGGTGGTGGAAATGATGGGGCAAGGCACCGCCCAAGACCGCCGCTCGCGACAGCGCAACCTTTTTTAAACACCAAACAATGACCAAGCAGGATCTCAAAATTGTATTCATGGGCACGCCAGACTTCGCGGTGAGCACGCTCGACAGACTTGTCAACGAACGGTTCAACGTGGTGGCGGTGGTGACGCAGCCCGACAAGCCAGTGGGCCGTCACCAGAACGTTTCGCAGCCATCGGCCGTGAAGCGGTACGCCATGGGACATGGCATACCGGTGTTGCAACCCGCGAGGATGAAAGACGCGGAATTTATTAGCGAGCTGGCCACTTACAAAGCCGACATCCAAGTGGTGGTGGCCTTTCGCATGTTGCCCGAGATAGTGTGGAGCATGCCACCCTGCGGCACGTTTAACGTACACGCGGCCTTGTTGCCCCAGTATCGGGGAGCGGCTCCCATCAATTGGGCCATCATCAATGGCGAAACGCAAACGGGGGTTACAACGTTCTTTCTTGACCACGACATAGACACCGGGCGTATCATCCTACAAAAAAGATTTGACATTCCCGACGACGCCGACGCGGAATATGTATACGACGGATTGGCCGCCCTCGGAGCGGACATCGCCGTGGAGACGCTACACCGTGTCATCGACGGCGGCGGGCACATAGCGTCCACACCGCAAGATCAATGGGACAAAGATGGTTGCCAAACGGGAGGCCAGCTACAACCCGCGCCCAAGATTTTCAAGGACACTTGTCGCGTGCGGTGGGACCAAAGCGCCAAGCGAGTGTACGATTTCATACGCGGCTTGTCTCCCTACCCCACAGCTTGGACCACACTCTGCCAAGACAGCATGGACAAAGCACTCACTCTAAAAATATTCAAAGCCCTGAAAACGGGCATCACCGCCACAGGCCACGAGCCCGGCAGCATGCGCGTGGAGAGACACCGCCTGCTCGTGGCTTGCGCCGACGAGTGGCTGGAGCTCACCGAGTTGCAACTGGCTGGCAAGCGCCGAATGCGCGCCAGCGACTTCCTTAATGGCAACCATGACATAGATTTGGCCCATCTCTCATAGGAGCACCGACGATACTGCGGACAACCCATTTGGGCACGCTGACGCGCGCACGCCATCTCCATGGCTCAGCTGATATTTAATGGGGGAGCTGAAGGCTCAGTGGGCATTTACTTTTGGGGGGCATCTCAGGTCCCTACGATTGTGGTAACCATGTATAACCGCGAACAGGATTAAAGACAGGAAGACATGATGTGGGCATAAGAGTTCATAAGCGTAAATTTCTACCGCGCTTAGACGCTTCTTGAATCCGATATAATTGTCTTCATTCATTCTTTGCTCCCCATTCTTCACTCTTCACTCCTTAGTCTTCATTTTATAAAATATAATTACTGTTTTTTTGATCATTATTTTCGAGTCATCCAGAGCAAAAAGAGCTATCTTTTTTTGTCAAAATCAAGTAGAGCGTTACCAAAAATCATAAGAGTGCCGCGATTGGCACTTTCTCACGGCGTGATTAGGCCTTGTTGGCTTCGCGAAAGAGGCGCGATCGCGCCGCGATAGCGACCTTCTCACACCGCCATTTGGCGCTAAACCGCGGACCACAAAAAAGGAGAATATAGGCTGTTTTTTAAAAGACACTGAATGTCAATCATTTACAAACTATCGCAGATTTCGCGTATTTCGGACGATGGCAAACTTATTTTTAAACAAGCGAATTTGAGAGGGGTGTTTGTTCAAATAATTGACAAATTCCAAATTCCCAAGAACCGCGTTCCGGACAAGCGGGTTTTTAAAGGAAAAAACCGAAAACGCGTACATATTGCGCAGACATCCCGAAGCGCGCGCGCGCCACATTCGCCCACCTATATTGTACATGGCGAGCGTCTCGTCAAAATACATGTGGGCATCATTGTAACGATGGGTTAACCTCGATAGCAACATGAGACTCCTCGCTTTTTCCACCGAGCCATCCCCATGCCACGCCAAAGGGCAAGGCGCCAAGCCTCAACGAGACTTGGCGCCTTGCTTTATACACAGACAGCGCTTACAGCTCCCAGCCAATAGCCGACGCTCCCAACACGGCGGCCGAGCTGCCCTCCAAGGCGCTCACCAAGAACTTGGCCTTGCCCTTGAACACTTTGAGCACATGCTTGTCGTAGCTGCGACGTATAGGGTCCATGATAAGCTCGCCAGCGTTGGTCAATCCACCAAAAAACACAAATGCCTCCGGCGACAAGAACGTCGCGAAATCCGCGCACGCCTGACCCAACATGTCGCCCGTAAACTCAAAAATGCTTTTCGCCATCGCGTCGCCCTTGCCAGCGGCAACGCTCACGTCGAGCGAAGTGATCTTGTCGGCGTCAAGCTCGCGCAACAACGAAGGCTCGTCAGACTGGCTCAACATCTCGCGAGCCGTGCGCGCCACGCCCGTGGCCGAGCAGTAAGCCTCCAAGCAACCTGTGCGGCCACATCCGCATGAGCGGCCATTTTCGCGCACCATCGTGACGTGGCCCAGCTCGCCGGCAAAACCGTCAGAGCCATACACCACGTGCCCGTCTATCACGATGCCCGAGCCCACGCCCGTGCCAAGCGTGATCATCACGAAGTTTTTCAAACCGCGCGCCACGCCATACGTCATCTCGCCAATGGCGGCCGCGTTGGCGTCGTTGGTAAGCCCGACAGGCACGCCAAGCGCTTTCGAGAACATGTCGGCCAAAGGCACTATACCATTGTGCCCCCATACCAGATTGGGCGCAAACTCTATTGTCCCATTGTAGAAATTGCCGTTTGGCGCGCCAATGCCCATGGCCTTGATTTTATCAATGCCACCCACTTGGTAGATAATGACGTTGAGAGCGTCCACCGCCGCTTTCACGTACTCCTCCGCGGTATCATAGCCTTGCGTCTTGATGGCTGTCGTAGCCTTTATCTCGCCTCGACTGTCCACTATCCCGAAGACAGAGTTCGTGCCGCCAAGGTCCAAGCCAATGACGTACGGTTTCATCAATTCTTGTTCGTTCATTTTATATCTTTTTTAAGTTAGCGTAGTCTCTTACCATAATTAGATTGCGCAAGCAGAGCGCAACGGGGCGAAGCCTCAAATTGCCGAGGCGATGCCAATCTTTTGCAAAGATAACAAAACATTTGAGATTTAAAAGGGTATTCATCGCTTTTTTTTGAATTTCAAAACATAGGAAAAGTTGAGCCCGCGCAACCTTAAAAAAACTCGCAAACATTTGGACGATAAGTAAAGTTTCTGTAACTTTGCCTATATATCCTTTAAAAAAATGACACAAGAAGAAGATATCAAAAAGGCCGTCGATGTCTTAAAGAATGGCGGCGTTATCCTATACCCCACCGACACCGTGTGGGGCATCGGCTGCGACGCCACCAACGCCGAAGCCGTGGCCAAGGTGTACGCCATCAAAAAGCGCGACGACTCCAAGGCTCTCATCTGCCTCGTGGACTCAGACGCGCGGTTGCAGCGGTACGTGCGCCAAGTGCCCAACATAGCTTGGGACCTCATGGACGCTGCCGTGAAACCCACCACCGTCATCCTCGACGGCGCCGTGAACCTCGCCCCCAATCTTATCGCCGACGATGGCAGCATAGCGCTGCGTATCACCAACGAGCCTTTCTCGCGCCAACTGTGCTACCGTTTCCAAAAAGCCATTGTCAGCACCAGCGCCAACATCAGCGGAGAGCCAGCCGCCCAAAACTACCAAGACATCTCGCAAGAGCTGTTAGACAGCGTGGACTACGTATGCTTCTCAAGGCGCAACGAGCACAAGCCGCACACGCCCAGCTCCATTGTCAAGCTCGGTCCCACTGGCGAGGTCACCATCATCAGATAAACAGCATTTCACATTTACGGCCCACAGTCCCGCGACAAGGCGCGCGCCTTAAATTTTTCGCGTCGACAAAACAACAGCAAGAAAGTGATAGCAAAACTCATAGCTTGGAAAAACAACACGCTTACCAATAAGCAAGCCACCTACATCCTTGCGTTCATCATCGGTTTCTTGGCCTCCGTGGCAGCCTTCATGCTCCATGGTCTCATCAAGCTGATACAGCGACTACTAAGCTACGGATTTTTCACCGAACGAGCCAACTGGCTCTTTCTTGTGGTGCCAGTGGTGGGCATTTACCTCACTTCGCTTTTTATCAAATACGTAGTGCGTGACAATATCTCGCATGGCATTACTCGAGTGCTCTACGCCATCGCAACCAAAAACTCTCTCATACGGGCGCACAACACATGGAGCTCCGTGGTGGCGTCGGCCATCACCATCGGATGCGGCGGGTCTGTGGGAGCCGAGGCGCCTATTGTGCTCACAGGGTCGGCCATCGGATCCAATCTTGGCAGACTGTTCAACATGAACAAACGCACCGTGATGCTATTGGTGGGCTGTGGCGCCGCGGCGGCCATCGCAGGCATTTTCAAGGCCCCCATCGCAGGCTTGGTGTTCACCTTGGAAGTGCTTATGATAGACCTCACCATGGCCTCATTGGTACCAATCCTTATCTCGAGCATCACGGCCGACATCTTCTCATACCTTTTCACGGGAACTTCCACGCTCTTCACGTTTCATCTTGACAGCGCATGGAGCGTGGAGCGCATACCAGGCACCGTTCTCTTGGGCGTGATGTGCGGACTGATGAGCCTCTATTTCATGCGCATGATGAATTTTTGCGAGAGCAAGTACGCCATGATGCGCCATCATTTCTACGCCAAACTCTTAGTGGGCGGATTGGTGCTAAGCTCACTCATATTCCTTTTTCCGGCGCTCTATGGCGAAGGTTACGATGCCATCGCCATCTTCATGGAGGGCCAAACCGAGGCCGACTGGTCCAAGATAATGGACGGTTCTCTCTTCTATGGGCATCCGGAGCTGCTCTTGGTCTATGTCGCGCTTGTCATGTTTACCAAGATCGTGGCCACATCCTCCACCAATGGGGCAGGCGGATGCGGCGGAACTTTCGCGCCGTCGCTCTTCGTGGGTGGCTTCGCCGGATTTCTCTTCGCGCACTTTTGGAACAAGGAGCAAATAGGCATGTACCTGCCCGAGAAAAATTTCACGCTCCTTGGCATGGCTGGCGTGATGGCTGGCGTGATGCACGCGCCACTCACGGGCATCTTCCTCATAGCCGAGATTACGGGCGGTTATCAATTGTTCGTACCCCTCATCATCGTGTCGGTGGTGAGTTTCATGGTCATCAACATCTTTGAGTCACACAGCATATACGCCATGCGATTGGCGCGCGAGGGGCGATTGCTCACTCATCACACCGATCGCAGCGTGCTCACCATGCTCAGCATGGGTTCCGTGGTGGAGCGAGAGTGCACAACCGTCACGCCGGAGATGCCCATGTACAAACTCATCTCCGTACTCACGAGCAGCCGCGACATGCTCCTCCCGGTGGTAGACGACAACAAGCACCTGCTCGGCATGATAGACATCAACAAGATACGGCACTATGTTTTCCGCACCGAACTGTACCATCGCTTCCGCGTCAGCCAACTCATGGTGCCCGTTCCGGCCATCTTGTACGACAACGAGCCCATGGAAGAAGTAATGGCCAAGTTTGACGCCACTAACGCAGACGCACTGCCCGTGGTGGACATTGACAACCACCTGCAAGGCATCGTATCAAAGACACGCCTGTACCACGCCTATCGCCAGCTCGTCGCCGACTTCTCCGCCGAGTGAGAAACCGCCAGCTATACATGAGCGGGCAGCCACGCCTACCCTTCAACGCGACGCGACAAGGCCGGAATGGCGCCACTCCCGCAAACCCACAAACCGGCAAAGGTGAGCGCGCCATTGAGCATGAGCAACTCATAGCCAAATTTGTAGCCCGTGGCGGCAAGGGTTAAGCTGTCGATAGCATAACAAAGCAATGGCGATGCCACACAGATATAAGGTACCATACGGTCGCGCGTGGGGCGACGAGTGAGCAGGCCATAGGCAAAAAGGCCAAGGAGCGGCCCATAGGTATAAGAGCAAAGAATATAGATGGCATCAATGACACTCGTGGAATTGAGCGCCTTGAACAGCATGATGAACAGCGTGAACACCACCGCCACGCCAATGTGGGCTTTTCGGCGTAGCCGCTCGTCAGTGGGTTTGCCACAGATATCCACGCAAAAACAAGTGGTGAGAGCTGTCAAGGCTGAGTCGGCCGAGGAGAACGCGGCGGCCAAGACACCAATGGTGAAGAGCACCACGACAACCGTGCCCAAACTGCCTGTGGCCGCGAACATGGGCAACAAGTCATCGCCCTGGGCCGGGAGCGCCATGCCTTGCTGTCGAGCAAGCGTCATCAACAACACGCCAAGGCCCAAAAACAAAGCGTTGGCCGGCAAAAAAGCAAAACCATACACGCACATGTCTTTCTGCGCGTCACGCAGTGTCTTGCACGTCAGGTTCTTCTGCATCATGTCCTGGTCAAGTCCGGTCATCACGATGGTGACAAAAATACCACTAAGAAACTGCTTCCAAAAATACTGCCTCGACATCCAATCGCCAAACTCGAACACCCTGCCATGGGCGTCGGCGGCGATGGCTGACAATGCCTCGACAGGAGTGAGCCCCAGCCTGGACACCACATGAAGAATAATCAGGATGAGCGCTGTAAACATGCAGGCCGTTTGCAACGTATCGGTCCACACCAATGTCTTGATGCCACCGCGCCGTGTGTAGAGCCATATAAGGCACACCATAACCACAACCGTGAGCGGAAACGGAACGCCCACCGGTCCAAGCACAAACCGTTGCAAGATGAAACACACCACATAAAAGCGCACGGCGGCGCCCGTCATCTTGGACAAAAGAAAAAAACAAGCACCCGACTGGTATGACCGACGGCCCAACCGACGGCCCAACCAAGCGTAGATGGTGGTGAGATTGAGCCGGTAATAGAAGGGCAGCAACACAAACGCCACGATGAAATATCCGAGTATGAAACCCAAGCACATTTGCAAATAGGTCATATCTGTCTTGATCGCCATGCCGGGCACTGACACAAACGTGATGCCGGAGATGCTGGCGCCCACCATGCCAAACGCTACCATATGCCAAGGCGATTGGCGATTGCCCCTGTAAAATGTGTCGTTATCAGAGCGCCGAGTGGTGAGCCTGCTAAAACACAGCAACACGGCGAAATATCCAAAAACAGTGAGAAGTATCAACATAACAACTGCAAAGGTAAGTTTTTT
>NZ_JRNC01000003.1 GCF_000758925.1 Prevotella sp. S7-1-8
GGACACCAATATAAGTTTTTACAACGAAAAATCCGCTTGTCGCCAACCGCTTCATTCAATCAAAATTAAGTTGTGGCGCCTTTTCAGCGCCCGCCGAAGCCTCAAATTTGCTCATGCGATTGAAACCAAAAACGGCGGCGAACATGTTGTTGGGAAAATGCCTAACGCTCTGGTTGTAATCTTGAACCACCTCGTTATATTGTTGGCGCGCCTCGTTAATCCTATTCTCGGTGCCTTCAAGTTGGATTTGTAAGCTTTTGAAATTTTCATTCGCTTTTAATTCTGGGTAGCGCTCCGCCACTACCATCAGTTTGCCCAAAGCCTGCGACAAGTTTCCTTGTGCGTTTTGAAACCTTTGCAGTGCCTCGGGCGTGAGATTATCAGCGTCCAGTTTTGTTTGCGACACCGATGCCCGCGCCCGCGTCACGGCCTCAAAGGTTTCGCGCTCGTGCTTGGCATACGCTTGGACAGTTTTAGCCAAATTTGGAATTAAGTCAGCGCGACGCTGGTAGGTAGCCTGCACATTAGCCAGCGCGGTGGTGGCAGCCTCCTGTTTGTTTACCAATCCGTTGTAAGAGCTACAAGCCCCGAAACATAGCAGGACAATAAGTACTACGAAGATAAGTGCTAAAGATTTTTTAGTTTTCATCTATATAACAATTTAAAAGTTTTCATATCACCAATGCCTTTTGTGCGTCTACCAGCCACCGCCAGCGCCACCGCCGCCGAAACTGCCGCCGCCAAAACTGCCGCCACTGGTGCCACCGCCCCAGCCTCCGCCACCGCCAAAGATAAAGGGTGGAAACCAATCGTCGTTGTCCTTTCGGCGATGACGCTTCTTTCGGGCCGATGGTTTTATTATACCCATCTTCTCAAGGATGCCGCAAATTATCAGTAGCACGGGCCGACCAAAAAATATCAAAAGCAGGAACATGATGACCAACCAGTCTTTCAAACTCGTCCCCTCGGACAGGTCCGCCCGCTCAATGCCAGCGCTCCCGGTTGCAAACTTGTTAAACATGGCCTTGGATGTCTCAAGCACCGCAAGGTCTATGTCGCCCACTTTCATATTCTTGACGATGCAAGCCCTGGCTATGTCATCACACTCAACATCCGTCAAATCGGCCTCAAGGCCTTTCCCGGGCGCGATGAAATACCTGCGATCGTTAACGGCTATGACGATTACCAAGCCACGCCGCTCCTTGCTTGTACCCACGCCGTATTGGTTTCCCAAATCTTCGGCCAACCGGAAACAATCTTGGTTCTTCACATTGCCCACCACGACAAAAACCGTTTGGACGCCACATTCCAGATGCAACCTCTTGAGATAGAAGTCTGAAGAATCGCGCGAGGCCGGCGTCAAGATATTCTCTGGGTCGCATACGTATCTGTCATGGTCTTGGAGATGAACCATGGGGATATTATCAGCAGACCAAATCTTTGCGTCAGCCGCAATGGCTGCCAACGCAAAAAAAAGCGCGAGGATGCTTTGCCCTATTTTGTTTGTCATCAAGAACGTCCTTTCAGAGTGCCACAATCATAAAACGGTTAGACATGTCACCTCTTGAGCTTGGCACACAACCACAAAATGATGACGGCGCCTACCACGGACGTGCCTATTTGGCCTGTCACGCCATGCCACTCGACGCCAATCCAGCCAAGCGCGTTGCCGCCCACAAAGCCTCCAGCGAGCCCCAAAAGCAAATTCACCAGACACCCTTGCCTCTCGCGCCCCATAATCAGGCACGCCACCGCGCCCGCCACGATACCTACGACAACAGTCCAAATCATAACCGTCTTTTTTACATATGGCAAAGATACATCATTTTTTGTTAACAATGCCAAAGGTTCTTCCATTTATTACAAGCGGGGCGGCTCTGAAACGAACTGTCTCGCCCTTTCGCCGATGGGTCAAACGCCCATCTTATATTGCAGGCGGTCAAGATCATGGTTCCACATGTATGTCACGCTTTCCTCATCGTCCGGCTCCGCGTAATCTGTTACGCGCAGCGCCAGCTCATCAGCGACATCCGGCGCCACCAAGGCTATTTCGGTGTAGGCCGAAGGGGCGTCCTCGTCCTCCCAACGGAACCTCAGCGATTGGTTTTTCACCTTTCTCAAGACAGTGGCGCGCCTGGTCTCGTATTCCTGCCCAGGTTTTCCCCATGTAAAAATGAGCTCCTCGCCCTCCTGCCTCACCTCTTCCGCTATCCATCGCGAAAGGCCCGCGGGGGTGGATATAAGTTCCCAGATTATAGATTTAGAGCGTGAGCGAAGAGTGCGCTCAATGGTAATCTTGTTTTTTTCCATTCAATGTTTTTTTTCATGGCGTTCGCCTTTAGAACAAAGCTTTTGCCTTTAGGTATAAGGATAGAATGATTGCTATTGTACATTCTCAATGTGCGCAAATATAGTTATTTTATGACAAACGACGATAAAAACACCGGAAAAATTTGGAAATGAGAAAATAATGTAATAACTTTGCACACGCTTTTCAGAAACAAAGAGAACTGATGGCGGGATAGCTCAGCTGGTTAGAGCGTCGGATTCATAATCCGGAGGTCGTGGGTTCGGGTCCCACCCCCGCTACATTTATTATTAAGGAGTTACATTAACGTAACTCCTTTTTTGTTTTCATTGGTGAACTTTTGGTGTCATGGACAGGGTTGCAAAAAGAAAGAGCAGAGAAAGTGATGGAAGATGCAGAATACTGGCGGTACTACAGGCATAACAATCCTAACACCTCCGATAGACTAATGAGGGAGTACAAACAGATTAGGATTAGATGATTAATATTCCTACCTCCATGGTTCTTTACAAGGACTTGTTGTCACTTTTTATCCTGTGATTAAACTACCTATAACGCATCATATTTGGGTAAGAGAATAACTACTTTTTTAGTTAATTACATAATATATAAGCATAACTAATAGCGCATAACTAATAGCGTAGGAATAGTTATTGAAGCTAATGCTTTGAAAAATGGTTTGCCTGAAAAATATAAATAGTCGACCCTCAAAAAGGCGACATCGCATTTTTGAAGGTCGACTAGTTAATAATTAAAGGAAGATTTAAATGTCTATTTTTTCATAAAGATAATTCGTTTTAAAGTTAAAATCATCGTAATTAATAAAAAAACAATGATAATGGGTAAAGTATAGAGTAAAGATTCTATGAAATCTAATTTTAGAAAGTATAAGAAAAAGGACATAAATCCATATGATATACAAAAGCCTATGATAAAGCAGTAGTTAAATGAAATGGGTTCTTTTAAAAGTTTTACTTCTTGATTGCAATGGTTACACCGAATACTATAATTAGTACCGTGTAAAAAGTAATGAGAACATCTGCTTATAGAGATATTCTTGTGGCAATATGGACATTCTCTGTTTCCCATCATTTCTGTAATAGATAGAGATTTTCTTATGCTGCAATAATAAGAAATTATATTTAAAGAAACAGCTATTAGGTATTAATTTTTGAATAAATCTTGTAGTTTTCCTCTCAAGGTACCAATAATGTAGCCTTTGGGGTTATTTTTCATCCTTGTTTTTTCTTTGAGTTCAGCAAGAATTCCGAGGATATTAGGGAGTTTTTGACACTCTTGGAACCTTCTAAAAGCAGAGTTATGTTAGGAAATTTATTGAAATATAAAAGTTTTGTCTATAACTACATAAAGCCATTACAAGAGCTTATAGCCTTTTATTTTGTTATATCCATCAAACAAAGTGAAGATACCCACTTGCAGCTTTATTCAAGATACGTTTGAGGGTTCCTTTGTTCTCCGTCGAATTATATCCTTTATCGGCATAGACAAGTGCTTTCCGTGGCAATTTAGCTTTCTTCAGGGGTGTTTCTAAGTGTTTAATATCACTTTCATTGGCTGCTGTCGTTTCCTCGGCAAGCACCATTCCGTTTTCATCCGTTACCGTGTGACGCTTGTAACCGAAGTGGAGCTTTCCCATCTTCTTTACCCAACGAGCTTCTGTATCTACGTTAGGCTTGACAACTTCTTTGAGCATCGCTTTCTCCGAAGCCTCTATGTTCTCACCCTCTTTTCTATCCTCAACGACTTCATAGCTCTTACGTCCACGGGGGCGACGGGGAGTATTCGTAATGCTGGCATCAACAATGGCACCACGCTTTACAATGATACCTTTAGCTTCTAATTGCCTGTTGAACTCATCAAGGAGCATATCGTATAAATCTGCCTCAACTAAGATATTGCGGAAACGACATACAGTAGTACTATCAGGAACAATATCTTCCATGCCAAGACCTGCAAAGCGACTAAAAGACAGGCGGTCGTTAACCTGATCTTCAACTTCTCCGTCGCTCCATAAGGTACAAAAATATTTGATATGGGAAAAGAAAGTAAAGAGTTTTGCAGAGGTCTCAAAATATTGGCGCATCAAGCGCGGCGAGATAACGCGTAGGGCGCGGGCAGGTCAAAAAAAAATGGGCCGCGCCACATGTTTGCAACCCGATTGCACTGGAAAAGGCGTAATTTTGCATTCAAAAAAACAAGACATGCTCGACAAAATCATCTCATTCAGCATACGCAACAAGCTCCTCGTGGCGATCATGACCGTCGCCTTGGTGGCGTGGGGCGTGTGGAGCGCGCTGCGGCTTCCCATAGACGCGGTGCCCGATATCACCGACAACCAAGTGCAAATCATCACGTCGTCGCCCACGCTGGCCACCCAAGAGGTGGAGCAACTGATCACGGCGCCCATAGAGCAGGCCATAGCCACGCTGCCCGGACTGCAGCACACGCGCAGCATTTCGCGATTCGGGCTGTCCGTGGTCACGGCGGTTTTCGACGAGGACGTGGACGTGTACTTCGCGCGGCAGCTCGTGAGCGAGCGGCTCAAGGAGGCCGAGGAGAAAATACCGCAGGGACTGGGCACGCCCGAGATGGCTCCCGTGAGCACCGGCTTGGGCGAGGTGTACCAATACATCATACACCCCAAGCCCGGCAGCGAGCGCAAATACTCGTCCAAAGACCTGCGCGAGATGCAAGACTGGATAGTGGCGCGGCAGCTCTACGGCACGCCCGGCGTGGCCGAGGTGAACAGCTTCGGCGGAGAGCTGAAGCAATACGAGGTGGCCGTAGACCCCAACAGGCTGCGCGCCATGGGCGTGTCCATCACCGACATATTCGACGCCCTGCGGCGTAACAACGAGAACACGGGCGGCGCCTACATAGACAAGGGGCCCAACGCATACTTCATACGTGGCATAGGGCGCGCGCGATCGCTGGACGACATACGCCGCATACGCGTGAGAAGCGAGCAAGGCACGCCCGTGACCATCAACGACGTGGCCGACGTGCGCATAGGCCACGCCGTGCGATACGGAGCGCTCACCTACAATGGTGAGGTGGATGCCGTGGGCGGTATCGTGATGATGCTCAAGGGCCAGAACAGCAACGAGGTGGTGAAACGAGTCAAGGCCAAGCTGCCCACCATCCAACGGTCGCTGCCAGACGATGTGACCATAGAGCCATACCTCGACCGCTCGGACCTTGTGGGGCGAGCCATCAACACCGTCGAGAGCAACCTCGTGGAGGGCGCGCTTATCGTCATTTTCGTGCTAACGCTCTTTCTGGGCAACATCAGGGGTGGCCTCATCGTGGCGTCGGCCATACCGCTGTCCCTGCTTTTCGCCCTCGGCATGATGAATCTCTTCGGGGTGAGCGCCAACCTGATGAGCCTCGGGGCCATAGACTTCGGTATTATCGTGGACGGCTCCGTGATTGTCGTGGAAGCCACCATGTGCCATCTCGCCGCCACCGCCGCCGGGACGAGACTCACACGCAGGCAGATGGACCAAGAGGTGTTCAGGTCTGCCTCGTCGATGTTGCGCGGGGCCGTCTTCGGTGAGATTATCATCCTCATGGTCTACATTCCCATACTGACGCTCGTGGGCGTGGAGGGCAAAATGTTCCGACCCATGGCGCAAACCGTGAGCTTCGCCATCATTGGCGCGCTCGTGCTCAGCATGACGTACATACCCATGATGAGCGCGGCCTTCCTGCCAAGGGCACACAAGCCCGGACGCACGCTCGCGGACCGCTTGATGGACCGGCTGGCTCGATTCCACCAACCACTTCTCGCGCGAGCCATACGGCTCAGGCTGTGGGTGATAGGCGCGGCCGTGGCACTCCTGGCCATGGCGCTGTTCACGTTCGCCCGCATGGGCGGCGAGTTCATTCCACAGTTGCAAGAGGGCGACTACGCCTTCCACTGCATACTGCCCCAAGGAGCGTCGCTGAAACAGAGCATGGAGACCAGCATGCAGGCCGAGCGCGTCATCCGGTCA
Organism: Prevotella sp. S7-1-8; assembly: GCF_000758925.1. Taxonomy (GTDB): domain Bacteria; phylum Bacteroidota; class Bacteroidia; order Bacteroidales; family Bacteroidaceae; genus Prevotella. Next base: position 6,325 of record NZ_JRNC01000003.1, read on the forward strand.
TTTGATGAGGTACGGATGGTAGTGGGCAAGACGGGATCCGCCGAGGTGCCCACCGACCCCATGCCACCCGAGGCCACCGACCTGATGATCATACTCAAGCCGCGCGACCAATGGAAGAGCGGTCGCACGTACGATGAGCTGGCCAACGACATAGAGAAACGACTGGAGGACATCCCGGGCGTGTTTTTCGAGAAAAACCAGCCCATACAGATGCGATTCAATGAGCTTATGACGGGCGTAAGGCAAGACGTGGCCGTCAAGATATTCGGCGAGAACCCGGACACGCTGGCCGAGTACGCCAAGCGGGTGGCTCGCGCCATAAGGTCGGTGGACGGCGTCACGGAGCCACAGGTGGAGCAAACCGTGGGCCTGCCACAAATAAACGTGACCTACGACCACGCCCGAATGGCCAACTACGGCATAGATATCAGCGACGCCAACGACGTGCTGTCCATGGCCTTCGCGGGGAAGAGCGCGGGCGTGGTGTTCGAGAACGAGCGACGGTTCGACTTGGTGGCCCGCCTCGACAGCGCGCACCGCGGCAGCATAGACGACGTGGCAGGCATGGTGCTGCCCACGCCGGTGGGGCTGGTGCCACTGTCGCAAGTGGCCGACGTGGCCTATCGCATGGGGCCGGCGCAAGTGAGCCGCGAGAATGGGAGCCGACGTGTCGTGGTGGGCTTCAACGTGAGCGGACGCGACGTGAGCCGCGTCGTGCGCGACATACAAGCCCGGCTGGACCAACAGGTGAAATTGCCATCAGGCTATTACTTCACCTACGGCGGACAGTTTGAGAACATGCGGGCGGCCAACGAGCGGCTCGCCGTGGCCGTGCCGCTGGCGCTGGTCATCATCTTCGTGCTGTTGTACATTGCCTTCAGGTCAGCCAAGCAGGCCACCATCATCTTCACGGCCATACCTATGGCGGCCATCGGCGGCGTGGCGGCCCTCGCGCTGTGCGGCATGCCGTTCAGCATAAGCGCGGGTGTGGGCTTCATCGCGCTCTTCGGGGTGGCCGTGCTCAACGGCGTGGTGCTCATCGGCACGTTCAACCAGATGAGGGCCGAGGGCATATCCAACCCACTTAGGCAAATCATGGAGGGTACCAAGACACGCCTGAGACCTGTGCTCATGACAGCCACGGTGGCCAGTCTCGGATTCCTGCCCATGGCCTTGAGCCAAGGGGCGGGAGCGGAGGTGCAACGACCGTTGGCCACGGTGGTGATAGGAGGGCTGGTCTCGTCAACCCTGCTCACGCTGTTCGTGCTGCCACTGCTATACCTCGCGGTCTACGCCAAGCGCCGAGCGTGGGTGGTGAGAACGCCCGGACGGACGGCGCTCGTGGTCATGGCGCTCGTAGCCACGGCAGTCCCGGCCATGGCACAAAACTCCACTCGGGCCTACACCATAGGCGAACTCACGGAGATGGCCATCAAGAACAACGGCACCGCGCGTGCCGCAAGACTGCGAACCGAGGCCGCGAGACTGGCCGAGGCTACCGCGGCCGACATGCCCAAGATGGACATTGGGGCGCAATATGGGCAGTATAGCAGCGTCAACAAGGATTACAGCGTGTCCGCGACGCAAAGCATACCGTTCCCCACCGTGTTCGCGGCCAGACGAAAGTTGTACCAAGCACAGACACAAGCCAAGCGCACGCAGGAACGGCTCGAGACCGTGGAGCTGAGACGAGGCACGCGAACGGCCTTTTGCCAGGCCTTGTACCTGCGACAAAGAAAAATTCAACTGGAACGCTTGGACAGCTTGTACGCCGACTTCGAGCGCGTGGCGAGACTGCGATTCGGCGCCGGAGACACCAAGCGAGCGGACATAGACGCGGCACGCACCAAGCGGGGCGAGATGGCCTTGCGCGCCAAAGAGAACGATGACGATTACGCCGCCGCCATGGAGACGCTTCGAGCCATCGCCGGCATAGAGGGCCGTTTCGACATAGAGCGACAAGGTCGCTACCGCCCCATGACCGCGGCCGACCTTGACACCGACACCGCCAGCGCGCCGGGCCACCCCTACGTGGAGGTGTCAAGAAACGAGGCGAAGGTGGCCAAGCTGGGCATAGACTTGGAGAAAGCAAACGCCATGCCTGAGTTTACCGTGGGATACACCAACCAATCGTTGGCCGGAATGCAGACCATCGACGGCGTGGAACGGTACGTGGGAACCGGCAAGAGGTATCATTTCGTGAGCGTGGGCCTGGCCATATCGCTGCCAACGGGAGCCTCCAAAGCCCGAAGGAGAGCCTTGGAGAGAGAAAAAGAGGCGGAGGAGACAGAGGCACGGCAAAGGCAAAGACAGCTTGACGCCGACCTCGCGAACGCCAAGCGAAGGTACGCCACGGCCTTGGCAAAATACGCGTACTACACCAACGAGGCCATGCCCACGGCAGAGCGCGTGCTCAAGGCCGCAAAGGCGGGATACCAAGCTGGAGAGACAGGATACGTGGAGTACCTGTACGCCATACAGGCGGTCACCGACACAAGGATAGAACTGCTCGCGAGCGTCAAGGAGGTGGACGCGGCGCTCATAGACACGCTGGCCCTCATGGGCAAGTGACGGGCGCCGGGGCCGGCCGAGAGCAAGAAGCGGCGCGAGACGGACAAAAAAATCGCGCCGCGCCAAATATTTGAAATACCCAAAAAGACAATGAGAACATACACAAAGACCAAGTGGGGCCTGATGGCGGCGTTAGCCATAGGCCTGACCATGACGGCGTGCAAGGACAAGGCGCCGAGAGAGCGAAACGAGAGCGAGAGCGCCCACGAGACGGCGCCCAGCCACGAGGGGCATGGCACGGAGACCACACTCACCCCCGAGCAAATGAGCGCGGCTGGCGTGACGACAGGCAACATGGAGCGAAAAGAGCTGACGGCCACGCTCAAGGCCAACGGCCAACTCATGGTGCCCAACACCAACAAGGCCAGCGCCAGCACGCTGTACAGTGGCGTGGTGAAAAGCCTGCTGGTGCAGGTGGGCGACCACGTGAGCCGCGGGCAGGTGGTGGCCACGGTATCAAACCCCGAGTTCGTGGAGCGGCAAAAAGACCTCTTGGCCATCAAGGGCAAACTGGCAATGGCCGAGCAGGAGCTGAAAAGGCAAAAGACGCTGAGAGAAAGTGACGCCGGAACGGGCAGAAACCTGCAACAGGCCCTCGCCGAGCTGCGCGTGCTGCGCGCCGAGCGAGCGGCCTTGGAAAAACAGGTGAGGCTCATGGGCATAGCCTCTGCCGCGCTCACCAACGCCAATATGCGCACCACCCTCGTCGTGAGGGCGCCCATCAGTGGCACGGTGAGCAACGTGTACGCCACCGTGGGCAGCTACATAGACCCATCAAAACCGGTCATGGACATGGTAGACAACTCATCGCTGCATTTGGACCTGCAAGTCTTCGAGCGAGACCTGCCCAAGGTGAGGATAGGCCAGACAGTGCATTTCACCATCACGAACAACCCCGTCGACGAGTACGACGCCACGGTGTACAGTATAGGCTCGTCATTCTCGGGCCAGAGCAAGACAGTGGCGGTGCACTGCAGGGTGAAAGGTAACAAGCGGGGGCTGATAGACGGCATGAACGTGACGGGCATAGTGAGCCTCACGCGAGCCACGACGACGGCCGTGCCCACAACCGCCGTCGTGGAGGACAGTGGCCGCGACTACGTGTTCGTGGTCAAGGGGGCGGCAAGCACAAGCAGTGGCAAGCGTGGCGCAACCACCTTCAAGAAAGTGGAGGTGATACGAGGCACCACCGAGGCTGGCTACTGCGCCGTCACGCCCGTTGCCGACTTGCCAGCCAACGCGCGCATAGCCACGCGGGGGGCTTATTTCATCAACGCCAAATTGGTGAACGCCGGCGAACACGAACACTGACCCACGTGACTGGCTGGCGGAGGCTCAATCCCGCGCGCGCCAGTCGCGAACCTCCTCGGCCAGCCGCAACACTTTGACACCATTGAGCGCGTCGATATACTCAGAGAGCATGGCGTCGAGCTGTCGGCGCACCTCGCGCGATGGGCGCGAGTCGCTGTCGCGCCCTTCATCGTGGGTGCGACGGCCCAACAGCGCGCTGACGGCCACGCCCATGCCAAGGTCGGAGGCGTCGCGATTGAGGGTGTACACGTCAGTGCCATCGTCTCTGTGCGTGTGGGCCACAAGGCGAGCGTCGACGAGCGCGCGCAGGGCACGCGTCAACTGGGCGTAGCTGTAATGGGTGGCCGAGAGCAAATGGTCGGCGTCGCAAGGCCCATAGCCAAGCCGCTGCCGATGGCACAGGTGGCTCAGCACCATGGAGGCCTTGCCCAAACGCTCCAAAAAGCTGTCCTCGCGGCTTTCCACGAGATACCCGTCGGTGAGCTCTTGGTTGGCCCGGCCAAGCTCGGCGAAACCGATGCAGATAAACCATGACACCTGCATCCACAGCATGAGCAGCGGCAAGGCGGCCAAAGACCCATAGACAAGGTTGTAGCTCGCGAACACCACTTGGAAATGGATGTAGACCGCTTGCAGCCCGATAACGCTCAAGCCGGCCAACAACGCGGGAAACCACACCATGGAGGGGCGCACCTTGGTGTTGGGCACGAAGGTGTAAAACAAGGTGAAAAACAGCGTAAGCACGGCCAAGGGCACCACGAAACCGATGACGCCGCGAAACAGCGGCGTGAGCAATTGGAAGTCGGGCAGACGGCCAAGCACGCTATAAAAAAACACGCTCAGGCCCGAGAACAAGATGATGACCAACGGCACGAGAAAGATGATAGACACATAGTCAAACGCCGCCTTGCCCCACGATCGCTCTTTCTTGACCGCCCAGATGCCGTTGAAGACACTCTCCACATTGTTGAACAGCGAGATGACGCTATAGAGCATGAACACCAAGCTCACGCCGATAACCACGCCTTGGTGGGTGTACTTGATGTACTGGCCCACCAATCGGATGATGGCGTCGGCCACGTATGGCTGGCTGGCGAACACGCGGCGCACCCACTCGGAGATGTAATCCTCGAAGCCGAAGCCGCGCCCCACGGCGAAAATCACGGCGAACACGGGCACGATAGCCATCATGGTGTTAAAGGTGAGCTGGGCCGCGTAGCCCCAATGGTTCTCCACGAACAGCCCCTTGAACACCATGTAGAGCCGTTGGGCCATGTACACCCAAGGATCTTGCCGAAACGACACGGTGCCCCTCTCCCAAATGCCTCGCTTGAAAAAAAAGATTATCCGGTTTGCGGACAGCGCCGGCGCGCCTCGGGAAACCCGCCCGCGCGCGTCGGTGCCCTTATTATCTGTCACTTGGTCTGCTTGTGGAGCTTGCTTGCCTGTCATAGCGTCAATGTCTTTAGTGGTGGTATTCTCTTCGTGGGCGAATACCTTTCGCCCCGCGCGCCATCGCGGCCGCTTGGCAAATGTATCATCTTTTTCGCTTTTACGCAAGAATATCAAGGTGAAAAATGCCTCTCGCCGTCTTTTCGCGGCGAGAGGAATGTCGCGGCGCGACGAAAAAACACACGCCAAACGCCACCGTTCTCAATGTTTTGGCGTATCTTTGCGGAAAGGACGAAATGAACAAGACAATTGGCAAAACAGAATATGAGTATTAAAGCAAAACCATTCATCAAATGGGTTGGCGGCAAAGGCCAGCTGATCGAACAATTGAAAACAAAACTCCCAGCCGACTTTGATAATTGGGAGGACGCAACCTATATTGAACCTTTTGTAGGCGGTGGAGCAATGCTTTTTTACATGCTACAACATTATCCCAATATCAAGCGAGCTGTCATAAACGACATCAATACAGATTTAACAGATTGCTATAAAACCGTAAGGGACGACGTGGAGCGCCTTATAAAATCTTTGAACGACATTCAAACGCAATATTTCGCATTGACAAATATAGACGCCAAACGCGAAATGTTCTTGAAAGTGCGTGAACGATACAACGAAAAAAAACTTGACCCAATAGAAAACACAACGAAGTTTTTTTTCCTGAACCGTACTTGTTTCAATGGATTGTACCGTGTAAACAAGAAAGGCCTGTTTAATGTGCCATACGGAAAATACAAACAACCGTTAATATGTGACGAGGAAACGCTCCGCGCAGACAGCGAATTGTTGAAACGAGTGGATATATTAAGCGGCGACTTTGAGCGGACTCTCGATTATGCACAAGGCAAGACTCTGTTCTACTTCGACCCACCGTATCGTCCACTTAGTGGCACGTCATGTTTCAACGATTACACCAAAGAATCGTTTAATGACACATCCCAAATAAGATTAAAAGAATTCTGCGACACCGTGGTTGCCGAGGGATACGACTTTATGCTGAGCAATTCTGATAGCAAAGGCAAAAACGAACAAGGTAATTTCTTTCAAACCTTATATGCCGATTACCATATAGAAAGAGTTATGGCATCACGCAATGTCAACGCGAACGCCGACAAAAGGGGGAAGATCACCGAACTTTTAATTCATAATTACGCGAAAACGGCAAGTAGTCTGAATAATAATAAAAAAGAACTTGTCATTTTCCATAATGCCAGCGAGCAACAAGCTTATGCTTAAAGATTTTGATATTTTTATTTCTCAGCTTAAAGAGACCAACCAAACATTAGACTTCTTCTGTGATTTTGAAAAAATTTCACGACATGTAAACGATATCAAGCTGAGCCTTTGCATGTTAAACAGTCTAATAGGAGCCATTGATTTACGAAAAAGCGTGGAAACTATTTGGCTAAGGGATCAATCCGCCTTCTCGGTTATGCCCATCCTCATTGCCGCAAGAAATTACAAGAACAAAAAGATATTAGACTCCGAAAGTAATTGCGTGGATATGGACGGTCTATTTTACTCAGTAGACTCTATCATGTCATTCCTTACAGGAACAGGACTGGGCGAGATTTTGCAAAAACGGGAAATAACCAATCTCGTTGACTATGTATTTGGTATTGAGACTGGCTTGGACACCAACGCGCGAAAAAACAGAAGTGGACACATCATGGAAAGAACTGTCTCCAATATATTCACAAACGCAAATATCACATTCAGGCGCGAAGTTTATTCAAGCGAATGGCCTGCCATCACACATGCATTAGGAGATGACCAGAAACGCTTTGACTTTGTAGTGGAGACACCATTCACGACATATTTGATAGAAGTCAACTTCTATAGCGGCGGTGGATCAAAACTTAATGAAGTGGCGCGCTCATATTCAGACATAGCGCCCAAGATAGATGCCATCGACGGATTTGAGTTTGTATGGATAACCGACGGCATTGGTTGGTGGGCCGCTAAAAATAAATTGCAAGAAGCGTATAATATTATTCCAAACGTCTACAATTTGACATCCGTGGAACAATTCATTAAAACCATCAAGAATAATTAAGGTGGAGCCAACATCCTTGCCGGTCAATTTATGAGGCCAAGTTTGGATTGGACTACGGGTATAGAACAGCAGAAAAATGTAAAAAAGATGACTATCATAAATTTTACAACGATAAACAGGTAGCGTATATACTTAACGGACTTTCCCGCCGCGCTGTTTCTTTAATTCAAAGAAAACAAAACATCACATAAACCAAAAAAAACATATTCTACCGAAAATGATATCATCTTATTATAAATCCAAGAACAACGATTTCCTTTTAGCTCACGGCAACTGCCTCAAGATCCTCGAAGAGTTTGACTTCAAGTTTGACATGATATTCGCAGACCCTCCTTATTTCCTGTCAAATGGCGGCATGTCATTGCAAAGTGGAAAGGTAGTCTGCGTGGACAAGGGAGACTGGGACAAAGGAAAAACACAAGAAGAAATAATGGCCTTTAACATGGAATGGTTGAAGTTGTGTCGTGACAAATTGAAAGACGGCGGCACAATATGGATAAGTGGCACCTATCATAATATTTTTTCCGTGGCAAACTGTCTCACGGCGCTTGGCTATAAAATCCTGAATGTCATAACATGGCAGAAAACAAATCCACCCGCAAACATATCTTGCCGCTTTTTCACATATTCCACAGAGTTCATCATTTGGGCCCGGAAGTTCAAGAAGATACCACATGTGTTTAATTATAACACCATGAAAGCCTTGAACAACGGTAAGCAAATGACAGATGTTTGGCGTATACCTGCCATTGGCCGGTGGGAAAAAACATGCGGCAAGCACCCGACACAGAAACCTTTGAGACTTTTGACACGGATCATCCTCGCTTCGACCAATCATACAGATTGGATATTAGACCCTTTTTGTGGCAGCTCAACAACTGGAATTGCCGCAAATTTGTGCGGACGAAGATATGCTGGCATTGAACTAAAAGCTGAATATTGCGCACTAAGCCAAAATAGGAGGGAGGAAATAGAGAATACTGACGGACGCATGTATCTGCAAAACCACATAGAGGATTTAAACATATATGACCATGAAAATACAGTTAATGAAAACATGGATTATTATGGTACACCACCATTTTAAAAAAATTGCCCATTATTAATTATAGTTGACATACCACCTACTAATCATAACCCATCACATGAGCCTCGCACACATACCACGCTCCACCCATCCCACCCACCGGCAGGCGCGCGGCTCAAAGAGCCATGCGCCTGTTTTTGTGTCGCGCGGTGTAGCTCACGTGCAGCCAACGAGGCACGGGCGCGCCTATGGGCTCCCAGATGAGCTGGTCGAAGTCGACGCGGGCCTTCACGAAGGCGTACATGCGGCGCCCCGTATCGGCGTCGGGCAGGACAATGTCGGCGGCCTCGCCCTTGGTGTGCTGCGACCCGGCCACGCCACCCACCATGAGGTTGAGCCTCGGCGTGCGAAAACCGCTCGATATTACGATCGGCCCAAACTGGCGGCGAAGGGGCTCCAGCACGTTCTGGGCCAAGAGGCGGAGCGACTGCTCCTGCTTGAGGTTGGGCATGTTGTCAATGTCTCGCTCGATGGCCATGCCCGAGCGCACCAGCTCGTAGAGCGTGAAATGCTCGGATAGATGCTTTCTCTGTTGATCTGTCATGATATTCTTGATTATTTTATAAAATGGTGTATAATGTCGCGCTCGCCTGCCAATCGGGCGTATCGGGCGAGCATGGATAAATCCGGGAAGCACCGCTCGCCTATGCGCGACACGATGCGGGCCATATGGTTGGGGGTGGGCCGGCCAACGACAGAGAAGATCCTGTCGGCCATCGCCTTGCGAGTGCACGGGCGGCCTTGCGAGTCGATGACGGCGCGCTGCATCCACGCTATGTTAACCATCTCGACCAAGTCGCGCTGCGTGCCCATCCAAACGAGCGAGCCACGCGGCTGGGACATGAGCCAACGCACGTCTGACAAGATGCGCGCCATGGGCGACGCGGCGGCGTTCATGGGGGGCGAGCAAATTGTGTGTTTAGTTTTTTCCATGTTCATCGTGATATTTTTTAAGTTGCGGGCGACTTTCCCTTTGTCATGGGGCGCCTCTTCTTGGTGTGGGCAAAGTTAGGGCGAAGCGCGTTTAACTCCAAAAAAACATTAAGCGTTTAAGATTAGTTAGAAAAACTGTGAAATGTAATTTCCACACCAAACTTGCCCGACCCTCATCCAGAACCACGCGCGCGGGCCGTTCAAGATGTAAAAAAAACAAACCAAAAAACAGACCCTCCGACACGTTGCCCGCGGACGCGAAAATCGCGAATTCCAACCAAGAAAGAGCCGCTCGCTTGGCGCGCGCCACACGGGCGCCATGCCATTGGCACCTATTGACGCGGCGTATCAGGCCCAATTGCGAGCCGGTTGGGTCTTGATGGCGCCGTGAAAAGTGCTTAAACAAGGCGCGATAAACACCCAATGGCAAGCATCGCAAATACAATTTTGTCAAAAACAATTTGTCCTCGCCAACAACTCGCTCGCATACAGGCGGTTGCCACGACGGCTCATTTTTGGCGTATTTGCGAGCCAAGGGAAGCCCGCTCAAGAACGCGCGAATTTTGAGCCACCTTTTGTCCGCTATTTTCATCGACGGAAACAGCCCGCGCATAGTGGCTTGACTATTTCCGAACGACACACTTGATGGCCGGGAAGATGGCCCGCGTGGAGGGCCAAGACATTTTGAGGCGCAAGACGATGGCCGTATCTTTGCAACGTCAAACAGACACAAACGAAGCTTCAAGAAACGCTGTGAGACCCATGAAAAACAAGTTTAACCCTTAAAAAAAGAAAGGAAAAACATTATGTCAATTCGTTATCGTAAAGTACAAGACAACCGAGAGAAAAGCAAAAACCGTGGCAAATGGTATGGCCGCGCCATCATCATGGACGAGATTTCCACCAAGGAGCTGGCCGACGAGATAGCCCACGCCACCACCGTGACCTATGCCGACGTGCTGGCCGTGCTGGCGGAGACCGCCGTGTTCATGCGCAACCACCTGCTCAACTCGCAGAAAGTCACCCTCGACGGCATCGGCTCGTTTCGCGTGGGCATGACCACCAGGCCAGCCGAGAGTTTCGAAAAATTTGACAGCGGCAACATCTCGGGCTACCACATTGTCTACACACCCGTGCGCACGTTCAATGTCACCGGCGTGAACAAGGCTGGCAACCGTACCGGCTTTTACGTGAAACCTCTCCTGCAAGGAGCCACGGCCAAGGAGGCGCCCTTGATCAAGAACGCCGCTTGCGCCAATCCTGACGCCAAACCCGGCCACGACAACGACACCACGACCGCCAAACCGGCCGAATAGGCGGAGCGGAACGGGGACTCGCGCGCGGCCCGGCCAAATCGGGCCGACGCCCGGCCAGCAGCTCTCGCGACAGCGATCGAACACGGCGGCCAACCCGTCACATACGGCGAGGCCGCCCTTCATTCCAACCTTTTAATATCAATGCCATGAAAAACAAACCAACGTGGAAAATCATGATACAGATACTCATCAGCGTGCTCACGGCCATAGCCACCACGCTCGGTGTCAACGCACAATGATTTTTACTTCGCGATTGTCAATCACAATTGTCAATTCACAATTATAAAAAAGCCGTTCGGTACGCATGAGACGCGCCGAACGGCATTTGTTTATTGACAATCGCCTAATTTAATTTGTCAAACCGCACTTATATTTTACCATCGAAGTTGTCGTCCCACATGTTGTCTTCCAGCTCAAAACGCTTGGCGTTGCCGTCGCCCGTGGCCGGGGTTTGTTCGTCTATGGGTATGCTTCTGTTATCCATCACGCCATAGCTCGCGCCCATCTTGATGACGTTGACGCGTGGCATGGCGTAAGCGCGCTTGCCGTTCGCGCGCGCCTTGTTGTTTGTGCTCTCTGTTTTCATATTGCGTTATTTTGCTATTTTCTTTCCTTTGATTACATAGACGCCGCTGGGCAGGGTGTCGAAGCTCGCGCCTACGTAGCGCCCATCAAGCGTGTAGATGCGCCGCGCGCCTTTCAACGCCTCGTCTTGCCGCAAGCGGTCCATCCCCATTGTCTCGTCTTCCATAAGGACGAAGAAGTGCTTGGCATTGCTCGGAGCATTGTTCTTTGGTTGGATGTAGCCACGGAATGGTGCCGCTGTGGCTGGCTTCATTGGCTTCGCGTTGCCAACGAGAGCCGCTGTCTTGTGCACTTTCCGCCATACGTCTATCCCTTTGCTGTCCGTGTTCAGCAACCAAGTGTTGAGATTGGCAGCCAATTCATTGTCAAGTCGCTCGGTGCCGCCCACGAAGTGGAAGTCCTGTTTAGGCTCAACAGCTTTATAACCTTGCGGCTTGAGCGTGCCGGCATAGACGTTGCGAAAAGCGGAAGTTGAAGGTGTCTCGGCGACTTCATTGCCATCATCATTTACCTTGACAGTACTACCCGACGCCGCAATCTCCACGTCAGTGGCGCCAAATTCCTTTGAGTTATGTTCCTTTCCGTCCACAACGCGCAGCAAGTAAGGCTTGTTGGCATCGAGCATGCTTTCATCAGGAATGGAACGGAACAAGTAATATTGCGTGTATTCCTTTTCTCCCTGAACAGGTGGGATGCAGTTGTCTTTCAGGTGTAGCTCGTAAGCGCGGATGCCTTTCGGCAATTTAACCTTGTAGGGCAGCAGCATGGTGAAGCAGTTCTTGCCGTCTTTCATGCCAGAGAAGTCACGATAGTTGGTGAGGGGCATTATTCCGCCATCTTCATCCTCTTCAAAAAAGAAAAAATCTCCATAATCATATGTTTTCGAGTCGTCAATATCCCACAACCAGTTCCAATCAGCGTAGCGAATCTTGCTTTGCTCTTCTCCCATTGGATCTGCGTCTACCTTCCATTTATTGTAGACAGCCTCGTTAGCCGTGAACTTTACGGGGAACTCGAAGTCGGCGCCATCCTGCACGCTCAGTTTAGCGCATGTGCCATCACTCTTTACAAAGTTCACGTCCTCTCCATCCTTGAAAGCGAAGTCCACGCCTTGGGGAAGGTAAACGATGGTGCGCGACAGCAATCCATTTGCGAAGTTAGCCTGCGTGTTTTGGTCATGCCGTGTCAATGTTTTATTATTTACCGCAGGGGCTTTTAGCGTATGTAGGTCAACGTACTCCAATAAAGGACAGTTGTTAAACACGCTATTGCCTATCTTGCAGCCGTCTGTTCCTTCCCATTTAATCCCTGAAAAACCAGTGTGATCAAAGGCAAAATCTTTTATCACTTTCACTTTATTGGATAGAATCAAGTCGCCCCTTAAATTCCAACATTGTAAAAAAGCGTTTTTCCCTATACTTTCCACTTCCGGAATGTTCATGGAGGTAAGGCTAAAGCAGCGTCTGAAAGCGTCGTCTTGAACACTTTTTACCGAGGCTGGGATAGTGATGTCTTTCAAGTCTCCACAAAAAGAGAACATGGCTTCAGGAACTGTCGTGATGCCATCCTGCAGGATTGCTTCTGTCAAGTTATAGCAATCGCCAAAGGCTACGTTACCGGAGTTGTTCTCGTAATATATCGACGATTTTTTTTCTTTGGGCAAATCGAACAACAGCTTATAACCTGCCAATGACGCATCTAGTTTTTTTCCTATATTTGCGGAAACCGGAACCGTCACGGTTTTCAGCTGGGAGCAATGCCTGAAACACATAGTTCCCAAGAATGTCACGTTTGGTATCTTGAGCGTTTTCATGCCGATGCATGACAAAAAGGCTGCATTGCCTATTGCCGTTGCGCCAGGGATGTTGACCTCTGTCAAACCGCTACCACGGAATGCCTGTTGTTCAATAGCCTTCAAGGATTTTGGGAAATTGATTTTTTGCAATGATTTTGTCATGAAAAACGCTTTGTATCCAATTTTTGTGATGCCTTCAGGAAGTTTCACCTCCGTGATGTTTTCTCTCTGCAAAGCCCTTTCGCCTATCTCGGTCACCCTCCATTCTTTACCCTCGTGAATGACAGGTTTGGTGAAATCTAATGTTCCACTCAACTGATTATCGTAGGCATACTCGTTATTTCCAGCACCCTCGGTTTCTTGTGTAAATTTTCTTTTGGACTCTACGCTGATGGTTTTTTTCGTTGCATCCAACACTTTGTAAACCAGACCGCCTGCTTCGAATTCATCGACAGCCCTTTGCGCCACCATTGGCAGGGTCATCATCAGGAGCAAAACGAGGAACATGCCGCGTCGTTTAGTCTTAAGCCTGTAAAGTTGTTTCATCTTTGAAAAAGTTTATATGTTTTGTGAATGTTCGGATGTGAGACAGGCGCGAACGGCCCATCGCGCAAGACCGCCCATGGCAATCGTGCGTCACGAAGTGGACTTGCCTTTGCGAACAAGGCAAGCGAGTGAGGAAAATATGTTAATATAATATAATAAAATAGGGGGGGGGGGTAACAACATTCGTTAACACTGTTGCCACCATTTTTCCACAGTTATTATACAAACGTGCGGCATCGGTATATGCGGATACATCGCCCATGCGCTGAAATATAGATTGTTATAAAATATTTGCAAAGATAGATAAAATTATTGTCACAAACAACTTTTTGCTAAAATATTTTGCAGATATCAATGTATATGCTAAATACTCTGAAAAAACCGAAATAAAACCGTGGCGGAAAATTGCCACCTTGGCCAAGAGCGGCCAAACGCCCTTGCGCATAAACCACGAGTCATGAAACGCGAGGTGATAATCGCGCGAAGCGACCGCGCTGTCCAATCCGCGCCGTCAGAAGACCAACGACATCCCCACCCGTGACATGACGAAGCCTGCCCCATACAAGGCAAGGCCACCCAAATCCGCCACCGCGCGTGAAACTCGGTGGCGGATTTGGGTGGCGAGAAAGTCGCCCCTCTCTCTCTCGCCAAGCTCCGCGCGCGTCGTTTGGCGCGCGCGGAGCCCTTGGCGCATGTCAAATCAGGCTGCCGCTATACAGCTCTTTCCTGATCTCCTCCTCATGGTCGTAGATAAAACGGGCCACGATGGAACTGAGTATGGCGGACGTGGGGAACTTTTCCGCGCCGGCATACTTGAGCCTGTCGAGCACGCTCTTGAGACTCTCGTCTATGTATATGGTGGCGAGACGGCCGCCGCCGGTCTTGTACTGCTGCGCCATGTCGAGGAAAAGCTCCCAGCTGTCCTTGGAGTCGTCCTTGACAATGTGATACTCTTTCATGGTGTTCTCCTTGGATGGCCTGCCCCTGCCATCGGCTGGCGAGGCGGCTGCCCCTGTCGCGCCGTCCGAATTGGCAGGGGTATGGCCAGAGGGCGCGGCAGGGTTGTCCGCGCGCTGACGGTCATGGAGAGACGCTGGCGTCACGCGTTCGGCATCCGCGGCACGTTCCGGGCCATGGCTTGACACCTGCGCTTGCTCTTGCCACGCACGCGATTGGGGCTCTCCATCGGTCGCCACCACGCTGTCATGCCGATCGTTCGCGCTGTCATCGGGCATGGTGTCGCGGCGTGGTCGCTCCTCCGCCGTCTCGGATTTCGACACGTCGTTACGCATATAGTCTGACACGCCGACAGACGCCTGTGTGGCGGCAACGTCAGCTGTCGGGCGTTGGGCCGCTCCCCCACCCTCTTCTTCGGCGGCGAGACCGCTTTCTTTTTTCTCAGACACGTTTAATGTTGGCTCGGCCACCATCGGCTCCTCATGGTCGGCACTCTTGGTCTCTGCCGTTTTTTGCTCTTCGTTTGCGCCATTGGCGTTGTCGTCAATCGTTCGCTTGGCGTAATTAGACGTACCCTCTTGCAGGTCGTGTACAAGTCCCTGTATTCCTCCGGGAAGCACCACTCTTGTTCTTTTTTTAGCCATAGGTTTATATTTTTATATATTTATATTTTTATATTTATATGCGTCTGCGCAAATATTTAAAAATGCATTTATACTTATGCATTTATATTTGGGGCATCACGCAATTTGCTTTGACGATTTTATCATTACACGAGCGTCGTGATACAAGTATGCCAAGCCATGTGCCAACCATTGTCAGCGGGCCTTAATCGTCTGGCCGTATTATCCGCCGCGTCTATTCTATAAACAAGCACGACCAAGCGTTTGGCCACGATTTGCCGACAACATGCCAACGCTCTGGCGGGCAACGCGTTGCCCGCGCCCCACCCTACTCTTTCATGCGACGTATCATAAAGTCGAAAGCGGGCTTGACAGCCTCACGTTGCGCCGGCGAAATCTCGAACGTATTGATACGTTTAAGCACCGCCCGCGCGGTGATGCGCGGCGTCACCGACCCCAGCTGCTTGAAGATGGCGTCTGTCTGTTTCCACATTTTCAGCTCGTCAGCAGTTCCTATGCGAACGTCTATGCGGTTGGGCACGAAAAACAATTTGGCGTCCATCTCGGGCACCGCGCTGCGTAAGGCGTTGATTACCTGCACGAAAGTGCCCGTAGAATCGAGCGTCTTCTCCTCATACTCGTATGGGCACACTATAAAATCAGCCTCCGTGAACATGGGCACCAAACCGTCCTCAGACACGTTGCCCGGCGAGTCGAACAGCACGAAGCCCTCCGTCTCCGAGGCCGACTCCATGAGTTGGTGCATGGTGTCGGGGTCTTGCACGTCAAAGCCCTGCACCGTGTACGGCTCCTCCACGCCCTCGTATATCTCCATGTCCTTGCGTCGTTGCATCGAGATAGACTTTTGCAGGTCGGTGTCTATGATGCAAACATCATGCTTTTTCCATGCAAGATAGTTGGCGAAAAGTATGCACAGGGTTGATTTTCCCACTCCACCCTTCTGATTGGCGAACACGATCTTGCGATTTTTCATATCATCCTATATATTAATGTAAAAAGACAAACAAATATATCCATGTGCAAATATAAGCATTTTTATTTGTTCAGGCAAACATATTTTAAATTAAATATGCCATTAAACATAAATATTTTCAGATATTCAAATTTTAAAATAAAAGATTATTTATGCTTTCACATATACATATATAGATATAAACACATTTGTATTTATTTATATATTAAAACAAAGACATCCAAGCCGACGCAAAAGTGACAAAACAACACACCAAGACAACAAACCGCTTATAATCAACCGCTTACATATGTATAAATAAATACACATATGTTTATATACACAAACATAGATATACATATATATAAATACAACAAAACAAAAACACTAATATATTTATATATACGTAATTTTATATATGGCAATATCAATATATACAAAAAATAAAAATGTCAATATATAAAGAAAGACAAATATAAAAAGACAAAAATATAGATATTTAAAAATACACAACTATACATAACTGTTTATATATATAAATAAGAAAATACAAAATCGAAAATATATAAAAATAAAAACATACAAAGATAAATATATAAATAAACAAAAAATGCGCAAGAATGTGCGCCGTGGCAAAACAAAAACACGAAAACAGGTGTCACGCACCGAAATAGATAAATAAATGTATACGGAAAGATATAAAAACGTACAAAAATAAAAATACAAAAAGATATAAACATACATATTTAAATATATATTTAATTATAAATGGAGATATATTTAAATATAATACATCTTTTATTTATACATGCTGATATATACATATATAAAAACATAAACAAATATATACGCACGAATATACAACGATGATAAAATCGATAACAAAAAGAAAAAATATTTTTTTTCAAAAGATTATTATATCATTATATATGTCTTTAGTTCATTGATATTAGTAGGGTTGTGTAAGTGATTGACACACCGTGTCTTACGACTGCGATTGGCGACAAGTTAGTAAGGTGGTGCGACATATAGGGAGCATTCGCGCGACATATTAGTAAGTTTGCTGCGACATATTAGTAGCATGTTTCAGACGGTGGCGACATATAGGGAGCATCTTGGCGACAAATAGGGAGCATGTCGGTGCGTTTTTGACAATATTTTTACATAATTAATACAAAAGCGCAAAATCTTGTTTGTTCCAGCAATCAGGCAGCAAAATATATGTAAAAAAGTGATATTTCTCAACTTGTTTATAATAAGCGCGTTGCGTACAAGTGCGACATATTGGTAGGGTAGGGCGTAAACCGAAATCGCAAAGATGGCGACATATAGGGAGTATGTTCTTCTTTATTTACAAAAACGATTATACGTTGAGCCTTTCCCATTATTTACGCGAAATGAATGGCAAGCGCGCGCGTTTTTCCTCCAATTCCTTGCCCAAGCCTAAAAAGATGGCTCAAAGAGCGATTATTTTCGGCCGAGGACCTTGCTGGCTCAAAATATTCGAGAAATGAGCAGGCTTTTTTATCAAAAAACAGCATGCGCGGCCATGTTTTTCGCTACATTTGGGCACTCAACACCTTCATGCCAATCGGCCCACAAACAGCATACATACATATCCCGAAATATTGAAGCATCAATATTTGTAATACATTTGTAATCATTATGTTATACTGTAAAATGCAATTGGTAGCAGCGCCAATCATCCGTCTACCTTGATTAACACTGAAAAACTATCGTGCTCAATTTGTCAGCCCCTCGTCGACAACCATTTTTCGTACACTAAAAATGTGCTGAAAAAACAGTCCAAAAAACAGGGACCAACGCCGCGAGTCTTGCCATCGCTATCTAATCACGTAGTGATTAGTGCTCAATCGCACGCCGTTTAAGTATTAAACGCGCCGTGATCGGCGCTCAAACGCGTGGCGATCGGCGTCTCGTCGCGGCATGCGCGCGCGGCCGCGCCCCTGCTTTTTTAGAGCGGCCGCCCTCGCTCCATCTTTTTTCGCGCTGCCGCTCGCCGCCGGCGCGCGCCGGGCATGGACGGTTGCCGCCGTGGCGGTGGGCCGCGCGGCGAAGTGGGGTGGGGCGGCGTGGCGACAAACATGGCAAAAAAGCGCGCCCTCCCGCTTGCGCATTGATTTATAGTTGCTATCTTTGTGAAGCAAACACATAAATGTCAGAACCATGCAAATCATCATATCGTGCGCCAAGACGATGATCGAGCGCGCCAATCCCCAAGTCGCTCCCATGAGCCGTCCCCGTTTTATGGCCGAGGCCCAGACCATAGCCGGCGAGATGGCTCGTTGGTCGGCGCAAGACGTGGCGCGAGCGCTGCGTTGCAATTCGCAAATAGCGGCCCAGACCCTTTTGCGCTATCAAAGTATCGTAGCCCACGCCAGCGAGGCAGCCTCACTGTCTGGCTACGGCATGCCTGCCGCGTTGGCGTACCATGGGCAAGCGTTCAAGCACCTCAAGGCCGATACCTTTTTGGCAGGCCAACAAGAATACGCGAACGAGCATTTGTGGATATGCTCATTCTTGTATGGGTTGTTGCGCCCGTTTGACACCATCATGCCCTATCGTTTGGAAGGCTCCGTCAGGCTACAGGTAACCGATGGCAAAACGCTCTTCGACTATTGGCGCACGCGCCTCACGAGCGCGCTCATCGACAGTGTCAAGGCCGACGACGGCATATTGGTGTTTTTGGCGGCCGAAGAGATGAAACGTCTTTTCGATTGGCGGCGTGTGCAAGAAGAGTTGACAGTGGTTCAGCCATTGTTCTACGAGGACGAGGGCTCGCGCCTGAAAACGGTCGTCGTGCGCGCCAAGAGTTGCAGGGGCGCCATGACGCGATACATATTGCTCAACAGACCATGCACCATCGAGATGTTGCGCGGTTTTGAGCTGGATGGCTATCGGTATAGACCGAACTATGGAGAGGAGCTTTTCCCACATTTTATCAAAGGTTGACCACTCTCCAGCCCATCGCCATTCCATCAGAGCGCCGCTCGCCGGTTGTTCGCATGCGTTCTTCACCACGTGCCGGGCGCGAAGCATTTGCCGAGCCCGTGCGCGGCAAATGTGGCTAAAAAAGCGCGCGAATGCGTTTTTTCAACTATTTTGGCCAAATAATGCCGATTATTTAAAAATTTTTGCTTAATATTGCAATCGCGACATTATCTCGGCGGAATTTCATTGGTGAGAACCGCCGTCGACGCCGCGATGGCGTCTCGCCAAGCGGATGTCGTTATATAGAAATTTTCTAAACATAACATATTATGGATATTGACCAAACCATGCAAGACGCGTTTAACGCGCAAATCAAGGAAGAGTTGTACTCGTCTCACCTCTATCTCCAGATGGCATACTGGTGCCGCAAGGAAGGTTGGCCAGGCTTCGCGCACTGGCTTTTCAAGCAGAGCGAGGAAGAGAGGGAGCACGCCATAGAGATGGCCAATTTCGTGACCGACCGCGGTGGCGAGGTTACCCTCACCGAGCTGCCCAAGGTGGAGATTACTTGGGAGTGCCCTAAATGCCTGTTCGACACCGTGATGGCCCATGAGCGGCAAATCACGGAGCGAATATACCAGTTGGCGGAGAAGGCCGAGGCCCAGCGCGACCGCGCCTCCATCAACTTGGTGGACAAGTACGTGGACGAGCAAGTGGAGGAAGAGGCCACCGTGCGTGGCATTCTCAACATGTTCAGCCACGGCGACCAATCGAGCGTGGCAATCATAGATGGCTTGGTAGGCAAACGCTAAGCGCCGGCAAGATGAGACGGCGCACCCTGTGGATAGTCGTTTCGGTGGCAATGGCCCTCGGCGTGGTGTATTTCTTTTTCGACCCCGCCGGCTCGCGCCTTTTTCCCCGATGCCCGTTCCTGTCGCTCACCGGCCTGCGGTGCCCCGGGTGCGGTTCGCAACGCGCCTTGCACAGCCTGCTTCACGGAGAGATAGCCCGCGCCGCCCATTACAACTTGCTGTTGACGCTCTCTTTGCCTTTCGTCGCCGCGGCGATCGTGGCCGATACCAATCGCGATCGGTGGCCGAGGCTTTACCGCCGCGTAAACAGCCAAGCCGCCATCTATGCCGCGCTCGCCGCGACATGCCTGTGGTGGGTGGCGCGCAACGCGCTGCAACTGTGAGCCGCGGCCCAAACACAATCATTTTATAAAACAACAAACCATATGAATCCAAACGCCAATACCCCCGCCGACGGTCGTTTTTATGACGATGGCCGTCAGCCCTCGTCTAACAACGAGCAGCCCAACATGGGCGCGAGCGACCCCAACGCTTCCTACGCCAACCAGACCGCGCATCCCGCGGCCGACCCCATCCCCACCAGCAGCTGTGGCACCTCCACCACGGGCTACCAATCGCCGCGGCAGCCTAATGACACGCCCCCCATGCCCAAGACATGGCTCGCCGAGTCTATCTTGGTCACGTTGTTCTGCTGCCTGCCTTTTGGCATCGTGGGCATTGTCAACGCCGCCGCCGTGAGCGGAGCCTACACGGCCGGCCGATATGAAGAGGCCCTGCAAAAGAGCCAATCGGCAGGCAAGTGGACCAAGATAAGTTTTTGGTGCGGCTTGGTGGGCATCGCGCTGTACATCATCGCGATTGTCGCCATGGGTTTCAACGGTCTTCTTGGCGATTGACAGTCGTCATCGCGTCACACTCACTCGCTTCGCGTGCCCACTACATCGTCTTGTGGGCCGCGCGCGTCGTGTTTTCACGCCAAACATTTGGCGGAGCGACAGAAAAGTTATATATTTGCACTTGTTAAACCATTCACCATTTTTGTAAGACTATTGCCTATCGACGCACATTTACTTCATCAATCAACGTTAAGAAAATGAAGAATCTCGCAACGATGACCGACGAGGAATTGGCATTATGCTATATGAACGGCAACAATCAGGCGTTTGATATATTGTTGGCGCGCAACCAATCGAAGATTTTTTCATACATATTGTATGTGGTACACAACCAAGACGCGGCCAACGACCTGTTCCAAGAGTCGTTTGTAAAAATCATCGTCAAGCTCAAACATGGCAAGTACGCGCCATCCGGCAAGTTCAGCTCATGGTGCATGCGCGTGGCCCACAACGTGATAATGGATTGGTACAGAGAGAAAAAGTCCGAAAACATAGCGGAGCCCACAGAGGGCAACGACCTCTCTAATATCAGCCATGACATGCTGTTGGACAGCTGCGTGGAGAGCCGTTTCGTCAACGACCAAGTGCTTGCCGACGTCAAGCGCATGATGGAGCACCTGCCCACCACGCAGCGCGAGGTGGTGTTCATGCGCTTCTTCCAGCAGATGTCGTTCAAGGAGATAGCCGCCACCACCAACGTGAGCATCAACACCGCCTTGGGGCGCATGCGCTACGCCCTGCTCAACATGCGGCGCATGGCTCGCGAGCACCATGTGCACCTGCAGATGATGTAGGTTGCGATAGAGGCGATAGGTAGTCGCGGCTGTCGCGCGCGGCGTTTTCACAGCCGTTTGGCTGGCATCAGTCTTTTCAGGTTGCTGATGGTCTCCACTGGGTTTGGCGCGCCAAACACGTAGCTGCCGCTCACCAACACGTCCACGCCCGCGTCCACGAGTCGCGGCGCCGTCTCGCCGTTCACGCCGCCATCCACCTGTATGAGGGCGTTGGAACCGCTCTCGTCTATCATGCGGCGCAAGGCGCGCGCGCGCCTGATGGAGCTCTCTATGAATTTCTGCCCTCCAAATCCCGGGTTCACGCTCATCAGCAACACCATGTCGGCGTCTTCTATGACATCCTCGAGCATGGCCACGGGCGTCGATGGGTTGAGCGCCACGCCAGCCCTCATGCCCTCCTCGTGTATCTGGTGTATGGCGCGGTTCAGGTGCACGCAAGCCTCGTAGTGCACGGTCATCATCATCGCGCCCATCTTGGCCGTTCGCGTCACGTAGCGCTCGGGCTGGGTTATCATGAAGTGCACGTCCAGAGGTTTGTCGCATATCTTGCGCACGGCCTCCATCACCGGGAACCCGAACGATATGTTAGGCACGAACGTGCCGTCCATCACGTCGCAGTGCAGCCAGTCGGCCTCGCTGCGGTTTATCATGTCCATGTCGGCGCGCAGGTTGGCGAAGTTGGCCGAGAGCATGGATGGGGAGACAATAGTAGGCATTGAAAAATTAAGGTTGCGATATTTGGTTAACAAATGGTCAAATACGAATATGGAATGTCATGATAGCGCCATGTCAGTTCATGCATTGTCGCGCGGGGTTGTCATGAGCGTCGTTGGCGCCATAGGCGTGGGCTATGTTGCGCACGATGTAGATAGACATGTCAGAGGGTCTTGGGTCCTTGGGCGTAGAATTTTTCATAGGCTGCTGTGTATATATATGGTGATAACGCCTTGCGGGTGGTTTTTATTACGTTTACGGCGAAATATATTAATTCTTCGTGTTTTTTAATGGCGTATTGGTTGCGGAAATAAAATAACTTTCGTAATTTTGTGTCATAACACATTTTGAACCATTAAATATAACATTTATGAACAAAATTTTACGCATTTCATTGTTGGTAACGCTCTGCATGTTTTTTGGCATGAGCTACGCCCAGACAAAATTCAATTTTGACGACGACGCCAATTGCTACAAGATGTTTGGGCTGAAAGGCCTGTCTAAAAACAAGGTTAGCGATGGTGATTTCACCGAGACAAAGACGAGTACGGCCGTAAACGGTATAACGCTGACGGTAAGTGCCGCCAAGGGCAGCGGTGTTCCCAATCGAATATGGAACAAGGCGCCTCGTTTGCGTCTGTATAGCGGCACGCTTACCGTGGCATCGAGCGATGCCCATATCAAGAAGATCGTGTTCCAGTTGCACAGCATGCCCAAAAGCGCTAAGTGGGGAGATGGAAAAAATAAGCAGAAAAAATACGAATACAAGCCTTGCACGGTCAATGTGGGTGCGTTGTCAGCGTACGAGAAAGACAAGTCCAAGGACGTGACGTGGACCGGCGACGCCCCGTCGGTGGAGCTTACGGTGATGGCCAACACACAGATAAGTAATATTTTGGTATACACCGACGCTCCTGTCAAGGTGGAGAAGGCCGCCGACATCGCCGCTTTCAAGGCCCTTCCTGTCAACACCGTGGCCGAGCTCACGCTCACCAACGCCCAAGTGGTATACGCATGGAAATCGAAGAGTGGCATCGAGCAGGCTTTCGTGCGCGACGCCACGGGCGCGCTCGTCTTCCACGCGACGGGTCTTGCCCTCAAGGCCAACCAGACGCTCAACGGCACCGTGACGCTGGGGCGCGACAAATACAAGGATGTAATCGAGGCCGTAAAGGTTGACGGCACCAACGCCGACAAGCTCTCCGTGACAGACGGCGCCGCCGCCGAGCCCAAGGCCATCGCTATCGGCGAGGCCGAAGCCAACCTGTACGACTTGGTGAAACTCACGGATGTCAGCATAGTAGAAGATAACGGCAAATTCTTTGCCGTGTCCGGCGCGGACAAAATGCAGATTTATAACGGTTTCCATCTCGGCCTCGAATTGTCCGCGGGCGAGCACCGGAATGTCGTGGGCATATTGTCCGTCTTTAATGGCAAGGCCCAAATCCAGCCTGTCAGCGCTCCCATCGCCACTGGCGTCCATGGCGTGAAGGTTGCCCATGAGAGCGACGCTCCCGCCTATAACATGGCCGGACAGCGCGTGGGCGCCGATTACAAGGGTGTGGTGATACAAAACGGCAAGAAGTTTGTGCGCAAGTAACGTCCGCCGCAAAACCCCAAAAAAAATCCACCGCTCGTAAGGGCGGTGGATTTTTTTTGGGCGCTTGGCTTGGCGTTCGCGCCGCGCGCGGCCGCGTCAGCCTTTCATTCGCCGCATGCACTGCCGCAGCGAGTCTGTCCAATAGGGAATGTCGAGGCCAAAAACTCGTTTTATCTTTGTCTTGTCAAGCACCGAGTAGGCGGGGCGTCTCACCGGCGAGGGGAACTCGTCGCTGTGGCATGGGCGTATGTCGCAATCCGTGTTGCCTGCCAACCGGGCTATGTTCACGGCAAAATCGTACCAGCTGCACACGCCCTCGTTGCTGTAGTGGTACACGCCCGAGTGGCCCACGTACTTGCGGTTCTCCACGATGTCGAAGATGGCCGCGGCCAAATCGAGCGCGTAGGTGGGCGTGCCGCATTGGTCGAAGACCACGTTCAGTTGTGGCTTGGAGGCCGTGAGGCTCATCATGGTCTTGACAAAATTGTGGCCGAACTCAGAGTAGAGCCATGCCGTGCGTATGATGACGTGGTCGGCTCCCGACCGCTTTATGAGCTGCTCGCCGCGCAGTTTGGTCTGTCCGTACACACCCGTGGGCGTGCCTTGTTGGTCTTCGCGGCATGGCGTGTTGTACGGCTCGGCCCCAAACACGTAGTCGGTGCTCACGTGCACGAGCAGTCCGCCCACCTCGGCCATCGCCTCGGCGAGATAGCCCGGGGCCGTGGCGTTGAGCCGCTCCACGATGTCGCCGGCCGTCTCCGCGGCGTCCACGTTGGTCCACGCGGCGCAGTTGATGACGCACTTCACTTGGTTTTGTCGCACCATTTGCCTTATGTCGTCCGCGCTCGTGATGTCAAGGTGCGTGTATCCCTCGCACACGTCCGTGAAGATGTAATGGTCTTTGCTCTCCCGGGTCACGGCCTGCATCTCGCGCCCCAACTGCCCGTTGGCCCCGGTCACTAATATGTTCATGTCTTAAAGGTATAAATCGTTGTCGTAATCGAAGAGGTCGGCCGCGTCTCTCAGGCGCGGGTGGTGGCTGTCTTTGGCCGAGAGCGTCACCTGCTGGGCCGGCACCCGCCAGTCGACGCCTATGTCGGGATCGTCCCACGCGATGGCCCCCTCGCTCTCCTTGTCGTAGAAATTGTCGCACTTGTATTGGAAAACCGCCGTCTCGCTCAGCACGCTGAAGCCATGCGCGAAGCCGCGCGGCACGAACAGTTGCCGCTGGTTGTCGGCCGACAGCTCCACAGCCACGTACTGCCCGAACGTGGGCGAGCCGCGCCTGATGTCCACGGCCACGTCGAGCACCGTGCCCACGACGGCCCTCACCAGTTTGCCTTGGGCGTGACGGCCGCGCTGGTAGTGCAGCCCCCTTACCACGCCATAGGTGGATTTAGACTGGTTGTCTTGCACGAAGCGCGCGGGTCGCACACGCTCGTCAAATTCTCGCTGGTTCCACGCCTCGAAAAAATAGCCGCGGTCGTCGTGGAACACCCGTGGCTCTATGATAACCACGCCCTCGAGGGCGGTAGGGATGATTTGCATATTAAAATTTTTTGATGACTCATGCAAAGGTAAAAAAAAATGGCCAAACGGCGCGCCAACAACCTAAAAAAAGCCCAAAAATTGTCTCGTTAGCATATATCTTCGTATCTTCGCGGTTGAAAAGCGGCAGTTATTCGCCACATCTATTTAAAAACATAAATTTATCATGAATCTCAAGACATTCTTACTGTCTGTCGTCGCCGCCGGCATTGCCAGCCTGGCCTCGGCACAAACCCAAGTCGTGGCCCATCGTGGCTACTGGAAATCCGAGGGCGCCGCGCAGAACAGCGTCGCCTCGTTGCGCGCCGCCGCGGCCATCAAGGTGTACGGGTCGGAGTTTGACGTGCAGCTCACGGCCGACAAGAAAATCGTCGTGAACCATGACGCCGACTTCCAAGGGCGCGTCATCGCCAAGACCAAGCTGGCCGACTTGCGCAAGCTCCGGCTGGCCAACGGCGAGCCGCTGCCCACACTCAAGGAGTATCTCAAGGCCGGCAAAAAGTTGCCCCGGCTCAAGATGGTATTGGAGATAAAAGAGCAAGTGGACAAGTCCGCCGAGGACTTTATGGTGGACAAGGCCGTAGCCATGGTCAAGGCCATGCGCATGGAGAAACAAACCGACTACATATCGTTCAGCATGCGCGCGTGCGAGCGGTTGGCCCGGCTCGCCCCCGGCTCGTCGGTGTCGTATCTTGGTGGCAAGCTCTCGCCAGCCCAGCTCAAGGCCAAGGGCGTGAACGGCATGGACTACCACTACAACGAGTTCAAGAAAAACCCACAGTGGGTGGCCGAGGCACACGCCTTGGGCATGACCGTCAACGTGTGGACGGTGGACGACATGAGCGTGGCGCGCCAGATGCGCGACCTCAAGGTGGATTTCATCACCACCAACCTGCCGCTTGAGGTAGCCGGGATAGTGAAGTGAGCCGGCCGCGCGGCCGCTCGCTTGGCGACATGAAAAGAGGTTGGCGCAGGATGCTGCCAACCTCAAAACGGTCTATTTCGCTAAAAAACTTAATTAAAATCACTAAACGAAATCGCCGTAATAACCCAAAAGCAAATATAACCTATCTTTTCCAAGATAGCAAATATTTTAGCAGTATAATTGCTTTTTTAACAATTAGCCTGTTCGCTCGCCCTTCCTCTCGCGTGTCTTTTTCTGTCAATTGGTTCGTCAAGACGCGCCATGCGGGTTAACCGTGAGCGCGTGGCTGAGGCTTGGACGGCATTTAGACCGGCAAACGCCAAGGCCCAATCGCGCGCTGATTGGGCCTTGTGAGCGTGGAGTGGGGCGCGCGCCAATGGCGTGGGCGTTTCACTTGATGACGTTGACGCGCCATGTCACGCCAAGGTCGAGTATGGACTGCCTGTCTTGTAAGCAGCCGTCGGGATTGGTGTTTTTGCCAAAGCAATAGCTGTAGTTGGCGTGCAATCGCACGTTCTTGTTCTTGAGGGGGTAGTATTCCATGCCGGCTCCCACACGCGTAATCTCTGTTCCCTCGTACAGGGCGAGGTCCGCGCGTGGCTTGTCTTGGTGGTCCGTTTGTTCCGGCGAGGGCTTGGAGGGGTCGGTGTCTTTGCCGGCGCGGTTCACGTCGTAGCTCGCCTTTGCCCACAGGTTGAGTCGTGGCGTGGGCTGGTAGTCCACGCGGGCGGTCATGGAGCAATCTTTGAAGAGGAACGTTTGGCCCGTAGTGGCTCTGTTCATATAGTCTATGCCAAGCCGCAAATTGCGCGTCAGGCGCAGGCTGTTGCCAAAAGACAGGTAGTTGATAAACCTTCCGGGGGCGTACTCCATGAAGTTGACAGACCAGTCGGTGCGCAGTATGCCGTGGTTGCCATACCATATCAGGTTGTAGGCATACATGTCCGAGGCCTTGCCGCCGCTCCGGTTGTACGCCTTCTGGAAGGGGCTTTCCACCATTTGCAAGTAGAATTGGTCTTTGCGGTTGGTGGTTTGGTAGCCCAGCCACCAGCCCCACTCGTAGCATGGGAAGTTGTAGCAAAACTCGAAAAGCTGGAAGCAGTCTATGGGCGCGGGGTCAAATTCCCACGGTCCGCAAAGCACCGCCCATTTTCCACCCGACAGCGTCCAGTTGGTGTTGACGCGATAAGTGAGGAAGAGCCAGTCTATGGCGTCGAAGAAAGTGTATTCTTTGTTGATGCCATTGAGCCGTTGCCGGTATTTGTAGGAGAATTTGGGCGAGAGGTTTCCGTTGATGAGGATGTTGAGGTTGTTTCCTTTGAAACCGGTGTTGTTCGCGTTTTTCACTCCGTTGATCGATTCTCGCCGGTAGTCCGCGCGCGCCTCCACGGAGAGTTTCGCGTCCGCGCTTTCCTGCGCGTGGAGCGCGGTGGTGAAAAAGAGCGGCAAAAGCAGGTATGTTCTTAATTTCATAATGTGTTTAATAAAAAATAGAGTGGCAGCTTGTTTGCTGTCTATACATCGCCTCCAAAAGACGGTGTGATAGCTTTAGTATTCGCCTGTGCGCAGCAGTCCTTTCTTGTTCCAAAGGCCATACACCTCGCTGACAATGTCTGATGTGATGAAGGTGGAGAGCTTCTCTTTGCTCATGAAATCGATCAGGGTTGAAAACTCTTCTTTGGTGAGGACGATTTCGAGTTGCATTTGTTTTTCGTGAGAATAGCCTCCGATAACCTCGTGCAGCGTAACGCCACGGTTAATGTGATTGATAACGAAGTCTTGTATTTTCTGATAGTCTTTGGAGATGATATATACACGGGTCTTAGAATTGATGTCTGCCATAAAGTGGTTGAGTATTAATCCATTGAGCCATGTTCCAATGAGGCCGATGATGACCAGTTCCACGGGGTTTATGGCAAATGCGGTGCAACAAATGGCACCTCCTGCCAACATCACGGCCGTGCCAAGTTTGACGTGTAGATACTTGTTGAAAATCTTGGCGAGGATGTCAAGTCCACCCGTTGAGGCGTTGATGCTGAACAGTATGCTCTGTGATGCGCTCAGGATAAGGACAAAACAGAGCAAGTCGAACCACGGGTTGGCGACGGCCTGCCCGGCTATGTAGGTGGTGAAGAGCGAATCGTGCATGGGCACGATGGAACCGATAAAATCAATCATTGGGCCCAATATCAACGCGGTGTAGACGGTTTTGGCGCCAAACTCGTTGTCAATGAGCAGAAACGAGAGCACAAGCAAGATGGCATTGATAATGAATATCATCGTGCCTACAGAGACGAAAGGTAGCAACTTGGCAAGAACCAAGGACAAACCGGTGATGGAGCCTATAATGAGCTTGCTGGGAATGAGGAAGAAATAAACGCCCATGGCGGCCACAAACATACCTGCTGTCATAATGATTAGTTCCATCCAGAACTTACGGGTGCAGACTATTTGGCCGATTTGCCTCATTGAGTTTTGTAGTTTCTCGGCGATAGTCGTATCGCTTTTTGGTTTGTTGTTCATATGGGTTTAAGTTAATAGTTTCAGGTTTATAGTTCGGGCAACTTGTATCGCGCAAGTCTTTGAGTTTTCTCTTCGATAGCGTTAACATGATGGCGATCAACAACGAAGCTGTGCAAATTTAGCGTGTTTTTATCAATTCGCAAGTTTTTGATGATTTTTTTTAGGATGAAAACGCGAGAAATATGCCCTTGGGGTGAAAGATTTTTTGGCGTACAGGCAAGTATCGCTTAGAAATTAATTAATTTTGTGGTTGTTATTCAATGAGCATTGTACCACATAAACACCATTTGAAATGATAATCAAAGTATCTGGAATGTGCCATGCCGATAACATGCGCGAGGCGTCGGCATTGGACGTGGACATGATCGGATTGGTTTTTAACCAGCGCAGCCCTCGCAATGTGCGCATGCGCTCTTCGCGAGCGGGCATCCTTCCTGATTACTGCCAGGCTGGCATGCTTGCCACGCCGTGTGCCGACAAGGAGCGCGCGGCCGACATGCGCAAGCGTCCCGCCCGCGTGGGAATGTTCGCCGACGAAATGCCGCAGACCATCGTCTCTCGCGTGTACGCTTTCAAATTGGACTGTGTGCAGCTGCGCGGTGACGAGAGCCATGTGATGATAGAGAATTTGCGGCGCACCTTGGTGCCCGACATCGCGCCAGATATCAAGGTGCTCAAGACCGTGCGCTTGGGCTCGGCGGCCGACTTGGCGCAATGCTCCGCTTACGAGGATGTGGTGGATATGTTTGTCTTCGAGGGCTTGGGCGTCGAGGAGGCAGGCCGCCGGCCGTTCGATTGGACGTTGTTGGACGCTTACCGCGGCCACGCGCCTTTCTTGGTGGGTGGCGGCATAGGCGTCGATGATGCTGCGCGCGTGCGCAAGATAGCCCATCCGCGGTTCGCGGGAGTGGATGTGGGAGCTTGCTTCGAGACAGAGCCGGGGATGATAGACACGGCCAACTTGCGCCGCTTTATAGAGGATGTACGGGGCTGAGATTGCCCGATACGATAAACGGCAGGATGGCGATGGCATGAAAAAGATAGTGATTATAGACAATTACGACAGTTTCACGTATAATCTGGCGCATTTGGTCAGGTCGCTTGGGGCTGACGTGGATGTTTTGCTCAACGACCGTTTTGTCATGGACGATTTGGCGGTTTACGACAAAATCATTCTTAGCCCGGGGCCCGGCGTGCCGCGAGAGGCCGGCCAACTGATGGAGGTCGTACGCCGTTACGCGGGGCGGAAGCCCATTCTTGGCGTGTGCTTGGGCCACCAAGCCATAGCCGAGGTGTATGGCGCGCGGTTGGAGAACCTTGGCGCGGTGTTTCATGGCGTGGCCACCGAGGGTTCGCGCGTGGATGGAGAGCCGCTCTTCGAGGGTGTGCCAAAGAAGTTTTTGATGGGTCGTTATCATAGCTGGGTGGTGAGCAGAGAGGGCTTTCCCGATTGTTTGGAAATAACCGCCGACACGCCCGACGGCCAAATCATGGCCTTGCGCCACCGCCACAAGGACGTTCGAGGCATACAGTTTCATCCAGAGAGCGTGCTCACGCCGATGGGAAGGCGGATTGTAGGCAACTGGCTGGCCTTGTGAATAGTGAACGGCGTGTTTTATATGGCCTTGCAGCACCAGCGCGTCACCTTGAGCATTACGCCCAAGCCGGGAACCTCTTTTAGCAGGAAATAACGCTTGTTGGAACGCACCAGCCTGCCACGCAAGCCTTTTAGCGGTCCGTAGGCCACTACCACCTCGGCGCCGGCCTTGAGCCGCGCTTGCTCCTCGCTGAGGTATTTTTTCTCAAGTATGTCGGGGTTGCACATGGCTTGGAACTCTGACATTTGACGGTCCGGAATTTCGTAGAAACGATTGGATCCCACCTCTTTTTTGATGACGCTTATGGGATAGCGTATGTCTTGGATGAGATGGCGCAAGGCCGATTCTTCGTCTTTTTTCTTGATAAAGAGCAGGTTGCGCACCACGGGCCGTAGATGTTGCTTGACATGTCGACGCGAGTCTTCCACGCCAACCAGCTCCATGGGTATGAAAATCTCGTAACCGTGCGCTTGGAGAGTGTCGGCTATTTCTTCCTGGCGCGAGCAAAAGATGCGTAGCGCGTACCACGGCGAGTTGTCGGGGGCGCTGTTGGCTTCTGTGGCGCCTGTCATGGTCTTGCCGTTCACGGTATGTGGTGGCTGTGCTTGTGTCATTTTTGATCAAAATTTAACAAGGTGTCATCATGAAATGTGTAGTCTATTGTCATTTTTTACATTTTGCGTCGCAACCGTCAACAAGTCTTTTTTTTTGTCGCGTGGCCGTCTTTTGTCAGTCCATACGGACCACCGCGAGCCTTGCCCAAGACGACGGCCAAATCGAGAAATGGGCACGCGGCCGTTCGCGACAGGTCGTAAAAGCTGAGTTGCAAAAATAGTTTTTTTTTCTTTGGCTGCCAAACAAAAGTAGGCTAAGTGTTGGAATTTTTCCTTTTTATTGCTGTGCAGAGCGGCGATTTAGGGATAACCCTATGTTAAAGTAGGGAAAACATCCACGGCGTTTGGCATTTTAAAGTTATCTTTGTAAACGGTTAAAAAGAAGAGATTTATGAAAAAGACCTTTGTTTTGTTGGTGGCGGCCGGCGTCTTGTTTTCCGGTTGCGACAGCTATGCTGGCGCGGGCGCCTATGGTGGGTGCCAAATAGGTTCTATCCTTGGGTCGGCCATAGGTGGCATTGTCGGTGGCGGTAGAGGTTCTGACATCGGCGCCATCGTTGGCATGGCCGGTGGCGCCGTCGTGGGTGGCGCCATTGGCAGCGTGGCCGATCAGAAGCGCGAGCGCGAAATGGAGGCTTGTGAGCGTGGCCGCGCGGCTCGCCCGGCCGCCCGGCCGCAACGTGACGAAATGTACCAGGCCGGCGTCGCCGCCGCGCCGGGCCACGGCGACGACGGCTATGGCAGTGGTTTCGACGAGACAAACAGTGGCGATGACAGGTTGTACGATTTTAATTCGACAGACCGAGCGGACAATTACAATGGGCGGCAGCCGTGTGCGAGAAATCCCCAAGGGTGGAGCGTTGACGGCATCGCCGAGGGCGTGAGCTATAAGCCCGCGCTTGAAATTCGCGACGCTCGTTTCGTGGATGGCAACGAGAATGGTGTCATGGAGCGTGGCGAGACGTGCAAGCTGATATTTGAGGTGATAAACAGAGGCGACAGCGTTTTATATGATTTGACGCCCACCGTGGTTGAGGCTTCGGGCAATCGTGACATTTACATTTCGCCAAGCGCGCGCGTGGAGAGCGTCATGCCCGGAAAAGGCATTAGGTACACCGCCTTCGTTCAAGCCGGCCCGCGGTTAAGAACTGGGAAGGTAAAGTTGCGCGCCAGTGTGGTCCAAGGGTCGAAAGCCATCTCCAGAGTCTGTGAGTTCAACATACCAACCAAGAGGTAGCCGCTTTATCCTTTCATGTTGGTATGGGTGCGTGGGCGTGTGGGCGGATTGGCGTTAATTTTGTGGGGCCGAGCCAAAACTTGCCCGGCAAGCTAATTGTCGTTGTTTTGTTTTTCGTTGGCCATTCTTGTCAGTTTTTTCATGGCGGGTTTGTGCGGCTGACTGTTTCTCGCGGCCTCTCGAGCCATCATCTTTTTGTCGTTCTTGCCAATGGCGCCGTGGCTTTTCTTGTTGGTCTTGTTTATACCGCTCTTTGAGGGGTCGTTTTTGTCCACCCTGTTGTGCGGGGCGCTTGCACGGCGTGTTTGTGTGGCATGCTTGCGGTCTGGCGTCGCGTCTACATAATCTACGGAGCCGCCAATTAGCTCGGCCATTTTTAAATCTATCAATGGCAGCACTTGCTCGCTTTGGTCCATTCGGTAGGGCGGCCTAATCTTGTCTAACCGTTCCACCCTTACCATGGCCACACCTTGCGCGAGCATGCCTAACGCTCGCGCGGCGCCCCAGCTCAGGTCGATGATGCGCCCGCGTCTTAACGGTCCGCGATCGATGACGCGCACCACCACCTCCTTGTTGTTGGAGAGATTTGTCACCTTGAGCATCGTGCCAAAAGGATAGGTGCGATGGGCGCACGTCAAACTGTCGTGATGCAGCCTTTCGCCGCTGGCCGTCCTTGCCCCGGTGGCTTTCTTGGAATAATAAGAGGCTTTACCCCTGTGCGTTTGTGCCGCTACGGGAGTAAAGCCTGTAAAAATGATAATTATAAATAATAAGGTTACTCTATAATTCACGCGCTAAGGTTTTACACAATGCCTTGCGCCATCATGGCTTTGGCCACCTTCATGAATCCGGCTACGTTGGCGCCCTTGACATAGTTGATGTAATCGCCATCTTGCTTGCCGTACTTCACGCATTGCTCGTGGATGGAGTGCATGATGGCGTGTAGTTTCTTGTCAACTTCCTCCGCGGTCCATTGCAGGCGGATAGAGTTTTGTGTCATCTCCAATCCTGACGTGGCTACGCCACCCGCGTTGACGGCCTTGCCCGGGGCAAAGAGCTGCTTGGCTTGAGCGAACTTGTCGACAGCCTCGTTGGTGCATCCCATGTTGCTAACCTCGGCGACGCACAATGGCTTGGTAGCCAATATCTTTTCGGCGTCGTCGCCGTTAAGCTCATTTTGTGTGGCGCATGTGAGATAGATCTCCGCTTTTTGTTCCCAAGGCTTGCGACCGGCAACAAACTCGGAGCCCTTGAACTTCTTGGCGTATGGCGCGCAGATGTCCTCGCCGCTTGAGCGAAGCTCCAACATGTAGTCGATTTTCTCGTTGTCGAGGCCTGCCGGGTCGTAGATGTATCCGTCAGGACCACTGATGGTGATGACCTTGGCGCCGAGCTGCGTGGCCTTTAGGGCGGCGCCCCAAGCCACGTTGCCAAATCCGGAGATGGCAACGGTCTTGCCCTTGATGTCGATACCCTTGGTTTGCATCATCTCGTTCACGAAATAGAGCGCGCCATAGCCCGTGGCTTCCGGGCGAAGGATGGAACCACCCCACTCAAAGCCCTTGCCTGTAAGCATGCCTTGGAACTGGTGTGTGAGTTTGCGGTATTCACCGAAAAGGAAGCCTATCTCACGCGTTCCAACGCCGATGTCGCCTGCGGGGACGTCCTCATCGGGACCAATGTGATGGAAAAGCTCTTGCATGAAAGCCTGGCAGAAACGCATTACCTCTGCGTCGGAACGGCCGCGGATAGAGAAGTCGGAGCCACCCTTGCCGCCACCCATGGGCAACGTGGTGAGCGCGTTCTTGAATGTCTGCTCGAAGCCAAGGAATTTCATGATGCTAAGGTTCACCGAGTCGTGGAAGCGAAGTCCGCCTTTGTATGGGCCGATGGCTCCGTTGAATTGTACGCGGTAACCCGTGTTTACGTGCACCTCGCCATTGTCGTCTGTCCATGGCACGCGGAACATATACACTCGTTCCGGCTCAACGAGACGCTCAATGAGATGAGCTTTTTCAAACTCGGGATGCTGGTTGTATACATCTTTAATAGATTCCAGCACCTCTTTTACTGCCTGAAGAAATTCAGGTTCGCCAGCGTGTTTCCACATCAGGCCTTTTAATACTTGTTCAACTTCCATAGTACAAAGTAGTTATTACAATTTAATACTTTAAAGGTTAGTAAGGTTGGAACTGCCTCCCAATCAGTGTTGTTTCATAATGTCATTAAGACGACGCAAATATAATTGTTTCTGAGATAGACTCCAAATAAAACACAGAGAATTTTGCGGATTTAACTTACATTTTGTTTGTGTGCGTTACCATTCTTAAAATGTTTGTTTGGTGATGTTGCCATGTTGCCAAAGGTAAAAAAGGGACGCTTGACGCGCCTTATTTATAGAGGTGGCTCGTGGTTGGCGGTCCTCGTTGTCGCGTTTTGAACCTTGGGAGGCGAGCGAGGGGAAACGCACGTCGCGAGACAGTCGCTTGCCGCCCCCATGCGCCCTGATAAATCCGGGTGGCCACGCTTGACCCAAGGGGATGCTATGAAGGGGGGGCGAATGTATGTTAAAGATGAGGTGGCGAAGCCGTGGAACGTACCTATAATTGATGATGATGATTTACCGATATTTGGGTATTTTGCGCGATTTGTCTTTTTACTATCTTTGCAAAATCTAATTTAAATTAATTTTCGCATGAAAAAACTCTACTTCTTTTTAATGTTATCCTTGTTTATTGGCGGTGTGGCGAGAGCCCAGTCGGGCAAGGGCGTCATCAAGTTTAAGACCGGCAAGTTCGATCCCGAGAGTGGTAAGATAAAAGGTTTCAGGTGCGACATCCTCGTGAGGATGGACAACCCCACGGACCCTGACCTAAACACCAAGGCCCCCATCATAGGCAAGGACATCACCATAGAGGGTGGGGAGTTGGAGAACGCCTTGCCCAAAGGTGTGGCCGACCAGAAATTCAACCTTTGGGTTACCGCCCCCGAGGTGACGTTGCGCGGCGACTTCGTGGACGTGAGCTTGGCCAATTGCGACATGCAAGAGATAGACATAAGCGGTTGCCCCGACCTGTACAGCATACGCGTGAACGAAAACCCCATACACAAACTCGTCATAGGGACCAATCCCAAGCTACAGCAGGTGTGGGCCAGCTATTGCAAAAACCTAAAGGAACTTGACATATCCAAAAATCCCCTTCTCAACTCCGTGTCGGTCCAGGGGTGTGACGTGGAGCGGCTTGACCTGAGTACATGCCCGCTTATCACCAACCTGAACGCCGGCGAGAACCCGCGCCTGCACACCATAGACGTGACCTGCCTGCCGTTATTGCAAGAGCTGTGGGTGAACAAGAACAACATGACATCGCTCGACGTGTCGAAGAACCCCGAACTCGAATGGCTGGAATGCAGCGGTAACAAATTGCGAGGTCTCACCGTGGAGCACAACCCCAAGCTGAAATTTTTATCTGTGTGGGACAATGGTATCAAGGGGAAAGAGATGGACAACCTTATCAACTCGCTGGTACAGGAAGACGGCGAGATGGAGCGCGAATTCTGTGTCTATAACGAGCGATCCGGCAACAAGAACCTCTGCACCGAGGACCAAGTGGACGCCGTGGTTGAAAAAGGCTGGACAGCCAAGCAAGCCGTTTGGCAAAAGTTTGGCGACCAAGAGTTTTTTCAATGGGATATATTCTCGGGAACAAAAGTCCCGGACGGAATGTCTCGCGCCATGGTCTCGCGTGGTGGCGACGGCTCTTGGTACGACCTGCAGGGCAGGCGCGTGCGCAAGCCTTTAGCGAAAGGCGTTTATATTTATAATGGTAAAAAAATAGTAATCAGCA
Organism: Prevotella sp. S7-1-8; assembly: GCF_000758925.1. Taxonomy (GTDB): domain Bacteria; phylum Bacteroidota; class Bacteroidia; order Bacteroidales; family Bacteroidaceae; genus Prevotella. Next base: position 42,591 of record NZ_JRNC01000003.1, read on the forward strand.
AATAGAATGACCTCATGTCGGGCAGGCAAGGAAAAACTTGCCTACGCCCGGCTTTAATAGCACCATGACAACAGACATTTTTCCCCTTGCGTGGCAGCGAGCGGCGTGGCCGCTCGTGGCGGTTTGCGCGATGTCGCTCGCCTCGTGTGGCGACGAGTACGCCAACGACCGCTCTGTCTCGTCGGCCTACGTGCTGGACGTGAGCAGTCCCTCGCCCGCGTCGTTCGACAAGACAGAGAGTGGCAACTACACTGTCAAGAGCTACCGTCAGAGCGCGGACAAGAAACAAGAGTTTCCGGTGGCGTGGGCCGTGACGGGCTACGACGCCAACGACGACAACGTGTTTAGCATGGACGAGAAGCCCGATTGGCTCATCTCGCTGAGCAAGACGCGCGGCGAGGGTGGGCTGGAGGTGGAAAAAGGCAACGCCAAACTTGCGCCCACCCGTCTCGTGGACCATCTCGCCCCACGCAACGAGGCGCTGCGGCAGGCTGCGGAGCGAGGCTCCGCCGCGGAGCGCTATGACCTGTCGACGCATAAACCTGATGGCAGCCCCGCGCCGCGAAACACGGCTAATTGCTACCTCGTCAGTGCACCGGGCCATTACAAGCTGCCTCTTGTGTACGGTAATTCCATAGCCGATGACAAGACCAACGAGCGAGCTTATATCACCAAGAACAAGGGCAAGGGCATACTGTCTCACTTTGTGGACCACGAGGGCAGGCCCATAGAGACACCATACATCAACGCGCAAAACGCTGCCCAACCGGCGGTGGCCGTCAAGGTGATATGGGCTGACGAGCCGGCATTGGTGACGAATGCCTCCATACAAGGGAGGGGCGTCGACAGCTACTTGTGCTTCGACGTGGCGCGCGAGCGCATCAAGAACGGCAATGTGGTGGTGGCGGCGGTAGACAGCAAGGGCGTGTGCCTATGGTCGTGGCACTTGTGGTTCGCGCCCACCGACGCACTCGACGTGGTGACATGCCTAAACAAAGACAACGTGCCCTACAAGTTCTCGAAAGAGACGTTGGGATGGAAATACACCGAGTGGAAAGATCCTGTGGACGACCACGCGCGAACGGTGAGGGTGAGGATAGAGCAAGTGACCGACAGTCCGGACCGCCAAACCGATGTCGTCACCATCACGCAGAAAAGTGGAAGCAAGCGCGATGGCTACTCCACGTTTTATCAGTTTGGCCGCAAGGACGCTTTCCCCGGCATTGACAAAGGCCTGGCCGTGAGGGGGAAATACCGCAAGAACGCCGGCGATGTCATTTCCATCCCGAAAAGTATACAGAACCCCGCCTACTTTTACATAGACGGCGAGAGTTGGGGCAAGGATTTCGGATGGCTCAACCTGTGGTCGATGGACAACACTGGCACTGGCATCAATGACAATCCGGTGGTCAAGACCGTTTACGACCCATGCCCACCAGGCTTCCGCCTGCCGTCGGCCGGTGCTTTCACGGGATTTAATTTTACCGGACTGTTTACCGGGCGCGAGGAAATCAACGCCTCTGGTTCATGGAAAAGGGGGTGGCAATTCAATGGCAGGGTAAACGGCCATGCCGCCACTGTGTATTTCCCAGCATCGGGCTGCCGGAAGCATAACGACGGCTGGCGAAAGGACATAGGCCGCAGAGGATACGACAGGGAAACCAAAGATGTGTACAACGAGCAGTGGGTGGGCTATTACTGGACGGCCATGCCGTCAAGCCCAACTATTGGACGGGCCATGTACCACACGCCGAACGCCGTGGCGCCTATATTCGCCCATTACAGGGCCTCGGGTTTCTCCATACACCCCGTGGCCGAATAAGCCCCAAGCATTTTTAACCATCCAGATCACCAAGACAAGCATGACTACAAGAAGACCATTAGCCAGCGTGATGAGAAATGTCGCGCTAACTTGCGCTCTTTTCATGGCCCCCACCGCCCTCTTTGCCCAAATAGACGGCAGGGTGGTGGCCAAGGGAACTAACGCGCCCATTATGGGGGCGAGCGTTAGCGTGACAGGCAAAAAGAAGGCTGGCACCGTGACGGACAAGAATGGACGTTTCAGCCTGAGTGCGCCACCCGGAACCACCATCAAAATATCGCACATAAGTTACAGGGCCATCAAGGCGCAAGCCAAGGCCTCGGGCACCTATTACCTCGCGCCCAGGGTGAACACGCTGAACGATGTGGTGGTGACGGCGCAAGAGGATCACGGGCTGTCGAGTGCCTCCACCATCAGAAGGCACGCCATGGACCACTTGCAGCCATCAAGCTTCGGCGACTTGCTCGAGCTGCTGCCGGGAGGGAGGGCCAAAGACCCCCAACTGAACGTGCCCAACATCATCAAGCTGAGGGAGGTGCCTGTCAGGGACAAGAGATACAACACCACATCGCAAGGAGTGCGGTTTATCATAGACGGCGCGCCCATCAGCACCAACGGCAACATGCAATACCTGGACGGAGCCGACGACCGCACGTCCACGAAGCGCAACTTTGCCAACGCTGGCGTGGACATGCGCACATTGGGAACGGACGACATTCAGGAGGTGACCATCGTGCGAGGCATACCTTCTGTCAAATATGGAGATCTCACCAGTGGTCTCGTCAAGGTGAAACGGCGCAAGGGAGGCAACGACATATCAGCGAGGTTCAAGGCTGACATGAACTCCAAGCTCTTCTACATAGCCAAGGGCGTAGAGTGGAAGCCGGCCAAGTTCTCAATTAATTTCAGCGCGGACTACCTCAACAACAAGTTTGAGCCGCGCAACCCGTTGGAGAACTACCAACGGCTCACGTTCTCCGTAAGATTTAACAAGGCATGGAGCACCAACTCGCACGACATCAGCTCCGCGCTTAACCTCGACTATGGCGGATCGTTTGACAATGAGAAAGTGGATCCGGAGTTTAACCACGGCGGCGAGGACAAATACGTGTCGGAATACAACCGGTACGCGGCAAGCTGGACATTCAATCTCAACAGTAAGAAGGAGCGTTCCTATTTCAGGGACTTGGAACTGACGGCTTCTTACTCTTACCAAAAAGACTGGCTGGCGCGCACGCGAAGGGTCAACGTGACCAGTGGCACGCCTTCTGCCATGACCATGACGGAGGGAGAGAGCGACGCCGTGTTCATCACCCCATACCGTTATACCGCCACGCACACCGTGGACGGCAGGCCCACGAACCTCTTTCTCAAGGCCAACGCCACATTCGCCGTGCCAAAAACAAAACATCCCAACAGTCTCATCGTGGGCGTGGATTACGACATGGACCGAAACTTGGGTGCCGGCCAAGTGTATGACCGGTTGCACCCTGTGTATACGGGCGCCTCGTTCAGGCCGCGCAAGTACTCGGACATTCCCGCCACGCAGATGCTGTCCGTATACGCCGAGGAGCAGGCCACTTTTGCCATAGGCGGCAACCGTCTCGAGATAGAAGCGGGAGTGCGCGGCGAGACCATGCTGGGACTTGGCAAGAGATTTGACATCAGAAACAAAGTATACGTGGACCCACGCGTGAACATGGGCTGGACGTTCCCACAGATAGACTTGGGGCAAGACCCACTTGTCTTCACGCTGACGGGCGGAGTGGGCAGGCACACCATGTTCCCGACCATAGACCAGCTCTACCCGGAGCCGGTGTACATGGACTTGGTGGAGATGAACTATTTCCATACCAACGCGAGTTACAGGCGCATGTACCTTATGACATACGTCATAGACCCCACCAATAACCACTTGGCCCCCGCGCGAAACCTTAAATGGGAGATAAGGGGCGACATGGATTGGGGCGGAAACCGACTCACGCTGACATACTTCAGAGAGGACATGAAGTCTGGCTTCAGGTTTATGGACGTGTTCTCGCCATTCGTTTACAGGGAGTTTGACACGGATGTCATAGACCATGAGACGGTAAAGGCGCGTCCCGACGTAAACAATCTGCCGTACAAGACCGTGGCCGACCTGCGCTATTACAGCGACACCTCCAACGGAAGTCGCACGTTCAAGCAGGGAATAGAGTACACCTTGTCCACCATACGCTTCCCCATCGTGAACACGCGACTAACCATCACGGGGGCGTGGTTCAGGACAGAATATCACAACTCTCTCCCCATTCAGTACAAGCCATCGTTGCGTCTGAACGGCTCCGCGCTCAACTTGGTGGGCATATACAAGGATGACGACGGCTACATACGAGAGATGACAAACACCAATTTCACTTTCGACACCGACATACCACGACTGAAATTGGGCTTCAGCCTTTCCGCGCAGTGCGTGTGGGTAACTGGCGAACAATCCATGAAAAAAGAAAACGTTCCCCTGCAATACATGGACGAGTCGGGGAAAGTGAGGCCTTTCGTCGAGGCCGACAAGCACGATGAGTACAAACAGTTTTTGGTGAGGCACCAATACAGCATGGCGGCGTTTGAATGGCAGACCATACCTTTTGAGATGAACCTCAACCTCAAGGCCACCAAGAAATTGTTCGGCGACAAGATGCGCATCGCCCTGTTCGTGAACAAACTGTGGGACGCGCACCCGGATTACGTGCGTAAGGGCATGACGCTGCGCCGATATGTCACCCCTTATTTTGGACTGGAAACTAACATAAAATTATGAAAAAAATTTTTCTTGCCATCGCAATCGCGGTCATGGCCATGACAACGCAAAGTTGCTTGCACGGCTACGAGGACTACGAAACCACAGCCGTGGTGGAGGTGGTCATTCCGGACAGCATAGAGTTGGTGCAAATGCAGGGTACGATAACCCTGCGAAACCTTAGCAATGGATACAAATACTCCTCGTCGGCGTTCAACCTGTCGAGCGTGCAAATGGATCTCATGCGAGGCGCTTACTCGCTGGAGGCGGAGGGAACGCTTAGGTTTGTGAACAAAAAAGACAAAGAAAAAAACAAGGAGGTGAAATATTTCCGTTCCTCATCCGACTATGTGGAAATAACGGACCATCCCACCACGATCAAGGCCAAACTTATCTTCATGTAATTTATGGACATACGCAAGCACATACTATTGGCGGCATTTATCGGCATATCCTGTGAGACTTGGTGCTCTCCCAAAGACACCACCGCCGTAGCCGAGCACAACGACAGGTGGATAAACCTGCTCGCGGCATACAGGGACAACCCCTCTTTCATGGACGGAGCTTTCCGGACATCGTACTCCGAACTGGGGCTTAAGGTCGACTTTGGCCATGAGAGCAAAGCACTCATCCAACAAATGGGCGATCGGCACCTGTTGGGAAAGGCCTACGTGGACTCTTACCTCAAGTTGGGCAAGAAAGGAACGGTGTGGGGCGGGGCTTCCTACCAAATGGGAGAAAAGCGAAACTTACGTTTTTGCTCCACCTCTGACTATGAGTTGCTTTACCCCTACGTGATGGCCGACACCGTGGGCGGAAACATGCGAAACGAGCAATATGCCTTTTTCGGCGGGTACTCGCTGACGACGGGCAGGTGGGCGATAGGCGCGAACCTCAAGTTCAGGGCCGAGCACGAATACCGCATGATAGACCCGCGACCGCGCGGCATAGCGACAGACTTGCGCATGGCCGTGGGAGCCAACGTGTCTTTGTGGAGATACAGGGTGGGCTTGGGCGCCGGCGCGAATATATACAAGCAAACGAACGACGTGGAATTTTACAATGAGCTGGGCGTGAAGCCCGAGTACCACATGACGGGGCTGGGCACCGACTACCTGCGCTTTGCGGGAGCCAACCGCACGTGCTATTACAAAGGGTTGGGATTCGCGACAGACTTGCGCCTGCGCCCAAGGAGCGGCTCGGGAGTCTTTTTGTCGGCCGAATACCAACACACGCCCTACAAGAAGATACTCACGGACCTCAACGCGCTGCCCATATCCACGTTGTACGTTGACCAATCGCGTCTGCTTTTGGGCTGGAAGCAAGAAGGAAGAATAGGATGGAGCGTGTTTGGCGCGATGGACGCGCGCCGGCGCCAGGGCGACGAGCATATAGCCGGAAGTGCTTCGGGGTCCGAGTACAAGTCGCTCATCACGCTGACCATGTACAGACATTATCTATATGATTATTATGTGGGAGCCGCCATGCACATAGGGGGCAAGCACAGGTGGACCCTTGAGGCCAAGGCCGGACAACAAGAACAAAGCTCGCGCTATATCATGCTGGAGCGCCTGATGGAGGTGAGAAAGGCCTACGTCCAAGCGAATTTGCAATATGTCGCGAGAATAGCGGGATGCGTGTTTTGCGAATGGGACTCGGCCATCACGAGAATGGTCAACAAATCAAGCAGGCGCGTTATGCCATACGCCACGATGGACAAGCTCACCACGGCGTTGACAGACGACACTTTTGCCGTGATGGCGGGTAGCTACACAAGCGTGTCCTCACGAATAAAAATAATGTACCAGCCCAAAATGTGGAAAGGAGCGGGGCCATTTGTCGAGGTGGGGGGTAGCCACGCCAAACTGTCAGACCGAGTGCATGCCGAGTTAAAGGCCACTGTAGGTGTGGCTTTCTAAGAAATATTGTTTTACCAATTAATAACCAAAGAAAAATGTATATGAGTCGATTAAAAACATCTATGGCTGTCGTGGCCTTCATGGGCTTGCTCTCAGCGTGCAGCGACAACGCGGACGAATTTTTGAACACAGATTCGAGGATGGCCAAAAATTTATCAGCCAACGTGTCAAGGGAGATAGTAAGCCATACTTTCACCTTTGACGTGCCGGCGGAGACCAAGAATGCGGACTTCGTGGACTGTAAGGCCATCTTGACCAACGTGGAAACGCAAAAGAAGGATACCATCAGCGTCTTCACAAAAAAAGGCAATCAATATACGGGCGAGCTGTCCATACAGGAGGGCACGTACAACATCGAGATGCAAGGCAAGGTGAAATATATCATCGATGTGAACAACTACAAGAAGAAATTGCCAAAAGCCATGATTAAAAAAAATATCAGGGAGGTGGAGGCTATGGTGAAGACAGACATGCCACCCATCAACATACAAAAGGGAGGTGACAAGAACACCAATGTGAGGCTGAAAGTGCGCAACCGTCACGAGGGCCTGCTCATCTCGGAGATTTTCTACGCTCACACCACAGACCCCGAAGGACACATATACGTTGACGACACATACATGAAAATAGCCAACAACAGCGACACGGTCATTTACGCCGACGGACTGGCGTTCGTGGAGACGTTTTTCACCAGCGACGACAAGCACGACTACCAGCCAGACATCATGAGCCAGGCCATGACCATCAATACCATATACGTGATACCCGGAAGCGGCAAGGAACATCCCATACAGCCCGGCAAGGAAATCACCATCGCGCTCACGGCAGAGGACCATACCAAGCATAACCCCAACTCCATAGACTTGAGCAAAGCCGACTTCGAGATTTACGACCAAAGCGAAGGCGACAAAGACATGCCCAACGTGCCCAACATGTTGAACTGGTATCCCGGTTTCACGGGTACTTTTGCTTTTCACGATAGGGGAGTGAAATCTTATGCCATTGTCAGCCCGATGGCAATGTATAAACAAAATATGGAAAATTTCCGCTACCAGTTCCAGTACCGTTTCAGCTTTAACGGATTTGGGATGGACATGAATGAGAATGAGTTTTTCATGCCAAACGCTTGGGTCGTGGATTGCGTGAATCTCTCCGTTGTCGGAGGAAACCATCAGTGGTTGTGCGCCTCGGAAACACTTGACAAAGGATATGCCCACTGTGGGGTGACCGACTTCGATGACGGACGATACAACCACTCCGTGGTGCGCAAGCGCGAGGGCCACAATTACGTGGAGGAAGACGCCAATATCAAAGGAGCTCCCGTGGAGTCGGAATGGTGGATAGACCAAAACTTGTCCCTTGGCGGCAAGTGGATAGACACCAACAACTCGTCAGAAGACTTCGTGAGCAACTCATGCCCCACATTCATGCAGATGAAATTGAAGAAGACGGGCATCAGGAGAATACACATGTAAACATCTTATATAAAGTCAGAGAGGAGGAGGGCAGCCGTCCTCTTCCTCTCATCAACCAATCCACATGAAAAAAAATATTCATCTCGCATTAATGGTTGTCGTCGTTCTTCTTTGCTCGTGCGTCAATGACGAAATGCCGGAGCAAGAGGCAAGAATGGTCAAACACACCATCTCGCTCACGATGCCATACGACGTGCAAGACCCCAAGCCGTCGAACGTCAGGGCCGAGCTGACAAACATACAAACCAAAAAGACCTACGAGGCCACTCACTTCAAGATGTCAGGGGGGATGCTCACTGACGAAATATCGTTGCCTGAGGGGCTCTACAGCGTAAAGGTGGACGGCAACCTGACGTACAAGATGGAAATCGTGGACCCGACCAAAAAGACCAACAAAAAGAATGCCGTTAAAACTCGCACGCTCAAGGCCACGCTCAAGGCCACGCGCGAGAACGTGAGAATAAAAGCCAGTGACAGTGTCGAGGACACGCGCTTGGCCCTCAACGTGTACAGCGCAAACGAGGGATTTCTCATCACGGAGATATATTTTACGGGTAGCACCACGCCAGACGGATACATGTACACCGACGACCAATACATCAAGTTCGGCAACAATAGCGACACGGTGATGTACGCCGACGGTTTGGCATTTATAGAGACCTTCTTCACCAGCGACGACTTGCACGACTACCAGCCCAACATTATGGACAAGGCCATGACCATTGTGACCATCTATGTCATACCCGGCTCCGGCAAGGATGTCCCCGTGAAGCCCGGGGAGGAGATCACCATCGCCATTACCGCCGAGGACCACACGCTCATAAACCCCAACTCCATAGACTTGAGCAAAGCTGACTTTGAGATTTACGACAGCTGCACGCACCCCGAAGGCGACCACGACGTGCCTGGCGTGCCCAACCTTGACAACTGGTACGGGGGCTTCGAGGGATGTTTCGTGTTCCACACGCGAGGTGTCAAGTCGTATGGCATAGCTCGCCCCATGGTGGACAAAAAAACGTACATGACCCAATTCCGCTATCATTTCGGCTACATATTCAGGCAGGGAGACTTTGTTGTCCCGATGAACGAATATGAGTATTACATGCCCAACGAGTGGGTGCTCGACGCGGTCAACCTGTCTGTGCCGGCGGCGCACGAGTGGCTGCTCACGTCACCGCGCTTGGACAAGGGCTACACTTATTGTGGACACGTGGACTTCGACGAGACGCGCTACACCCACGCGGTGATACGCAAACGGGTGGGACACAAGTACGTGGAAGAGTCGGCCATCATCAACAACGTACCCGGCACTTGGATGGTGGACCAAAATTTCGGCGAGAAAGGCAAATGGATAGACACCAACAACTCCACCGAGGATTTCGTGCCAAACGCCCAACCTTCCTATTTCGCCAAGAAACTCAGAAACCTTTAACCTGTCAAGCGGCGCGACCGCAAGACCAGAACCTTTTTTAAAACAAAAATGACAAAAACACTGTTCATACAAGCCCTTGTCGCACTGTCTGCCGTGTGCTTTCAGGCCCAAGCCACACCCGTCAAGATAGACAAGACCATCCGTTATGGAAAGCTTGCCAACGGCATGAGCTATTATATCCGCCACAACGCCCAAACCAAGGGTATCGCCGATTTTTACTTCGCCCAGCGCGTTGGCTCCATTCTTGAGGAGCCGCGCCAGCGAGGCTTGGCCCACTTCTTGGAGCACATGGCGTTTAACGGCACCGTGCACTTCCCTGGCACCGACAGCCGCCCGGGCATCGTCAAATGGTGCGAGAGCGTGGGCATCAAGTTTGGCACCAACCTCAACGCGTACACCAGCGTGGACCGAACGGTGTACAACATCTCGGCCGCCCCCGTCAAACGCGAGGGCATCATCGACTCGTGTCTGCTCATCATGCACGATTGGAGCCACAGCCTGCTGCTCGAGGACAAGGAGATAGACAAGGAAAGGGGAGTGGTGCAAGAGGAATGGCGCTCGAGACGGGCGGGGATGGCCATGCAACGATTGGCCGAGGAGGCCATGCCCATCATATACCAAGGCAGCAAGTACGCGGACAGCATGCCCATTGGCGATATGGGCATCGTGATGAATTTTCCCTACCAAGACCTCAGGGACTACTACCACAAATGGTACAGGCCAGACCTGCAAGCCGTCATCGTGGTGGGAGATATCGACGTGGACCGCATGGAGAAAAAAATACGTGAGCTTTTTGGAGGCATACCAATGCCCCGAAACGCGGCCCCGCGGCCAATCTTCCCAGTCCCTGACAACGAGAGGATGATCGTGCACACGGCCGTGGACAAAGAACAGCCCACCGTCAACTTCTCGCTTTACATGAAGCGAGACGTCACGCCAATGGACAAGCGCGCGAGCGTGGAGAATTACAAGGACGGATACCTCACCAGCCTTGTGCGCATGATGCTCAACGACCGTCTTGACGAGCTTACGCAAGACAGCGGCACGCCTCTTATCTCCGCGTCAGTGGGCGACGGCCATTTCTTCTTGGCCAACACAAAAGACGCGTTCGAAATATCAGGCGTTTTCAAGGAGGGACGCGTCGAGGAGGGCATCCAAGCCGTGGTGGGAGCCGTGCAACAAGCCAGGCAAACAGGATTTACCGCGGCCGAGCTGGAACGTGGCAAGGCCGTGTTGATGAACTACGCCAAGGTGGATTACGAGGACCGAAACGACAGGCGCAACGCCGACTTTGTGGAGCAATGCGTGGAGAACTTCCTTGAGGGTGAGCCTATTATAGCTCCCGAGGACGAGCTGGAGCTTGTGCAGGCACTTGACAAGACCGTCACCATCGCCGACGCGAACCGCATGGCACAAGAGATAATCACCAACAAAAACGAGGTGGCCACGCTGTACGCCCCAGACAAGGCGGGGGTGACTCTGCCATCCCACGACCGCATACGCCAACTTGTGGCCCAAGCCCAAAAGTCAAGCTATGCGCCATACGCCGAGAAAGCCATCGCCGAGAAGCTCGTGGCCCATCTGCCCACACCGGGGAGCATCGTGCGCGAGAAACCATACAAATATGGGTATACAGAGATTACGCTCTCAAACGGCATGCGCGTATACGCCAAAAAGACCGATTTCGAGACGGACGAGATTTTGATGAACGTTTTCAGCAAGGGAGGCAAGGACATGTACGCGAACCAAGACATGCCAAACCTTACATATCTCATATCGGGCGCGACAGCGGGAGGAATAGGCGATTTCACGGCTACGGGCCTGGAGAAGAGACTCGCTGGAAACACCGCCGACCTCATGCCCTTCATCAACGATGAGACAGAGGGCATGAAAGGCAGCGCGACCAAGAAAGACTTGGAGACGCTTTTTCAGTTGGCCTACCTTTATTTCACCGCCCCGAGACGAGACACGGCGGCTTTCAACAATCTCATGGACCAACAAAAGGAGTTTCTCGCCAACGCTTGTGTTAACCCTCTCATAGCGTACAACGACACGCTGCACGCCACGGCCTATGGCACCGACAGGCTTGAGTCGATGAGCCAAGACAAATTGAGACGCGTAAGCTACGACCGTGTCATGCAGATTTACAAGGAGAGATTCGGAAACGCCGCCGATTTCAGTCTCATCCTCACGGGCAATATAGACATGGACAGTCTCAGGCCTTTGCTGTGCCAATACATGGCGTCCTTGCCAGCCACGGGAGAGCGCGAGGATGTCGGGCGGCTCGGGGCGAGGTTGCGCGATGGCAAGATCACAAAGAAATTCATTAAAAGTCAAAAGACGCCGTCTACCATAACAACAATCGTCATCAAGGGAACCATGCCCTACTCGGACCGCAACGACTTGCTCATGGACGCCATCGGCCAGCTGTTGCGCATGGCCTATACCGACAAGGTGCGAGAAGACAAGGGCGGAGCTTACAACGTGGAGGTGAACGGCAGCCTGGAACGCCATCCAAGAAACGAGGCCCTGCTGCGCATCGCGTTCAGGACAGATCCAAAAAAATACGACAAGATCATTCCCATCATCTACCAACAACTCCATCTGCTTGCCAAACAAGGACCGTCACAAGCCGACTTGGACAAAGTGAAGGCTTATGAGCTGAAGGTGTACCATCAAGTGCTTCGGATGAACAATTATTGGGAATACGTGGTATACAACGACCTTTACAATGGTGTTGACCTTGACACAAATTTCTCCAACATTGTCAAAGAGACAACTCGCGACGACATCAAGAGCGTGTTGGCCAACCTTTTGGCGCAGGGTAACCAAATAGAGGTAACAATGACTTCAAACTGATAACAACACTTTAAACTTAAAATTATTATGAGACAATTTCTTTACACAGTTCTGATCTCTTGCGCGTTGTTTTGCGCGCAAGAGTCTATGGCAAACGCCAACTCTCCCCAAAATGTCACCCGGGCAACCGCCAAACCCAAAAAAGAAGACATGGGGATCATGAAATTTAAAAAGGTAGATCCCAAGACAAGACGGCCTATCTACATGACATTCACGCCTGCGCCCAAACGCGAGCGCAACTTGTTTCTTGAGGGAGACCCAATCATCAAATGGGAACTTCCCGGATATGGCAACCAAGAAAACATGGAAATATGGGGAGAGGGCACCTTCATCATCAGGGGCAACGTGGAAACACTTGATTTCAGGCAATGCTATTGCATCACCGACATAGATCTCACGGGCAACAAATACCTCAAGGAGGTCACTATCGGTATCGTGGGGTGTGACGAGCTGAGGATACCCGAGACGGTGGAAAAGCTCAAGGTCGTTAAAACACACATGAAACAAATCGTGATACCGGAGAACAGCCAATTGCAAAAAGTGGAGCTTTACCAAAATCAAGATTTTGAGGCCGTGAACATGGGCAAGTGCGACAACCTTACCTCTTTTGACGTGTCATACTGCCCCAAGCTCACCAAGCTCGTGTTCTCCGACTGCAAAAAACTCAATTTTGTCGACATGTCTGGCTGCAAGGGTCTTGGCCCCGACATGAGGATAACGGACATGCCCGATTTGGAACAGGTCTACATGGAGAACTGCAACTTCAAGACCGTGGACATGTCCAACTGCCCCCAACTTAAGGTGGTCAGCGTCATCGGCAACCCTCTTGATGGCGACGCCTTGGACAAGCTCGTGGCCACGCTGCCCACAATCCCCGGGGAACTCGATGGCAAGCACGCTTTGTTGCTAAAAAAAGAGGGCGACAACATGAAGTGCACAAGTGAACAAATGAAAGCCATGAAAGACAAGGGCTGGATGCCCATAAAAATCGTAGGAGAGGATTTCTTGCCCATGACCGACTCTGATTGCACCGGCGTTCGTGGTCTCAACATGGACAATCCCAAGGAAGACTTGTGGTTCAACATGCAAGGACAGCGCATACAGAAACCCACGGCCAAGGGGCTTTACATCCACAACGGCAAGAAAATATTGATTTCACAATAAACAAGGTATCGTGCTCGCGGTGTCTCCCGACGCGCTCGCGTGAGGCGCGCGGCACGATAAAAAGCAGACAATGTCACGGCGGCGAGGAGAAAAGCGCGCCGCGCGCGAATGGAGCGCGCCCGATAACCACCGCCCACATATTATCCATCACGCATGAGAAGTACACTGTTTACCATGACGTTCCTGCTCATGGGCCTCTGTCTTCGCGCCCAACAAGTGTCTCCCGGCGAGGCGCGGCGCGAGGCGGAGGCTTTCGCCATGGCGCGCCATACGCGGACGCGGGCCCAAGCCCATGAGAGCGTGTCGCTCGCTTTCAAGTCTGACGATGACGGTCGTCCCACCTCCTACTATGTCTTTAACGTTGACGGTGGGCGGGGCTTTGTCATCATATCCGGCGACAAACGAACGCCCAAAATTCTTGGGTACGCGGACAGCGGCCAAATAGACCGGCGCGACATGCCCGCCCCGATGGCCCTGTTGCTCAAGTCGTACCAACAAGATATACAAGCCATGCGTCGCGCGCCGTCCGCGCGTCGCGCCGTCCGCGCGTTGGCGTCTACGTCCGCGCGCCACGCCGTGGAGCCCATCGTCAAGTCTAAATGGAACCAATTGTGGCCTTATTATCTGCAATGCCCAATGGCGGACGGCAAGCCCACCCCCACGGGATGCGTGGCGACGGCCATGGCGCAAGTGATGTTCGCCCAGCGATGTCCGTCCACGCGGACCACGAGGCCCATACCGTCGGACCGTTACGAAGCCCACGCCACGGGCAAGGATTTCATGCCACGCCACGCTTTTGAATGGGACAAGATGCTCGACGACTACAAAAAAGGCAGCTCCGACGAGCAAAACCAAGCCGTGGCCTATCTCATGCGGCAATGTGGCGCGGCGGTCATGATGGACTATTCGCCGTATGGGTCCACCGCCCCCGACAATCTCATAGTGCCTGCCCTCGTCAATTATTTTGGCTATGACGCTGACGCCACGCTCGTCATCAGAGACTTTTATACCACCGAGGAGTGGACGGACATGATTTACGACGAGGTGGCCGCCGGTCGGCCGGTCATATACGTGGCATCCTCGCCCACAGACGGCACGCACGCTTTTGTGTGCGACGGCTACCGCCAAGGAGATTATTTTCATGTCAATTGGGGATGGGGCGGCTCGCGCGACGGTTACTTTCGCCTGTCCGTGCTCAACGCCTACGCCCCCGACGGTATAGGCAACACCGAGGGATACACCATCTTTCACTCGGCGGCCATAGGCCTGCGACCCGAGGATCATGTCGTGACACGCCCATTGGTGCAGGTCACCGGGCTGGCGTTCGAGTCGCGATTGGTCAAGCGCGACGATCCTGCCCAAGACTTCAAGCCCCTGCGTTGCTCGTTCTCTTACAAAAACATCATGGCGGTACCCATCCGCGTGGAGGTTGGATTGGGCCTGTTCGTGGGTGGCAAGCTGGAGCGCGCGCTCATCGAGCGGGCGCAAACGCTCGAGCCCGGCGAGGAGGCCAAAATGGAGGGCGTGACCTTGGGATCTATCGGCGTTCGCCACGACGGAGCCGCCATAGCTCCGATATGCCGCACCCAAGGCGACGACAAATGGATGAAATGTACCAACACCGACGCGTTCTCGTATGTTTTGAGCGTTGGCGAGCGCAAGATGTTTGTCAGGCGCGGCGACATACCGCAGCCCAAGCCGCGGCTCAGGGTGGACAATGTGACCCTCATCGGCGACATGACCGCTGGTGAGTACCAATTTATCCGCGCCACCATAACAAACGTGGGTGGCAGTTTCAGCGGACAACTCTTTCTGTACGTGGATGGGGAAAAGGCTGGGTACATGGGAGCCTATATCGCCGCCGCCGCCACGGACAGCGTCGCTTTCACTTTCATGTCCCAGCGGCAAGGCCGGCACGTCTTCTCCATCGAGAACGCGGAGGGCGCGAAACTCTATGAGGGCCACATGGACATAGTGCCCACCGGCGTGGTTCCCATTCCGTCCACAGAAAGCCACTCGTCTGGCGCTTTTCGCCATCCTGACAGATGGTTCGACTTGCTCGGGCGGCAAACGCCGCGGCCAAGGACGCGAGGCGTTTATATCTTGGGGAGAAAAAAAATAGCCTTTTAGCGCAACTTGGCTAATCCCACCGGCCCGTTTTCCATCCTCGCATGTCAAAAAACGGCTCAGAGCTGATATTTAATGGGGGAGCAAATGGCTCAGTAGGTATTTACTTTGGGTGGAATACCGTAGGTCCCTACGATTGTGGTAACCATGTATAACCGCAAACAGGATTAAAAACAGGAAGGCATGATGTAGGCATACAAGTTCACGCGCACAAATTTCTACCGCGCTCAGACGCTTCTTGAGTCCAGTGCAGCCATCTTCATTCATTCTTTGCTCCCCATTCTTCTCTCCTTGCTCCCCATTCTTCATCTTG
>NZ_JRNC01000004.1 GCF_000758925.1 Prevotella sp. S7-1-8
CCAATTTTTCAGAATCGCCCCCCTATGTTTGTAACATGGCGAGCGTCTCCTCAAAACACGCATGGCCATTTATTGTACCAAGGGGTTAATCTCAATAGCAAAATGAAACACCATACTTTTTCTACTGAGCCAAAAAACGCTAATCTCCGCGCGAGTGTTGCCGCCTTTTCTTATCGAAGAATAGGGTGGGCAGCGATAAATTTCTTCCAAGTATCTTCCAACCACTCCAAAGGCACCATACACAAGCCACGCCCATGAGGAAGATGTAAAAAAGAGACGCCATGCCCAAAAAGGTAAAAATGCGTCCTGTGTGCACTTCTATGCAAACGTTGCGTAATGACATGGGCAGCGTTGCCATGCTGTCGGGCATACGAAGGCGAGAATTACCCTTCTTGTAATCCACCGCCATGCCCTTGTCGTCCAAGTCTGATGAAAATCCTGCGATGGCATGGCTTCCAAAAGGACTCCCACTAACGGAACGCGCCTTTTGGCGCGTGAAATAATCAATGACGGACTGACGCGTTCTGTCCCATACGTACATGCCGCTGAACGAGCCTATCAGCCATGCGTCGCGATGAGAGTGTTGCTCGACATTGATGCCCATGACGCTCACGGGAGGCTGCACCTTCTCTCGTTGCGGTACGTCGCGCAAGTGGCGAAGAGAATAGAAACCGTCCGACGCGTACAACAGCCAGTCGGCTTTATCCTCATCATACCGCAGCGAGCGCAGACAGCCATTCCATGGGTTGTCGCTATCCATGGAAGAAAAAGGTATGGGCGGTATTTTGCCGGAGGCTATGGCTATGAGCGCGGGCGGACGCAGCATCCAGCCCGTAATGGTCAGCAACAACAGAAAGAACATTGCGCCTCGCCCCAACTTGTCGTGCCATGTTATGAGCCTTCGCCTCGCGCGTGCCCCCTGCGATGAATGGGAACGAGGCGCGAATGAATAATATACGCCTGAGATGGAGAGAAACAAGAGGATTAGTCCCACCGCATCGACAAAGAGCTTGCCAGCCATACCAAACAGTCCGCCTCCATGAAGAAGCCATATCGTTCGGAAGAGCGAAACCTTCCCTTTGTCTTTGTCTGTTTTCGTCAAGGTGATTTTTTGGAAGTCGTGATAAGGATAGCGAGACAGATATACGTAAGACCGCCCCGTGACGATGAGCGAGTCGCCCTTCCGCGTAATGTCGCTCAACTTTTCATGCTTGCCTTGAAGAATATCAACTTGTTCCCATGCGCCGTGGGGGTTCAAACGATACAAATGACGTTGGCTCATGGCGTATAGACTGCCATTGGGCATGACCGTCATTCCACGAATGTTTCGGAGGTCGGCGCCTTTGGGCAGCCCATGGTTAAAGTCGGTTATCGTGTCCGCGTCCTTGTCTTTCGCCCAAATGCCGGCGTTGCCGTATATCAACACTTTGTCTCGCCATTTCTGCGTGCCGCGAAGCAATCCTTGGTTCCACTGGCTGTATCGATATTCTGAGGGTAACAGTGTCCTGCTGATATCGATGCCTTGAAACAACTTGGCGTGATTGAGTACTATTCCCGAGAGACAAAAGAGTATGACGAACGGGGCCAAGACAATCCCCAGCCATTTATGGTGTCGCCTCCATGCAGTTTTCTTCATTCCGGCTTCTTTTGTCGTTAGGCTGCTCTTTTTCGTTTTTTGCCCTTGAGCCAAAGATAAGCGCCCAACAGGCAGAACGCCATGAGTATGACGAGTATTTGCCATGCGTGTTTCTCAGGCTCTATCCAAAACTCTTGGAAGAAGTTTATTCTTCCCAATATTTCCACGGGAGTCCAAAAGATGATGACGGTGGCGATAGCCATTCGTATGTTCGCGCCCCATGCGGCAATGCGCGATTGGTGTCTCAGCATGAAGATGGACCCCGCGAGACACCCCACTCCCACGAGGAACGTCACGGGATGATGGTCGCCAAGGAAAGTCTTGTCGTAGCAGAACATGAGCAGCAAGTACATCGCCCAAAGAATCATGTTCAGTTCCATGAACGTGACGATGCTCGTGTGGCGCGTCATGGGTTGCGCCGCCACTACCTTGCGCTTGTTTCGGAAACATACCTTTTGTATCCATGTTATCAGGTCGCATCCGTTCTTCGTGCTGAACACATACATGGTCATCACCATCATCCACAAGCCAAACGAGGCGGGCATGATAAGGTATTCGGGCTTCGTCACCACCACGCCGTTCTCTATCTCCGGCTGGACGCCATAGCGTCGGGCATAATACAGGAAGAGAAACTCCACCCAGCCCGTCCAGAAAAGCAGTCCGCCGAAGAGCCCCCACAGCGTCTGCCGGGTGTCGCCCTTCACGAACACGCCGACGACAACCATGGCGAGGCCTGCCAGGCCCATCGTAAAGCCGGCGACGTGCATGGCGCCCTCGCTCATGAATTTCTCCATCAATATCATCAGCGCATGACCCAAGGGCATGGCGAAAAGCACCAATAGAAATGAGGCGATGGTGCGCCACCAGTAGTGTTCTCTTGCTTTTGTATCCATATTGTCAAGGTATATTATGATTGCCCGTCGCGATGTATGGCTTGCTGTATCATCGCGATGAGCTTTTGCGTTCCTAATCCGGACCGTTCTCCCGCCATCTTGATGGTGGCCTTTTTCAGTATCAGTTTGCCCAATGCCGTCTGTAACATCTTGAAGGGCGCGTACTGCCGGGCCAAGTCTTCCTTCAGGCCGGGATATTGCGAGAAGAGATCTTTGAGCTTCGTGTCCTCGTTAATCTCTGTTGCCTGTTTGGCGTTGTCGTCCCGGTTTTCCGTTGGCTCGGCCGTCGTGGCGTCGGGCGTTGTGGTGGGCGTCCCCTCCTCGTCTGCCCATGTGAGAAGCGTCCGCGACCCGGTGAGGGACCGTATGTGGGTGCAGTCTTGCATCACTTCGAGAATGCCCCTGAAATCGCCTCGCTTGTCTCTCACGGCATAGTAGGTGATATAGATAAACAGGTTGGGCTTGTCAATCCAGAATTCCGCCTTGCTCTGTTCGCCACTTCGCATCTTTTCCACTATTTCACGAACGATGTGCACACTCTTGCGCGGATGGCAGTTTTCCACCTTGCGCCCTATAACGTTTTTGGATCGTGGAAATATGCGGTGGTCGGTGTCGGAGTAGAATTGCACCAACTCATCTTCGTTGACAAACGAGATGTCGAAAGGCAAATGCTGGTAGATGAGATTGATTTGCTCGAGCGTGAGCTTGCCTGTTGTCACGTCTAACGGTTGGTCTCGTCCCACGGCGTAGCCATGCTTCGCCAGCAGCGATTGCAGTTCTTGCGCGAAACTGTCCGTGGGCCGTATGTCGTCTTTTTCCTTCTCTGTCCCTGCCACCTCGAAGAAGGCGAAACCTATCTCTTGGTCACCGCTCTTCATTTCCTCAAATTCCTCTTCTTTGATCAAGGCGAGCGAGGTTGGGTAGAGAATGGCCTCTTCTTTGTCCATCAAGTCGCGGAGATAGGGTATCAGCTCTTTCACTTGCGCAATAAAAGCCTCTTCGTCGTTGGCTTCAAGCAATGGTCTCAACTTCTTCACGCTGTTGGAAATCATGTCGTCAAAGGTCCACATGGTGACGGTGGGTCGGTCGAACCCTTTTTTCTCGAGCAGCGGATAGAGCTGGTTTTGCTTTCGGGTATAGTGTATGAGGTAGGCGGAGGCTTTGTCCAACAGTTCCAGCCACTGGTTTTTGATCACGGGATACTGCGCCAAGTCTTCCGCGGCGTTCAGCACGCGACGCATCTCCTCATTCTCGCGATAGTAGTGTCGGATGGGATGATCATCAGGCAAGGCTGGAATGCTGTAATCCATCATCTCCTCCAATAGCTTGTTTAGGTCTGAGAGATTTTCCTTGAAACATTCCTCGGGGTTTTCTTCCGTCATTGTCTGCTCCATCAAGGCGTAATGATAGGGGCGCAGCTTGCCCACTTTCTCTTTCAGTTGTCGTTTGGCTTCCTCGAGCGAAATGGCGCCAAGGGCGTATCGCTTTTTGATGTCGGCCAAATATTGCAGTCGTTCTATCTCTATCGCGGGCAGGTGGCGCCGCATTTCGCATGTTTCCTTTTTCATCGGAGTTGTGTTTTCGCGTTTACGATATAACGAGCGAAACGTATGTTTTATTTCAGCTCGTCACAATAATAGCTCATTTGTCCGCCCGTGTCGTCGATTTCGGTATGTTGATTGTACCAACTCACGATTTGCAACTTGAAGTAACGCTTTCCGTCGGCGGTACGCACCGCGTAGACATGGTGTGAGGGCGTGTAGGTCATGGGTGGCCCGGAGAGAGACATGTTCCCTTCCAGCAGTGGGTTCGCGCTTGTGAGCGTGCGTTGTGGTCCGTTGTTGGGGTCGAACCATGGGTTTTCCTTTGGGTCGAGCTTGTGCGTGTTCACATAGCGAAACCAGTCGTTTTGCGAGTAGGTTATCATCACCGTGGTGTCGTTGTCCACTATCCACTTTTCTGTTTTTGGCAGTTGCTCCACGCGTTGCCAATGGTCGTAGTCGCCAAATCCAAGGTCTATGGCGCCACCTTTCCCCTTTCCGCTCGTGCCGCTGTTGGTGCGGACATGATAGCCACAGAAAGCGATGTCCCAATCCATCCGGCCCTGTTGCTGTCCCTCCCTGATATCCCTGTTGGGGGCGGTGCGGTTGAATGTCTCGCCGGTTCGCAGGTTGAAATATATCCAGTCGTTGGTAACCCCGGTGGTATAGCTCGCCACGCGTGGCATCACCTTTCCCGTAAACTCTTCCGCGTCATACGACACGCAAGAGGTCATGGAAAGAAAAAGGCATAGTAGCGATGGGAGTGATATAGTCTTCATCTTATTGTATTTTATATTCAAACTGTGCGTACACTCTCGCTCCTGCCGTGGCCGGAACGCTGAACGCGGTGAGTCCCGAGCCAAGCGTCTTGGGTTTGTAGTTAAAGATGTTGTCCACCCCCAGCGACAGCCGGAACCTCTCCTTGTAAGTCTGTGCCACGTTTAGGTTGCATAGCGTGTAAGAGGGCAACGAGCAACGGAAATAAGCGTCATGCGACCTGGCGTCTTTCTCCACGTACACCCTGTCTTGCACGTCATATTGCTTCTCGCCCATTATTTGCGCGTTGACATAAGCGTCGATCCGGTAGTTTTTCTTGGCGTGGCTGTATTTTATGCCCACCGTGGCGGCGTGCGGCGACGTGGTGTTGATGCGCAGCCCTTTCTCCTCGCTCACGTACACATACGAGTAAGAAGCGTTCAGCGCGAGCCATTTCCTTGGGGTCCAGCGTCCCAGCAGGTCAATCCCCGCGACTGTCTGGTTGTCGAGGTTGACATACTCAAAGTTGTATTGCATGTCGTAAATGCGCCATACGCCTTCTATCTTGTCGCGAAAGAAGTTGCCATAGAGCGTTCCGTTGAAGAAAAAACGCCGGTCGCTATACTCCACGCCAGTAGAAACATAATTGTTCTTCTCTGGTCTCAAAAACTCATTGCCCTTTATCATGAACATCCCCAAATGGTCCCAGTTGAAGAAGAGTTCCTTGATACTCGGCGATCGGTAACCCATGGAGTAGTTGGCGCGTATGGCCCAATGGTCGTCGGGCGAGTATTTTGCGGCTATCTTGGGCATGTACATAAAGCCAAACGCTCTCGAGAAGTTGGTGCGCACGCCGCAAGAGAGCATCCAATGGTCGTTCGCGGTCCAGTCGTCCTGTACGTAAAACTCGGTCTCGTTCAGTGCGCGCGATGTCATTTTGTGGTTCACGAAGCGGTCGCTCGTGAGTTGGTCCTCACAATATTCCAGTCCCATGACGATCGCGTGCCCTTGAAAATAGTCGCTGGCAAGTGTCAGTCGTGGCTGAAAGATGCGCGAATGATAAACCGGTTTGCGTTCATCACGACGTTCATGACGTTTGAAGCGGTCGTAATAATCGTTGTGCAGGCTTGCCGTAAGCGTAAGCCAGTTTTTCAGCGAGCAGCTCATTTTCATTCCCCATGTGTAGTCGCGTCCCTGTGTCAACACGAGATCTTGCACCAAGTCGTATTGGTTGATGAAGAACATGGATCCGTACACCTGCGCCTTGAAATTCTTTGAGGGCTCAAAATATAGTTTTTGCGAGGCGATGAGATGCTCCCTGCCCTCTATGCCCATGGGCGGACGCGGAAAGCTGCTTTCCAAGACGATGTCCTTTTCCAAGAAAGGGTTTGCCTCTTTCGTGTAGACCTTGCGGTCGTTCTTGTCTTGGTACAGGTAGAAAGCGTCGCTTTCGCTGTACCATGCGTCAGTTTGCGAAGTGAACGCTCCTTTTTTGAATCCTGCCGACAGCCATCCTTGTACATTTGGGCGGTCGGCGTTCTTTTCAAACATGTAAATAAAATCTTTCTTCTTGGGATGTTTGAAGTTGCGCTCGTTCATCTGCCCCCATCGCGCGCCGGCGTCAAAGGCAAACGGCTCGTTGGTCTTCTTTGTGATAATGTTGATGACCGCTCCCGAGGCGCGACTGCCATAGAGCGTGCTGCTGGCTCCTTTCACAATCTCCACGCGGTCTATGGCATGCAGGTTGAAACGCTCATAGTCGAGATTACCCGCCATGTCGCCCGTCATGCGCTCGCCGTCTGTAAGGAAAAGAACATGACGAGCGTCCAAGCCGTCAAGGTTGATCTCGCTGCCGAAGTTTACTTTCTGTATGCTTAGCCCCGGCGTCTCGTGTTGCAGGGCTTGCTGAAAGTCGCCGTACCCACTCTCCACCAATCCCTTTCCGCTGAGCACCCGCGTGGTGATGGGCGACAGCTTCACCGGTCGAGCCGACTGCGACCCCATCACCACCACGCCGCCTAACTGCATGGTCTTCGTTGTGTCCAACTTCGTTTCTTGCTTGTCCTGTGCCAAGGCAGGCCGCGCGCCTAAACCTGCCAGGACGAGGACAAACGAAATAAATGTTGTTCCTGTCTTCACTGTTCTTTTTTTATACTTAACCCCACAGTCCACAAGCGCGAGCATCCATGCAAGGCTGGCACTGTAAATAAGCCTCGCCAGCTCGCCGGGCCGTTTTCGCGGCAGGGCGCATTTGTCATAATCCATGCCCTTCCTTGTAGGCCGCCAAATCCGCCTCGTATTTGGCAAGATCTTTCTCGTAGGTGTCCATCTTCGAATAGTCAATGGTTTGCAGAAAGACATAGCTTTGCATCAGCATGACATTGAAGTTGGTTGAAAACTCTATTTGCTTGGTGTTTACGTTCAGAAAGCCTTTTACATAACCACTTCCGCCATCGCCATTTTCATATTCGTGGTTGTTGTCGTTCTTATTTGGCATATAAGTCGTTGAACCATATTCACCTATAAATTTCACCCAGCCATTGCCCTTGTATTCGTCCTTTTCCCACGAGTTAAGATGCGTAATCTTGCAATCAATGTTAAACCATATCTGTACAGGCATTTTGCCTACGGAAAAATTCTTCAACTGGATGTTCAGAGGTTTGTCAGAGCCCTCGTTCCAATGAAAATAATATTTCAAAGGGCATCCCTCGGGTAGCAGAGTCTTGTCTACAGTGGCCATCATAGCCCTAGAACGCAAAATGATGCTATCTTTCAATATCTCCTTTACTTTGTTTGCGTATTCTGCATCCACAGGGGTTTGTTCAATCTTTTCATCTCCTGAGCAGGAGACACAGATCGAACAAACCATGAAGGCCAAGTAGAGGAACAAATGTTTCTTACTTGTTGCCATTGTTCAAATATTATATTTTTTCCCCCGTAAAATCAAAACTTATGACATAGCCACCCTTGTAGTCTGGGATGATAGCCTCTATATGGAATGTCAGGTTGTTGTCGGTAACATTTCCCGTGAGGCTGGTTACATTGAAATCTTTACTCAACACTGTAATTTTTTTGAACAGTTGGATATAAATATGTGCATATCCCGACGCATTGCTGATTGCACCATTCGGCTGCAAAACATCAAATACTACTTTCTTAAGTGTAAAGTCCATGTCATGATAGGTGATTCCTGCCGCAAGAAAGGCGGCATGTCCACTAAGGCAACATCTGCCGTCCTCCGTAGGAGCAACCGTGAAAGTTAAGTCGTTCATGTCTCTCACATGTTTACCTCCCATATACACGTTTGTTGCAGACCCCTTAAACTGGACTTCATTGTTAATTACTTGAGCGTTAACACTTACGAAGCTCGCCATAAGAAGTACGAGCAATGAAAATATTAATCGTTTCATACCCAATGAATTTTAAAAGTGAAAAAAGTTTATAAATAATACATGGCATTATTACCATGGTTTCTTTTTCCATATATCCATCCATCTCACGTCCTCATGACGTCCCCAAGGATGTGGCATATACTGTCCTTCAACTTCAAAACTATTATTGTCTATATATTTTATATTGTTCTTGATAAAGTCTTTTGTTTCCTGACGATTGAAAATATCCTGATCTATACCCAACCCAGAATGGCGTTCCTGTGTTTTTTTACCCATATTAACGCTATATTTCATAGTTGGGTAGATAATCTGCGCATTTTTTAATTCATATAAATCACATCTATAAAAAGACTCAAATTGCGAAAGATCCAGCTTCTTTAATTTGGGCAAATAGCAGAAAGTCATATTGTTCATGATGTACGCCTTCTTAGGAAAGCTGATTTCCTCAAGATCCGGACAGTCTTTGATTTCCACCCACGATACATCCATATCTGTCATCTCCAATGGTATGCTGCGTTGTCCCAATTTGGTAGAATGGCTCATGTCCATTTTCTTGATAGAGCGACAAGTGTACATGTGCCCATGAAACAAATCGGTATTTGCAGACATATCTATGCCGTTAAGCAAGTCAAGATGCTCTAACTGGAAAAATGATATTTGTTTAGGCATTTTCAGATAAGGAACTTTTGTATATTCTTCTGAAGTGACACCTAATGTTGTTCCTTTGAAACTCTTGTTGTGTAGAACATATTGGAAACCGTCAGCATTTTTTCCTTCAAAAATAACAATAGGATTGTTGCTTTGCTCGGGTGAGGTCATTCGTCTGCTCACATCAATAAGTGTATCCTTATTTTCTGTAATGACAAATAATTGGGAGAAACTTTCGTAGAGTTGTTTTCTGACTATGGCATCAGGCACATTACGCAAGGTGTTATATGTGTTCAACTTTCCATTTGCGTCTGCCATTTTCATATCAACGGCTTTCTTGTCCATTTCCGACTTTTTATAAAAAGCTACAATCTCATCCTGATCGTATTTTGCGCCTTCAGGAAGATACAACTTTTCAAAGTGGCGTTTAATGTCGGTAGCCTCGTATCCTGTAGCCTCTACATTGTCGGTATTTGCCAGTCCCTTAAATTCGTAAATGTCATTGCCTGTCAAATCCACGCCGGTAACCTGCGCCGGAAGTTTGGCAAAGTCGAACGTCGGTCCATATCCGTTGTTGGCCAATTTCACCTCTTTCAGGTTGGGCAGGACGTCAAGGCCGCTCAAATCTTTCAGCTTGGTGCCGCTCAGGTCGAGCGAGGTGGTGTTGTTCGCCAAGTCGTTGAGCTCCAATTTGCCGTCTTTGTCAAACTGATAGCCTTTCTGCTTCAGTATGTTCATCAACTCCGTGTTCTTCAGGGCGGTTGCGCTGTACTTGACAACAGCGTCGTCACTGCTGCACGAGGCAAGCCCCATGACAAATAATGCCAATGCTGGCAAGGCTAAATTCTTAACGATTTTCATTTGTAAAAAAAATTAATGTTTTCGAGTGCAAAGTTAGGGCAATGGTTTGGATGTCACAATACTTATTTTTTATGATTTATTTCGCCATATGGGACCATCCTCATAAATGAGGATATAACTTTGGCCGTTTATATCCTCATTTATGAGGATGTCCCCGGGCGCGTTGGCAGCGTGGGCGAATGGGCGCGCGCCGCTTGCCGCCAACGCGCCGCGCCGTGCCAGGCGTCGCGTGTTGGCGGCCAACCCGGGGCAAGCCGCGCCCCCCAAAAACAAGTGGCCGCGTGGGAGAAAACGCGCCGTGGCGCGATTGGGGCTCAATCGGGTGTCGATTAATGCTCAATCGGGTGTCGATTAATGCCCAATCGGGCGGTGATTAATGCCCAATCGGGCGGTGATTGACGCCCAATTGCCTTTTCCTGAAATCACTTGTCAGTTTTTGTTGTTGTTCTTCGCTTTAATTGTCAAAATAAAACACATACAACAGTCATGACAAAACTCATTTGTCCTGAATGGCTTGGCACATTGTTTCTCGTTGTACTCCAAACGACTTGTCATGCTCGTCAGGCAGAGGGGCTGCCGCCCTGTATGCCGTGATAAATGTTAAAAAAACACATACGCGTGTTTTTTTTTGCGGAAAATATTAATTTTGCAATATTGGAGATTTATTTTAAACTTTATATTAATCTACTTTAACGCATGAACAACAACCATTCAAGCATTTTTATGCAAAAATTGGTCATGGCGAGACGTGCTGCGACCAATGTGTTTTTGACGGTTTTGACGATGATGGCGTTGGTGTGCGTAGGCTCGCCGGGAGCGTCGGCCCAGACCCCCGACCATCATTTCTCCGTCTCGTTCAAAGACAAGAGCCTGCCTGCCATACTCGACTTTATCGGCCAGCAGGGCGGCTACACGGTGAGCTATACCGACGAGGTGAGAAACTATCCCACCACGCTAACCGTGTCGTTTGATAACGTGACGGCCGCGCAAGCGGCGCGACAGTTGCTCAGCCACACGCCTTTCGCCTGTAGCGTCGAGGGCCACGCGCTGCGCGTCTACCGCATGGAGAGCGTCAAGAAAGACGACGGCCGCAAGCTGACGGGCGCGGTCAAGGACAACAACGGAGAGCCCGTGCCCTTTGCCACGCTGCAAATCAAGGGCACCAATATTGGCGTGGTGACAGACGCGGATGGCAAGTTCGCGTTAAGGGTTGACCGCGACAAGGGCACCCTCACGGCCACGTGCGTGGGCTACGAGACCGCGGCCGCGCCTTTCGCGGTGGGCCAACCCCTCGCTATCGTCATGCGCGCGTCGGTGCAATCCATCGGCGAGGTGCAGGTCATTGCCTATGGCAAGCGCAACACCCGCGAGATGGTGGGCGCCGTGTCGTCCGTGAAGGCCGAGCAATTGCAAAACGTGCCCAACCCGTCGCTTGAGACATTGTTGCAGGGGCGCATGGCTGGCGTGAGCGTGAGCAACCTCTCGGGCACACCCGGCGGCGGTGGGTCGCAAGTCACCATACGCGGTTTCAGCTCGCTCAACCAGCAGGGCGTGAACGACGGCACGCCGCTGTTTGTCATAGACGGCGTGCCCGTGGTGGCCACGTCGGGCGCGAACACTGGCGGCATCAACACCTTGGCGGGCCTCGACCCCTCGAGCATAGAGTCGGTGGAGGTGCTCAAAGACGCGGCCTCGGCGTCGCTATACGGCTCCCGAGCCTCCAACGGCGTGATACTTATCACCACCAAGAAGGGCAAGAGCGGCCGGGCCGAGTTCAATGTCAACGTCTCGCAGACGCTCTCGTGGCTGCCCGCCACGCCTACGCAAATTATGGGCAAGGGCGAGCGCGATTTTGCCACGCTTTTGGCCAAGAGCCA
This sequence comes from Prevotella sp. S7-1-8, assembly GCF_000758925.1. Taxonomy (GTDB): domain Bacteria; phylum Bacteroidota; class Bacteroidia; order Bacteroidales; family Bacteroidaceae; genus Prevotella. The sequence continues at coordinate 11,605 of NZ_JRNC01000004.1, forward strand.
GCGTACCGGCCATTATGACTGGATGGAGGGCCGCGCCGTCATGCCCAAGGGTTATAACGACACGTGGGGATGGGACACTAACAACGATGGGTCTTTCGACTATTTTTGGCGCAACGGCAAGGTGCTGGAAAACGAGAGCCGTCTGCCCGGCGTGGTGCAAGACTCGCTCAACACCTTTTACAACAACCGCACCAACTGGTGGGATTACGCCTTTCGCGTGGGACGTATCACCAAGGCCGACGCGCAGATCGCTGGCGGAACCGACAACGTGCGCTATATGGTAAACGCCGGCGTGTACGACGAGCGCGGCATCATGATTAGTTCCAGTTTCAGACGCTTGAGCTTGCTGTCCAACCTTGACGCCAAGCTCACCCCCAAGGTAGACGCTTATGTCAGGCTCAACATGGCATACGCCAACCAGAACGCCGCCGACATGGGCAAGGTGCAGGGCCTGACGTTCGACCCCAAGAACACCAACACCCTCATGCCGGGCAGGGGCTCGGTGGCCGAGGAGCAAGCCGTGAGAAACCTGCGCGACGTGGATAGGCAAAACTCAAACTATAACATCCGCGCCGCCGTTGGCCTGAACTGCGACATCGCGAGGGGCTTGCGCTTCTCCACGTCGTTCTCCATAGACCACTACGCCACCCGGGCATACACTTTCACCCCCGACTACCTCACCTATGACCGGCTCAGCAACATCAACGCCAACAACGTGATGATGACCAACCTGCAGACCGAGAACCTGCTCACCTACAAGTTTGACATAGCCAAGCGGCACAACGTGGAGCTGCTCGGTGGTTTCACTTACAACCGAGACCTGCTGCAATCGTTGGGCGGCGAGGCCAAGGGCGGCCCCACCAACCGTATAAAATACGCCGGCGAGGGCTGGCCACAGTTGCGCACCAACGAGTATGGCACCGTGGAGGCTCTGCAACGGCTGCTCACCAACAAGGAGGAGCAGGCCATGAGCAGCTTTCTCGGGCGAGTGGCTTACAACTACAAGAAACGCTACCTTGGCGAGTTCTCCATCCGCGCCGACGGCTCGTCGGTGTTCGGCAGCGACGTCAGGTGGGGCACTTTCCCATCCGTGGGGTTGGGATGGGCCTTCAGCGAAGAGCCATTCATGAAACCGCTTTGGTGGCTCAGCTTCGGCAAGTTGCGCGCCTCGTGGGGCCGCTCGGGGCAGAAATTCCAAGAAGCCTACCTCGCGCTGGGCGTCATGTCGGAGGCCAACACCTTCCTCGGGAGCCTCGGCCTCGTGCCCGAGTACCTGGCCAACAACAAGCTCACGTGGGAGAAGAGCGACCAGTACGACTTGGGACTGGACTTGCAACTGTTTGATTACAGGTTGAACGTCAAGCTCGACTACTATTACAAATACTCTGACGCGCTGCTCATGCAGACCTCGTTGCCGGGCAATTTCTTCTTCGCCAACAAGATATGGAGCAACGCCTCGGCCATCTCGAACGAGGGTGTAGAGCTTGAGGTGTCGGCCGATGTCATTCGTCGCGACGACCTGCGCTGGACGTTGGGTTTCAATCTCAGCCGCAACCAGAACCTCTTCCGCAAGTCGTTCAACGGCGAGGATCTCACCGACAAGGTGCTCGGACGTCCCGTGTACGGCATCTACACTTTCAAGGACGAGGGCATCGTGCAGAGCGAGGACCAGATACCTTATTATTATAACCAGCAGGGCAAGCGCACGCCGCTCTACTTCATCTCGGAGAACAACCCCCTGCGCGTGGGCGGCCGGAAAATCAAGGACCAGAACATGGACGGCCGTATAGACAACGACGACGTGTATTACGCCGGCAGCACGCTTCCGGCCGCCTATGGAGGCGTGAGCAGCCGCTTGGCATGGAAGGGCTTGACGCTCGACGCGCTGTTCAGCTACATGATAGACCGCAAGATGATGAACATGGTCAAGGGCGGCGCCTTCGCCCTGAACAAGAATTTCGGCGTCATCATGAACGACTATCGCAAGTACACCTTCTGGAAGAAACCCGGCGAGAAAGCCGACTATCCCTCCATGGAATTTGCCGACGAGAGTTACCTCGGGCAGTATGATGGCAACATAGACTCAAACATCGAGCGCGTGAGCTTCTTGCGGCTCAAGCAAGTGGTCTTGGGCTACAACGTGCCCGAGAAATGGCTCAAAAAGCTCTTCGTCAAGGGCGTGAGCCTCTACGTGTCGGGTGAGAACCTGTTCTTGCTGACCAACTACTCGGGGCTGGACCCTGAGATCGTGAACCCCTATACGGGCAAGGACACCGGCGATCAATACCCCCTGAACCGCAAGGTAACATTCGGCGTAAAACTCAAATTCTAAACAACCATGAAACATCTTGTATATATATTGCCTGTGGCGCTCGGCCTCGCCCTGTCGGCTTGCGACTTGGACCTCAAGCCCGAGAACGGCCTCACGTACGCCAACTCGTTCGACACCGAGCGGGAGCTCAACGCCACCACCTCGTCCATACACTATTTTCTCAACAAGGCCATATCCGATGACAACGCCTTTTGCGCTGCTGGGCTCAAGCTTGACGAGATGAGCGGCGGCGACCAAACACGCCAATGGAACCCCAACACCGTGAAGACCGGCCAAGACTGGGCCGACCTTTACAGCACCATCTTTGAGGCCAACTTGCTTCTTGACAACATTGGCCGCACCCAAGGGCTGACCGAAGCGCGGCGCGCCTTTCACCAAGGGCAAGCCGAGTTCGCCCTCGGAATATGTTACCTCACGCTCGTGCAACGCTATGGTGACGTGCCGCTGACCGTCGACTCAAAAACGATCAAGGCATACGGATGCGCGCCACAGATGGACGTGCTCGGCCAAGCCATAGCCCACGCGCGCAGGGGCATGGACCTTTTGCCCACTTACGACAATCTCACGGACATCAACGGCCAGCCCATCACCAACCGGCAGTTCGCCTCAAAAGGCTCGTGCGCGGCCTTGCTGGCGCACCTGTACGCGTGGCGCGGCAGTGTGACGGAGCTGTATGGCCTGAGGGGAGACGCCAACGCCGACTACGCCAAGGCCGTGGAATACGCCACCATGCTCATTGATGGCAAGGTGGGGGCTTACGCCCTGTGCCCGTCGCCGGAGCAGTTGTGCGAGGCACTCTCCACGCCCGAGCGGCCCAACGCGGAGGAAATATTCTCGTGCGCGTTCGACGCCACGCGCTCCAATTTCTCCAGCACGCCCAACCTCGTGGCCATGAACTATCGCAGCTGGCCGTTGGACGAGACGCAGAATTTGGGCGACATAGTTTCAAATACCACCTATCGCCTGCGCAAATCAACCGTGGACCAGATGTACGACAAGGGCGACATGCGACGCGAGGCCTACTTCTACAATATAGACGAGCCGCACGAGGTGGACGGCGTGGACTACGCGCTGATGCACAAATACCGCGCCGCCCTGTACATCGCCGACCAGTACGCGCCAAGCGGCAAGAGCTTCCGGTCGGTAAATTGCAACTACACTTACTGGCGATTGGCCGATTTCTATTTGCTCCGAGCCGAGTGCAACGCCAAGATGGGTCGCGACGCGGCTGCCATAGCCGACCTGAACGCCATACGCCACAGGGCCGGCGCGGAGCCATATCCAGCCCCGGGAGACACAGAGGGCTTGCGCAAGGCCGTGTTTCGCGAGCGCGAGAAAGAGTTTATATACGAGACCGATGCGCGCTATTTTGACATCGTGCGCAACAATTACGTGGCGTCCGAGCTGCAAGGCAAGTTCACCACGCTCACTCAGCAAGACATACGCGGAGGCGCGCTGACGCTGCCCGTGCCAGATGGCGCCTACAAAGATTCTAACGGAAGGGTCACGAACACCGTCATCAGGCAAAAGCCCTATTGGGTGCGATACATGTAAAAAACGGCAATCACAAAATGAAAAGCAAACGTATGAAAAATATATTGACAGCCATCGCGGTGGCCGCGCTCACCCTCACGGGAGTGGGTTGCACCGATTATAATCTGGTGGACACAGGCGTAGCCAACGGCGACCACCAAACCACCATGTGGGACTACCTCAAGCTCGACTCTTACAACTGGGACTCCACGCGCGTGATGATAGACCACGCCAACCTGCGCTCGGTGTTTGAGGGCACGTCGGAGTATGGCAAGAACATCACCTTTTTTGGCCCCACCAACCACAGCATCAGGCGTTATCTCTTGGCCAATGGGCTCACGAGGGTGAGCGATATACCCGTTGACGAGTGCCGGGAGATGTTGTTGGACTGCGTGTTGCCACAACGCACCATGCTCGACGAATTTGTGCCGGGGCGCCCGTCGGCAGACGCTGACAAGGTGATAGGCACCGGTGGCAAAATGTACCGGATGGCATCGGGCAAGCAATTGTGGATTTACAATTTCAGGACTTCTTACAATGGCGTGCCTGAGGCTGGGCCGGTGGCCATCTTCATCGTGTCGCCATTGACCACCAAGACCACGCAGGTGGCCTCGTCTAACATCAAGACGCTCACCGGTGTGGTACACTCATTGGATTACAACTTCACGCTTAAAGACTTTTAAAAATGAACAACAAGAATACCAAAATCTCCATTTTCGTGGCCCTGCTCACCTTGGCCCTCGCGCTGACGGGCTGCCACCGCATGGACGTGGGCTATCTCAAGACGGCCGACGCCTCGTTCAGTCCGGACACGGTCTATGTGTATCGTTCCATCGACCCCACGTCGGAGCGCGCCCTCAACGGCTCGCCATGGACATCCACGCGCATTCAGGGCGTGTCGGGCACGGCCCCCATCAACTATTCGTACGTGAGTGTCAAGGTCTCGGACGGCGGCGACGCCGAGGCGTTCAACGCCATCGCGAGAGATGGGCTGGTGACCATTCAGGGCGGGTTGATACAGCTGTTCCAAAAAGGCGCGGCCCGATTGCCCGATGGCAAGTACACGCTCACCATACGCGTGAGCAACGAGGACCACGAGGCCACGCTTCGAGACATCTTCACTTTCGTGGTGGCGGAAAAAGAGTTTTAATTCAAAACTCACAACTCGCGTGCCGCGATTTTCAAAATTCGCGTCGTCTCGTGACAGTGCGAGCGTCCGAATTTCCACAATTGTAAACTTAAGACTAACAAGACAATGAACAGAACTGTCAAATATTTGCTCCTTCTCGCCACGGCGCTCGTGGCGCGGACGGGCGTGGCGCAGACCGCCGGCAAGGGTATCAAATTCTTCGATGGCACCTTGAAGGAGGCTTTGGCCGTGGCCCAAAAACAAAACAAACCCGTCTTCGTGGACTTTTACGCCGTGTGGTGCGTGCCGTGCAAGCGCATGGCCAAGCAGGTGTTCACCATCGACTCCGTGGGCGATTATTTCAACGAGCGGTTCGTGTCGGTGCAGGTGGACGCCGAGAAAGCCGACGACGTGGCCAAACAATACAACGTGCAGGCTTTTCCGACACTCGGCTTCCTCAAGCCGGACGGCAAGGCCATATCCATCACCGTGGGCGCCATGGACGCCGCGGCGCTCATGGAGGCGGCGCGCGTGGCGGCCGGCGAGGCCGAGGGTTTCGAGCAATTGTACGCCCTGTACAAGGCCGATGGCGCCAACCTTGACACACAGCGGCGGCTATTGCTCAAGGCTCCCACCTTTCTCGCGGCGCAAGAGGGCATGGAGGCCGAGAAATGGGTGACCCGCATAACGAAGATTTACAACAAGTACATAGCCGCGAAGATGGGGCCGGCGCTCATCAACAAGGACGACTACCTCATTATGTACAACCTCGGCGGCGGCTCGCGCGATGACAAACTGCGGATTATCGATTTCATCAGCGCCAACCTCGACGCGTGGGTAAAGGTCGTGGGAAAGGCGGCCGCTTACTACGTGGTGGAGGGAAACGACGACATCATGGAGCAAATGGCCAAGGATGGCGACGCCAAATACGCCGAGCGAGTGGAGAAAGTGCGAACAGACTACAAGGCGGCCTATGACATGGTGGGCGCGGACGCCATCGCGCCATACGACCGGGCCAAGCTCTACGCTGACGCCATCTACCACCTTTACAAAAGCAAGGACGTGCCGCGATATGTCACGGCTATGACCACGCTGTTCCAAAAGTTGGGCGACAAGGCGCGGCCAGCCGATTACGGAAAGGCTGCGCAGCAACTATACTACGCCGCGGGCTCCAAGCTCACGCCGGCGCAGCACCGACAAGCCATAGAGTGGGTGGAGCGCGCGCTCAAGGATGAGAAGGTGGTGATGAGCCGCGTGAACTACCTCGTGATGCTCGGCGACTCGCACAGGGAGCTCAAGGAGTACGCCAAGGCGCGCGAATACTACAACCAAGGCTATGCCGAGTCGTTGCGAATGGCCAACATGGAAGACGCGCAGGCTCTCGTCCAAATGACCATCCAGCGCAAGCTGTCGGCCCTTGAGCTGTTGGAGAAATAGGCCCACGATACATAAGGGCGACAACCAAGGTCGCCATCATTCCAAAAAACATCACCATACCATGACCTATCACTCAACAATATATCGCGCTTTTGTCGCCAAAGCCATCCTCGCGGTGGGCTTGGCGATAGCCCACGTGGCAACCGGCATGGCCCGGGAAATGAACCTTAGGCAGGGCAAGTTGCCCAATGGGCTTACCTATTACATAGCCAACGGGGGCGGGACGCCCGGCTCCGTGCATTATTACATGTACCAAAACGTTGGCGCCATCCTTGAGGACGACGCGCAAAACGGGTTGGCGCACGTGTTGGAACATCTCGCGTTCAACACCACCGAGCATTTCCCGGAGGGCGTGATGACATTTCTTCGTGGCAACGGCCTGAACGCGTTCTCGGCCTACACGGGCCTGGACGACACGCGATACGCCGTGCGCGACGTGCCCGCCAATGACAAGCGGCTCAACCGGCGCATGCTGCAACTGCTGTACGACTGGTGCCACGGCGTGCGCATAACGCCGCAAGACGTGGACAAGGAACGCGCCATCATCATGGAAGAGTGGCGACAGCGCAACGACGTGAACCATCGCATGAGCGACTTCATAGCGCCCGCCATCTACAACGACGCGGGATACGCGCGTCGCAACGTGATTGGTGGGGAGGAGCGGTTGCGCTCGTTCAAGGCCAAGGACGTGCGGCGTTTTTACGACACTTGGTACCGACCGTCGCTGCAATATATCGCCATCATTGGCGATATAGACCCCGCCGCCGTGGAAAAAGACGTGAAGGAACTGTTCGGCAAGTTGCTGGCCAAGAAAGTTCCGGGGCACGCCGACGCTCGCCTTATCGCCGACAACGCTGACATGAGGTACGCTCGTTTCATAGACGCCGACAATGTGTCGCCGTCGTTTGGCTTGTACGAGCGCAAGTCGGACCAACGCCTGAAGGCCAAGGGAGGCGCCGTGGACGAGCATCTGTTCACCCAAATATTCAACCGTTTGGCCCCGCGCCGTTTCGCCGCGTTGCGCAATGCCGGCAAGGAGCGGTTTATCGCCGCGTCGGTGAGCCTGTCGCCGTTGGCGCGCGGATACTCGCAGCTGGCTTGGGACATGGTGCCTTACGAGGGCCAGCAGCTCGCGGCGTTGGGACAGCTGGCCGACGTGCGCGAGGATTTGCGCGTCAATGGTTTCAAGGACGAGGAGTTTGACGCCGCTTGCACGGATATGTACAAAGGCATGAAGCAAGTGCTTGCCGACGACGCAGGCCTTGGCACGCCGGACAATCTCATGGACCTCTTCAGGCGAAACTTTCTTTATGGTGACACGATCGTACCTTTCAGGGAGCAGATAGCCACGTCCATGGAACATCTCGTGGAGCTTGAAGCGAAGGACATGAACGCGTGGATGCGCTCGTGGATGGATGGAGGCAACCTCGCTTTCGTGACCTACTCGCGCTCGGCAGACGAGATGAACGTGTCGGCCCAGCAGGTGGCCGACGCCATCGCCGACGCTTCGCCGGCACGCCTGCGCGACGCGATGGACCAGCCGGCGCCAACCAATATATTGGCGAGCAACCCCACCCCCGGAAAAATAACGCACGCCAAGAAGATAGCCGAGCTTGACGCCGAGGAGTGGAGGCTCAGCAACGGAGCCACCGTTTACTACAAGCGAGTGCCCGATGGCTCCGGACGGCTGTTCTTCGCGGGGTCCGCCGCGGGAGGGAGGGCAGCCGTCGACACCAACGACATACCCTCGTACACGGCCATGAAGGCCTTGGTCATGCAGAGCGGCGTGGACAGGTACAACCGCAACCAGCTCTACCAATGGGTCAAGGACAAGGATTTCGACCTCAGCATATCGCTTGCCGACGAGAGCGATGGCATCGGTGGCAATACGGCCGTGGCACATGCCGACGACTTTTTCGGCTACCTGTACCTCGTGCTCACCCACCAGCGGTTCGACCGAGACGTGTTTGACAAGTACGTGGCGCGCTCCAAATACATTTACAACACGCGTGTCACCACCGGCATGGCAGCCGCGCGAGACTCCATACAAGCGTTGCTCTATCCCGTGTCGGCGGACAATCCCAGGCACGACTTGGCCTTCTACGACCGTATGCGCTACGCCGATTTGCAGCCGCTTTTCAACCGTAGCTTCGGCAACGCGGCCTTGTTCAAATTCTGCTTGGTGGGCGACGTGCCCGAGGACGAGGCCCGCAAGCTCGTGGAGCGATACATAGCCGCGCTGCCCGGGCAGCCCGGCAGCCAGCCGCGCCGGTTGCGAGGGTTGGACTTCTCGTCGCCCGAACGGCTCATCAGGCGCGTGTTTGACATTGACATGGAGGGCGACGCGGGCGAGGTGGAGCTTACTTGGCTCAACGTCGTGAGTCTCTCCAAGAAGGAGCAAGCGGCCCTTGAGACACTGCGCGGCATATTGGAAAACCGCCTCTTCTCCGTGCTTCGCGAGCGCGACCACGCCGTGTACAGCGTGGGCGTCAAGGCCGATTACACTGAGCGGCCAGCCGCGAGCGTGACGCTAAGCGTGCATTTCTCCACCTCGCGCGACAAGGCGTTGCCTATGAAAGAGGAGGCTTTGGCGCAGCTTGGGCGCATCGCCAAGGGAGATTTCAGCCGGGATGAGTTCAAGGCGGCCATGGTGCCGCTGGCCGTGGACGACATGGCGCCGTCCGGCAAGGGCTCCATGCCGTCAGACCCCATGCTCTGGATGGGCGCGCTCAACGTGTACGCCGAGCAAGGCAAGGTGCCAAACCTTGCCGACGACCATGGCGAGAGCGTCTACGAGAGCCTCACGCCAGAGCTTGTGGCGGCCGTGGCCGCCAAGGTGACGAAAGGCGCGCGCCAGCGCGACATCGTGGTGCGTTCGTTGCCGCCAAACCGCCAAAAATGGGAAAAATGACTCGTGGCTGTCGTCGTGGCCATGACACGCCACCTCCGGATTGCCGTCAACGCGTCGTGTCGGGCGCGCCATGATGGAGCCAAGGGATTTGGTGGCGATGGGAATCAAAAAAAACAGGGAACAAACTCAACGATAAGTTTGTTCCCTGCGCTTTTCTTTGTTTTGTCGTAGGATGGCTCGCGCTCACGCTCCTACTTTACAATGGAGATCACTCTTGGACGGGCAATATGCCACAACCGCTGTTAAATGGAAATTTATTTCCTATCACAGTGGCGGTGGCGTTGCTGGTGGCGGCGGGCGAATATTTCGAGAACGTAATGCCGCTCAGGTTTCCATCCCTGTTTACGCGCGCCGCCCAATAGTACCCGCGTTTCCCGGCATCTTCCACATTCCCCGTCAAGCCGTCGCGACTTGCTGGCGCGAACAAAAGATAGACGTTTTTCTGGCCTTGCCGCATCCACCTGCCAGCGTCCCAATTTCCTTTCGTGTAGGAGTTGCCCTTTTCATTGGTGAAAATGGGAATGTAAGCCTTCGGCATAACCTTGAATCCTGCGGGACATGGGTCGTAAATAGTCTTCACCGTATTTTTTTCGTCATTTATATTATGCAAATCCTTGTAGGTTGCCCATAGCCAATAGGGCTCGCCGTTGTTGAACTCTGAATAGAGATGCTGTCCATAGTAGAATGTTCCAGGGTTTTGGATGAGGTCTTGTATTCTTTCGCCTTCCGTGCCGGCAGGTCGTATGTCAAATCCATCCACTTGGATACTTGGCATTGGGTCTTTCCTGCCAAATTGATAAGAGGTGGTGTTTATTTCTTTGCGGTGAAATGGCTCTTGGATGATCACCACCGTGGCGTTCTGCCCTTGGGCGACATTCTGCTTGAACTTTATTCTTATGCGCCTATCCCCCGTTCTCTCCGTTCCATCGCTGTTCTCGCTTTGCAGCCATTTGACGTACGCAAGCCCCAAAGGCTCACTCGCCACCACATTCACCTTGTCATCCCCTCTCTCCAATGTAGTGGTTTTCAATGCCTCGTCGCGGATCGTGAACCATAGGTGCCATGACCACATGACGACGCCTTTTTTGTCGGTCACGGCCACCACGGCATTGCCATTCCTTATTTTGTCGGGAGTGACGGTAAAGACAAGGTTGTTTTCTTTTATCTCAAGATTTTTGCTTACTATATCGTTGTCTTGCCAAATGATCTTGGCTTTCTCTCCGCCAATGATATAAGGGTTGGATATCTCGTGCCCTTGATAGTCTTTATAGCATTTTTGTCCTGAGTTGTACGCTATCGTATTGTAAGCGCCCTTCTTGATGGCGTTGCCGTAGATCAGTGGAATGGCGTATGTGCCGGGGGCGGAAACGATATAGCAGTTGGCGGTGGTTCCCTTTCCACTTATTACATCGTACCCGCAATTCTGCGTAGCAAGGTTGAATGGAGACAGGCTCGAGCCGTGCCATGAATTAGTTTGTAACTTCTTGTTTCTGTCGGCCAGTTTGTCAACTACATCCCAATGTACGGTTGCCGTAACCTTTTCGCCGTTGGTGGTCGGTGAGCCGTTGCCGGACTCTTTGCTCAGCTTGATAATTTTGTCGGCTTCTGAACGGCTCATCTTTGTCCATGTGTGGCCGTTATCGTTAGACACCTCATACCCATCGACGGACCATGCCAATGGCGCGCCACCGGTTTTGTAGCTCGTGATGTTGATGGGCACGTTTGCTGTCTTTGGTTGCTGGTTGATGTCATAGGACAACACATCTCCGCCATCAACCGTGAGGTGATAGTCGTTTTTGCCAGTCTTGCGATAAAAGCTGTAGGTCTTGGTCGTGCCCGGACTCCAGTCTATTGGCAATGTTTTACGAATGGTTTTTGTACCCACGAGAACGCTTATGGTAATTTTACCCTTTTGCGGAATCATGAACATGGTGTTGGCGTCAGTCCGCGCTTCCGTACCTACGACGCACACATTGTTCACGGCTTTGAATCCGTTCATGTTGAGCAGGGTAAAGGTGGCATTGTCACCGCCTACATTTTCCCAAGTGCCAAATTTGCCGCTCTCCTCGGGCAGGACGTATGTCCCTTTCGCCTTCACGCCGGAAATGGTCACGCTTCTGATGGGTTCATTCTTGCCGTTACCCAACACGTCTTGCCCTATTTTGAAGCGCAAGGCGGTAAGCGGATGCATGAACTTTAGCTTTATCGGAGGGCATTTGTCTTCATTTTTGTTCTCTTGGCTGAGAGTAACCACGTCTGACGTGGCGGTGACAAGGTCCGACTGGTGCATAACGTTATTACACACCTTGAACTCTATCTTTTTGTTGCCATCCTCATCCTGCTGCAAACTGGGCAGTTTGGTATCAGGAAAATTATCTTCCAAATATGGAATATAAGGACCGTAGGCGAAAAACTGTCCGCATGGCTGGCTGCCTTTCCATATCAGCGAGCCGTCCAATGGCGAGCCGTTACCGTTGAAAGCCTGGTCCTTGAATTTGGTGTCCATGGATAAATAACCAGGTTTTGCGCCAAAGAAGGCCGTGGCCTTGAATTGATTGGACAGCGAGCCGTTTGTAACTGACACATGCGTGCCTCTGCTAACGATTTGAGCCTCCTCGGTTTCGGCGGGCAGCCCGGGGGTTGTCTCTTCCATGATGGTCACGTCGCTGCCGTCTGAGCAGAGGGCGTCGAACGTGCGTACGGTGATGTCCGATGGCTTCAGGCCCTGCATTTGCAGGTGTGTCGCCCGGCTTGCCATCGACTTCGCCAGCGCCTCGTCGGCCGTGCGCGTGGCGTCTTGGATGTTGAACGTGATGCGCATGGCGTCGCTGCCGGCGCTTTTGTTGTTGGCAATATCGTCCGCGCAAGCCGTTGGCAGGAGCGTAAACGCGATTGCGAGCGCGCAGCTCTCCACGTATTTCTTGGTTGTTCGTGTAATTTTTTTCATGTCGTTCTTATTTTGTTTCGCTAAAATTTTAACGCTTGTGTGTGTCCTAATTAAGCTCCCATTCTACCTCTTCTTCTTGCTCTTCCACGCGTTTCTCCTCGCTGATAGGCATAACGGGATCGTTCGCCTTTAAGTGTATGTCAGAGTTTTGTAGGATTTGTTCGCCTGGCGCCGTGTGTATCACTGTGCATGATGGCTTGTAATACTTTCGTTTCATAGTTTAATAATTAATGGTGAATATGCTTGTTGTCTAAAACAACGTTTTTAAAATCATGTCGTGAGATGTTTCTCTAAATTCACGCAAGAAAATATTTCTTGTTAACCGTCTCGCGCGATAGGCAACGCTCTCGGTGTAATTACGAATTATTATCGTTTAAAGTTTTTTTAGCGCAATTATTTATTTCGTGCCTAAAATTACAAAAAATTTCAATCGGTTCACGTTTGTTTTTTTTTGAAACTTGTTAACATTATATAAGGTTACAAGGTTAAGCGCGAACATGCGAGACAGGCTCACGCGACACATGCGACACGCGCGCCCGTTTCGTCTTTGTTGGCGAAAAATTGGCCCGCTTGCCGTAAAAAGAAAGGGCGGTTAATATATTTTAACGCGTGTTGCTTCATAAAAATAAAAATCTATACTACTTTTACATCATTTCCCGCTCAACCTAAACACCTTAAAGGGCCAAAAGCCTTGAGACTATATTATAAATGGCACGCCCGACGCCTTTAAGCTCGGTATCTCGCCACGAGGCATGAGACGCGAAGCATGGGGCGCGAGGCATGGGGCGCGGGCGGTCATGGACATAACGGTATTATCATCATGCTTAAATCAAAAAAAATGTTAGCGCTGGCCTTGGTGTCAGCCTCGTTGTCTGCCCATGGGCAGCAAAGCCCATTGTGGATGCGTCACTGTGCCATCTCTCCCGATGGACAAACCGTGGCTTTTTCTTATAAAGGAGACATCTTCTCGGTGCCCGTCACTGGCGGACAAGCCCTCCAGCTCACCTCCAACGCCGCTTACGACTCATATCCCACTTGGAGCCCCGACGGCACGAGAATAGCCTTCGGGTCAGACCGTGAGGGCAGCATGGACGTGTACGTGATGAGCGCGCGCGGCGGCGAGCCCACCCGGCTGACCACGGCCAGCGGCAAGGAGACGCCCGTGGCGTGGCTCGACAACGAGCGAGTGCTGTTCAGCGCGGCTGTCATGCCTACGGCGCAGTCTATTTTTTTCGCCAGCTCTCAGTTTCCGCAGGTCTACGAAGTTGACACGAAGGGCGGTCGCCCCAAGATGTTCTCCGCGGTCACGATGGAGGACATCAGCGTGAACAAGAATGGCGACATCCTGTACCACGACAGCAAGGGCTACGAGGACGCTTTTCGCAAGCACCACCGGTCGGCCATCACTCGCGACGTATGGCTCAAGAAGGGCGACACCTTCACCAAGCTCACGAATTTCAAGGGCGAGGACCGCACGCCCCGATGGGCGCCCGACGGCCGATCGTTCTACTATCTCAGCGAGGCCGATGGCAGCTTCAACGTTTACCGGCGAGCCGTAAGCGGCGGCCCGGCCACGCGGATAACCCATTTTGACACCAACCCTGTGCGGTTTCTCACCGTGGCCAACAACGGCACGCTGTGCTATGGGTACAATGGCGAGATATACGTGCAGCCCTCGGGTGGGCAACCACGAAAACTCAGCGTCAGCGTCACGGCAGACCGCAATGACGTGGACTTGGAGAGACAGATCAAAACCCAAGGCGCCACAGAGATACAGCTCTCGCCCAACGGCAAGGAGATAGCCTACGCGCTGCACGGCGACGTATACGTGACCAACATAGAGTACAAGACCACCAAGCAAATAACCGACACCCCGCAGCAAGAGCGCGACATCACCATCGCGCCCGATGGCCGCTCCATAGCCTACGCCGCCGAGCGTGACGGCTTGTGGCAAATATACCAGACCACCATCAAGAGCAAGAAGGAGAACCAGTTCGCCTACGCCACCGAGCTGGAGGAGGAACGCGTGGTCAACACGGAGCGCACGTCGCAGATGCCGCGGTACAGCCCTGACGGCAAGAGCCTCGCCTATCTGGAAAACAGGGGCACGCTCATCGCCATCGACTTGAAAAACAAAAAGCCACGCAAGCTCATGGATGGCAAGTACATGTACTCTTACTCGGACGGCGACGTGTGGTTCGAGTGGAGTCCTGACAGCAAATGGATCATCTGCAGCTACATAGGCAATGGCGGATGGAACAGCCAAGACATCGCCCTCGTGAACGCCGAGGGCAACGGAGAGATACACAACCTCACGCAGAGCGGCTACAACGACGTCAACGGCAAGTGGGCGCTGGGCGGCAAGGCCATGATATTCCAGAGCGACCGAGCCGGCTTTCGCAGCCACGGCAGCTGGGGAACGGAAGACGACGCCTATATCATGTTCTTCGACCTTGACGAGTATGAGAAATTCAAAATGACCAAGGAGGAACGCGCCATCTATGACGAGGACCGGAAAAAAGACGACAAAAAAGATAACTCTGAAGGCAAGGCTAAGGGCAAGAACAAAGACAAAGTAGTGGTGAAAAAGGTGAAGGCCGTGAAGCTCGACATCGACAACTGCCGCGACCGCGTGTTACGCCTCACCACAAACTCGTCGCGCATGGGCGACATGGTGCTTGACAATGACGGCGACGCGCTCTATTACCAAGCCGCTTTCGAGGACGGTTTCGACCTTTGGAAGAAAGATTTCAAAGACAACAGCACCAAGCTGCTCATGAAAGGCGTTGGTGGCGGACGCATGATGCCCGACAAAGACTGCAAAAATCTGTACGTATGCACCGACAGGATGATTAAAAAGGTAGACCTTGGCAGCTCCCAAATAAAGAACGTGCCTTTCGAGTCGCGTTTCAATTACAAGCCCTATCAGGAGCGCGCCTACATGTTCGACCATGTGTGGCAACAGGTGAAAGACAAATTTTACGACCCCAAGCTGCATGGCGTGGATTGGGCTGGCTATCGCGACAATTACCGCCGCTTCTTGCCTTATATCAACAACAACTACGATTTCAGTGAGATGCTCAGTGAGATGCTTGGCGAGTTGAACGCCTCGCACACCGGCGCCCGCTACAGTGCCCGTGGCAACGCGATGGTCACGGCGGCCCTCGGACTATTTTTCGACAACAAATACGATGGCGACGGACTAAGGGTGGAAGAGGTAATCAAGCGCGGACCATTCGCCGTGAAAAACACAGGCGTGGACAAAGGCTGCGTTATAGAGAAGATAGACGGCCAACCCATCCTGAAAGGCCAAGACTATACCAGCCTGCTTGATGGCAAGGCTGGCCGACGCGTGCGCGTCTCGGTGTACGATCCCGCGAAGAGAAAACGCTTTGACGTGACTGTCAAGGCCGTTACCCCATGGGCGCAAAACGACCTGCTGTACAAGCGATGGGTGGACCGAAACCGTCACTTCGTGGACAGCGTCTCCAACGGGCGAGTGGCCTACGTGCACGTCAGGGCCATGGACAGCGAGAGCTTCCGCACGGTGTTCAGCGAGCTGCTGAGCGACAAAAACCGCAACCGCGACGCCGTGGTGGTGGACATTCGCCACAACGGCGGAGGATGGTTGCACGACGACCTGTGCACGCTGCTCTCGGGCAAGCAGTACCAAACGTTCGTGCCCCACGGACAAGAGGTGGGCAAGGACCCATGGAACAAGTGGACCAAGCCATCTTGCGTGCTCATGTGCGAGGACGACTACAGCAACGGGTACGGCTTCCCTGCTGTGTACAAGACGCTCGGCATAGGCAAGTTGGTGGGCACGCCGGTGGCTGGCACCATGACGGCCGTGTGGTGGGAGCGGTTGATAGACCCGTCCATCGTCTTTGGCATACCGCAGGTGGGCTGCCGCTTCATGGACGGCACCTTTGCCGAGAACAAAGAGCTTCTGCCAGACATAGAGGTGTACAACACCCCCGAGGACTATCTCTCGGGCAACGACCGCCAGCTCAAGCGAGCCGTTGAGGAGATGATGAAACATTGACGACGCGGCACGACCCGGCTCGTTGGCGCGTGATTGTCGAGCGCTCGCCGCGCGCGCGCCATAGTAAGAAATATGACAAAACCTTCTTCGCGCGTTGCGTATACTTTATATTATATAAAGGTAGCGGCGGAATGACAGGCTCTGGATGGAGTGGAAAGAGACAAGCGTCTCTTTCCACTCTTTTCAGATAAGATGACATTGTCGCTTTACCACGTGATAACCTTGTCTACAATTTCTTGTTGCTCCAAACTGCTTCTGCGCAAATAGATGCGTGTCGTCTCAATGCTTTCGTGTCCCATGAGGTCGGCAAGCAGGGCAATGTCATTGAACTTCTCCAAGAAATTCTTGGCATAGCGATGGCGGAAAGAGTGGGGGTAAACCACTTTCTCGTTCAAGCCATACTTCACGGCATGGTTTTTCAATTGCTGTGATATGCCTCTTGTGGTGATACGCTCGCCAAAGCGGTTTAGAAAGAGATAGCCACTTGTGCGATTGACAGTTTGCAACCACTTCTCCGTTTCCATGCGCAGCGTCTTGGGTATGTAGATACGGCGTATCTTGCCACCCTTGGTGTAGATGTCGTAGTAGCCCGCTTGCACATGCTCTATCTTGATTTGCACAAGTTCGCTCACTCTGGCGCCAGTCGCAGCCAAGAAGCGCACCACGAAGTACCACTCCAAATTGTCTTCCCCCTTCAATTTGTTCTTCAAAAAGATGTAGTCGGCGTTGCTGATCACGTTCTCTAAATAAGAACGCTGCTGCACCTTGACCGACTTCAAGCGTAGCTTCGCCTTGCCCACGAACACAAGATACTTGTTCATCGCCTGAATACGCAGGTTCACCGTCTTTGGTTTGTAGGTCTCAATCAAGTAAGTCTTGTAAACCAACAAGTTTCTCTTGTTCAACTCTTTGTGTCGAGAGCCAAACTCCTTCACGGCATACAGATATGCCGAGATTGTGTTCTTAGCCATATTGCCTTGGCTTAGGAACTCTTCAAACTTTTCTAATTCCATTTCTATTCGTTTATTTTTTAGTGAAACATAAGTTGTCCTAATAAATAAGCATATTTTGTGTTCTGTGAGTTCCCATTATGAGAAGATAATCGCCACGGGCGAGGTAAAGTGCATTGATGACGAAGTGCCGTTTGAGATACCGCAAGGGTGGGAATGGTGCAGGCTAAAACATATTTGCTCTATGCAGGCAGGCAAGAATATCTCTGCAAGCAAAATCTTTTTAGACAGTTCAGTTTCTCATCCTTACAGATGTGTCGGAGGAAATGGAATGCGAGGATATACAGAGGATTTTAATACTCATGGACATTATTCAATTGTTGGTAGACAAGGAGCGTTATGTGGTTGCGTAAACATAGAAAAAGGAAAGTTCTATGCAACAGAACATGCTGTGGTTGTAGATACCTATGAGATTTTATCTCCTTTGTTTATGTACTATTTCTTGACAGCATTAAATCTAAACAAATATGCAACAGCTACAGCTCAACCTGGGCTTGCTGTTTCTAATGTATTAGAAGTGATGTGTCCATTGCCTCCACTCAACGAAGGTGAGCGCATAATTAAAAAACTATCCCTGCTCATACCTTTAATTGAGAATTACAATGTGATACAGGAAAAACAAAATACACTTAATGACTCCATAAAAGAGCAATTAAAGATATCTGTTCTTCAAGAGGCGATACAAGGAAAGCTCGTTCCACAGATTGTAGGCGAAGGCACAGCCCAAGAATTGCTTGAACAGATAAAAGC
>NZ_JRNC01000005.1 GCF_000758925.1 Prevotella sp. S7-1-8
GGTAGGAAAAAGTGTTGCGGATATAAGCGAGCAGATGCCATTTGACATACCCGAAACGTGGAGCTGGTCAAGAGGAAAAAGTATCTTTCTTCCTATGGAATCTGAGAAGCCTAAAAATGATTTTGTTTATATTGATGTGGATGCCGTTAATAACAAAAAGTATATAATTGACAATCCAAAGCACATCACAACGGAAAATGCTCCAAGCCGTGCATCAAGGAAACTACATGAGAACGATGTCTTGTTTTCCATGGTACGTCCATACCTGAAAAATATAGCACTTGTTACAAATGAGTATAAAAATGCTATCGCAAGTACAGGATTTTATGTGATAACACCATGTATCGGTATCTATCCGCAATATTTGTATTGGATGATGTTGTCAAGCTACGTTGTTGATGGGCTTAATATGTTTATGAAGGGAGACAATTCACCCTCCATAAATAATTGCCACATAGAAGAGTATTTGTATCCCATACCACCAGAATCGGAGCAGCAACGCATTGTTGCTCAAATAGAAAAACTATTTGAGCAACTGCGCTGATTCTTCAATTTTTTGTACAATTCTTCTCTGCTCTTGCAGTGGTGGAATGCCAATAATAAGACCATAGAACAGTTCCTTGTTAAGGTGCGGAATAGCTGCGCCTTTCTTTGAATTGCGCAAAGTTTCTTTATAAAACCGTATGAAAGCCAAAACATAAGGTTCGAACATTGAGGAACCTATCCATAGTTGCTTGAACGTACTACCCATATAGCCGTCTTGTGGTACGTTGAACACCTCACCAGAGTTTTCACCATCCACAAGTATAATATTGTCACCTTTACAGACAAGTTTACCTTTTTCTATAATAGTTTCTGAACTTTTACCACGTAAGTATTTTGCATCCAACAAGCATTGTTTGCCAGCAGTCTTCAAGCCGTCTGTAAGTTGGCAAACTGCATTTAACCGAGCTATAGACCAAGAACTTGGAAAGACAAAAGGAAGCTCAATTTCAAAAACTTCGCTTCCTATC
>NZ_JRNC01000006.1 GCF_000758925.1 Prevotella sp. S7-1-8
TCTTTTATTTGTTGAAGCAATTCTTGGGCTGTGCCTTCTCCTGCAATCTGAGGAACAAGTCTGCCTTGAATAGCTTCCTGTAGAATGGACTTTTTTAACTGTTCTTTTATCTCCTCGTTCAACAGATTCAATCTAACTTGGCATAGACCATAATTATCCAAGAACGAAGACAATTGTGTTAGTTTTTTAATGATCCTATCTTGTTCCTTTGTTGGAGGTACGGGCAATAACATTTTGGCAAGTGTTTTGCCATTACAATTTGGTTGAGCTGTGGCTATAGTTCCATTTTTGAGTTGTTCCCAATACAACTGACTCTCCATAAACGACTTCATGTAACGAGGATTAAGTAAAGAGCTGTATCTCGTTCTTATCAAATACCCAGCATAAATGGCTTTTTCTGGTATTTCTTCAACTAAAAATGATTTTCCTACGGTACCACCTGTTCGTGCAAAGAGAATGTCGTTAACTTTCAACAGGTACGTATCAATATCCTTTTCTTCGATTTGACAATATGGTACGTTGTCCCAAAAAACGCAATTTTCGTGAATGTCGCTAATGCGAACCATTTTTATTGTACCATGTACCAATGCTGGAGCATTATATCCATATTGGATAGATTGGGATATATTACCCCAACGCTCCCATTCCCACCCTTGTGGAATCTCAAACGGCACTTCGTCATCAATGCACTTCACCTCGCCCGTGGCGATTATCTTCTCATAATGGGAATTGTCGTCACCACGGTAGATAATGGATGCGTTTTTGTCACGCTTGATTTTCTTCTCCTTGATCAAGCGTTCTTTCTCTTTGCGAATCTTTTCAAGCAATACGCTTGCTGGCTCAAAATTTTCAGGTTTATCAACAACCTCCTTTTTGAACCATTCTCTGCCAGCACCAGACTTTAAGTATTTTTCCCTTTGCAATGCGGCTTCTTTAGAATAATGCATTTCCCAATAATATAATTGTTTGGGCTTATGCGTTTTTGTGTAATCTGCACCAGTTCCATTGCAATGTTGTTGGTAGCGTCTCAAAAGATTATCCGTAAATCCTTTATAAAAACTGCCATCTTCACACTCAATTACATATGTAAACCAACACTCCTTACCTTTATCTCTTGGTTCAGGGTTCGTCATTAGAGTCTTGCCTGCCTGTCGGCAGACAGGCGGTACAAGTTTTCCCTGTATCGCCCATTGTAATATGCTGTTCTTTAATTGTTTTCCGTTCATTGTTCTTTACTTTGTGAATTGGCTAACCGGTGATTAGCCAATTCATAAATTATTCATAGTCTTCACCTCTGACGCCTAACTCCCCTTTGCTCATCGCATTGGCAATGTCTATCTTCAATTCCTCATCGTAATCCTCACCATTCATGAAACAAGTCATTATGCGGAGAAGCAAGTTTTGGTCGATGTTGGATGCAGCAACATGATAAACGATTGACTCCATCTGACGCATAAACGTTGTCGCTTGCCAAAAGTAGGAGTTTTTGTATAGAAAATATGCTCCAAGTGTCAAGGCAATACGTTTGTTACCATCATTAAAATAATGACCAGAACAGAACTTGAACACCAAATAACAGAGTTTATCGGCAAAGTCGGGATAATACATATCATTCTGCACGAAATCGAGAGAGGCAAGAATGCCGCCCTCGTCTCTCACGCCTTCAAATCCACCATCACTGGCATCTATCATCTTGCAATAGACATTAATGGCTTCATCGTAGCTGATATATAGAGTTTCCTTATTCATCGTTATCTGCTTGTTTCAATCGTTTCAATACATCCTTGTTCTCTGCAAGGATATTGTCAAAATCAATTGATTTTTCACCGATAAAACGCTCATACTCCTCTGGCGTTACTGCTTTCAAGTATTCTGCAATATTTCCATGATAGGCGTCACGGAAACTATAGTCACGAGAAGCCATTTTGGTGCGAGCATCATTAAGATAAGGCTTTTGCATAGGATGTTCTGCCAAATCATTGACAATTGCCTTCACTTCTTCCATTGACAACAATCTACCGCCATTTTCTTTGAATCTTTGCTGTATGGTAGCACCCACGCCATTCTCAAATGAGGATATGACAAGCAGCACCTCTGCATAGAGTGTGTGACGCACATTGTCTTTTGAATCAAGGGACAATACGTTTCTGTATTCCTTGGCATTCTCCTTGAACGCAGCCTTGTATATATAGTCGGTCACTTGGGAATACTTGTAGGTCTTGTGTCCTGCTACACACTGGTTCATAGCCGAAGTAAGGTTCTTACGGTAGTTTTCTTCTGTAATGGCGGCTGGTATGTAGTTCACATCCCGTCGATTGATATACTTTGTTCCACCGCCTGTCTTTTCATTGATTGTTGCTATTACTATGTCCAAGATGGCACTGCGCAAAGCCTTTGCCTTTTCACTCTCAGCCAACAGCATTCCGATATTAAGAAACGAGCGAAAATTGAACAGACCCAGTTGCGTAGTCTTGCTCCCGACATTTATGACGGGAGCAAACTGTAACTTTAAATCTTTCAGCCGTTTCCCCTTACATAAAAAGTATCCATTGGCAGATAATTCTGAACTATAATTTTCGATATATCGTTCTATTGTTCGTTCTTCAACTTCATAGAAATCTGCTACCATTTTCTTTGTGAAACGATATTCGCCATCGAACATCATTCCTGTAATGTCCAATGTCTTTTGTATGTGTTCAATCGCAAAACGATTGTTCAATACATTCTGACGCTCTATGTTTGATACTGTCAGATCCTTCATGACTTCGTATTATTCGTTATCAATTTGAATATTTATCCCCAAGATACGCTGTATCTCAGCCAAGGTCTTGTCTATTTCATGGTCGAGAGCCTTGCGTTTCTTGAAATAATTGGCAAGCAGTTCGGCAGGAGGCAGGATTTCCTCATCCTCTTTCGGGAACTTACACAAGTCGAAGTTACAATCAGTATCTATCAACTCCTGCACAGGGTAGCTGCGCGCCTTCTCGTCACCGTCGGCAATAATCATCTCCTTGCGGTCGTCCCACCACTCACGGATAGGGTCGCAATGCTCCGATTTCATGGATTTTGTCTTGGAGAAATGCTTATAACCCTCTGGCATGTCGAGACGATAGAACCAAGTGTCCTTAGTGGAGAAACCTTCGGGCGCGTCGTCTGCGCGGGTGTTGTCGAAGAACAGTATGTTTGTGGCAATGGAAGTGTAAGGAGCGAAGATGCTGCCAGGCAAACGGATGATGGTGTGCAGGTTGAAATCGCGAAGCAACTTCGTCTTGATGGCAATCTTTGTGTTGTCAGCGCCAAAGAGGAAACCGTCTGGCACAATGACCGCCGCGCGCCCATTCTTCTTCAGTCGGTACATGATAAGCACCATGAACAAGTCGGCGGTCTCGCTGCTGCGCATGTCAGAGGGGAAATGTGACTTGACATCAGCCTTCTCGTTGCCACCGTATGGAGGATTCATCAACACCACATCAAACTTGTCATCGTCCGTATAGTTGAGCACGTCCTTTGTAAGCGAGTTGTCGTGAAACACCAATGGCGTGTCGATACCATGCAGCAACAGGTTTGTCACGCACAGCATATATGGGAATTGCTTTTTCTCGATACCAAATACAGATTGATTGTACTCCTTACGGTCTTCCGCTGTCTTTACTTTTTTATCCAGTTCGCCCAGCCAACTCGTAATAAATCCACCTGTACCACAAGCGAAGTCAGCCATTTTCTCGCCAATCCGTGGATTGACGATTTCTGCCATAAACTTGGTTAAGGCTCTGGGAGTGTAGAACTCGCCAGACGAGCCAGCCGACTGCATTTCTTTCAAGATGGTTTCGTATATCTCACCGAAGGCGTGGCTCTCTTCATAGTCGCCAAGGTTTAATCCGTCAATTACATTGATCACTTGGCGGAGCTGCACGCCATCCTTCATATACTGGTTGGCATCCTCAAAAGTTGTCTTGACAATCGCTTGACGAATTGGGGTGTCTGGCGTTATCTCTATTCTTTTTAGCTTGACAAACAAGGTGTTGTTGACAAACGCAAGCAAATCATCACCCGTCAAGGCATTGCCGCTGCCATCGTCATGCGCCCAGTTGCGCCAACGGCATTCCTCGGGAACGATAGACTTGTAATCGTCATCGTCCAATTCCCAGTCGTTCTCTTTCTCGTCATAGACTTTCAAAAACAGCATCCATGCCATTTGCTCTATACGTTGCGCGTCACCGTTGATACCAGCGTCATTGCGCATGATATTGCGTACCCGTTTTACGAAATTTGATAAACTCATCTGTTGTTTCACATTGTGCATCTTTTCTCGCCACGACATAGCTCAGGAAATCTTGGCTCTGTTCGTTTGGCTTGTCGAAAAGTTTCTATTTTACGCTATATTATATATGTGTTGCTCCAATTCCTTCACGGCATCAAGATAACCTTGCTTGCCACCGAAGAATTTCACGATGTTCGCCTTGGAACCCAATTTGCGGAAAGGATCATTCTCAAGCACGGTAAGGCTTTCCAATTCCGAAATACCCTCTTTGATGTACTTGTCCAACAAGGCTTCAAGCACGCCGCGTGCCTGTTCGCCATACTTGCTGAAGATGTCTCGCTTCTTCACCTGCTCGGCGCGCTCATGCCGTGTAAGCGTTTTCTTGCCATAGGCTATATGGCAGATGAAATCGAAATCATCCACATCGTCCATGTTTTCCGCGCGCTTCAACGCCGCGAGGTCAATACCACTTTCTTTGAGCATTTCAGCGATGTCAGACTTTTTCTTGGTTTCTTGCCACTTCGTCGTGAACGTGTCAATCGTTGCGTATGTGTCGATGATACTTTTCTTGGTATAGTCTGTTACGCTCTCCGTACGAAGCAACTTGCCGTTTGTGTCATAGACAGAGACTACCTTGTTGATAATCATCACTTGGCACCCGTCCTTGGCCACTATCGGTTTGGGGCGTGGCGCAGGTTCTGGCTCTTTCACCCCAGTGGCTGCGCTCTCTTCTGGAAGCACATACGGCGCAGGCCCTTTTTCTTTGGGCGGATAGTTGGGGTCTATCTCTATCGGTCCGTCCCAATCGGGGTCCGCGAACAATCGTGTCACATTGCGGAAGTCCATAACTGTGAAATATGTCTTTCCCTCCTTTTCACGAAGACGGGTGCCACGGCCTATTATCTGTTTGAACTCTGTCATGGAGCCTATTTGTTGGTCAAGGACTATCAGTTTTGTCATTTTGCAATCAACGCCAGTCGAAAGCAACTTGCTTGTCGTCGCTATGACAGGATATTTCTCCGCGACGGAGATGAAGTAGTCCAACTTGCTTTTTCCGTATTCGTCACTACCTGTTATGCGAACCACATAATCTGGGTTTTTCTTGCACATGTCAGCGTTGGCGTTCGTCAAAGCCATGCGCATGCGTTCCGCGTGAGTCTCGTCCGCGCAGAACACGATGGTCTTTGCCATGCGGTCCGTGCTTTTCAAATAGTTGGTTATCTCTCGCGCCACTTCCCTGATGCGGTCTTCTATTACAATATTATAGTCGTAGTCGCTATTGTATAGATACGGTCTTCTATCTCGTTGCCGTGTATGTCCTTTTGTCCTTTTGTTGGTCTCCACTCATCGCCTATGTTTGTCGTGATGTTGATTACCTTGAATGGGGCGAGGAAGCCGTCCTCTATTCCATTTTTAAGACTGTAAGTATAGACAGGCTCGCCAAAATAGCCAATGCTTGATTGATACTTCGTTTCTTTCGGGGTGGCAGTCATGCCAATATGAGTGGCCGAGGAGAAGTAATCCAAAATGTTTCGCCAGTTGCTGTCATCTTTCGCGCTGCCTCTATGACACTCGTCAACGATAACGAGGTCAAAATAGTCGGGGTTTGGAAACAACTCTTGGTAATTCTTGGCATCGTTCTGCCCAATCAGCTGTTGATAGAGCGCGAAAAACACTTGATACGAACTCAATTCCTCCAAGTGGTTCTTGTCTTTTGAGTAGTCTATCTTGTGAGTCACCTTTTCCAGTGGCTTAAAGTCCTGTTGTATGGATTGGTCAACCAAAATGTTGCGGTCGGCGAGGTATAACACTTTCTTCTTCAATTTGCTATGTAGCAAACGCCATACTATCTGAAAGGCAGTATAAGTCTTGCCCGTTCCAGTTGCCATGACGAGGAGCGCGCGACCCTGTCCTTTTGCTATGGCGTTGACAGTGCGGTTGATGGCATTGCGCTGATAATATCGTGGTGGAAAAATATTCTGGCCTGTGCAGTAAGGCTGCGCGATGACAGCCAACTCTTGGTCATTAAGCCCGTTGCCACCGTTAGCCTCGCTTTTGTATCTTTGGATAAGTTCCTCTTTCGTAGGAAACTCTTCCATGGCAAAAGTGCGCTCCTTGCCTGTCAAAAAATCATGTTCTGCAAAGCCTTCGCCATTTGAGCTGTAGGCAAATTTCACGTCAAGCATTTGGGCATAGGTCTTGGCTTGTTGCAATCCGTGGGAGACGGAGTGGTTGGCGTCCTTCGCTTCTACAATGGCTATGGGCGTTGCCTTGTTCGCATAGAGCACGTAGTCGGCAAACTTCGGCCTCTCTCTATGCACAAGATTGCCACGAAGGCTGATTTTGCCGTCCGTAAACCTAACCTTCCGTTCCATGAATATGCTATCCTTTGGCCACCCTTTGCTTGTGATAGCTTCATTGATGTAACGGTACTTGACATCCTCTTCCGTTAATTCTTTGCTTATGCCCATGTTCAAATAATATTTTATTATCAGAAGTTATACTGCATAATAATTTGCGTAGACGGGAAACTATGCGTTCATTTCACTCTCTCGTTCTCTTCGGCAATTAAATTTTTGAGGTCAACTTCTAAAACTCGTTGAGATTTTCAAGACGTGTCTCTAACTTGGGTTAGTGTTTATTTTCGAGCGGGACGATTGACGGCGATAAAGTTCTTGCCTAACTTTTTTGTCAGCCAATTTTGTGAGATACTTTTGCTATCCAAGATGTCTTTAATCTTGTTCAGATTCATAGTTCACCGAATTTACAGCAAATATACATTATTTTTTGCGATAATCCATTTAGATCAAGCACATTTTGCGCGAATTCTCCAATAAAACTATCGTGGGTCGACGCGTCGCCGAGCCTCGCGCGCCACGCGCCGAAAATATTTCGGCCTCGTTTCTTGTCTCGTTCGTGGCTAATGGCTATCTTTGCGCTTGTCGCGAGCCTTGGGCGTCGACCGTTTGGCGTCGTTGCTCAAACGCGTCGCCAAATAATGTTTAGCGCAAAAACGATTGATAAAATGAAGATTTGCTTGAAAAGGGTTTACGAGGGCGCCGAGCCCGGCGATGGCTTTCGCGTCTTGGTGGATCGCGTTTGGCCCCGGGGCGTCAAGAAAGAGTGCGCGCGATTGGACAGGTGGGCCAAGGAGGTAGCTCCCTCCACGGAACTGCGCAAATGGTTCGGGCACGACCCGGCTCGTTTTGACGAGTTCTCTCGCCGTTACGAGGCCGAGCTGGCCGTGAGCGAGGCTTACGCTCAATTCGTGGCCGAACTGCGAGCGCATGACGTGGTAACCCTGCTCTATGCCGCGAAAGACGAGACGCGCAACAATGCCGTGGTGTTGGCCAAGGCGTTGGCCAAGCAAGGGTGAGCGCGGGCCGTCCGCAAGCGCGCCCGGGCGCGGACCGCATGGGCGCGTGGTGCCCTGCGTCAGCGCATCAACGTCAGCACGTCTTTGATGTCATGCAGCTTGAAGAGGCGCTGATGGTCGTACTCTTCGGTCTCCTCATGCCGCCAAGTGGTGTGAAACGGAATGTGCGCGGCCCATCCGCCAAGCCGCAGCATCGGCTCAACGTCAGACTTGAACGAGTTGCCCACCATGAGCGTCTCTCCGGCGTCGACCTCGAACAAGTGGCACAACCGGCGATATTCGGCCTGCGTTTTGTCGGCCACCACCACGATGTCATCAAACAGCGGGCCCAAGCCCGACCGCTCCAACTTGTTCCGCTGGTCTAACAGCTCGCCCTTGGTGAAGACCGCCAACCGGTATCTGCCTGTGTCTCGCAGCCCTCGCAGCGTGTCGGCCACGTGGGGCAGGGGCGTGGCTGGCAACGAGAGCAGCTCCTTGCCGAGGTTCACGATGCGCAGGATGTCTGTCGCTGGCACGCGCCCCTCGCTAATTCTCACGGCCGTCTCGACCAGCGATATGGTGAACGCCTTGCAACCATAGCCCAACAGGGGCATGTTGTCGCTCTCTGTGCTGAAGAGGGCTGCCGACACCTCGTGGGCGTCGCCGAAGGGCGCGAGGATGTCGCAATAGGCGCGCTCAACGCGCGCGAAGTGAGACTGGTTGTCCCAAAGCGTGTCGTCAGCGTCAAAGGCGATGAGGCGCACCGAGCGCGCGGGTGATGTGTGGCGAGGGTTCTCGTTCATGTGGCGTGTGCGTGTTTGTTTGTTTTTGAAAGTCTGTTTGATGGCGCGAATTTAAAAAAATAAGAATGGGCGAGCGCATGCCAACCGTTAATATTTTATAATGGACAGGTCGGCCGCCCAAGTAAAATGTTGATAAAAAATCACGAAAACAGGCCTTGCGCTACCATTGTTTTTAGCGCGAATTTTGCGGATTTTGCATGTCAAGCCACGCTTTCCGGTGGCGTTCTGAGAGTTTTCTCGGCCCATTGCTATCCCATCATGTGTCGATAAGGTAGCTATGGGGTGCCCTATAAGCCGCTATCGCGCCCCCATCGGGCGTTGATGGCGGCATGAATAGTTACCAATGGCGAGGGCAAGGAAAAACTTTTTAAGACAAGGAAGCGCGTTTTTCTTTATAAGTGATTGATTTGTCGCCGTTTGAGGAAAACTCGCGTGCGTGGCGTATTTGCGGCCAATGTGCGTGGTGGTGGTAAATACGGCGATTTTAGAACATTTTTGTCGGTTTCTTTCAACGTCTTTTGGAGGTGGGCGATATGCGTTGCCCGCGTTGCCTTGGTGGTCAATCCGCCAGCGTGAAATTGTCCGCGTCTGGCAGGACGGCAAAGCGTCTCCTCGCTTCTAAGAGCTCGTCAAGGCTCAGGTCGGCCGTGGCCACGCCGGGCAGCCCGTGCTGGCAGCCGGCGATGGTACGCCCTTGGAAATCTATGATCTCGCTGCCGCCACTGTATTGGCAAGTGGGGTCTTGGCCCACGCGGTTGACGCCCACCACGAAGCATTGGTTCTCGATGGCGCGGGCGCGCAGCAGCGCGGTCCAGGCGGATAGCCGAGATGTGGGCCAATTGGCCACGTACACCGCCATGTCATAGTCTTGCCGGTTGCGGCTGAACACTGGGAAGCGCAGGTCGTAGCACACCTGCAACAATATTCTGAAGCCCCGATAGGCCACCACCACGCGTCGGCGCCCGGCCGTGAACCGCTTGTCTTCTCCGCCATGGCTGAAGAGGTGGCGTTTGTCGTAGTGCTCCACGTTGCCGTCTGGCCATACGAAATACAGGCGGTTGAAAAACCGTCCCGCCTCTTTGGTGGCCACGCTGCCCATCATGGCGCATTGGCGCGAGCGAGCTTGCTCGCTCATCCATCTGATAGACAGGCCGTCGCTCTCGGCGATGTCGTCAGGATTGGTGGCAAATCCCGTCGAGAACATCTCGGGCAGCACATACAGGTCGGCGCCCGTGTGGGTGTCGAGCATGCGGCCGATGGCTGTCGCGTTGGCCTCCGGGTTGGCCCATGCTATGTCTGTTTGGACGATACTTACTTTCATGCCATTGTTTTTACATCATGTTATGAGGTGCGCGCGCGCTGGCTTTTGGGGCCAAACGACCATTGGCGCGCGTGTGGCTGGCTTTGCGCGCGTGAAGATGAGACAAAAATATGCAATTATTTTGAGAATATAGCCACGATGCGTCGAAAATCTGGAAACGCCAACTTGCCGGTCGCGCCCATAGCTTTAAAAAAGATAAAAAGTGGAGAGGATTGGCGCCGAGTATAGTTAATAATCACTATATTTGCAAATATATGAAAACATATAATATAGTCAAGATGAAAAAGTTAAAATTTTGGTTTATGACGGTGGTGGCCTCCATGCTGGTGTCGGCGTGCGGAACCACTTCCACGGTGCCAATCACCGGTCGCAAGCATAATATATTGGTGAGCGATGAGCAACTGATGTCTCTGAGCAGTCAGCAATACAACGAGTTTCTCAAGAAGAGCGTGTTGTCTTCCAACTCGGCCAACTCGGCCATGGTGCGCCGTGTGGGACAGCGGTTGGCGAGGTCTGTGGAAACCTTTCTCAGGAATAACGGCGCGGCCAACGAGGCCAACAAATTCGCTTGGGAGTTTAACCTTGTCAAGGGCAAAGAGGCCAACGCGTTCTGCATGCCGGGCGGCAAGATAGCCGTGTACGAGGGCTTGTTGCCCTACACGCAGAACGAGAGTGCGCTTGCCATCGTCTTGGGTCACGAGATAGCCCATGCCGTGGCTAAACACTCTGCCGAGCAAATGTCTAAAGCCATACGCCAGCAATATGGCACGGCCATATTGGGCACGTTGCTCAACAACGCCGTGGGCAGTGGCGTGGGCGACATCGCCTCGGCGTTGGCCAAGCAGGGCTTTTCTTTCGCCAATCTGAAATACAGCCGCGACAACGAGTTGGAGGCCGACCATATCGGGCTTGTTTTCGCGGCCATGGCAGGCTACGATCCACGCGCGGCCATACCATTCTGGGAGCGTATGTCAAGTGGCAAGGGTGGGGGCAGCGATTTCTTGAGCACGCACCCCGCGGATTCCAAGCGCATAGCGGCCCTGCAAAAAGAGATGCCCGTGGCCATGCGGTACTACGAAGCGAGCAAGGCGAGGTGACACGTGGCTTGCCTTGACGTTATATCCCATTCGCCATAGTCGCCGCTCGCGATGTGAGACGGAGCCAAGAGCGGCCGACTTGAATGGGATGAGGCAATTTGCGGGAAAAATAAAAAAGAGCTGCAATCAATCGATTGTCAGCTCTTTTTGTTAAGTCGGGATTACTGGACTCGAACCAGCGACCTCGCGCCCCCCAGACGTGTGCGCTACCAACTGCGCCAAATCCCGGACTTGTGGGTGCAAAGATAGGCATTAAACGTGACATGGCCAAATTTTAGTGTAGGTTTTTAATTCGTTTTAAATATTTAATGTTATTATGTCAATGGTTTGTGGTGGGGTTGGCATATTATTTTGTAAATTTGCGGTATAAAGTGTGGCGGCGCGGCCGCGCCCCATCTTTGCGAAACGGTTGTCGCGACAAATGTCAACAACGCGGGGATGGCGCGGCCCGAAAACCATGACAACAACAAAATGACAAGCGGATGAAACACTTAGCGGCGATCTGGGCGACATTGCTCTTGTTGATGGCATCGTGTGGAGGAGACGACGGCTTGGGCCCGGCGACGGCGACCGGCGTGGCGGACCAAGATCAGGATGAGACCAAGAGCCCCGTGGACGACAACTACGAATACCAGCTGCCCGTGATATTCCACGTGCTCTACCAAGACAAGGACGATGCCACGCAATATATACCCGCGCCACGGTTGAGAAGCCTGCTGCAATATGTCAACGAGATTTATAGCGGTGGAATATATGGCAAGAGCGCCAACATGGGATTGCGGTTTGTGCTGGCCGAGCGTGACGAGAACGGGCGCGCGCTGCCTACCCCGGGAGTGGAGTACGTGCGCTATACGGGCGAGTATCCCATTGACGAGGAGGCGTTCATGTCCGATCGCGCGAACACGAAATACATGTGGGACCCCAACGAGTACATTAACGTGATGATGTACCATTTCAAATCCGGCGGAGACGGTGAGGTGCTGGGGCTGTCGCACATGCCCCTGACCATCAAGGCAGACCATCCGTTGGAGGGCCTGCAGACCGTGGACAGGAAATATATCAGCAAGCGACAGTTGGGCAACATACTCTGCTCGTCTATCAACAGCGTGTATGCCGGGCGGTCGCCGGACGGCGGCTATTTTCAATCCAACAGGTATACCGACGGCCAGCATCGCACCATGACGCTCGTGCCCACCGACATCGTGGTGACCTTGGCGCACGAGCTGGGCCACTATCTTGGCTTGTTCCATGTCTTTGCCGAGAGCGTGGGGCGTGACGCCAAGGGCGAGGTGTTCAACGTGGTGGACTCTTGCGCCGACACGGATCACTGCAAGGACACGCCCTCGTACAATCGCAAGGAGTACAATAATTTCCTAAGAGATTACATGTTGACCACGCCTCGCCAAAAGATGGACGCCAATTACCTCATAGGGCGACACGCTTGCGATGGGTCTAAATTTCTCAGCGACAACGTGATGGATTACTCATTCACCATGGGCTACAAATTTTCGGCCGACCAAAAGGCGCGCGTTCGCCATGTGCTCTACTACAGTCCGCTCATCCCCGGCCCCAAGCTCAACGGCGCCAACAAGCGCACACGAGGCTCCGAGGAGCGCGAGGACGCTCTCAATATCAAACCAAGAATGATCAGGCACCAAGCTTCCAAGAAGTTGCCCCATGTCAAAATATGACAACGCGAAGCCATGAGGCCCATCAGCACAGAACTTATCTCTTGTCCATGACCTATAAGATAACAGCTCCACAGCGGCTCGAAGCCACTATCAATTTGCCCGCCTCAAAAAGTGTGAGCAATCGCGCGCTCATCATTAACGCGCAGGCTGGCGCGCCCGTTTTGCCCCAAAACCTCTCCGACTGTGACGACACGCAGGTGGTGATCAATGCGCTTAAAACCAATCCGCCTGTCATAGACATCCATGCGGCGGGCACGGCCATGCGGTTCATGACGGCTTATCTCGCCGTGACTGAGGGTGAGCATGTCCTTACCGGCACGCCGCGCATGAGGCAACGTCCCATCGCCCAGCTTGTCAACGCGTTGGTAAAGCTCGGCGCAGACATAGCCTATGAGGGCGAGGAGGGTTTCCCACCCCTGCGCATCAAGGGCAAAAGGCTGCCCGGCGGGCGCGTGGAAATGCCGGCCGACGTAAGCTCGCAGTACATCTCCGCCCTGTTGATGGTGGGGCCAACGATGGAAAACGGGTTGGAACTGCGGCTCACGGACGACATCGTGTCGCGCCCATACATAGACCTGACGCTGTACATGATGAAGGCATTTGGAGCCGACGCCGACTGGACCGGGGGAGACATTATCACCGTGAGACCCGTGCCATACAAACCTATACCTTATGTTATAGAGAGCGACTGGACCTCGGCCAGCTATTGGTACGAGATGCTCGCGCTCTCAGAGGATGCCAACGCCACGCTGACTCTCAACGGATTGACCGACGGCTCCAAGCAGGGCGACTCGGCGGTAAAATACATCTACTCGTTATTGGGCATCAAAACCACCTTTGTCGATGCAGAGAATGGACGGCCCTCAGCCGCGCGAATCGCGCCGAGAATGGGGCGTGTGCAGCGGTTGGACTTTGACTTCGTGAACTGTCCGGATCTTGCCCAAACAGCCGTGGTGACCTGTTGCGCGCTCGACATACCGTTCCATTTCAAAGGATTGGGCAGCCTAAGAATTAAAGAAACAGACCGCATAGAGGCTCTCAAACGCGAATTGCGTAAGGTAGGGATCCTCATTCATTGCGAGAACGATTCTGAATTGGTATGGGATCGTGGGCGCTGCGAGGCGTCGTTCGAGCCCATCGACACCTATGACGACCATCGCATGGCGATGGCTTTCGCCCCCTTGGCGTTGAAATATCGCACCCTGCGCATGAACAACCCTAATGTGGTGGCCAAGTCATATCCCCGATTTTGGGACCACTTGAGGCTCGCCGGCTTCGACATCGTGGAAGAATGAGCGACAGGCCGGGGTTCGCCCCATTCGCCCACGCTTATTGAAAACGCGCCCGTCGCGACGACAACGCAATACTTTTTATCACCAAACACCGCGCCACATGCTATATCTCTTGCTATCGCTTATCGTTTTGGGCTTTGTCACTGCCATCATGGGATATGTGTCTTATCGCCGACACGGCGAGGAACCCATCGCCGAGGCGGAGACCGGCAACTGCGCCACCTGCGCGGACCCTACCGCGGAATGCGAGCAGGTGTGCTTGATGAGAGCTGCCACGAAACCCGTGGAATATTTTGACGACGAGGAGCTCGACGCTTACAAGGGCCGCTCGTCTGACGCCTACACGGAAGAGGAGACCGACGAGTTTGCCGAGGTGCTGGAGACACTCCGGCCAGAAGAGGTGCGGGCATGGAGCCGAAGCCTCACGTTACGGGGCATCAACATGCCAGACGGCATCAAGAGCGAGTACATACAACTGGCCGAATGACAAGGCCATGGGTAAATCAAGACAACATCGCCAACGTCGCGAGAAAGGGAAAGACCATCATATTAAAGTAACATTTATCAGTTGAATAACAAGCCACACACGCTTATCCTTGCCATGGCAAGCCTCGCGGCTCTCCTCATGGCGTGTTCCACCGAGAACAACACCGCCCGGTCTCGGTGGTGGCACTCGTTCAATACCCGGTATAACGTGTACTACAATGGCAACTTGGCC
Source organism: Prevotella sp. S7-1-8 (assembly GCF_000758925.1). Taxonomy (GTDB): domain Bacteria; phylum Bacteroidota; class Bacteroidia; order Bacteroidales; family Bacteroidaceae; genus Prevotella. The sequence continues at coordinate 14,539 of NZ_JRNC01000006.1, forward strand.
TATATAGACGGCTCACTCGAAAAGGAAAACGGCAACAAGGACAACTACACGGAGCTCATACCTCTCTACGTCGTGGGCAACAAGCAGAGCAGGGATTTGGGCAAGGCAAACTTTGACCGGGCCATCGTGAAGGCGGAAAAGGCCATCAAGTTGCACAGCATCAAGCGCAGGCCAACATGGGACAAGAACCGTCGGAAGACCGAGCGAGACAGGGAATGGCTGGGCCGGAAGGAGTACAACCCATTCTTATGGAAGGCCTGGATGCTCATGGGGAGGGCGCAATTCCACCAAGGCGACTTCGACGCGGCGGCCTCCACGTTCAATTACATGAGCAGGCTTTACCGCACGCAACCAGCCATCTATGGAAAGGCAAGGGCATGGTTGGCCAAATGCTACATAGAGAACAACCAGCTCTACGACGCCGAAGACGTGATAAGAGATATGGAGCGCGACTCCATACACTGGCAGGCGCGCAAGGAATGGGACTACACCTATGCGGACTATTACATCCGCACGGAGCAATACGGGAAGGCCATACCTTGCCTCAAAAGGGTCATCAAGCGAGAGATGCGCAAGAAACAAAAAGCCCGCGAGTGTTTCTTGCTGGGACAGCTGGAGGCTGCTTTGGGGCGCAAGGCCGAGGCGTACAAAGCCTATCAGCTGACCATTCGTCAAAACCCGCCATACGAATTGGAATTTAACGCCCGTATAGCCCAGACGGAGGTGATGGCAGAAACCCACACCAAAAAGATGGTGTCGAGACTCAAGCGTATGGCCGCCTCTGACAAGAACAAGGACTATCTCGATCAGGTTTACTATGCCATTGGCAATATCTACCTGGCCCAGCGAGACACCGCCAAAGCCATAGCCCACTACGAGCGGGGAGCCGCCAAGGCCAAGCGCGAGGGCATTGAGAAAGGGACGCTGCTGCAAAGATTGGGCGACTTGTACTGGGTGCAAGAACGATACAGTGACGCCCAACGTTGCTATGGGCAAGCCATCGGACTGCTCGACAAGGAGCGGGCTGGCTATGAGCGGCTCGCGCGACGGTCCAAGGCTCTCGACGAGTTGGTGCCATACACAGAGGCCGTGCACCTGCAAGACTCGTTGCAGGCGCTCGCCAAGATGGGCGAGCGCGAGCGCAACATAGCCATAGACCGGGTGATCGTGGCGTTGAAAGAAAAAGAGAAAGAGGAACGACGGCGCCAACAGGAAGAGGAGGCGGCGCAAGTGACGCGACAAAACGAGCTGATGGGCGATGTGGACGACGAACTCACGAGGCCCATGCCAAGCCCGCGACAGCGGGATGGCGCTTGGTATTTCTATAACCCGATGGCTGTGCAGCAAGGAAAAAAACAATTCGCGCGGTTGTGGGGCAAGCGCGACAACGTGGACAACTGGCAGCGGGCCAACACCACTGTGGTGGCTGGCATGGGCGCGTATGACGGGACACCCGAGATGACCGATGCCGCCCGCGACTCCATCGCTCGCGCCGAAGCCGTGGCCGACTCGCTCGGCGAGGCGCCCGACAGCGTGCAAAACGACCCATACAGTCGCGAGTATTATTTGGCACAGATACCCTTCGATGCCGACCAGAAGGCAGCCAGCGACCTCATCATCATGGACGGCCTTTTTAACAGCGGCGTGATTTTCAAGGACAAGTTGGACAATTTGCCATTGTGTGAGCGGGCGTTGACACGATTGGTGGCGCAATATCCCACTTACGAGCGAAATGACGAGACCTACTACCACCTATTTTTGCTTTACGCGCGCATGGGACACATGGCGCAGGCGGAGGGGTACGTGGGTCGACTGAAGGCCGAATACCCCAAAAGTCAGTGGACAAAGATACTGTCAGACCCTTGCTTCGCGCAAAACGCCAAGGAAGGGACACACCTTGAAGACTCCATCTACGCTGCCACCTACGCTGCTTTTAAGGCCGGCAGGTATGGCGAGGTGGGCGTCAACGCCAAATTGTCCGAGACGAGATTTCCGATGGGGGCCAACCGCGACAAATTCTTGTTTGTAGGCGCGCTGACCAAACTTGACGGTGGCGATGCCAGCGGATGCTTGGCAGACATGAGACGATTGGTGGCCGACTATCCACAAAGCGGATTGGCGGAGATGGCCGGCATGATCCTCAACGGAGTGAGCGAGGGGCGCAAATTGCATGGCGGAAGGTTTGACATAGGCGAAATTTGGGCTCGGCGCAATGTGGTCTTGAGTGACAGCGACTCCATCAATGCCAAGAAATTGAGCAATGAGCGCAACACCAACTTCGTGTTTATGTTGGTGTATCAACCAGACTCCGTTAACCAAAACAAGTTGCTATTTGACTTGGCTCGTTACAATTTTACAAGTTATTTGGTTCGCGATTTCAATATCAGCGTCGTGGAGGACAATGGCGCAAGGCGCATGCAAGTGAACGGTTTCCGCAATTATGACGAAGCGTTGCAATATGCGCGAGAGGTGCTTAAGCAAAAAAACATGGCCAAACTTATCGGCAAGGCACGCCCTGTGATCATCAGCGAGGAAAATCTCCCATTGCTGGGCGCAAACTACAGCTATGACGATTATGCCGCCTTTTATGCCAAACACTTCGCTCCACTGAAGGTATCCACGTATCGTTTGCTCACAGAGCCGGCAGAGGTGTCGACACGGCCAAGTGAGAAGGCGCAGACCCCTGTTAGCGAAACCGAGATAGACAATTCTCTCAACGATACGTTTGTAATGCCCCAAATATCAACCCCCACCAATGGCACTACCATTCCCATGAACGATACCCCAGCGCCAACACCAACAAGAGACCGGCCGCGCGCCACCACCATACCGGCCGAGCCGGCGCCAACCGCGCGACAGAAAGTTCCCATGTTGAGCCACGGGGCTGACGTTATCCTTGACGATGCGGACGGCGTGCCGCCAAGCAAGGCACGCCCGAAAGCGGCAAGGAAGCGTGCCGCGAACACTCGTGACAAAATATCCGCCAAGGACAAGAAACAAAATGCCAAGGGCAATGACGTGAAGAACAAAACGAATGTGCCGAGAAAGACAGAGCCGAGACGTGAAAATTACGACTTGGAAGATGAGTATTATGATTTAGAAGGATTTTAAAGATGAACAACGGAACTATACTTTGGGTGGACGATGAGATGGACATGCTCAAGCCTTACACCATTTTCCTTGAGAAAAAGGGCTACTCCGTGATGACCGTGAGCAATGGCAGCGACGCCATAGAGAGGTGTCAAAAGCAGACGTTCGACCTTATTATGCTCGACGAGATGATGCCCGGGCTCACCGGCTTGGAGACATTGCAGCGCGTCAAGGACATACAGCCGCAAACGCCTGTGGTAATGGTGACCAAGAGCGAAGAGGAGAATATCATGGAACAAGCTATCGGGTCGAAAATAGCCGACTATCTCATCAAGCCTGTCAACCCTGCCCAAATTCTTCTGACGCTAAAGAAAAACATACACCGAAAGGAGATCGTCACCGAGGTGACGCAGACTGGCTACCAGCAGGAATACCAACAAATAGCCACGCAAATAGACCAATGCGACAGCCATGCCGGATGGATGGACATATATAAGCGCATAGTGCGATGGGAGATAGAGCTAAGCGCCGCGAAGAGTGGCATGGCCGAAATGCTGCGAATGCAAAAGGCGGACGCCGACGTTGGCTTTGCCAAATATATAAAAAAACACTATATAGACTGGGTGAAGCCGTCATTGCCCGTGGCGCGCCACAAGCAAGCGGACAGGCCCTTGATGAGCCAAGACATATTCAGGGAGCGAGTGTTCCCGGCCCTTGACAATGGTGAGAAAGTATTTTTCGTACTGATAGACAATTTCCGCTGGGACCAATGGCGATTGCTCGCCATGGACCTCGGGGGGCAGTTTGACATGGACGAAGACATGTACATGAGCTTGTTGCCCACCGCCACGCAGTACGCGCGCAACGCCATTTTTAGTGGACTTATGCCCAGTGATATAGCTAAGATGTTTCCGAATTTGTGGGTAGACGAGGACAGTGAGGAGGGCAAGAACCTGAACGAGGCTCCACTCATACAGACACAGATAGACCGTTATAGACGGCATTGCAAGTTCAGCTACAGCAAGATAAACGACTCGGCCGCCGCCGAGAAATTCTTGCAGCAGTACAACTCGCTCGCCACGAACGACCTTAACGTTGTGGTGATCAATTTCGTGGACATGCTCTCGCACTCGCGCACGGAGTCGAGGATGATCCGCGAGTTGGCCAACGACGAGAGCGCCTACCGCAGCATCACGCTGAGCTGGATGCGACACTCCGTCATCGCGGACCTCTTCCAACGCTTGGCGGAGAGCGATTACAAAGTCATCGTCACCACAGACCACGGCTCCATACGCTGTTTCACCCCCACGAAGATTGTAGGCGACCGGAACACCAACACCAACTTGCGGTACAAGCTCGGAAAAAACCTGAGCTACTCGGCCAAGGACGTTTTCGCCATCAATGACCCCCGCATGGCGCGGTTGCCCTCGCCCAACGTAAGCACAAGCTATGTTTTCGCCACGGGACACAACTTTTTCGCCTATCCCAACAACTACAACTACTACGTGTCATACTACAAAGACACTTTCCAGCACGGCGGTATATCCATGGAGGAAATGCTCATACCGCTTGTCACGTTGCGCCCGCGCAGGCGATAGGCTCGCTTGCTCGCTCAATCTTTGGGGCCGGAGATCGACCCAAGTGTTGGAGAAGGCACTTTGGCCAAGGTCTAACGCAATGCCATTCAATACGTCGTGACGTCATGACATGTCGCTAACCCACCGGGGCTGCCCATAAACGCCATGTATGACATTTAGTTGATTATTTCATGTTAAATCGTTGGCGAAATTAAATATTTTATTTAACTTTACAACTGTAAAACTTTAATCCGAACAACATTAACAATGATAGATTACCTTAATAGTCATTTTTGGTTGGTATGGACGCTGATCACCGTGCTGGCTTTGATATTAGAGGTCTCGACCGGAACTTTCTATTTGATGTGTTTTGCCATTGGCGCCGCCTGCGCTATTATCGCTTCGCTCCTGTGCATTCCATTTTGGACGCAGGTTGTCGCGTTTGTCGTTTTCTCCGCGCTGAGCATTTTCGCGGTGCGCCCATTTGTCTTGAGATACTTGCATAGCCATGACAATGGCCGGCTGAGCAACGCCGACGCGCTGATAGGAAGGGAGGGCCTGCTGATCGAACCCATTACCGAGCAATCGGCTGGGTACGTGCGAGTGGATGGCGACGAGTGGAAAGCCGTGAGCGCGGATGGCTCTGACATCGAGAAAGGAGCGATGGTAAGAGTGGTGGGCAGGGAGAGTATCATTGTTACAGTGGAACGTATTAACCAATAATTATAGTATGTTAACAATAGGAACGTATGTTTTAATCGGATTGGTCGTGTTGGTGTTGATTTTTGCCAAGGCCGCCATTGTCATCATCCCGCAGAGCGAGACCAAAATCATAGAGCGTCTCGGTAGGTATTACGCCACATTAAAACCGGGAATCAATGTTATCATCCCGTTCGTGGACAGGGCAAAGACCGTTGTCACAATGAACCGAGGACGGTATGTGTACAGCAACTCCATAGACCTGCGCGAGCAAGTGTACGACTTTGACAAGCAGAATGTTATCACCAAGGATAACATCCAGATGCAAATTAACGCGCTGCTCTATTTCCAAATCGTGGACCCGTTCAAGGCTGTCTATGAAATCAACAACCTGCCCAACGCCATTGAGAAGCTCACGCAAACCACGCTGCGTAACATCATCGGCGAGATGGAGTTGGACCAGACGCTCACCTCGCGCGACATTATCAACACGCGCTTGCGCGGCGTGCTCGATGACGCCACCAACAAGTGGGGCATCAAGGTGAACCGCGTGGAGCTGCAAGATATCATTCCGCCACAGAGCGTGTTGCAGGCCATGGAGAAGCAGATGCAGGCCGAGCGCGACAAACGTGCCATCATCCTGACGTCCGAGGGCACCAAGCAGTCGCAGATACTGAAGTCGGAGGGAGAGAAGGCCGCTATCATCAACCGGGCCGAAGCCGACAAGCAGCAAGCCATATTGCGCGCCGAGGGCGAGGCGCAAGCGCGCATTCGCAAGGCCGAGGCCGAGGCCGTCGCCATAGACAAGATCACGGAGGCCGTGGGAAACTCCACCAATCCGGCCAACTACCTTTTAGCGCAAAAGTACATCCAGATGATGCAAGAGCTCGCCACTGGCGACCAGAACAAGACCGTGTTCCTGCCCTACGAGGCTACCAACGTGATGGGAAGCCTTGGTGGCATTAAAGAATTGTTCAAGAACTCATAACTCCGCCTCGCCTCGCGGCATGCCCGACGTGCCGCAAGGCGAGGCATGATGATGGTGGGCTTGAGGCGCGCCATCATTTTTTTGACACCATAAACATATAAAAGAAGAATTATGAATGTTTGCATAGTATGCGGAGCCCGCCCAAATTTTATCAAGGTGGCACCGGTGATCCGCGCGTTGGAGTCGGCAAAAGAGCGTGGCGAGACGGTAGACTACCACTTGGTATTCTCTGGAGACGAGACTGACCCAACGCTCGAGAGATCGCTCTTTGACGACTTGGGCATACGCCGCCCGGACGTGTATCTTGGCGTGACGTGCGAAAATCTCAACGAGCTTACGGGCAGGGTCATGGCAGCCTTTGAGCGCTACCTGCAAAAACACGCCACCGACACGGTGGTCGTGGTGGACGACCTCGCCTCCACCCTGGCCGTGGCTATCGTGGCCAAGAAACAAGGAGTCAGGTTGGCGCACATAGCCGCCGGCACGCGCTCGTTCGACATAGCCATGCCCAAGGAGATTAATCGATTGGTGATAGACGGCTTGTCGGACATACTTTTTACCGCTGGCATGAGCAACAACTCCATAGCCAACCGGGAAGGGGCGGAGCTGTCCAAGGTGTACATGGTGGGCAATGTGCTCATGGACAACATGCGATACATCAGGAACACACTGCAAAAACCGGCCATTTTCGATGAGCTGGCACTTGCGGACAGGGGCTACCTGCTGTTTACGCTCAACCGCAAGGCTCTCATTGGGCACCGCGACAATCTCGGCAAGATGCTTGACACCATCGTCAGGAAGCGTGGCGGCATGCCAGTGGTGGCACCGCTGCGCAGGCTTGCCAAGCAGGCCGTCATGGACGTTTTGGGCGACAAGGCCGAGCGGAATTTCATCTTCGTGGAACCGCTGGCGTACCTTGACTTCTCCTATCTTGCCGCGCATGCCGCCGGCGTGATTACCGACTCGGGCAACGTGGCCGAGGAAGCCACTTTCAACCAAGTGCCGTGCATCACGCTGAACAGCTACACGGAGCACGTGGAAACGGTGAAAGTTGGAACTAACGAACTCGTGGACGAGGACCCGTCAAAACTTGGGACGCTGCTTGCCAAGATGGTGGCCGGCACATGGAAAAAAAGCGCGCTGCCTGAGCGTTGGGACGGCAGGACGGCCGAGCGCATCGTGAAGATATTGCTTGACAGTTGAGTATGGAGTAAGCCGAGACAGTGACAGGTCTCTGGCCAAACGGATAAAAACCCCTGATAAGCACAACTGTCCTAAAGGTTAATCCCTATTTGACAAGTAGAGCTTTATCTGTAGAAAAGGCCCGCGGCATGTTATAACACATGCC
>NZ_JRNC01000007.1 GCF_000758925.1 Prevotella sp. S7-1-8
CATGTTATAACACATGCCGCGGGCCTAAATTTTTGAATTGAAAATATCGCCAACCCTTGATTTCGCGTTTTGTTTTTTTAATTTTGAATTGGCAATTATCCCTTGTTTCCTTTTCTTGCGTCAATCCTTGTCGTGCTCATGGCAGTAGCTGCTGCCGTCAAAGCAGTGGGTACAGAGCTTGCATTTAGGCATCCCGATGCTCTCGACGAGCGATTCCAAGCTTGAGAACTGTAATGAGGAAAGCCCCAGCCTGTTGGCTATCTCGTTTACCATGCGTTTATACTCAGGCGTTCCCGTCGTGGCATACTTGTCAAGGTTTTTCTTGTCGTCGCCCTCGAAGTCCTGTATGATGCGCCTCGTGATAAGCTCCATGTCGCTTTTGGACGATGTGAAGCCGATGAAAGGGCAGCCGTAAACCAGTGGCGGGCATGATATTCTGACGTGCACCTCCTTGGCGCCCGCCTCGTAGAACATGCGCACGTTGTCGCGAAGCTGCGTGCCGCGCACGATGGAGTCGTCGCAGAACACCACGCGGTGGTTGAGCAGAAACGCCTTGTTGGGTATGAGCTTCATCTTCGCCACCAAGTTGCGCCGGGCTTGATCGCTGGGTGTGAAACTGCGAGGCCACGTGGGCGTGTATTTCAATACGGCGCGGCGGTAGGGTATGCCATGCCCTTGGGCGTACCCCACGGCCATGCCAACGCCCGAGTCGGGTATGCCGCATACGAAGTCGGCCTCCGTGTCATCGGCCTTGCCGAGCATGCGCCCGTTTCGCTCGCGCATCTCCTCGACGTTGACACCCTCGTACGTGCTGGCCGGAAATCCATAATAAATCCATAAGAAAGAGCACACCTGCGAGCGTCTTCTCGGTTGTTGCAACACTTTTACGCCATCGGCTCTCACCTCGACGATTTCGCCGGGGCCAATGTCGCGCGTCATCTCGTAGTCAAGGTTGGGGAAGCTCGTCGACTCGCTCGAGACGGCATAGGCGCCCTCCTTGTGCCCGATGACGATTGGCGTGCGCCCAAGAAAGTCGCGCGCCGCGATGATGCTGCGCTCCGTGAGCACCAACAAGGAGCACGACCCCTCTATGTGGTTGAACACGTTGTTGATGCCTTCCTCGAACGAGTTGCCCATGTTTATGAGCAATGCCACCAGCTCGGTCTGGTTGAGCGTGTTGGCGGAAAGCTCGCTTAGGTGCATGCGTTGCTTGAGCAGCTCGGCCGCGATGGTGTCCAAATTGTTTATTTTGGCCACCGTTACCACCGCGTATCGCCCAAGGTGCGAGTTTACGATGATAGGTTGCGGGTCGGTGTCGCTGATGACGCCAATGCCGAGGTTGCCGCTGAAATTGCTTAGCTCGTCCTCAAATTTCGACCTGAAATAGCTTCTTTCCAAACTGTGGATGGACCGGTTGAAACCGCGCTCCTTGTCAAAGGTTACCATGCCGGCGCGTTTGGTGCCTAAATGAGAATTGTAATCTGTGCCGTAGAATAAATCGTTTACACAATCTTTTTTTGAAATCGTTCCGAAAATGCCACCCATAATGTAGATAAATTTTATTTCATTTTGTGCCGGCAAAGGTAATAAAATTAGCCAAAAGACATCAACCTTGGGCCATAAAATGTGTGCTTGCCCTCAATTTTTTTTTTACAACCGCGCGCCAGCGTGGCTTTTTGGGCCGTCTTGGAAAGGGCCGTTCATGACGGCGAATCGCGTCATGGGCGCGGCCGTCGTCCGCGCGTGCCCATGTGGCGTTGGCCTTGGCCCAGAGAATTGGTGGCGCGGGAGAGTGCCATTAAATAATGTAATAATTACAAACCGCACGGTTAAGTATGGTTAATACTTCTTCTTAAATTTTCCGCTTAACGTTTTTTCCACTATTTTTGTTATATCAAAAAAGGCGCGAGTGCGGCACGTCAAGCCACCGAGCGAGTTGTCGTGGGCATGGCGCCACAAATATTAACCCAAAATTTAAGAAACAGATGAAAACAGTTTATGATTTCAGTTTGAGCGACAAGAAAGGTAACGAAGTGAAACTATCAGAATATAAGGGCAAGGTATTGCTTATTGTCAATACTGCCACCGCTTGCGGTTTCACCCCACAATATGAAGAATTGGAAGCCATGTATGGCAGGCTTAAGGGTCAAGGTTTTGAGATATTGGATATCCCTTGCAACCAATTTGGCGGCCAAGCCCCTGGCAGCGACGAGGAGATCGCGCAGTTCTGCCAGATGAAATTTGGCACCGATTTCCCACAATTCAAGAAATCTGACGTGAATGGTGATAACGAGTTGCCACTCTATGCATGGCTCAAGGGCGAGAAGCCTTTCAGGGGTTTTGACAAAGGCCACAAGCTCACCCCTATTCTCGAGGATTTGCACGACAAACAAGACCCCAAGTGGCGCGAGAACAGTGATATCAAATGGAATTTCACCAAGTTCCTCATCAATCGCGAGGGTGAGGTAGTGGCTCGTTTCGAGCCAACCAAAGATTTGGCCGAGGTTGAGCGCTCCATCAAGGAACTGCTCTAAGCTCATCCTATCAAGCCTGCCCGAGAACAGCAATTCGGGTAGGCTTTTTTAATGTTTTTGCCCTCTTGGGGGTGTGCCATGCGCCATTGCCGGTAACGTTGTTGTGTCGCTATCTTGCCACCTCTCGACATTCTGGGCGACGTAGCCACGCCAATTTGTGATGTGGCCCGGTGTTTAAACTGTGCCATGCGTTTGTGTAGCAGCCAGTTCGTATAGACCAATCCCCTTTTCCGGCTCAATGCCGTTGCGCCAAAAAAAATCATAAAAGAAGGCCATCGCCAAACAAATCTCTTACAAAGAAAAAAGCCTATGAAAGCGGTTTCTTTTTCGGTTGGGGCACACATGTTTTGACACCATCTTGCGTTTAGGTATTATTGGCGTCGCGATTAGGTTTTATTGGCACTGCGATTAGGTATTATTCGGCTTGCGATTAAGGCCTAACGACAACATGAATAGATACTAATGCCAGCCCCTCAAAATAGGGTTGGGGCTAAAAACACACAAAGTATTTATTATCAGTTGATTATCAATACTATAAGCTCTAAACGGTAGAAAAGTGGCAATATGGATTCTGTTTAGATACGAAAGGGTGATAATTTAACGTATTTAACTTTCGATTACATTAAAAACTACCAAATAGTGTTTGAATAGGAATGTTTCAACCGAACTCAAAATGTGACAAACAAAAGTTATCAAATGATATTTTAGAGAGGTAGTGGTGAAACGACTTCCCTTAAAGGATGTGATTGCCAATCATCCCCTTTTATTCTATAAGAACCAATAGAAATGTAGCCTATCATACTGTTTTCCTACATTTTTATATAAGTACAAAAGCATATTCCAATACTGATTTTTGGAGTCTGCTTTTCCGAAATGGTTAAGTATATTTATTGTTTCATAGATTTTATGGTTGCCTAAAGAACGTAAGTTCTATTTATGGCTTATGTTCAATATATACCAACATGAAGTGGTGAAGAAATTTCTGATATATTTCATCTTCCAGACCCAATGTGGCAAGAGTCGTGGGGCAAGGTGGAATTTCTGCTTGTAATGAGGATTGATGAGCCAAAGTTTTTGGTCTGTTACCGAGAAGCCACATTGGTGTATGAGTCTTTCAAACAACTCTATACTTGTTCGGCATTCTTTTATGCTCATAAGTTCATTCATAGTTCCGTTCTCTTCATTGCATGTTTTTAGCAACAACTTGTATAAAGGGTTTGGCAGCAAGTGAATGAATGGCAGATGTGAGCAAAGTTTGCTTCTGCAAATCTGTTGATGTCCTCCAAAAGGCATTTGCCATGCGGGGAATCCGACAAACAGAACGCCTTTTGGTTTCATAAACTTTCTTAGGTGTGCAAGAAATGGCTCTTTTGTCGGAACGTGTTCTATCACATCATGTAATAGTATTACGTCATATTTATCTTCTTCATTACATGGAACAGGATATTGCATGAAATCACAACATACAAATGTAGCATGATTGCTGATTTCAGAAAAGTATGCTTTGGCATCTTTAATTCTGCATTCGGCAATATCTATACCTGTCACTCTGCAGCCCAACTGTGCAAAGGGAACTAAGTTTCCTCCTTCACCACAGCCTACCTCCAAGATTCTACTCTTTGGTGTCAGTTCTGTAAAATCTGACAAGTAGCCGATATAAAACTCCTTAGATGTTATCTCCAACTCACGGAAATAAACCTTCCTGTCTGTATGTCTTTTTTGCATGTGTCTTTTTATTTTGACCTTCTATTATAGATATAGATACAGGTCATTCATAAAGACTGCATGTAAAATGATACTTTCTTACCAAGAGAGCCTAATACCGAAAGGCACAGTCAATGTAAATGGACGTTCTGTCCAAGTATTCTTGAATTCGCTTCCATTCGGAATGTACCAATTCAGCGTTGGCTCAACAAACAATGTCAACTTGGGTGCAAATTGATATTGTATTCCGATGTTAGTGTTTACAGTCCACTGTATAGAAGGTATTGTCTTCCAATCCGTTGTATAGCCAGACTTTCCTCCTACTACATAGTCTGCATATGTCTTTCCATGCAATGGTATCTGAATGCTTGCTCCTGCAGAACCGTAAGCCGACAGTCTATTGTACGTCATAAATTGGTACGAGAGCTTGATAGGAATACCGATGTAATGCAACTTTTGTTCCTTGTCAACACGGTAATTGCCAGTACCCAAAGTAAAATATGACTTCAAGTAAGAGTATTGGAGTCCTGTTTCTAAACTCCAATGCTTTCCTATGCTCATGTTCACAGCCAATCCTAATATTATTGGTTTGTCATGATGTTCTGCCTCTTCTATTTTGCCATTGTTGTTATCGGCAATATCCATCATTGCAACATTTTCCGCCGTTGGGTCCGTTGGAGTTAAGCGATGTAGATATTTAGCATACTCTTCCCATGTAGTAAAACTCTTTTCCGAAGGTTGATCACTCATAATATCATCAGTGCTACTTGTTATAATCTTACAAACATTTTGCGCAAGGGTAGAACCCAAAGAACCAGCTGCGAGCAATTGCCATTTACTTTTCTTGTGCGGCCTTGTATCATCCGCAATCCATCTTTCCTCGTTTGGAATAGGTGTATAGACAGAATCTTTTGTGATGATACTATCTCGCTTGTTATCAGCCAAAACATGTTGGTTCTCCTGCAAAGAATCGGATATTTCGAGTATTACATTTTGACCTGTCTTAATCGAATCACCAACAGTTATTACAATGTTCTTTCCCTGTTGAACGCTTTGATGACTATAGTTCAAAACAGCTTTTTGCGCACTGCTAACAGAAACGTTAGGCCGCTTTTGTATAGGCGTAATGTCTTTATTAGGCTTTCGAGTTCGAACAATTCTCACATCATTTTCTGAAACGAGTTTCTTCTTTGCTGTAAAATATCTATATATCGGGATAACTATCAACGCCAATGCGATGAGAAGCATTGCTCTTGAAGACAATATTTTTCGTAACAATGCTTTTGCCCTTGCCAATTGCGAGGAAGAACTATGTGGAGCGATATCAAGTAATTTGCTGATTTCTTGATGGGACAAGCCTTCCAATACAGACATCTTGAATATTTTTTTATACCCTTTTGGCAAACTGTCTATTGCTGACGTGATTTCCTCATACGGAATTGATTGCTTGGAAGTGTTGCCATCTTCCAATACGGAACTAAATTCATCCTCTATATCAGACAAGGAAATGAAATCGTATCTCTTGCCTTTCTCCTGATATTTCAATACAAGGTTAGTAGTGATACTTGTAAGCCATTGACTAAACCTATGAGTATTCTTCAAGTCTTTCAACGAAACAAACGCAAGTATAAAAGCATCTTGGACAAGGTCGTCAACGACAGCCTTGTCCTCTCCAAGAATATTGATGCATATCCCTTTCATCTTAGGATAATACATTTGATATAATGCGCTGAAAGCGTCAGCGTCACCTTGTTTTGCTTTTTCTACTAATGTTGTTATATTTGAAGCCATGAGCGAATTGTTTCGTACTATCTATCTTGATATAGATTCGCCAAAGGCTTGATGACTGCATAAGGTTTAGTTAAAGAATATGAATATATGTATTATTTTTAGGCAATGTTATACTTGCATTCTCATTTTGGGAACATTTCAAGTGACCACCAAGCAACAAGTATTGGGTACCAATGCAATAACATCACTCTTATACAATCCTACCAAGATTGCACATGATTATTTTCTACCCCTTGATTCTCTTTTGTAACCAACTTTGTCCTTTTCTGTAATCTTACGCAACACATGGCAAGGATTTCCCACAGCCACCACTCCAGAAGGGATGTCGTGGGTCACGATGCTACCAGCTCCAATCACCGTGTCGTCACCGATAGTAATATTTGGTAGCAAGATGGTATTTCCGCCAATCCAAATACGGTTGCCGATATGTACATTGCCAGGTTTTAGTCCACCAGCAATGCGTTCCTCGGCATCGAGTACATGGTTGGCATCGTAGATGCCGACATTCGGACCAATAAGAGTGTTGTTGCCAATCGTGACTTGACCACAGTCGAGTATAACACAGCCAAAATTGATATATACATCACTGCCAATCGTGATATTCTTGCCGAACTCACAACGAAAATCTGGTTCTATCCATACATTTTTACCGACAGATTTGAAGAGTTTCTGCATAATTTCTTTACGCTTTTCTACCTCATTATCTTCTGTGCGGTTATAAGCACGAAACAGTTGTTTCGCCTCAATCCTTCGATTAAACAAATCCTGATCGAAATCATTATAAATCTCACCAGCTTGCAACTTTTGCCATTCTGGCATATTCAAAGTCTTATTATCGTTCATATTCAAGAATATTACCACAGCGCAATTTTCCCTGCAATACCCAAATCAAGGGTAGCTGTTGCAATGCCCAATGCTTGAAATACACGGCTCATTGTTGGCAATGTGATAACACTTGTACCTTTCTCCAACTTTGAAATTTGAGCACGCTGCACGCCGATACGCTCACCAAGTTGCTCTTGTGTGAGGTTTTGTGCCAATCGAGCCTTGCGTATGGCTTTGCCTACAATATAGGCGTTCACATCTTCTTTGAGCTTGGCTTCCATTGCGTCACGCTCTGGAGTTCCTATTTTGCCCCAAAGTTTGTCTTTCATATTGTCTGCTGGTATCAATTTCATCTGTGCCATAATGCTATTTCTTTTTATTGTTAAAGTACTCTTTTCTTATCTCTTCTGCTTTGGCAATCTCCTTTAATGGTGTCTTTTGTGTTTTCTTGACTATGCCATGCGTGGCAATAACCAAAGTTTCTTGCTCAGTGTCCCAAAAGGAGAAAAGCCTGTAACAGATTCCGTTGTAGAGAGTGCGAAACTCCCATATCTCAGTATTCTCCAGTTTCTTGAAGATGTCAACTTTCATCACTCCTTCCTCAACCCTTGAAGATGTTGTAGTATATCTTCTGCTGAGCTTTGAATGGCTGCGCATCCAAAAAGGCTTGTGCTTCTTCTGTCAACACCACTTTTAGCTTTTTGATGCCCATTTTGTTTTGAATTATGGTACAAAGATAACGCTTTGTTTCCAAGCAGCGATACAAAATTCGGTTTTTCATCAAATCAGACCTCATTTTTAATACTCTCACGACTTGATAGTATCAGATACGCAATTTATTCACTCTTTTATTTCCCTAAATTTGAAATTCAAAAATAGGGAAGAAAAATATGGCTGTGAAAAGTTGCGGAGAATACGAACAACATCTGTAATATCTTGCATTTTTGAGTTGCCCACTATTAAAATGCGTTCACCGTCATTCGTTCATAAACTTGTCTTTATACCAATCATATATTGATTATCAAGTACTTAAAAACGATCTTGTGTTGTCCGGAGGAGATTAATGCGTTTATGCCTCCTTGATTAACAATCATAAGAACTTGCTTTGTCTAATTTCAAATAAAGCAAGTTCTTATACTCATTATTTTAACTTATAGTGAGAAGCTTCTTGGCTCTTTTCTTTTCACAAAATTCCCCAATCCCACTTTTTGTGTTCCGTCCCAATTTGTAAGTTGGTCAGCGCACCCATTAGAACCGCCAAGTGAAACTGTAAGTGGTTGCCCTATAGCGATATGCGATATGTGTGCGGGTGTGTCGTATATTGACGCATAAGGTGCCCGCATTGGTATGCGGCTCATTGACGTTTATAGCAAGAACGCTTGGAGCTACCATGCCAAACTTTCTGGTCGCAATGCGGTTACACTACCTATAAAAGATGAGTTTCTTGGTGGATTGAGGTAGTTTTTTAGTAACTTTGTAGCCTGAAGCACCGACGTAGAAACATAAAAATAAGCGCAGGAGATGCAATTCAGTGAAGTGATAGGACAGCAAGAAGCTTGCGACCGACTTTTGCAGTTGGCGGCAGACGGGCGTGTGCCTCACGCCATGATGTTTACCGGTCCCAAGGGTAGCGGCAAGATGGCGCTGGCATTGGCGTTCGCATGTTATCTGTTGGGCGAACGTATGGGCGAGTTGCCCTCTACCGTGCCTCTCGCGTCGGTGGCCAACGCTGAGGCCATGTTGGCCAAATGGCAGCATCCCGACCTATATTTCACGTTTCCTGTGATAAGGCCCAAGGGCACGTCGAGCGACCGTCAGGTCACCAGCGACGATTTTTTGCGAGAGTGGCGGCAAATGCTTTCGGAAAGCGTTTATTTCACCATGGACCAATGGATGAGACGTATGGAGGCCGAGAACCAGCAGGCCATGATCTATGAGGCCGAGAGCGACGCGCTCAATCGCAAGCTCAGTGTCAAGTCGAGCCAAGGCGGATACAAGGTTTGCGTGGTGTGGCTGCCCGAGCGTATGAATCTCTCGAGCGCCAACAAAATGCTCAAGCTGTTGGAGGAACCGCCTTTGAACACTGTCTTTTTGTTGGTTAGCGAGGAGCCGTCTCGATTGTTGGAGACTATCCGTAGTCGTGTGCAGCGGTTCGAGGTGCGTGGCATAGACAGCGCCGACATAGCCCGCGCGCTGGTGGAGCGGCGGGGGATAGATGCCGAAATGGCTGGCCGCATGGCTCGCGCCGCGGGTGGCAATTGGCTCAAGGCCATAGAGGAATTTGATGCCGATAACGAGAACAGGCAGTTTTTTGACTTGTTTGTCACGCTCATGCGCAAGGCATATATGCGTGACTTGAAAGAGCTGAAGAAATGGAGCGAGACCGTGGCGGGGTATGGCCGGGAGCGACAGCGGCGCATGCTCACCTATTTTTTGCGCATGGTACGTGAGAGTTTCGTGTACAATTTCGGGCTGGCAGACTTGAACTATATGACCCGCGGCGAGGAGAGCTTCGCCCAAAACTTTGCCCGTTTCGTCAACGAGCGCAATGTGGTTGAGATGGCGGAGAAGATTCAACGCACCATCCGAGACATCGGGCAAAACGCCAATGCGAAGATACAATTCTTCAATTTGGCCACGGACATGATAATACTTTTAAAGCGATAATATGAGAGAATGTGATATATGCACCGGTTGTGGGCGCGGGCTGAGCGCGAAAGGCGTGGGCAGGCAAGACCGACAACTAAACACGTACGACTGGTTGGCCGACGTGCCCGGCAACGCCAAATCGACAGACTTGGTGGAGGTGCAATTCAAAAATACACGCAAAGGCTATTTCCACAACACGAATGGCTTGGACCTGAAAAAAGGTGACGTGGTGGCCGTCGAGGCCAACCCGGGGCATGACATCGGGGTGGTCACGCTGACGGGACGGCTTGTTTGCCACCAAATCAAGAAGGCTAACCTAAAGTCGCCGGACGATATCAGGCGCGTGTATCGCTTGGCCAAACCCGTGGACATGGACAAGTATCACGAGGCCAAGGCCCTGGAGCACGACACGATGATACAGAGCAGGCAGATAGCCAAGCGGCTGGAGCTGAAAATGAAAATAGGAGACGTGGAGTATCAAGGCGACGGCAACAAGGCTATATTTTATTACATAGCCGACGAGCGGGTGGACTTCAGGCAGCTCATCAGGGTGCTGGCCGAAACTTTTCACGTGCGCATAGAGATGAAACAGATAGGGGCGCGGCAAGAGGCGGGGCGCATTGGCGGCACTGGCCCTTGCGGCAGGGAGCTGTGTTGCGCCACGTGGGTAAGATCGTTCTCGAGCGTTTCAACCAACGCCGCGCGCATACAAGACCTGTCTCTCAACCCGCAGAAACTGGCTGGCATGTGCGCCAAGCTCAAATGTTGCCTCAACTACGAGGTGGACCAATACTTGGAGGCCTCGAGAAAACTGCCGGCCAAGGACATGACGCTGCAAACACAAGAAGCTGAGTACCACTTGTTCAAGACGGATATTCTCACCGGTATGTGCACTTATTCCACGGACAAGAACCTCGCCGCCAACTTGGAGACCATAGACTGCGACCGGGCGCATGAGATAATGGCCATGAACAAGCGAGGGGAGAAACCGCTGTCGCTGATGCGAGACGACATGGCGCGATCCAAAAAGAAGTCTAAAGACTTGTTGGCCGACGAGGATCTAAGCCGGTTTGACAAGGCCAAGAAGAAGAAAAACAACGCCAGGCACAACCGTAACAAAAAGGACATGCCCAAGAAGACGGCGGCCGAGGATCGCGGCCAACTTGTCGCCGATGCGGCCAATCGCCCTGACACGGCGATCGCGGCCGACCGCCCTAATGACGGCCAACACCGTAAGGGTCGGCATAACGGCAACAAGAATGACGGCGTCCATACAAACATCAACCGCCCACGGACAGAACCGCCCGCGCCTCAAGCATGAAACACAAGATTGTCGTAACGCTAACAGCCCTCATCCTCTGCGTGGCTTGCGAGGAAAACAGGGTTTATCACCAGTATCGCCACACGCCAATCGAGGGATGGGAAAAAGTGGAGGCGTTAAGTTTTGACGTGCCCCCATTGGCGCGGGCTGGACGGTACGCCACCTATTTGGAGCTGCGCGCCAACAATTCTTACCCATACATGAGCTTGGCCCTAATCGTTGAGCAAACGGTGTACCCATCCATGAGACAGCGCGTGGATACGCTGACGTGCCCATTGGTGGACAGCCATGGCAACGCCAAGGGCAACGGCGTGAGCTATCGCCAATATCGTTTCACGGTGTCGCAAACACAGCTGCGCGAGGCCGACTCGTTGCATATCGTGGTGCGCCATAACATGCAGCGAGACATATTGCCCGGCATCGCCGATGTCGGCATCGCGGTGGACAAAGTTGACAAGTAGGTTGTTGGGATTGAGCGTGGAGCTTGTCGCGATGGCTTGATGGCGAGCGCGTCATTCCAAACCTGTTGTTTCGCCCATTTGCCACTCCAAACTTTTCACTCCAAACCGTTTCTCACGTCCTTACAAAGTTTCTTCCGGCGTCTATGCGCATGAAGATAAACAGCAGTATGGTGAACCCCCACAGTGACGATCCGCCATAACTGAAAAACGGCAGAGGAATGCCTATGACGGGTGTCAGGCCCAAAACCATGCCCACGTTGATAAACAGGTGGAACAAGAAAATGCTCAGCACGCTATAGCCATAAATCCTGCCAAACTTGAAAGGCTGGCGCTCGGCCAAGTGGATTAGTCGCAAAATCAACGCCAAGAATAGCAGCAACACGCCCGCCGAGCCTACAAATCCCTCTTCCTCGCCCACGGTGCAAAAGATGAAATCGGTGTCTTGCTCAGGCACGAACTTCAGTTTTGTCTGCGTGCCATTGAGGAAACCCTTGCCCCGCAAGCCACCGGAGCCTATGGCTATCTCGCTCTGGTGCACGTTGTAGCCAGCGCCGGCCAAGTCCTCGTCCAGCCCCAACAGCACGTTTATGCGCACCCTTTGGTGTGGCTCCATGACGTCGTTGAGCACGTAATCGGCGCTATAGAAAAACAAGATGGACCCCATCGCGAAGAGCGCGATGAGCATATAGCTGTGCAGGCGAGTGGCCAACCCCTGGAAAACGAGGTAGCCTATGAGGATGGAGCAAACGAGGAATTGCACCCAGACGATGTCGAACGGGATGACAAACTTGGAGAAAAGCAGCGCCAACAGCGTGCAGCCTACGCAGCACAAGCCCACGCGCAGGGTTCTGCCCTTGTCGCCGCAATAGGCGAGCGTCAATCCCACGGTGAACAGTTGCGCCAACAAGAGCACCACGAACTTGCCCAGCGACGTGGGCGTGGCCCAAAGAAACGTATCCTCATATTTGATGCCTACCACGAAATAAACGATCATTGCCACGCCCGTGAAAAGGATGCTGCCGGGCATGCCCTCCCTGTAGAGCATCAGGAAAAACGCCAAATACACCAATGCCGACCCCGTCTCTTTCTGCCCGACGATAAACAGCATGGGCAAAAGCACCACGCCAAGCGCGGCGGCGAAGTGTTTCCATTGGTGAATGTTAAATCCATAGGTGCTCATCAGCTTGGCCACGGCCAACGCCGTGGCGAACTTGGCGAATTCCGCCGGTTGCAGCCTGAGTGGCCCCAAGACCAACCACGAGCGCGAGCCCTTGATCTCGTGCGGGTTGAATATGGTGGCGAAGAGCAGCGCGAGCATCAGTCCGTAGAACACGTAGGCGAAGGTGTCGTAGTACCTGTCATCGAGCATCAGCAGCACGAATGCCAATATCAAAGATGTCGCTATCCACACTATTTGCATGCCTGAGCGGCTGCTCAAACTGAAAATGTCGGTCTCGCCGTATGTGTAACTCGCCCCGCACACGCTAATCCAACCAAAGATTAACAGGGTGAGATAAATGCCAATGGTCCACCAATCGACGCTGCCGATGATGCTTGGTTGTTTATCTGTCGCTCGAACCATATCCTATTCTCCTTTTCTGTATCATGTCCGCCTCTCGCGCCCGGGCCGGCGAGAGCTTTCCGTTGAGGTATTGCTCAAACAGCACCCCGGCTATGGGCACCGCGAAATCCGCGCCAAAGCCACCGTTTTCCACATAAACGGCAATGGCTATCCTCGGATTGTTCATAGGCGCGAAGCCCATGAAGACCGAGTGGTCGTGCCCCCGGTTTTGCGCCGTTCCGGTCTTGCCGCATATCTCAAACGGCAAGCTGCCAAGATGGCGGCACGTTCCGCCTAACACCGACGACCGCATGCCGGCCACCGTCAGGTTGTAGGCGCGACGGCTGGCCCGTGTGTAATGGCGGCGCGTGAAGATGGTGTCCAAGCGTTGGCCTTCCACTTTTTTCACCACGTGTGGCACGTAGTAGTACCCTCGGTTGGCGATGGTGGCGCCAAGGTTGGCAATTTGCAAAGGCGTGAGGTTTACCTCTCCTTGCCCGATGGAGATGCTGATGACGGTGAGCCCGTTCCATGAGCCATGGTATGCTTTGTCATAGAAGGCGGCGTTGGGAATAAGGCCACGTTTCTCGCCATAAAGATCAATGCCGAGCTTATAGCCAAAACCCATGCTCACCATGTAATCTCGCCACGTGTTCATGGCTTGCTGCACGTTCTTGTATTTGCGCCTGTTGCTCATCATGTGGTACAGCCCCCAGCAGAAAAAGGAGTTGCATGAGGTGCTGATGGCGGGCACGATGGAGAGTGGCGACGCGTGTCCGTGGCAGCCCACGTGCAGTCCGCGATAGTAAAAGCCGTGGTGGCATGGGTATTGGGTGTGGCTGTTTATGATGCCCTCGCTGAGGAAAGTGAGGCCCTGTGATGTCTTGAAGGTTGAACCTGGGGGGTATTGTCCCATGATGGCTCGGTTGAGCAGCGGTTTCCATGGGTTGCGCGCGAGCGCGCGCAGCGCCTTGCCGCGCTGTTTCCCCTCGAGCGTCCGGGGGTCGTAAGTGGGCGACGACACCAAGCTGAGCACCTCTCCGGTTTTGGGGTCTATGGCCACGATGGCGCCGATTTTGCCCTCCAAGAGCCGTTCGCCCAACGCTTGCAAGTCTATGTCCAGGCTTAGCGTAAGGTCTTTGCCCGCCTTGGGCCGGTGGTCGTATTTGCCGTTTTGGTACTTGCCTTGTATCCGGCCGTGCGCGTCTCGCAACAATATCTGCACGCCTTTCTCGCCTCTCAGTTGCTTCTCGTAGGTGCGTTCGACGCCCAATTTGCCGATATAGTCGCCGGGTTGGTAATAGTCGTCTTTGTCGATATCGCCCTGCGACACCTCCGCCACGTCTCCCAACACGTGCGCGGCGTATGGGTATTGGTATTGCCGCACGCTTCTCTTTTGAGTGTAAAATCCTGGGAACCTGTACATCTTCTCCCTGAAAACCCCAAAGTTTTTGTCGTCCACCTGTGTCAAGAACAGTTGTTGGGTGAACCGCGAGTAACCTGGATTTTTGTTTCTGTCCTTGATGTCGTTCATGCGTTGGGCGAAAAACTCTTTCGAGATGCCTAACGTCTGGCAGAAGTCGGCGGTGTCTATGCGTCCTTTTTCCTCGTTCATCACCACCATGATGTCGTACGATGGCTGGTTGAAGACGAGTAGCTTGCCGTTCCGGTCGCGTATGACGCCGCGCGAGGGAAACTCCACCTTTTTCAGGAATGCGTTTGAGTCCGCGCTCTTGCGATAGTCGTCGCTGAGCAGTTGGAGCGTGAAAAGGCGTGTGATGTAGATGGCCACGATAACGAGAGCCGTGCCTCCGATGATGTATTTTCTGTTCTCAAGTCCGAAATCTTTCATACCTTGCCTCTCAAATTATCCACCACGACGATGATAATGGCGGAGAGTGCGGCGCTGCCAAGGATGTTGAGGGCCCACTGCGTCCAGTTGAAAAAGGTGAACATCTCCAATGAGAAGAACGCGAGGCAATAGGTGAGGGTGAGCAGCGCGACATAAGTGATGTAACGCAAGGGAGTGATTTCGGTGATGCTTGGCCGCAGGTTCTCGTCGCTGTCGCGTTGGATAAAAAGTTTCAACGCGTAGGGTTGCAGCAGGGCTATGAGCGTCATCGAGGCGGCGCCCACGCCCGGCGTGTTGGAAAACACGTCCACGCCGAGGCCCAAGGCGAAACTCCACACTAACATAGCCCACTTGGGATAGTTGCGTTTGAAGCTGGTGACAAAATAGATATAGGGCATGGGCGTGGCCACGCCAAACAGGTGTATGTGGCTAAGCACTAACGCTTGGGTCAGCAACAAGATGACAAAGAGCAAGAGTCGGCGCGAGAAATCTATGTTCATATCTATTGTTCCTCCCTGAGTTTCAATGAGTCTTGGGCGGCGCGCAAAACTTCCAATCGTTCCTTTAGCTGCCTGTTGTCAATGACGCATACGTCGCGCAGACGCGAGAAGTCGGTGGAGAGCCTCACTTGCAACCGGTATGACAAGCCGTCTGGCGAGTTGTACACGTGCATGATCTTGCCCACGGAGATGCCCGGTGGGAACATCGACGAGAAACCGTTGGTCTCCACCCATTCGTTGAGCTTGAAGTGAGCGTGTCGCGGCACGTCGTCCACGAATGCCGTTTGGGTGTCGCCGCCTTCCCAGCGTAGGTAGCCAAAGTACTCGCGCCCTCGTATGCGACAGCTGATTTTGGATTGCAAGTTCAGCGCCGGTATGACCACGGCGTAGTGCGCGGAGGCCATGTAGACTACGCCTACCACGCCGCTTCCGCAGGCCACGCCCATGTCTTGCTCCACGCCATCGCTCGTGCCTTTGTTGATGGTGACGAGGTTGTCGGGGCTGTTCAGGGAGTTGCTCACCACCTTGGCCGGTATGAGCCGGTAGGCTTTGAGTATCTCAAATTGTCCGTTTCGCGCCCAATCGCTGTCCTTGGTTGTCTCCTTCTGCTTTTCGGCGAGCGTTTGGACTTGTTGTTCCAAGTACAGGTTTCGCAGCGTAAGTTCCTCGTTCACTTTTGACATTAAGAAGAACGACTCTATCTCGGCTTTCACTCCAAGCGCCTTGCCCGCCACGGCGTTGGCCGACGTGAACCATACGCTGCCTTGGTAGCTGTTGTATTGGAACAGCAGTATCGCGCTGACGGTCTCCAAAAGCATGAAGACCAGCCAGTGGTTGTATTTGGCAAGAAACGCTAAAAGGTTGCGCATGGCAATTCTCAATTCACGATTTTCAATTCACGATGTGCGATTTTCAATAAAATAATTGCCTGTACGTCGTGCGTGGAAAAGACTCGCGCGCGCCCATCGCGCTGTATGTGCGCGCGCTGTCCATTTATATTGTCTCTTTCTTGGCGTTATCTCATCAAGAAAGAGAAGCGGTTCACGTTTTTCAATGCGATGCCAGCGCCTTTGGCCACGCTGTGCAATGGGTCTTCGGCTATGTGAAACGGAATGTTGATTTTGTCCTGCAAGCGTTTGTCAAGCCCCCTGAGCAAGGCGCCGCCGCCTGATAGGTAGATGCCGTTCTTCACAATGTCGGCATAGAGCTCGGGTGGGGTGGCCTCCAAGGCGGAGAGCACGGCGTTCTCGATCTTGGCGACTGTCTTGTCAAGGCAGTGCGCTATCTCCTGATAGCAAACTGGCACTTCCATTGGCAACGCGGTGATGCGGTTTGGCCCATGCACCACGTAGTCTTCGGGTGCCTCGTCTCCAAGGTCGGTGAGGGCGGACCCCACGTGTATCTTGATGCGCTCGGCCATGCGCTCTGAAATTTTCACGTTGTGCTGCCGGCTCATGTATTCTTGAATGTCCGCGGTAAGGTCGTCGCCGGCCACGCGTATGGAATTGTTGCTCACGATGCCACCAAGCGATATTACCGCTATCTCCGTGGAGCCGCCGCCGATGTCAACAATCATGTTGCCCTCGGGCGCCTCTACGTCTATTCCGATTCCTATGGCCGCGGCCATAGGCTCGAATATGAGGTACACGTCGCGCCCGTCGGCGTGCTCGGCCGAGTCTCTTACGGCCCGAAGCTCCACCTCGGTGGATCCGGATGGAACGCCAATGACCATGCGTAACGATGGCGAGAACAGGCGCGAGCCCGTGTGCACCATCTTGATAAGTCCGCGCATCATCTGCTCGCAAGCGGTGAAGTCGGCTATCACGCCATCTCGCAAGGGCCTGATGGTCCGGATGTTGTCGTGCGTTTTCTCATACATCATCTTGGCTGCCTCGCCCACCGCGATCATCTTGTCGGTGCGACGGTCCAGAGCCACGACAGAAGGCTCGTCAACGACAATCTTGTCACCACTGATGATGATGGTGTTGGCGGTGCCCAAGTCCATGGCTATCTCTTGTATAAACGAAAAAAATCCCATTGTCTCAAATAATCAATCTGCCTGTCGCCGTGTCTCGCCGCGATTGCGTCTCGGCTGTCAGCTGGCGCAGGATATGGATAAAACTTGTTGAATTTTAAACTTTTGTGTAAATGCTTGTGCCGAATTTTGTCGCCTTCGCAAGTGTTACTTTCCCTCAAACCATTGGTGTATGGCGGTGTCGTAATGGCTGCTCACGCCAAAGGCTCGCTCCGCGAGCATCTTGCGCTCGTCCCTTGTTGTCTTGGCGCCGTTTTTCTTAAGTATGTCTGACAGTATGCCATACTCTGCCTTGCTTGGCACGATGACCACGTCGTTGAAGTTTTTTGCGCCGGCGCGTATGAGCGAAATGCCGCCGATGTCAATTTTCTCTATGATGTCTTGCTCGGCCGCGCCTTCGGCCACTGTCTGCTCGAAGGGGTAGAGATCGACGATGACAAGGTCTATGGCGGGAATGTCATACGATGCCATCTGCGCCTTGTCGCCGTCGTTGTCGCGGCGCGCGAGAATGCCTCCAAAAATCTTGGGGTGCAACGTTTTCACCCTGCCGCCCAATATGGATGGGTAGGTTGTCACTTCCTCCACCTTTTGGCAATCGTATCCTAAACCCTCTATGAAAGCCTGTGTGCCGCCCGTGCTCAGAAATTTAACGCCTTCCTCGTTTAGCTTGGCTAACAGTTCTTCCAACCCGTCTTTGTGGAATACCGACACCAACGCTGTCTTGATTTTTTTTGTCTCAGCCATAAAATAACGTGCGTTAATAAATATAAGTTGCAACTTAAGTGCTGCAAAGTTACTAATTTTTTGGCAATGCCGATGTCGTTTGTACATAAATTATGGCGCGTAGTCTTAAAAAATGACAAATCTCCACCCTTGTCCCGCGCTCTTTTGGTGATATTGGTCCATCGTGACTCCACAATGGACGATACACGTTCGAGCTCGTGAAATTATCAAGCAAATCGCCACTCAAATCTCGCATGCTTGGAGCTGGGGCTCCGTCGCTCGCAAATGTGCGGAACTTGGGTGGCGACAACAACTTTCTGCCATGTGGCGTTCTTAGGCGGCATGGCCGTTGTCGCCGCGTGGCCTCCGTTTTCACGACTTGCCGTCGGCCGCCTGTTCGCATGGTGGCTCGACTTGAAACGCGGCGCTGTTTGAGCCTAAGCGCGTGGCCCTCGCGGCTGGCTCTCCTTTCCCTTAAATCGCTTGCCGGGTCTACGGCTCATTCTTTGTTGGCCGAGTCCCTCAATTCCAACTGTGCCTCCAAGCGCGCTATCTCGTCGCGGTATTGTGCCGCTTGGATGAAGTCCAAGTCCTTGGCCGCCTGCTCCATCAGCCGCTTGGTGTTGGCTATGGTTCTCTCTATCTCGGGCCTTGTCATCTTCAGCACGATTGGGTCTGCCGCGAAGGAGGCCCCGTCGGGCTCGAGGTATGGCTGCTGGTATCCGGCGGCAGCTGGCTTGGCGCGCTCCTCTCCGTTGGCCGTGGGTAGGGTGCCCTTGATGTCCTTGACGATTTGTTTCGGCGTGATGCCGTGGTCGGCGTTGTATTTCATCTGCACGCTTCGCCGACGCGCCGTCTCCTCGATGGTGCGCCGCATGCTATCGGTTATGTTGTCGGCGTACATGATGACTTTTCCGCTCACGTTTCGGGCGGCGCGACCAGCCGTCTGCGTGAGACTTCGGTGGCTGCGCAAGAAGCCCTCCTTGTCCGCGTCGAGTATGGCCACCAACGACACCTCGGGCAGGTCCAGCCCCTCGCGTAGCAAGTTCACGCCCACGAGCACGTCGAAGAGCCCGGCTCGCAGGTCGTTCATGATTTGCACGCGGTCCAAGGTGGCCACGTCGCTGTGTATGTAGTTGGCCCGAACGTCGTGGCTTAGCAGATACTCGGTGAGCTCCTCGGCCATACGCTTGGTCAGCGTGGTTACCAGCACGCGCTCGTTTCGGGCCGCGCGGTCCACAATCTCGTTGAGCAAGTCGTCTATTTGGTTCTCGGACGGGCGCACGTCTATTTCCGGGTCCAGCAGCCCGGTGGGCCTGATGAGTTGCTCCACCACCACGCCCCCGGCCTCTTGCAACTCGTAGTTGGCGGGTGTGGCCGACACGTAGATGACCTGCTTGGCCATCTCCCGGAACTCCTCGAAGCGTAGCGGGCGGTTGTCGAAGGCCGCCGGCAGGCGAAAACCATATTCCACCAAATTCTGCTTGCGGGCGCGGTCGCCGCCGTACATGGCGTTGATTTGTGGCACGCTGACGTGGCTCTCGTCTATGACGATGAGATAATCCTTTGGGAAAAAGTCTAAAAGGCAGTAGGGGCGCTGGCCCGGTTGCCGGCCGTCGAAATAGCGCGAGTAGTTCTCTATGCCCGAGCAGTGCCCCAGCTCCTTGATCATCTCCATGTCATACTCCACTCGTTCCTTGATGCGTTGCGCCTTGACGCTGTCGCCCATCTCGTTGAAATAAGCCACTTGGTCCACCAAGTCGTCCTGTATTTGGCGTATCGCCCTATCGGTTTGGGCTTGCGTGGTGACGAAGAGGTTGGCCGGATAGATGTGGTATTCCTCAAAACTCTGTATGCGTCGCATGGTCTCGGGGTCGGCTTCCTCGATGGTGTCGATCTCGTCGTCCCACCATGTGACGCGCAGAATGTGGTCGCTATAGGCCATGGCCACGCTCACGGTGTCGCCCTTGACGGCGAAGAAGCCGCGCTGCAGGTCGATGTCGTTGCGTGTGTAGAGGGCTGCCACCAACCGGCGCAAAAACTCGTCGCGGCGCAATCGCTGCCCTCGCTTGATGCTGATGACGCTCTCTTTCATGGCCACGGGTCCACCCATGCCATATATGCACGACACCGATGACACCACCACCACGTCGTTTCGCCCCGAGAGCAGGTCGCTCACGGCGCCCAATCGCAGTTTGTCTATCTCGTCGTTGATGGCGAGGTCTTTCTCAATATATACGTCCGTGGTGGGCAGGTAGGCCTCGGGCTGGTAATAATCGTAATAAGAGACGTAATAGTCCACGGCGTTGTCGGGAAAAAATCCTTTCATCTCCTCGTAGAGTTGGGCGGCCAATGTCTTGTTGTGGCTAAGCACGAGGGTGGGTTTGTTCACGTTGGCGATGACGTTGGCCACGGTGAAAGTCTTGCCCGAGCCGGTCACTCCCAGCAGCACTTGGGCAGGGTCGCCGCGCAGCACGCCGTTGGTGAGCTGCTCGATGGCTTGTGGCTGGTCGCCAGTGGGCTTGTATTTTGATGTGAGTTTGAAATCCATGTGATACAAAATTAGTCATTTTACTTTGTATAAACGGTTTTTTTGCGAAAAATAACAATCGCTTCTTTGTGAATCAATTAATTATGTGTATTTTTGCAAGTCAAAAGATTTGATATGAAAAAAATCGTTTGGATGCTGGTGGCCGCAACTCTGCTCTTGAGCGGTTGTGCCAAAGAGTTCAATGAAGTATATAAGTCGCAAGACTACCGTTACAAGTATGAGTATGCCAAGGAGTGCTTTGCCAAGGGCAAGTATAACCGCGCGGCGTTGTTGTTGCAAGAGTTGATCGTGCAAGAAAAGGGCACCTCTGATGCGCAGGAGAGCTTGTATTTGTTGGGTTTGGCCCAATATATGGATAAAAGTTATGAGACGGCCGCGGAGGTGTTTGGACGCTATGTCAAGTCGTACCCACGTGGCGTGTATGCGGAGATGGCCAAGTTTTATGTTGGCGAGAGCCTTTGCATGTGCGCGCCAGAGCCGCGATTGGACCAAAGTCAGACCATCAAGGCCATCACGGCGTTTCAAGACTACCTTGACATTTATCCCGAAGCTCGATTTAAGGATAAAGCGCAGCGCAGACTTTTTGAGCTGCAGGACAAGTTGGTGGAGAAAGAGTTGTATTCCGCCCGGTTGTACTACGAGCTTGGGTCTTATTTTGGCAATTGCAGTTTTGGCGGCAACAACTACGAGGCTTGCATCGTGACGGCGCAAAACGCGCTCAAAGATTACCCTTACTCCTCGCGTCGGGAAGATTTCGCGTCGTTGGTGATGAAGAGCAAGTTTGAGTTGGCCGAGCAAAGCGTTGAGGCCAAGAAGCTGGAGCGTTACCAAGACGCTGAAGACGAATGCTATGGGTTTATCAACGAATATCCTGATTCCAAGTTGCGCAAGGAAGCAGAGCGGTATATTCAAAAATGCAAGAAAGTGACGGCTACTGTCAAAGAATGACGATAGGACCGTGCGCGTCGTGGATAGCAACGGATAAAAACTAAATATCAATTATTATATAATGGATTACAAAAAATCAAACGCTCCGGTCAACACCGTGACCCGTAATATCATGGATCTGTGTGAGGAGACTGGAAACATTTATGAGAGCGTGGCCATCATTGGCAAGCGCGCCAACCAGATAGCGGTGGAAATCAAGCAAGACTTGAGCAAGAAGTTAGCGGAGTTTGCCTCGTACAACGATTCCCTCGAGGAGGTGTTTGAGAACCGAGAGCAGATAGAGATTAGCCGCTACTACGAAAAATTGCCCAAGCCAACGATGTTGGCCACGCAAGAGTTTATAGAGGGAAATGTCTATTACAGGGACACCTCGAAAGGATAATGCTACAGGAGGCCATGTAAATGATACAGCGTAAGCAAACCATATACCTGCTCTTGGCCCTGATGGCGCTTGTCGCTTGCCTATGTTTGCCTATCGGCGAGATAGAGCCTAAAGGCATGGGGCTGTCGATGGTGTGGTATAACCTTGGTCTCTATGCGGACGGCACGTTTCGCGCCTACCCTTTGCCATTCGTGGATTTGGTGGTGACGGGTGTGTTGGCGTTTGTAGCCATTTTTCTGTATAAGCGGCGCAAGACGCAAGCAAAGCTCTGCGCCGTGAGCATGGTGTTGTGCTTCGCGTGGTATGTGTATTACGCATTTTGCGCGCTCAACGAGTTTCAAACGGCCGGCACTTTTCACGTGTCGTTCGCTGCTTGCTTGCCATTTGTGACGGTGGTGTTGCTCGCCTTGGCTCGTCGCGGCATCTTGGCGGACGAGAAATTGGTGCGGTCGATGGACAGAATAAGATAAGAAAGCATTTGGATGGGACGATCGGCGCGCGTCTTTGGATGCCGCTTTTTAGATGGTCCTAATAATATAAGGAGGGATTTTCTGCGCGTCAGAAGTTCCCTCCTCCTGTTTTGAGAACGTTCATGTTGTTTAAAACGGAAACCCAAGGTGAAGAGTGGGAGCTTATGTTTGAAAAATGTTTTGTTTTGTTTGTTTTGTCAATAAAAATATTTAAATTTGCAACTATCAAAGCATTATGCTTGAAAGAACGCTTAACAACTTTTTTTACAAATTCCATTAACATTATTTTTATGAAGAAATTTTACTCGTTATTCATTCTTTTCGCGTTGGTAGCGTCCGCGAACGCCCAACAGCAAGAACCGGTCATCACGTTGACTTACACCGCGGATGGTACAGAGCGCGAGCTCAATTTTGGCAGTGCCGTAGCCGAGGAAAATATCGTCTCCATCGATTGGGGCGACGGAACTATTGTGGAGGCTGCCAAACTCGTAGGTGTGTTTGACAATTATAAAGTTGAGGCCGAGGCCGTAACAGGCACTCCCAAAGGCGAGGGCAAGGTGAAAATATACGCCACCAAGCCTCTCAACGATTTTGAGTGCACCTCCAACGTGAAAGGAACTGGCGTCACGGCGCTCGACGTGAGCAAGGCCACCGAGTTGGTATGGCTATACGCCAATGGCAACAAACTGACGGAGCTGGATTTGAGCCAGAACACCAAACTCAACGATGTGGACCTGAGCAACAACTTGCTCACATCTGTTAAGTTGCCATCATCGGTGACAAAACTTAATTTGCAAAACAACAAGTTTAATGGTTTTGACGCTTCCGCGCTCACAAATCTGACCAAGCTCATGCTTAGCCAAAACAAGATTGTGAACCTTGATCTGAGCCATAACACCAAACTGAGAGATATTTACGCATTGAATTGTGAGATGGAAACACTTAATTTGGGCAACAATACCACGGCTGGCCTCTATGTTAGCGTCAACAACAACAACCTCAAGACATTGGATTTGACTGCCAACACAGGATTGAAGACCGGCCGACTGTTTGCCATGAACAACCGTTTGACGGAGTTGAAATACACCGAGATAAAAATAGCCAACATCTCAAAAAACTATTTCACGCTCGCCACGCTGCCCACGAAGAATATCAAGACGCTTACTTACGCGCCGCAAGAAAAGTTGCAAATAGACGAGACCAGCAAGAAAACTGTAGACCTCTCAGCCCAGAGCAGCGTTGATGGTGAGGCCACCAAGTTCACTTGGCACAAGAAAGACGGCACCGCGCTTGTGGCGGGTACCGACTATACGGAGGCCAACGGCGTGTTTACGTTCCTCGCTGACCATCCCGAGGGCGTTTACTGCGAGATGACTAACGCCAAGTTGCCTAAATTCAGTGGCAAGAATGCGTTTACCACCACGCTGACCAAAGTGACCGGGACGGCAGGCATCAATGCCGCGAGCGTTGTAAACGAAGGCAAGGTTGATATCTTTACGCTTGATGGCAAGCGTGTGGCCGCCGAGTGGCAAACCCTGACACCGGGTGTGTATGTGGTGCGCCAAGCTGGCAAAACAATGAAGGTGGTCAAGTAAGCTAAAAGTATTTTAAACTACGACAGATGAGAAGATACGCTCTGTGCGTGGCCACGCTGTTGCTCGCCGCCTTGACGGCGGCAGCGCAATTAGTGGCTCCCAACCCTTCGCGGCATAAGCCTTCGGTGGCGCCGCTGCTAAAAACGACATGGGCGCAAGGCAAGCCTTTCAATGAGCAATGCCCCACAAAGAAAGACAAAGACGGCGTGGAGCGGCATTGTCCGGTGGGCTGCGTCGCCTTGGCTTTGGCCCAAATCATGAAGTATTACAACTATCCTGAGATGGGGCAGGGCTCCAAGACTTACAAGCCACTGTTTGGTGGCGGCGAGCTTTCGGCCAATTTTGGTGAGACAAAGTATCTTTGGGATAAGATGCGCGACAATTATTTTTCTTTGGCAAGCTACCGAAACTACTCTGACGAGGAGGCCGACGCGGTGTCGACGCTCTGTTTTCACGTTGGCGTGTCGGTGGGCATGATGTACCAATTGTCAGGGAGCTCGGCCTTCGCCTATGGCAATATCCACCGTGATATGGTGGAGAATTTCCGCTATGACGGTGAGAAGATACGCTATTTGAAACGCGCGGACTACACCAAGGAGCAATGGATGGATCTCATTTTCACCGAGCTGTCCGAGGGACGGCCTGTCTTCTATTCGGGCAACAGTCCCGCGCATGGTGGCCACGCTTGGGTGGTGGATGGCTACAACGCCACGGGCGAAGTGCACATCAACTGGGGATGGCGCGGAAAAAGCGATGGCTATTTCGACATAGACTTGTCCACGGGCGAGAATAACTACTCGCAACAGCAGTCGATGGTGATAGGTATCATGCCGCCCAAAAATAGTATGGGCTTGAGCGCTACAACGTCTCCACGACGTGTCAAAGCCATTTATGGATTGGATGGGCGCGTTTTGCCCCGAATGCGAAAGGGCGTAAATATTGTGAAGTACACGGATGGCACCACGCGAAAGGTAGTGGTGCGATAATTACCGCGGATTTTGTCGCGGTGCATGTCGTATGTGTCACCCAGCGTTAATGACAATCCCCGGCCCACGCCTTACGCGGCGTGTGTCGGGGATTGTTCGATGGCGTTTGATGGTGGGTTACCTCACGACCACCTTACGGTTGCCTTTGTTCGTGGTCACGATATAGAGACCCGGTTGGAGCGCGGCTTTGCCGTCCATGCGACGGCCGTCAATTGTATAGACGGCTTGTGGAGCATGGCCGTTTGGCAGCCATGCGTGGCGATCTATTCCCAATGTTTGCTCTTTCGGGGTCGTCACCTTGATGCCGTGTATGTACACGGTGTCGCGAGTGGAACTTTGAAACCAAACGTATACCGGTTTGTCACCGGCAATGGTGATATTGTCGTTATTGTTGAGTTTTTCGATGCCATTCCAATTGTTGATACCCTTGGGCATGGTATTGAAAACCGAGACGTATATGGCGGAAATCACGTGCCATCCCTCATTGGTATCCATCGGTGTCTCGGGGTTACTCGTATTTGTCATGTCCGCGTTGGCGTTGTTCGTGGCCACGATACGGGCGTTCATCTTGCTGTTGGACGAATAGCAGATGGCGTAAGTGGCGCATGATGGCAAGCACACCACGAAACCGCCACCATTGACTAACCCAAAACCCTTGGCTGGTTGCAGTACCAAAGCTCCCGTGCGGCAGCCCGCTGAGCTAGTCTCGCCGTCAGTGCCCGCCCCCTGAATGTTGGCGTCTGCCTCGGTGGGTGGATAGTCGGGCTGCTGATTGGCGTACACCATTTGTATCACTTTGCCGTTGGGGTCCACCCGGTAGTCATTCTCGTTGATAAGGCCTACATATTTTTCTATCTTCTCTTCTGAGTCGAGCCATAGCCAGCCGTCAGCGTCCACGTCCGACTTGGGGAACAGGTTGTAGGTGGTTTGAGCCGACGCGCCGATGGGCAGCAAGGCCAAGAGTGCTAAGCATAGCGTTATTTTTTTCTTCATAATCTGTTGTTTTTTGTATGTTATGAATGATTGTTTAAAACTTGTTGATGGCATTGTTTACACCTCGCTCCATTGAGGATTTTGTGCTATGTGGTGGTATTTGATCTCGCTCCATGGGATGGGCAGGTAATATTGCATGCTTTGAAATTTGCGCACGCGACCCGGGAAACGGTTGCAGTTTTCCACTTTGTATTTTGTTTTGCCACCTTTCACGGTGATAACCATTTTCTTGAGTGGTGTCTGCTTGCCGTTAAGACGCTCTTCGGCGATGCCCCACCTGAACAGGTCCCAATAGGTGGTTTCCTCGAAAGCCAATTCCACGCGCCGCTCGTTCACGATGCGTTGCCATGTGATGTGGCTGTGTTGGTCCATGTGCGCGCGCTGCCTGATGGCGTTGACCATCTTCAATGCCGTGCCCTCGTCGCCAAGTCGGTAACACACCTCGGCATAGTCGAGCATGGCCTCGGCCAATCGCCAGATGATGTAATTTTGTTTGCTGGCGTAGGTGTCGTTATAATCTATGGTTTGGTCCTCGTCCACGAACTTGCCCAAATAGTAGCCCGTGCGGGTCGCGGCGGCCGACTCTGAGGTGCCGTAGGGCTTGAGGTCCGCGCCCTTTTTGCCGTCGGTGGTGGCCACGTCAATCTTTTTGCCGCGGAACATGGCGCCATTGTACACGATGTTGGCGTAGAAACGGTAATCCCGGTTGGCGTAGGGGTTGGCGCGATCATAGGTGGCTCCCGCTCGCATGCCGTATTCGTCCACGTGGTTTTGGGTGGGCGTGTAGGCGGCTACGGTGCCTGTCGCCGATGGTGGGGCGGCGTCGCGGTCGAGCTTGTGGCCGAAGTTGGTGGCGTAATTGCCGTCATCGGCGTGTTGCAACTCAAGGATAGACTCCTGCGAGTTCTTGGTCAAGAAAATCTTGCGATAGGCTTTCGCGATGTCCTCCTCGGTGTTGGCGTCGATGGGCACGAGCGACACGGCGTTGAGAGCCAGCAGTTGCTCGTAGGCCTGTTTGGCCTTTTGGAGCATTGCCTTGCTTTGGTCGTCCTTGAACCCGAGATATTCTTGCGTCTTGTTTTGGTACACGGGGCTTGACGCCCACAGGTAGGTTTTGGCCTTGAGCATGAGCGCGGCCACCTTGGTCACTCGCCCCGCTTGCGTTTTTTCGTGTTTCTCGGGGAGCGATTCGGCAGCCTTGTCAGCCTCTGCCACGATAAAATCCACCATCTGCCGGTAGCTTGCGCGTGGGAATTGTTCCGGGTGGTTGAGCGGATCGAAAGGATGGTCTATGAGCAACACGCCGCCAAACTGCCGCCAGAGCATGTAATAATAATAGCCACGAAAGAAATGGGCCTCGCCCTCTATGCGCTTGCGCCGCTCCGCGTTGGTCACCTTGTCTGCGTTGGCAAGGAATGAGTTGATGTATTGCAGTTGGCTGTAGTCCTTGGTCCATAGGCTTTTGGCCCAGTTTGTGATGGTCTCTTGGTTGCCTTGGAGAATATCGCCATAGCCCGCGTTGAGCCAATCGGCTTTGCCCACGGAGAGCTGATCGGTGAACCATGGCAAGTAATAGCGCGACATGCCCTTTAGCAAGGCATTGGAGGGAACCAATGTCTTGAAGCCGTCGCTCATGTTGCGATACCAGCCGTTGACGTATTCGTCTAACAGTTGGTTGTTTTGCCACACCTTGTTGTCTGATATTTTGTCGTTTGGCGCGTCGTCAAAGAGATTGTCGCAGGCTGTCAAGGAGGTTGCGATGGTGACGAGAGCGGCATAAAACTTATATTTGAAGCTAAACATTTGATATGCTATTGTGATTGTGTGAAAATTAAGTATGGCTTTTTTAGAAGCCAAGGCTCAGCGTTATGCCATAGGTTTTTTGTACGGGATAGCCACGCAAAGACTCTGGGTCCATGTTCTTCAGATTGGTAATCGTGAAGATATTGCTGCCCTGCAATGCCACGCTGGCCGAGCTTATCTTTAGCTTGCGAACCAAAGCGGATGGCAATTGATAGCCCAAGCTGAGCAGTTTGAGGCGCATGAAATTGCAATCGCTAATCCAGAACGTGGATTGACGTCGATTGTTGTCGTTCTTGGTGGCGAACTTGATTCGTGGATAGTGCGCGTTGGGGTTGTCTGGTGTCCACGTGTCGGTGAGGTGATATTTTTGAAATTTCTGTAACGTTCCGTTGTCGAGCGTGTACAGCTCGCTGATGTTCTGCTTGTATCCCCATTCGCCTTGGAACATGGCGTTGATGAAAAAGCCCTTGTATTGCAGGTTGACGCGAAGCCCCATGTCGAGGTCCGGACGCGAGGAGTTTCTTACATAAACACGGTCGTTGGCATCGATTTTGTGGTCGCCGTTTTGGTCCACGTATTTGATGTCGCCGGGTGCGATCGTCGCGTTGCCCATGCCGTCTTGGTCTACGCCATACGATTCTATCTCCTTTTGGCTCTTGAAAAGTCCGTCCGCTTGGTACATGGTCCATACCATGCTGCTCCGTCCCTTGCGTCTGAGGTTGGGGAGCTGTGTCGACTCATCGCCGAAATCAATGTATTTGTCGTTGTTTTTGGCCAAGGTGATCGCCAAGCTGTATTTCAGTTTGCCGATGGTGTTGCGGTGGTTGAGCGTCAAGTCCCATCCCCACGCTTTCAATTTGCTGAAGTTCTTGTTGGGCACCATGCCGTCCACGCCTGTCGATGGTGGGTATAGATAGTCTGGCACGGCCGTGATTTTGTCAGTCTCGTAGCGCAGGTAGTACTCGAACGACAGCCCAAACCGTCCACCCCAGAAACCCAAGTCGGCCGCCACGTTGTAGTCGTGGCTCTTGCCCCAAGTGAGGAAGATGTTTGGATTGCTTGACATCGTCAGTCCGGGCGTGAAGTTTCCGCCGAGGTTGTAGCCGCTGTTGACGGTCTCTGTGTACGTGCGCAGGTATGAGTAAGCGCCCACAAGCCCATCGTTGCCGAGCCATCCTGTGGAGGCTCTGAGCTTGGCGTTGGATAGGACGCCTTGTTTCCAATTGCGGAAGAACTCTTCGTTGGAGATGACCCAAGCCGCTGACATTGACGGGAAGAAGCCCCATCGGCGGTCAGGGTGGAAGTTGTTGCTGCCGTCAAGACGGAAGCTGAACTCGTAAAAATACTTGTTCGCGAAGCCGTATTTGGCGCGGCCAATGAGCGATGTGCGCTGGTTGTAAATCTCGTTGCCGTTCAGCCTGGCTTTTTGCGCTGTGCCGATAACCTCCGGGTAGACGCTTTTGTCGAGGTTTATACCATTCATATAATGTGTGTGCGTGCGCTGGTAGTTGGCCACCAACATTCCTTCCACGTCGTGTTTCTCGGCGAACGTGCGGTTGAAGTTGACGCCCGCCTCGTACAGTTGGCTGTCAAAGAAAAAGTCGTCCTGCCCCTGTGTGGCTTTGGCCGTGGGGTAAACGGTCTTGGCGTCAATGTCGTAGCTCTTTTTTTCGGCGTCGTAGGTATAGAGCGTCACGGGGTTGTCGACGGTGGATTTGACGCGCTTGTTGTCGTCAAACACGCCTCTGACGTAAGCCGTGAGCCCTTTAAGCCATGATGCCGTGTAGTTGAGGTTCACGGCAATGGAGCTCATGCTGCCATTATCTTTGATATATCCACCCAATCCTTGTACGCTAATCAGGGGATTGGCGCCATCGATACTCGCCAACATGCCGTTGTCGAAACGCGCCACTTGCAACGGCGAGAAGGCGTAAGCGTTGTCTATGGTGAAATAACTGCTGTTCTTGGCGCGTGTCTTTGAGCCGTCAAACGAAACCGACAGGGCCAACCCGCGCGCCACGTTTACATCTATCTTGGCCATGTAGTTGAGTCGTTTGCGA
This sequence comes from Prevotella sp. S7-1-8, assembly GCF_000758925.1. Taxonomy (GTDB): domain Bacteria; phylum Bacteroidota; class Bacteroidia; order Bacteroidales; family Bacteroidaceae; genus Prevotella. Next base: position 29,745 of record NZ_JRNC01000007.1, read on the forward strand.
CCTACGCCGCTATACAATCCCTTGCTGTCGGCATAGCCAAACGAGAGATAATAGCTCATGGTCTTGCCCCCACCGTTGGCCGATACGCTGTGCGAGGTGCTCCATCCCGTGTTGTTGAGGTAGCTCATGTAGTCCTCGTTGCCATAAACGTTGGGGTTGGAGTGGTTCCTTATTTGTTCGAGTTGCTCGTTGGTAAACGGTTTGATGGTTGTGGCCGGTGAGTTCTCCACGGCCCTGTTCCTGAGCAACGCGAACTGGTACGCGTCCAAGAATTGTGGCATTTGGGTGGCCATCACCATGTTGTATTGTCCGCGATAGCTCACGCGGTTTTTTCTGTCCCCATTGGCTCCCTTGGTCTTGACCAATATCACGCCGTTGGCCGCGCGCGCTCCATAGACGGCGGCCGCCGCCGCGTCCTTGAGAATGGATATGCTCTCTATGTCGTCGGGGTTGAGGTCCGAGAGCCTCGTCTCGCCATCCGAGGTGTTTGTTCCAAACCTTGGCACGCCGTCAATGACCAACAACGGCGCGGCGTTAATGCCGCGAATGCTCATGTTGCTCTCCTTTGCCGAGCTTGGGTCGCCCGTGGCTTGCATCACTTGCAAGCCCGCCACCTGTCCGGTCAGGGCCTTGTCTATGTTAACGGTGGGCATCATCAGCAAGTCGTCTTGCTTGATGGTCTCCACGGAGCCGGTGAGAGCCGATTTCTTTTGTATGCCGTAGCCCACCACGACCAACTCGTCTAAGTTTTGCGCGTCGTCGTCCATGATGACGTTTATGGCTTGCTGGGCGTTTTTCACGGAGATGGTTTTAGACTTGTAGCCTATGTATGACACCACGATGGAGCGTCCTCCTTGTATTTGCGGAATGTGGAATTTTCCGTCCGCGTCGGTCACCGTGACCGTCTTGGTGTCTTTCCACCTTACCTGCGCGCCCACCAATGGCTCGCCACCCGCGTCCACTATCCGCCCCGAGAGTGTCGGTTGATTGGTGTTGGGGTTTTGGGCATATGACGCAAACGGCAGTAATATCATTGCCACTAATAGTATGTAATGATTGATTTTCATTATTTTTTGATGTGTTACTTGAATATTATGCTATATTTCCAGTGAATAGCGGAGCGTGCGTATACTACGCGTTTGCAAATATAAACAATTAGTTTGAGAAATGTTTGTTTTGTGCCTCCGTATTTAATATTTTCTAACGCGTTTGCGTGTTTTTTGAGTTTGTCTAATGGCCGCTGCGTAATTATTTTCTCCTTGGGCAAATTTGTATGTGTATAATATTTAATCAACCTTGCCAGTTTTCGTTTGGTTCATCACGCAAAGGGTATGTAAACTCGGTCATGTAGTTTGCCGTGTTCTATGGTTTTCTTTCGCTTTGGTTTTGATTGGCGCGTCATGGGCCTTTGCGTTCTCAAGTTGTCCGGCACAGGCCAAAGCCTTGCGCGCGGCGCCGATGCTTGCCAAGGCGGCGGGGAGAGACTCGGCGTGATTGGTGTTCGGCGCGTTGGTCGGCTCCTTGCTGGCTGCGCGCGTGTTTTCCCTTGCTTCCGCGGAGAGGGTGGAAACGCCGGCAACCTTTGTCCCGTTGGTCTCGCCAGCTATCTCGTTGGCGCTGTTCTTGGGTCTGTTCACACGCCCTGCCATGGGGTGGCGCTACTGCCGCGATAACCGGGAAAGCAGGTTTCTCATTGTCTTTTTTTGTATTGGCAAAACGCAAAAAGCATGTTGTTTGGTGGCATGCCATATTTTTTTGTTGTTTAAAGGTGATGCAACGTTATCCGGTGGAGGTTCTACTTTTTAATATAAGGTATAACCTGTTGTTTATAATGGTATGTTTTTGCGCCTGCGTCTATGTGTTGACTGGTTGATGTCATAAAATAAGTCCGAGGCCTGCCGGCCCCGGACTTATATATATAAAAAGGTAAGAAGGTTCGTTATGCTTCCTCGCTCCAATCCTCTTTTGTTTTGCGCACGTATGATTGATAGCGCAATTTAGCCATTTTCTCGGCGGCTTCGAAGAGTTCCTCGGCCTCTTGTGGGTAGGCTTTGGCCACGGAAGAGTAGCGCACCTCACCCATAAGGAACTCGCGGAAGTTCTCCCACTTGGGTTCCTTGCTGTCAAGCTGGAACGGATTTTTGCCTTGCTCCGCCAGTTGTGGGTTGTAACGCCACAAGTGCCAGTACCCACATTCCACGGCCAGCGCTTCCTCGCGCTGAGAGGTGCCCATGTTGCGTTTCATGTTCTTGGTGCCTTTAATGCCGTGGTTGATACATGGCGCGTAAGCTATAACGAGTGACGGCCCTGGATAAGCCTCGGCCTCACGAATGGCTTTCAGCGTTTGGGCGTTGTCTGCTCCCATGGCAATCTGTGCCACGTAGATGTAACCGTATGTGGTCTGCATGAGCCCAAGGTCTTTCTTGCGAATGCGCTTGCCCGAGGCCGCGAACTGTGCGATGGCGCCCAATGGCGTAGCCTTGGACGACTGTCCGCCGGTGTTGGAGTAAACCTCCGTGTCGAGCACGAGAATGTTCACGTCCTCGCCCGTGGACAACACGTGGTCGAGACCACCGTAACCGATATCGTAAGACGCGCCGTCGCCACCGATAATCCATTGGCTGCGTTTCACCAAATAGTGGTCGAGCGTCTTCAGTTCTTCCGCGATGGCGCATCCGCTCTCGGCCTCTTTCGCGATGAGGGGCTTCAGTTCCGCGGCTGCTTCCTTGGAGGCGTCGGCGTCGTCTTTGTTCTCAATCCACTTCTGGGCGGCTGCCTTAAAGGCTTCCGACGTGCCCTCGTTGGCCATTTTCTCGTTCAGGAGCACCATGATGCGCTCTTTCATCTTCTTGTTTCCAAGTACCATGCCCAATCCAAACTCGCAGAAATCCTCAAACAAAGAGTTGTCCCAAGCCGGTCCATGACCCTCCGGGTTGGTGGTGTAGGGAGTTGAAGGGATAGAGGCGGAGTAAATGGAAGAGCATCCCGTGGCGTTGGCTACCATCTCGCGGTCGCCAAAAAGTTGTGAGATGAGCTTAACGTACGGAGTCTCGCCGCATCCGGAGCAGGCTCCGGAGAACTCGAACAGCGGCGTGGCGAACTGTGAGTTCTTGGGCGATTGCTTGATGTCTACCAAGTGTTGCTTGGAGGATACGTTCTTGACCATGTACTCCCAGTTTTTGGCTTCTTGTTGCATCTCGTCGGAATCCACGTTGAATGGGATCATCTTGAGAGCTTTCTCCACCTCGCCTGTTTCCCTGTTCTTTTTGCCAGGGCAAACGTCGGCACAGTTGCCGCAGCCCAAGCAGTCCATGACAGCCACCTGTATGCGGAACTGCATGCCCTTGAGCTGTTTTGGAGCGTTCACGTCAATGGTCGTCAGGTCGCAATCTTTTGCCTCGTTCTCGTCAAGGACAAATGGGCGAATGGTGGCGTGTGGGCAAGAGTAGGCGCACTTGTTGCACTGGATGCAATTCTCCGGGTGCCATTCCGGCACGATGGCCTCTACGCCACGCTTCTCATAGGCGGATGTGCCGTTTTGCCAAGTGCCGTCCACGGTGCCATGCTTCACGAAGTCCGAAACCTTCAGCAAGTCGCCGGCCTGCGCGTTGATGGGGCGTACGAGTTCCTTGATGAAAGCCGGCTCGTTGGCGTTCTTGTCCTCGTCGTCTGGCAGATTGGCCCACGCCGGGTCTACCTCCAGCTGTTTGTACTCGTCTCCGCGATCCACGGCGGCATAGTTCTTGTTAACGACGTCCTCGCCCTTCTTGCCGTAAGACTTCACGATGAAAGATTTCATCTGCTCCACGGCGAGGTCGATTGGTATCACCTTCGTGATGCGGAAGAATGCCGATTGCAGTATGGTGTTGGTGCGATTGCCCAATCCAATCTCGCGGCCTATCTTCGTCGCGTTGATATAATAGACGGTGATATTGTGCTTGGCGAAATAACGTTTCACCTTGTTAGGTATGAAATCAACCAACTCTTGACCCTCAAAAATGGTGTTGAGCAAGAATGTGCCGTTGTCGCGAAGGCCACGGGTCACGTCGTACATGTGCAGGTAAACCTGTACGTGGCAAGCCACGAAGTTAGGTGTGTTCACCAAGTAGGTGGAGCGAATGGGGTCGTCGCCGAAGCGGAGGTGGGAACAAGTGAAACCTCCCGACTTCTTGGAGTCGTAAGCGAAATACGCTTGGCAATATTTGTCGGTGTTGTTACCAATGATTTGTACGGAGTTCTTGTTGGCTCCCACCGTGCCGTCGGATCCCAGGCCGAAGAACTTGGCCTCGAACATCGTGTCGCCACCCATTGGTATTTCGGGCACCTCTGGCAGCGAGGTGAATGTCACGTCGTCCACGATTCCTATGGTGAAATGGTTCTTGGGCTCGGGCATCTCAAGGTTGTTGAACACGGCGATGATATGGGCGGGCGTGGTGTCGCGCGAGCCCAATCCGTAGCGTCCACCTACGATGAGCGGTTTGCGTGGGTCGTCGTATAGCGCGGATTTCACGTCGAGATACAGTGGCTCTCCCTCCGCGCCCGGCTCTTTGGTGCGGTCCAAGACGGCGATACGCTTCACGCTGTCGGGTATGGCCTTGCGAATGGCCTCCACCGAGAATGGGCGATAGAGGTGTACGGACACCATGCCCACTTTCTTGCCTTGTTTCGCCAAGTAATCGATGGCCTCGCGGGCGGCCTCCGTGGCCGATCCCATGAGCACGATGATATTCTCGGCATCCTTGGCGCCATAGTAATTGAAGAGGTGGTATTCGCGACCGGTGATAGCGGAAATCTTGGACAAGTATTCCTCCACCACTTCGGGCACGCGGTTGTAATACTCGTTGGAAGCCTCGCGATGAGTGAAGAATGTCTCCGGGTTCTCGGCGGTGCCGCGTGTCACGGGTCGCTCGGGCGTGAGGGCGCGGTCGCGGAATTTCTTCAGGGCGTCGCGGTCAATGAGTTTCAGCAAGTCTTCTTGGTCAATGGCCTCGATCTTGTGGTATTCGTGCGACGTGCGGAAACCGTCGAAGAAATTGATGAAAGGTACCGATGTCTTGAGCGCGGCCAAGTGGGGAACGGCGGTAAGGTCCATCACCTCTTGCACTGAGCCGGAGCAAAACATGGCGAAGCCTGTCTGCCTGCACGCCATTACGTCTTGGTGGTCTCCGAAGATACACAGGGAGTGGCTGGCGAGCGTGCGGGCCGACACGTCGAAGACGCATGGCAGCAACTCACCGGCAATCTTGTACATGTTTGGTATCATCAGCAGCAAGCCCTGCGACGCCGTGAATGTCGTGGTTAGCGCGCCGGCTTGCAAGGAGCCGTGCACCGCGCCTGCGGCGCCGCCCTCTGACTGCATTTCCTGTACGGCTACCGTTTGCCCGAAAATGTTCTTGCGCCCTTTTGCGGACCATTCGTCTACGTGCTCAGCCATGGTGGAAGATGGCGTGATGGGGTAAATCGCGGCCACCTCGCTGAACATGTAGCTCACGTGGGCTGCCGCGGTATTACCGTCACAAGTCATAAATTTCTTTTCTTTTGCCATTTTAAAATAGATAATAAAAGTTTATAATGTTGTTGTAATGTTAAGAATTGGCTTGCCCGGTCCATGTGGCTTCCGCTTGGAGCGGCCATGATTGAACGCCATGCCGGGATTGCCTCAATACAAAAAGCCGAACAGCCACAACGGTATATGGTTGGCGTGTCCTATCTCGGTGTTGTATGGCGCGTATATGGTGCCGTCGTTAAAACGCTGCTTGGCCTTGGCGCGCGCGTCGCAAACGCGAAAGCGCAGGTTCCCGTCGATGGTGTAACTGTGCGCGCCGTCTCCCTCGTTCACCTTGTGGTCTTTCCACAAGCTGTTCACGAAGAATGTCTCCATGACATCTTGTGGCTGTACCGTTATGGGATATATGGCGTACATCAAGTTGGGATTGTGCAACATGACCTTTGATGGCTTTTTCGGAAACGCTTTCCCTTGGGCGTGGATCATGTTTATCAAGCGAGCGTCCGCGAGATATTTTATGTAGTTCATCACGGTGGCCCGGCTGGTGTCTATCTGCTCGGCCAGCTTGCTGATATTGGGCGAGTGGATGCCCTCCACGGCCAGCAGGTAGAACAGTTTTTTTATCTTGTTGAGGTATTTCAGGTCTATTTGCTTGATGAGCAGGATGTCCACCTCGGTGGTCATGTTCATGGTCTTGAGCAGGTTCTCGGAGAAATTGCTTTGCTCCATGAACAACGGGTAGAAACCATGATGCAGATAGTCTTGGAAATACGTCGTTGGGCTCACGTGTGGCAATATGCTTTTTTCGATGCGCTCATGGTCGCGCAGTATGTCGCGTAGCGAGAAAGGGGCGAAGTTTTGTCCCGACTTCAGGTTGACAAACTCCCTGAACGACAGGCCTCGCAGGTTGTAGCTCTTCACGATGCCATTCAGCTCGGGGTTCTCTTCTTTTAGTCTCATCACGCTTGAGCCGGTGAACACGATGTTGAGATTGGGAAACTCGTTGTAGCATTTGCGAAGCTCGGCGCTCCAGTGGGGCTGCTTGAACACTTGGTCGATGAGCAACGTCCTGCCGCCTTGAGCCACGAAATCGCGCGCGAAGTCGGCTATCCCCACACCCTGAAAGTAAAAATTGTTCATGTTTACGTACAGGCACCTGCGGTCGTCCTTGCCAAACTTCTCCTTGGCGTATTGCAGCAGGAAGGTGGTTTTGCCCACGCCTCGCGTCCCCTTGATGCCTATCATGCGGTCTCCCCAGTCTATCTCGTCCATCAAGGATCGACGAACGGGGGCGTTGGCGTGCTCTACAAGATAAGTGTGGGTGCGATAAAAAGCTTCCATCTGCAGTGTACTTGTTTTACTGTCTTTGACACATGCAAAGTTACTCATTTATTTTGTATTTGCAAACTGCAGATTGCAAAACTTTCTGTTTTTATCATTTTTTTATATCCGCGTTGTTTATCCGTGTGCGCGCGAGAGTCTGTCTTTTTGCCATCGTCTCGGCGCGCCTTGTCGCTCGATGGCGTTTTTAGTGGTCATTCGTACGTTTTTTGAGGAAAAAATAGTTATTTTTGCGCGTTATTCCGTCGTTAAGATGACAATATATATATTCAATCCCGAGCACGACATTGCGTTAGCCGCGGGGCGCGCCCGTTTCACGGCTCCCCGCGCAGGGCGGTTGTTGCGTCGCGACTTGGGCTTCTTGCCGGCGCTTTGGGCCAAGCGCGGCGACGTGGTGTTGGTGGAAAGTCCCGCGGACGCTCGCCGGCAGTTGAGGGCCCTTGCGCTTGACACCGACGCTCGCCTGCTCGACAAGCGAGCGTTGTCGGCTCTGATGAGAGCGCGTTCGGGGCAGCCTGTTCGTGTGTCGCCGTGGGGATGGGACGCGGCCATACGCCAAGAGCTTTTGGATTGTGGTGTGCCAGCGGACAGTTTGCCCTCCGCCGACCAGATAGCTCGTGTGCGTGCCATGAGCCATCGCGCTTGGGCGGCCCAACATTTGATGCCCGCGCTGACCCGTCAAATGGGCGCGGTTGGACAAGCGCGTCTCTCCACGTGCTTGGATGAGGTGTCTGCCATGTGCCGCACGCACCGCGACCTCATGTTGAAAGCGCCGTGGAGCAGCAGCGGCCGAGGCGTGCGACGTATGCGCTGCCATGATGGTCATGATGATCTTGCCGTCGCCAGCCCTTTGCTCAATTGGGCTAAGCACGTCATCGAGCGACAGGGTGGGGTGATGGTGGAACCTTGGTACGACAAGGTAGTCGACTTCGGTATGGAGTTCGCCCATCGTGATGGAGTAGGCGTTATGTTCGAGGGGTTGTCGGTGTTTCAAACTGTCAATGGGGCGTATGTGGGCAATGTGGTTGACACAGAGGAGGCCAAAGGTGATTTTTTGGCCCAATACGTCAGCTTGTCGCTGCTTGCGAGGGTGCGGCAGACTGTTCGCGCGGTTATGGAACCCCTGCTCGATGGCACGTGTTGCGAGCGTTTCGGCGTGGACATGATGGTTGTGAGAACCGAGAGCGGCCTAAGGCTGCATCCCTGTGTGGAACTCAATTTGCGCACCACGATGGGGCATGTGGCACTCGCGTTGGCCCGCCTGCGAAGGCCTTTGCCCGCCGTCATGCGGGTGGCTTACGAACGCTCGTGCCATCTTGAGCTGTCATAGGCCTTGGCACCGCGTCTTGCCGTTCTCGCCTTGCCATCCTGCCAAGTCGGCATGTCGGCGCGCCCCTTGTTTTGAAACGCATCTTGCAATCTTGATATAATTGCCCGTCAGGGCGTATTTTCTTCAATATCTTTTGCTCGTTTAATATTTATTCGTACTTTTGTCACTACATCTATAAAAGACTAACCCACCTTTACAACTTGTAAGAAATGAGGCAACTGAAGATATCCAAGAACATCACCACCCGCAACAGCGAGTCTCTCGACCGTTATCTCTCGGAGATAGCGCGCGAGCCCATGCTCACCCCTGACGAGGAGGCTGCGTTGGCGCAAGCCATTCATAAGGGAGGCCCCGAGGGAGACCGGGCGCGCGATCGATTGGTCAACGCCAACCTGCGGTTTGTCGTTTCGGTAGCCAAGCAGTATCAGCACCAAGGCATCTCGCTCATAGACCTTATCAACGAGGGCAACATGGGGTTGGTCAAGGCTGCCGAGAAGTTTGACGAGACGCGGGGGTTCAAGTTTATCTCTTATGCCGTTTGGTGGATCAGGCAGAGCATCATGGAGGCCTTGGCCGTGAAAAGTCGCATCGTGCGCATGCCGCTCAATCAGGTGGGCGTCTCTGGCAAGGTCAACAGGGTGACCGAACGGTTCTTGCAAGAGCACGGCCGCGCGCCATCGGTGCACGAGTTGGCGAATCTGATCGGTGTGGACGAGGCGCAGATACGCGCGGCCGTCAGCGCCAACACGCATACCACAAGCATAGACGCCCCTTTTGGCGATGACGACGACGGGTCTATGGCCGACATGCTGTTGTCAGACGACAACGACCTGAAATCGGACAGCTCGGTCGAAAAGGAATCGATGGCGCAGTTTGTCAACGACCTGCTGCGAGAGGTGCTCAGTGATCGTGAGCAAAAGATTGTCCGGGAATCTTTTGGCATCGGCGTGATGGAAAAAAACCTTGAGGAGATAGCCGGCGACATGGGAATGACGCGCGAGCGCATCCGCCAGTTGCGCGAGAAAGCCATTCGCAAGATACGCTTCAGCAAGTACGCCAACACGCTGCGCCAATATCTGGGGTAAGGGGTCGTTGGATGGCTCGCCCCTCTGTCCTTTGCCTTGCCGTCCGCCAAGGCCTACAGCCCCCTTGGCAACCGTTCGCGGTTGC
>NZ_JRNC01000008.1 GCF_000758925.1 Prevotella sp. S7-1-8
CTTGGCAACCGTTCGCGGTTGCCAAGGGGGCTGTAGATCGTTCGCCGCGAGGCCCTCGCGCTCGCGGCCTAAGTCTTGTCGCCGGGCCGTCGCCTGCCATTCCGTCGGCCGTGTTTGCGGCGGTAAAAGTCTATCCATGTCTTTGCGGCGAGCCAAGCCATGACAATGGTGAGCAGCGCGAAGACCGCTATCAGTACGTATAAATTCATGTTGGGGAAATGTTGGGAAAGCCGTGTCGCCCGCGTTGCCCATCTCGGTCATGGCTCGCGGCTTTCTCGTTTCGGATGTGGGTGGTGATGGATTCGAACCACCGTAGGCAAGAGCCAGCAGATTTACAGTCTGCCCCATTTGGCCACTCTGGTAACCACCCAGTTGCTTTTAAAATTTGAAAGCGATTGCAAAGATAAGGCCTTTCGGGCGAAAAAGCGAAGGAACGCGCGATGTTTTACATTTTTTAAGTGTTCGCGCCGTGGCTCACGCCTCATGTCGCCCGGAGTCTCGCGCCGTCTTCTTGCGTTTCTGCCACCATGCCTTGGCGCCCTTGGCTCCCAAGATGGTGATGCCGCAGTATTGGCACGTCTTGGCCATCCCGAACAGCGCCACCCACAACGCGCCTTTGGCGGCGGCGGGGATGGGCAACGCCATCTGCGCGAACGACAATATATAAAAAGGTATGCACATCGCAAGCACAGTCACGCCCGCGCGGTATGACAGTCGGCCCAGCCGCGCTTTGATATTGCTCGCGACCGTCCTCATGGTTTTCTTGGTGTAATGTGTCAAGGTGGTTTGGCGTTTGTCGTTGGCGTGTGGCTCACAGCATGCCCTCCAGCCGCGCCACGGCTTGCGCGAGGTCGCTGCCGAACGTGGCGTGGGTGAGCAGGTACTCGCGGCGCCCGTCGGCCAGCAGCGCGTACAGCTCGGCGCTCATTTGTTGCACGTACATGCCTATGGCGTACTCTATCTCGTCTCTCTGCGCGGGGTCCGTGGACCGCGAGTACACGCGCTCTTTCTGGTGAAAGAACGCGTAAGTTTGCTCTATGCTGTCTTTGCTGATCATATCCTGTGCCTCGCCGCGCGCGGCCTTTTTGGTTGTCATCACGCGAAATTACACAAAAAAAGTGAGTTTGGCTCGCGATTGGCTCTTAAAATCATTTGGCGTTTGATAATTTATGCGTAACTTTACCGCAAATAAAAATAGCGAACAGTGAAAGATTTGGAAGAGTATCGCGCCGCCATATTGCGGGCGTTGACGCGAGCCTGCGACGCCGCCGGCGCGCCCAAGCTCACCAAGGCCGAGGCCGAGGCGTTGGTGGCGGAGCTGACTGACAGCGAGCTGTCTGACGGCATGCCGTTCAATACCCCCGAGGAGGTGGCCGAGTTGCTCTTGGACTCAGGTTTGCAATAGCACTATGAACAAAGACAGAAACGCTTTTGACCGTTACATGGACGAGATAGACCGTCCCGTCCGCCTCACCGATGACGAGGAGCGGCAGCTCGCCCAGCGCATACAGCTTGGCGACAGCCGTGCCATAGACCGTCTCACCAAAGCCAATCTCACCTACGTGGTGTCGTTGGCTCGCCAGTACGCCAACCGCGGGTTGGCGTTCGAGGACCTTGTCAGCGAGGGCAATATAGGCATGCTGCGCGCCGCCGCCAAATACACCGCCGACAGCGGCAAGCGGTTCGTGGCTTTCGCGGCGCCCTATATCCGCGAGGCTATGGATGAAGCCGTGCGCCAGCAGGGCGGGCTCTACCGTGTGCCGCGCAACGCGGAGGACGTGGCGTTGGAGAACAAACGCCGCCACGCCCTGTCCATAGACCAACCCATAGGCGGCAGTGCTGAGTTGAGTCTTGGCCGTGTTATCCCAGACCGCGACGCTCCCATCCCAAATGAGGCTGTCGAGCGCGCGGGGCTGATGGAAGAGTTACGATCGCTGGTGGCCCGTTTGGACGAGCGAGACCAACGGGTCGTGGGCTTGCTCTATGGGCTCGGCGGCTCTCCAAAGACGATGGCGGAAACGGCGCGAGACATGGGCGTAAAGCGCGAGCGCGTTCGCCAAATACGCGACAAGGCCATCAGGAGGATTGGCAAAATGACGAAGAACTCATCTCTCAAAGACTATCTAAGGGGCTGAAACCATGAAGTACATGATGATTTCCGACATTCATGGATCGCTGCCGCGATTGCGCGCCGCGCTCCGGTTTTACCGCGACGAGCGGTGCGACATGCTGCTCGTCGCGGGTGACATTATCAACTATGGACCGCGCAACCGCGTGCCCGAGGGGCTTGACGGGCGCGGCGTGGCCGACACGCTCAACGCCATGGCCGCCGACATCGTGGCCATTCGGGGCAACTGCGACTCGGAGGTGGACCAGCAACTGCTCGATTTTCCCATGCTCTCCACCTACTCGCTGTTGGTGGATGAGGGGCGGCGCGTGCTGCTCACGCATGGCCATATATATAATAAGGAGAAATTGCCACCCGGCCATTTTGACGCGGTGATTGCCGGCCACACCCATTTGTGGGAGCTGCGCGCGGCCGACACGGGCACCCTTTTTTGCAACCTTGGCTCCATCACCTTCCCCAAAGGCGGCAATCCGCCCACCTTTGGCATGATGGAGCGCGGTGTCGTCACCATACGTACGCTCGATGGCGAGACGCTCGCGCGAGCCGACATGGGGAAGCGCGCTTAGAGTGAGAGTGGGACTTGCCCCCTTTTTCATATTCTGATTTGGCGGTCGCTTTTTATCAAAAGGCGAGTGACGCTCGTTGTCATTCTTTCTTTTGGATTTGTCATCACATTGCTGAATTATTTTGACAAACGTCTCCTAATACTGAGCCTGTACGATTTTGGCAAGCCTTTGGCCGTGAATATGTGCTTAATTTTACGTTTGCTGTAACTCGCTTTGCAACGGTCAGTTATGGTGATTTTGTTTTTCTGCTGTTTCGTCCTCTTTTTTCGCTCATTGCGTTTAGGGCCTAATCGTACTGCGTTTAATGCTTAATCGCACCGTGTTTAGAGCCTAATCGCACTGTGTTTAGGGCCTAATCGCGCGCTGAATAACCCTTAATCGCGCCGCGTGGCAGGCGCGAGGCAAGCCCGGTTGCGTTTGGCGCGAGAGAATGGACATAACAGACGTTGTCTATAACAGAAATAAGGCTTTATCGGATTGCTCTCTCGAAAAACGGAAAGGAAGCAAAATGAAAAAACAAAAATAATCCCCTTGGGGGGGCTAACGTAAGCGTGAAATGAACAAACTTTTTATGACGTGTACACATATAAGTGAAAAATGTATATTTTTTGTACTTATGTGAAAAAAAATAAGTACACGAATGTGTCTTAATTTAAAAATAAAGTATTAGATTTGCACCTAAAACCAAATTTTATCAATATGCAGGTAATAAGCACAAGAGAATTTAGAGCCAATCAGAAGAAGTATTTTGATTTGGCTGCTCACGAAACTATTTATGTGGCTCGGAGAAATGAACCCCCCATACTTATCAGCGTTGCAAAGGACGAGGACATGCTTACAAGGGAAGAACTTCTGTCCATTCAGCAAGGTTTAGACGATTTGAAGAATGGTCGTATTAGCCGTATGGAGAAATGGGAAAGTCTTGATGATTTTTTAGAGCGTACAGACGACCATGTATGAATTAGATTTCACGGAACAATCCCAAAAGGAAATAGCCAAACTAAGAAAGTCTGATACTCAGGCATACAAAAAATTAAAGCTTTTATTAGTCGAACTTCGGGAACATCCATACACTGGCACAGGACACCCACATCAACTTCGTTATATTGATGGTATTTGGTCGAGGAAACTCGATAAGAAAAACCGTCTGCGCTACATAGTCAACGATACGACAATCGTTGTGCTTGTATTATCGGCTATGGGACATTACAACGACAAGTAGGGGGTTATCTTTTTAGCCGCCTACTTCGGTGTTGATGTTCTTCTTCCCTCACACCATTGGCAATGTTTCTCAATTCCCTTTCTGCTTGGTTCCATTTTGAGCCGTATTGGTATTGCCCTATTATGCCGCACCCATAATAGGCAGCGTCTTTAAGTTTCTCGGCTGCATCTGCATCGTCCTGCATGACGAAAGATAATAGGCACCTGTCCTCTGTGTCAAAGTTTCCGTTGATGTGCCTTACATAGTTGCGGATTGCGTTGATGCATCTTGCTATGATAGGAATGCTTTGAAATTTCTCTATATCTTCTCTGTATTTTTGGGTGTTTACTGCCTGCTCCTTGGCTTTTTTGAGTTGGGCTTGTAGATTATATACTTTCCCATAGGCTTTATTAAATCCCTCTTGATAGGCTTTGTCTATCTTCTGTGTGGCACTTCCAACTGTCCTATCTGTTCAGCCTTGAGATTAAATATTTCTTTTTCTTGGGTATTTAATTGCGTTTTAAGGGCTTTTACCTGTTTGTCCTTGGAACTGCCCGAAAAATCCTTTAATGCCATCGGAAATAGTTTTTGCGCTTTCTATGGCTGCTTCTTTGCGTGCCTTGGAAACCTTGAGATGCTCCAACTCTTCTTTCATCTGTTTTTCTTTTCTTATCCTCTCTTCCTCCAGCTGCTTTAATTTGGCTTTCTCGGCAAAAGATTTGTATTGCTGTGCCGTTAGGTGCTGTTTATCGCTTGATACCCCTCTATCCATTTGCAGGATTTCCGCCGTTATAGTCTGCATGGCCATCATGCCTTCAACACCAAGACCATAAGCATTTTCTTCATCTTCTTCATGTTTTTTTGTTTTTAGGGTTAATGATATAATTCTTAATATAGCAATAAGCAAGGATGCTGGTGAAGAATACTAATAAAGAAAGTATAATGATACTTGGTATCGAATTAAAAATAAACGTAATTCCGATCACAAAAAAACCAACTATTATCATCATGCATAATAAAAGAGGATCTTTCTGTAGTGGTTCATTTAAAGGTCTAAAAAAAACTTTTATAGACAAATTAACGTTTTGCGATATTCTTTTTGGCATATCTTTGAAGTTAGATGTTTTGACGAAGTATATTTTTGGCAAATGTAATTATCATATTGCACAAAAGCAAATATTTATGATAAAAAAATATATGATTAAAATCTATGTGATATTTGAATGAGTTCATTCTCTCGATAGCCCCCACAGCGGTTAGCACCTTGAAGCGAAACGGTTAGGATGTGCGCCCGAGGTGTGGAGGAACGGAACACCATGCGCACGAGTTGAAGTGAAACGAAACGTCTCTATATTAAGAAAATTTCCCACCAACTGCAAATCTTGCATGTGGTGGGAATGGTCTTGCGTCAGGTGCAAATAGTTATGTTTTATGAAATCCTATAAGGTTTTTGTTATAAACTTATATCTTGAGGATTCTTAAAGCTTTTTATGTAATTACCATTTGAGAAATAATGGTAGCTTGCATAATCAATCTCTTTTAGATTTAAACCGATTAAAGAATGATAAAATTTATCGATATATTTTGCCCTTGATTTAGTATTATATACACTTGTTTTTATCATTAAAATAGGAAAATTATTTGTGACACCTAAAAAAATGTCATCATAAATATTTGAAATAACAAGTAAATCTGTATCGTTTTTCTTACATATATCTTCTAATATGTTTGGAGGTAAACAAAAAGAAGATTTACAAAATGGTGTATAATCGTATATTATAACGTTGTTATGATTTGAAAGGTATTCTTTTACTTGTTCTACAGTGACAGTGTATATGTTTGAGTAGTCGTGGATTTCGTCTATTTTTCCTTTGTAGTTAATTATTTTAGCTTGTTCCTTTTTTGACAAGTGGGAATAACCTGATGTCAGTCCTGCTATTTGACAAGATACCAGAAAAAAAGGAACAAGTAAAAAAATAACGGTAGAGCGTTTCATAGAAAATTCATTTTAATG
>NZ_JRNC01000009.1 GCF_000758925.1 Prevotella sp. S7-1-8
GGGCATATACTTGAGTTGTTTTGACATTTGTATGCCCAAGCATCTTGCTTACAGTATAGATGTCTGTTCCGTTTGCAAGTTGAAGGGTAGCAAATGTGTGCCTAAAGCAATGAAAGCTGAGGTGTTTCTGAATACCTGCTTTTTCAATCCATGCCCTTAATGGACGAGAAATCCAAGAAGGATTTGGTAACCCTTCAAAAACGAGTTGTTCTGGTTGTCTTGGCTCTCCGCAAAGCTTAAACGCCTGTTCCGAGATAGGCATATACTCTACCCCTTTTGTTTTTTTCTGAGTAAAGAGAAGTTTGGTTTGGTTTCCTTCGATGGCTATTTCATTCCATTTTAGTTTTTGAATATCGCAATGTCTCAGTCCTGTCAGAGCTGAGAATAGTGCTGCACGTTTAAGTACATCACGTTCACAGGGGGTATTAGCTAACTTATTCAGTTCATCAAGGGTTAAGTATTCCCTTCGGGATTCTTGTTCCTGTATGCCTTTGATTTTTGCAGATAAATCTATGGTCAAATATCCGTCTATGAATGCTTGTTTGAGCGCAGCCTTAAAAATAGAAAAATATGTAGAAGCTGTGTTTCGTGATATTGTCCCTTTCTTACTTCCACCACAAGGAGCGGATAACAAGAAGAACTTGAAATCTTCAGCTAATCGGTTGTCTATTTGTGAAAAAAGAAGCGTGTCTCCAGCAAACATTTTTAGCAAAACATGTACTCGCTCCCAGTTTGTTTGAATTGAAAGGGAACTATTACGGTGTCGCTTATCTGCTACCTTATCAAAGTACTTAATGAAATTTTGTTGTAATCGTTCTTTCTGTTCTGCTTGTGCGGTTTCTGTGTCACTATACAAGCTTGCATTATCATATTCACGCTGCCGTAGTTTTCTAACACTATCTGCATAAATACAGGCCTCTTGGTCTATCTCACTTTTACACAAGATAATTCCATTCAAATCTCGTTTTGGTTTGAATGTTTGGGTTGCTTCGGTTGTACGAGCTGTTCTGCTTTTGTCCCAAATAGGAGTAGTGATTGTTCGGTTTAGATACTCACGCACTCTTTGCGGAGAATCTTTTCCAGCTACTCTCACAGGATAGCTTTCTATATACAGGTACCATTCTTTTCGATAGGCACTCTTTCGCAATCGTACTGTTGCCTTTGTATTATCAAGTTCCTTTCTCATTGTATGTCGTGGGTTAGTGTTTATACAAATTGTCTATCTCTGATTTTGGTGCATAGACGTAATTGCCAATCTGCCTTGTTGGAATAGAATATTTGCGAATTTGCAGATATACAGTACTATCATGGATACCAAACTTCTTAGCTATTTCTCCAATCGTATAACAATCTTCAGGCTCAAGCCGATAAGTCTTTACTTCTGATTGTTTTTCTTTTCTTCTTTCATCGTAAGGACGTAGATTAAAGCGTTCTTGTAAATCAGCTTTGCAAATACGTATCATCCTTAGTCCGAGGTTATAATAACGGACTTGTTTATTCCTGATTAAGCGATAAAGGGAATCTCGTCCAATATCAAATAATGCAGTTGCATCAGCTATTGAGAGATAAGGTTGATTCTTCGGAACTCTCGCAGCCTTTTTCTCTTTTCAATGCATCTAACAGTTCTTCCTTTTTTCTTTGTTTGTATGCAGCTTGAGAACAGTTCTTAGAGCAGTATCTGGAGGTAAGCGTCTTTGCAATAAAAGATTTACCGCAAATTTCGCATTTCCGCTCTATTTGAAATCTTGCACTCGCCATACTATTTGTATCTATTTGATTATCAATTTATCTTTTAAATTAAGTCGCACTTTATCTCCCATTAAGTCGCGGCACAAATATGGTACAAATATAAGCACAAAAACGATTAAAAACGATAGAATTTAATCATTATCAAGAAACAAAAATCCCAGCAACTTATTATGTTACTGGGATTTACCTATTTTTAATTAGCGTTTGTCAGCACTTTTACTTCACTTCCTCAAAGTCCGCGTCTTGGATGTTATCATCCTGCTTTGGCTGCTCCTGCTGTGCCTGCTGACCAGCGTCCGCGCCCGGCTGCGGACCGGCTTGCGCACCCTGATACATCTGGGCGCTGGCTGCCTGCATGACAGTGTTGAGGTTATTGATAGCAGTGTCGATAGCCGCTACGTCGGCAGCCTTGTGAGCGTCTTTGAGCTGCTGCAAGGCTTGTTCAATACCACTCTTCCGGTCGGCCGGAACCTTATCGCCGTTATCTTTCAAGAAGTTTTCGGTCGTGAAAATCAAAGAGTCTGCCTGATTAAGTTTATCCACTTTCTCGCGCTCTTTCTTATCAGCCTCCTCGTTGGCCTTGGCCTCATTGCGCATGCGCTCTATTTCCGCGTCGCTCAACCCGGAAGAAGCCTCGATGCGAATCTTCTGCTCCTTGCCGGTGGCCTTGTCCTTGGCGCTGACATTCAGTATGCCATTGGCATCGATGTCGAAGGTAACTTCAATCTGTGGCACGCCGCGGCGAGCGGGGGCTATGCCCTCGAGATTGAACTGTCCAATGCTCTTGTTCTGTGCCGCCATTGGGCGCTCGCCCTGCAGCACATGGATCGTCACGGCTGTCTGATTATCCACTGCCGTGGAGAATGTCTCGCTCTTCTTGCACGGAATGGTACTGTTGGCATCGATGAGCTTTGTCATCACGCCACCCATTGTCTCGATACCGAGCGTCAATGGAGTCACGTCCAGAAGCACTATGTTTCCCGCTCCACTCTCCTTGTTCAAGATAGCACCTTGGATAGACGCGCCCACGGCCACGACCTCATCGGGATTCACGCCCTTGGACGGCTCTTTGCCGAAATAGTTTTTCACAAGAGTTTGCACGGCTGGTATACGAGTCGAACCACCCACAAGTATCACCTCGTCTATTTCCGACGTCTGAAGCCCAGCGTCTTTCATAGCTTGCTGGCATGGCACGAGGCACTTCTGGATCAAGTCGTGAGCCAATTGCTCAAACTGCGCGCGAGTCAATGTCTTAACCAAATGTTTAGGCACGCCTCCCTCGGCGGATATATAGGGCAAGTTTATTTCGGTCGATGTCGTTGACGACAATTCTATCTTGGCTTTCTCGGCAGCCTCTTTCAAGCGTTGCATGGCCATCGGGTCTTTGCGCAGGTCAATGCCCTCGTCGTTCTTAAAGTTGTCAGCCAACCAGTCAATAATCACGTGGTCAAAGTCGTCGCCGCCGAGATGGGTGTCGCCATTGGTGGACAACACTTCGAAAACGCCGCCGCCAAACTCAAGGATTGAGATATCAAACGTGCCGCCACCGAGGTCGAACACGGCTATTTTCATGTCTTTGTTAGCCTTGTCAACGCCATAGGCAAGAGCCGCGGCCGTTGGCTCATTCACGATACGCTGTACGTTAAGGCCCGCTATCTGGCCTGCCTCCTTGGTGGCTTGGCGCTGCGAATCAGAGAAATAAGCGGGCACCGTGATCACGGCGTCGGTTACCTCCTGCCCCAAATAGTCCTCGGCCGTTTTCTTCATTTTTTGCAATATCATTGCCGATATTTCCTGCGGCGTATACGGATGGGCGGCGCCCTCTATCTGAACTTTTGGGAAACCATTGTCATTTATAACGGTGTAAGGCATCCGCTCGGCCTCATTCCTGCTCTGCTCGTATGTCTCACCCATGAAACGTTTGATGGAGTAAACGGTGTTCTTGGGGTTGGTCACGGCCTGGCGCTTGGCGGGGTCGCCAACCTTGCGCTCGCCATCTTTCACAAAACCAATCACCGAAGGAGTGGTTCGCTTGCCCTCAGAGTTGGTTATCACTACTGGCTCGTTGCCCTCAAAAACGGCAACGCAACTGTTTGTGGTTCCTAAATCGATTCCGATAATCTTTCCCATAATTGTATTATAATTTTTATTCGTTATTAATCTTTTTATGACATTCGTTGTTTGACCATTACTGAACAAACGTCATGCCACAGGAAGGCGACTGACAAAGTGGCACATCTTTTCTTCCAAATCATGAGGAGCGATGGCCTCGCAAGCTCACGAGAAGCCATGATGGCAAACGCGCGCGCCAATTGTTTCATAAACGCCGCGCCACCATCGCGGCCAAATAGCGATCGCGCCACGAACTTGTCGTTTCTAAAAAAAAAGGTTGGGGAACACGCGCCCATAAGAGGACATGTAAAAAAAACGGAGCAATTTTCCTGTCTTTTCAAACAGACGTTCTGGAAAACGAACGCGCGAGAAAAACGTAAAACACAGGCAAGGGACAGCCGATATTTTTTGGCCGCCAGCCGAATGGCGTCCATTGGCAAGGCGATTCAGGCCTAATGCGGCGACGCCAAAGCTCCAATCGCGTTGGCGTCAAGGCCTAATCAGCCCGCGATTAGATAGCGATGGCAAGGTTCCGAGACGCTTTTCGCGGCGCGAAAAAGCAGCGGCGAACATAACGATTTGGTATACAGCCAATTAAGAAGAGGTCTCAAATTTCGCGTTTTTGCGGCCAACCACCATGCCACTTGCGAGAACCCAAAGCTCGAGCGAGTGTTTGTCGGATATTTTCATGGCTCCAGCCACGCCGCCATGTTCTGCCCAGCCGCCTGTCGCGAGCGCGGCGACACCCACGCGCCAGCCTAATGGCGCAGGCGGTCGCGAAAACAATTGCCATTGTTGAGATAGGTGGTCAGCGCCAAAACGCTAACAAAGGCTATGCCCAACGACACCACATACATCACCGACGCGAAAGTGTCGTAAAGTCCGTGAAGCGCGGCAGGTATGGCCAAAGCCAAGACGTAGAGGCTCTTTTTATAGCGAGGGTACAGATTGGCGAAGCCCACGAAATAGCCGCATATGCCACCCCAAAGCGCGTGCAAGAACGGAAACGAGGTGAGACGGGCTATGTTCAAGAAGAAGGCCGAGGCGTAATCGGCCCGCGCGTTGACCGTGACCTGATACTGCACGCCCTCGAAAACGCCAAAGGCTATGCCCGACATCAACCCATAGTACACCAACGTCTGCGGAAGTATCGGTTCCTTGGCTCTACGCGCGAGCGCCAAGAGGGGAAGCATTTTGACAAACTCCTCGGTGACGCCCACGCCCAACACATACCCAATGACGCTCGCCGGGAAAGGCATCTTGGTGAAAAAATAGAAAAAATTGAGGTTGTTAAGCTCGGAGAAAATGAGGAAGACGATGAGCTGGGTGAGAAAAAACAGCCGCGCGGTGGTAACTATCCTGACCTGTCTCGTGCGAAAAAAATAGTAGAAAAACATGCCCCATATCACCGCGAAATAGAGCGACACGGCATAAAACACCAAGTAGCCGCCTATGGGAAACATGAGCAACACCGACGGGGACAAGCCCGCCACGGCAAGGATGAGCAACCGCGTGTCGTCGCGCCAACGCCGATTGGCCATGGCTTGCCGAGGGAAAATGAACCCCGTGCCTATGGCTCGCAACTGCTCGCGCAACGTGCCATGGGCGCGTACCTCGGGGCGAAAGCCCCGCGACGCAAGAAAACGAGCCACCGTGCCGCGCTCGCCAGTGACGGCGTCGCGCGCCTTGTCGTGCATGAGCAACTTGCCATCCTCCACGTATTTGGCCACCACATCCTCCGCGTAAGGGCCGTACTCACGGTCGTTCCTGATAATGTATATCATCTTGTCTGTGTTTGTCATGGCAAAAATAAGCATTATTGTCGAGGGAAAGTGGCCGCGAAGCGTTTTTTTTTAAAATAAAAAACACGCAATCGGAAAAAAGTGACTAAATTTGCAATGGCAATAATTTAAAATCAACATCAACTATGAAAGCTATCAACACAGACAAGGCTCCGGCCGCCATAGGCCCGTACAGCCAGGCCATCCACGCCGGCAAATTGGTATTTGTAAGCGGCCAGCTGCCCGTAAACCCGGCCACGGGCAATTTCGCCGAGGGCGGCATCAAGGAGCTGACACGCCAGAGCCTCACCAACATGAAGCACATTCTCGAGGCCGAGGGCCTGAAGATGAGCCAAGTGGTAAAGACCACCGTATTCCTGGCAGACATGGCAGACTTCGCCGAGATGAACGAGGTGTACGCCGAGTTTTTCGGCAAGCCCTTTCCCGCCAG
The DNA here is from genome assembly GCF_000758925.1 of Prevotella sp. S7-1-8. Lineage (GTDB taxonomy): Bacteria > Bacteroidota > Bacteroidia > Bacteroidales > Bacteroidaceae > Prevotella. The sequence goes on from NZ_JRNC01000009.1 coordinate 6,094, forward strand.
GTCGGCCATCGCCATCAAAACGCTGCCCAAGAACGCACGCGTGGAGGTGGAGTGCATCGCCTCTGAAGAATAAAACATCGCACCTTGCCTTTATCGTACACCACGGTTTGACTGCGACGCATGTCGAACCGTGGCTTTTGTTTGGGGGCGCGCGCACCAAATGGCCGGGCGCGGCCACCTTAAACAACTTTTTCAAAACGTTAGCGCGCTATTCGGATAATGTTTTATATCTTTGCATATAAATAACAAGATGTATGTTTAAAAAGATAGTTCTCGCGGCCTTGCTGCTGATAACGGCGGCGCTCCCGTCGCGCGCCGTGCTGAAAGAGAAAGACCTCGTCAGCACATTGGCCATTCTCAGAGAGGAGCTTACAAACTATCACATGGAGTTGGAACGGCAAGTGTCTGACATGAAAGAGCAGCAAGAGGCCGTGACCGGGCGCGTGCTGGCGGCGCTGAGGCAGAGCCAACAAAACGCCATCATGCTCTACTCGCAACAGAGCGACAACATCTTCGACCTGACATACGCCTGCCACGAGGCCACGGAGCAATACCACAAGTTCAAGGTGAACGCGGCCCCGTTTCGGGAATACATCAAAAACGCCAACATCGAGGTGAACCGGTACGACAGCCTGATAAACGACCTTAACACCATGTATGTGCAGGGATTGCCACAAAAGGCCAAGCTCGACCGCGACGTATGCCTCACCCTTGCCATCAACATCAAGCGCACGCTGAAAGACAACCGCACCCGGATGCGGCAATACGTGGCCATGTACGAGGAAACCGAAGAACGGCTTAAACACTTGGACAACTACGCCAACAAACGATACCAAGACATCCAAGCCGCCATCTTCAGCGACGCCGGCGACAACTACCTGAAAATATTGCGCGACCTGCGCGCCCACATGCGAGAGACGGGCGCGTCGGTAACGCAAAAATACAAGCCCCTCTCGAGCGCCGACTCCGATTGGGACATCAAGGTCGTCTTAGGCTTGCTGGCGGTATTGGCGCTGGGAAGCCTCATGGCGGCAGCCCTCAATTACCTCACCATTGGCTTTGCCCTGACCCGGATAATGAAGGCCAACAAATTGAACTTCGCGCTGCGATGGCTCGTGGACGAGAAAGAAGAAATAGATATCAAGAGGGCATTCCAAGCCAAACGGCTGTACATCATCTTGGCCGCGACGGTCATCACGTTCGCCATCATATTAGGCTTGGTGGGATTGGCATGGAACCAAAACTTCGTCATCATCGCATGCAGGCTGTTGGTGGAATACGCATGGCTCTCGGGCGTAATACTCCTGTCGCTGCTCATCAGGCTCGACGCCAGCAAGCTGAAAGACGGTTTTCGCATCTATACGCCCATCATGGGCATCTGCCTGATAGTAATATCGTTTCGAATTGTATTGATACCGGACGACCTCCTAAACCTCATTTTCCCACCCATACTGTTGATTTGCATGGCATGGCAATGGTACGTGACCAAGAAACACCACCACAAGCTGCCCAAAAGCGACATTATATACTCGTACATCTCGCTCGCGGTGTTTATCGTGAGCCTTGCGGCCGCCCTCATAGGCTACACGCTCCTGTCTGTGGAGATGCTCATATGGTGGACTATGCAGATGACATGCATATTGACACTGACATGCGTCTCGTCGGTGCTCAAGAACTATGGCAACGCTCCCCAACGGCAATATTTTAAGGAAGAAACGCCCATCACTCGCAAATGGCTATTCATGTTGGTCTATAAGGTGATGTTGCCGGCGGCTGCGGCCATATCGGTGCTGGTGTCGATATATTGGGCTGCCGACGTGTTCAACCTGAGCGGCGTGACCCGGGAAATATTCAACACGAGGCTTATCGAGTCTAAAAACTTCACGTTGAGCCTGTACGCGGTCACGGTGGTGGTAATATTGTTCTTCGTTTTCGCATACATCAACCGTACCGTCATGTCGCTGCTGCAATACAACTTCTGGCTCAACGAACAAGAACAAGCCAAGCGAGAAGGCCGATTGGCCAATCGAGACTCCGTGACAAGCCGCATGGCCATGTTGCGCAACGTGATACAGGTGCTCGTATGGGGCGCGTGGGCGCTCGTGACAATGAACATCTTCAATATCAACAACACGTGGGTCGTGGCCATTTCGGCCGGTTTGTCCACCGGTGTCGGCTTCGCGCTGAAAGACATCCTCGAGAATATCTACTATGGCATATCGCTCATGGCCGGACGTATCAAGGTGGGCGACTATATCTCCATCGACGGAACGCGGGGCACCGTGAAAAGCATCACCTACGTTTCGACCATGCTCGAGGCTTTGGACGGCTCGGTCATCGCGTTCCAAAACTCTCAACTCTTTGCCAAGAACTATAAGAACCTGACCAAAAACCATGGCAACGAGCTTGACACGGTGGTCGTGGGCGTGGCATATGGAAGCAGCGTCAAGGAAGTGAAAAAAACCATTGCCGAAGCGGTGAGACGCGTCAACAAACCCGGATACATCAAGTACATAGACACGGTGGTGGCCAATTTTGGCGACAGCTCGGTGGACTACAAGGTATTCTCATGGGTCGACTCGCGCAACCAAGCGTTCGCCCACGGCGACATCATGGAGGCCATTTACGACGCGCTGAACGACAAGGGCATAGAGATACCATTCCCGCAACGAGACATACACATGGCAAGCTACGCCACCAAGCAACCGGCGCCCATCGCCACCGAGAAAGAAGCAATGGAGATTATCAACAAAGAAAAACAGAACCAAGCATGAAAAATAAACATACCGCGCCCATATTCATCGCCGGGCCATGCGTGATCGAGACGGCGAGCCTCTTGGACACGGTGGCCCAAACGCTCACGAACATAAACCGCCGACTGGGCACGGACATTATCTTCAAGGCCTCGTTCGACAAGGCCAACCGCACCTCCATACACTCGTTCAGGGGGCCCGGCATAGACAAGGGACTGCAAATGCTGGCCGACGTGAAAGGCAAATATGGGCTGAGCCTCATCACAGACATACACGAGGCATGGCAAGCGAAACCCGTCGGCGAGGTGTGCGACGTGATACAGATACCCGCTTTCTTGTGCCGCCAAACCGACTTGCTGGTGGCCGCGGCTCGCACGGGACGAGTGGTGAACATCAAAAAAGCGCAATTCCTGTCGGGCAAGGACATGGTCTACCCCACGCAGAAGGCGAAAGAGAGCGGCGCCAAGGAGGTGTGGCTCACCGAGAGAGGCAACTGTTTCGGCTATAACAACCTCGTGGTGGACTTCAGAAACATAGCCGACATGAAAGAAATTGTGCCCACCGTCATCATGGACTGCACTCACAGCGTACAGCGACCGGCGGCAGGAGAGGGCAAAACCACCGGAGACCGCAAGTTCGTGCCGGCCATGGCAAAGGCCGCGCGGGCCTTCGGAGCCACCGGATGGTTTTTTGAGGTGCACCCCACGCCCGACGCCGGACTGTCTGACGCGGCCAACATGCTGGAACTTGACAAACTTGAAACCTTAATAGAGACGCTGTTATGAAAACCGACACACCCGAGGAGCGCATCTCCCAATCGGCAGGATACGCCCGGCAATGCCTGATAGACGAGGCGAAAGCCATCAACGACCTCACCAAGCAGATAGACGAAAACTTCACGCGAGCCGTGGACATGATATACCATTGCCACGGCAAGGTCATCGTGACGGGCGTGGGAAAAAGCGGCAACATCGGCGCCAAGATAGCCGCCACGCTGGCCTCCACGGGCACGCCGGCCTTTTTTATCAATCCGCTCGACGCTTACCATGGAGACCTTGGCGTGATGACACCAGACGACGTGGTGCTGGCCTTGAGCTACTCCGGGCAAACTGACGAGCTGTTGAGATTTGTGCCTATCTTGCTGCACATGAAAATTCCCATTATCGGCATAAGCCGAAATCCCAACTCGCTGCTGGCCAAATACTCCACCGTGCACCTAAGAGTTTGGGTGGACCACGAGGCATGCCCGCTCAACTTGGCGCCCACCACGAGCACCACCGCCACACTGGCCATGGGCGACGCGCTGGCCGTGGCGCTGATGAGGGTGCGCGACTTCAAGCCACGCGACTTCGCGCAGTTCCACCCCGGCGGCGAGCTGGGCAAAAGATTGCTCACCACCGCGGAAGACGTGATGCTGACAGAAGACATGCCCATCGTGCCCGAGGACACGCACTTGGGCGACGCCATCATCCAAGTGTCTAAAGGCAAACTGGGACTTGGCGTTACCATTGACAACCAAAAACGGGTCACCGGCATCATCACCGATGGAGACATACGCCGGGCCATGGAGCGGTGGCAAGCCGAATTTTTCAACCACACCGTGGCAGACAGCATGACAAGACACCCCAAAACAGTGAAGCCAAACACCAAGATAGCGGAGATACAGCACATCATGCACCAATACAAGATACACTCCGTATTGGTATGCAACGACGACATGCAACTGCTGGGCATCGTGGACAGCTATGCCACAACATTGTTAAACCAAACAGAATGAGACCATTCTATTACATATTGGCAGCGTTTTTAACCCTTTCCAACCCTCGGACAGCGGCCCAGTCCAGCGACTCGCTCATGGTGGGATACCTTCGGGAGCGAGGCGTGACATTCTCGCGAGACAACAGCGTGACGTTACTCAAAAACGGGCAAGAGAAGTTTGACGACCTGTTCAAGGCCATCAAGCAGGCCAAATCGAGCGTGCACCTTGAATATTTCAACTTCAGGAACGACTCCATCGCGTCCCAACTGTTCAACCTGCTGGCCGCCAAGGCTATCCAAGGCGTGGAGGTTCGCGCGCTGTTCGACTCTTTTGGCAACGCCAGCAACAACAGTCCACTGAAACGGCGACACCTCAAAGCCATACGCGACAGGGGAATAGAGATATACGAGTTCGACCCTATAAGATTTCCGTGGATTAACCACGTGTTCGCGAGAGACCATCGCAAGATCGTAATCATAGACGGAAAGGTGGCCTACACGGGCGGCATGAACGTGGCCGACTACTACATCAAGGGCACTCCCCGAGTAGGCGAGTGGCACGACATGCACTGCAGAATACAGGGCACGGAAGTGAACACGCTGCAAGGTATCTTTCTCAACACATGGAACAAAATAGCCAAACAAAACGTGCACGGAGCCAAATACTTCAGGGGATTGGGAGACGACGGCTATTTCAAGGGGCTGAAAGAAGACACCTGCGACACCTCAAGACACAAAATGGTGGGCATCATCAACAGAGAGCCACACACGTCAAACAAGATCATACGAGAGTTTTACACCAACGCCATCAGGTTCGCGCGCGACAGCATACGCATCATAAACCCATACTTCACGCTAAACCGAGCGCTCAAGCGCGAGCTGAGGCGCGCCGCCAAACGTGGCGTCAAGGTGGAGATCATGCTCTCCGCGCGCAGCGACGTGCCGCTCACGCCAGATTGCGGATATTACAACGCTCACAAACTAATGAAGAAAGGTTGCGACATTTGGATGTTCAAACCCGGTTTCCACCACACCAAGATCATCATGGTAGACGGCAAATTTTGCACCGTCGGGTCGGCAAACCTCAACGCTCGCAGCCTATCGTGGGACTACGAGGAGAACGCCGTGATCGTGGACCAATGCACCACGGGCGAACTCGACAAGCTCTTCGACCGCGAGAAACTAAGAGCCTTCAAGCTCACGGAGGAAAATTGGGACAAATGGCGCACGCCCTTGCAAAAGCTCACGGGATGGTTCGCGCATCTCCTCGCGCCATTCTTGTAAAACGAAAAAAAATGATCAGCCGCGAGGTTAATATCCAGACAACTTGAAACGAAGCATGGCCATTCGATCCATCAAAAAGCGAACAATGTAAAAAAAACACGAAAACGCCCGCCATCCAAACACCATTCCAATGGATTGCGGGCCACTGTCACATTGACGTCAAAGGATCATATCTTGTTAATATCCACATAGCCGTGCATCACGGCGTAAATGGTCAGGGCCGACACGCTCTTGGCGCCGAGCTTCTCCATGATATTTTTACGATGGCTGATCACCGTGGTCAGGCCGATATTAAGACGATCGGCTATCTCCTTGTTGATATTTCCCTCCACTATCAACACTAACACTTCCTTCTCACGAGCGGTAAGCGAGCGGCCGCGAGCGGCCTTGACACTGGACGGGAAATTCTTGCCGTGGGCATGGGCACGCTGTTCCAGCTGGAGCAACGAGCGTACCAATTGCTCCTCGGAGACGTTGACATTGAGACTGTTGAAACCCACGGGGTGCGTGGAGGCGTCGTGCCCCATGGTCAGCACGATGGTCTTGTGCCTGCGTTCAAGAAAAAATTGCCGGTTCAAGATGACCACGCTTTGCGCCACAAAATAATGAAAGTAACTGTCAGGGGCGTTGGATCGCATCTCGTCAAGTGTGGCAAAAGCGCGCACCTCCACGACAGGGATGACTTGTTGGAGTATTTGTTTGAGTCCCAACACCGAGAGCACATTGGGATCAATTATTGCCATTCGTGGACGTCCTGTCATAGTTTAACGCTGCTTATATCCACCAAGTTGTTCACGATGGCGTAGATGGTTAGGCCCGCCGGCGAGTGTATCTGCAATTTGCGGGCAATATTGCGACGGTGAGTGATGACGGTATTGATGGATATGCAGAGATGATCGGCTATCTCCTTGTTGGTCATTCCCTGCACAAGAGCCACGATAACATCTTTCTCCCGGTCAGAAAGTGTCTCCTGCGCGTTCGCGTTGCTCTTGATCATATTGCTTATCTTGACGCTCACATCATTCTGCTTCGATTTTTTTTCCATCCGCTTGATGACGGGTATAAAAATTTCATCCTCCACGTTGGCGTGCTCTTTGAGCCACTGCTCGCAATTGTATATCTCATAAAGGGCCGCGGTGAGCTGGTTGTTGCGCAGGCCGTCAGATGGCAAGTACTTGATGATGATGTTTTTAAGCTCGCTCAACTTTTGGTCTATCTGTGTGTGATGCTTGGAAAAAGTCTCCATGTCATAGGTGGACGAGGCGCTCCCGCGCTCCAAATCCTCCACATACGGGAAAAGCGTTTTTTCCTCATACTGCATGTGGTTGCGTATGCTGTGCGAATACTCGTCAAAGAGTTTCAAGATGAGCCGGGCCAAATTGTCGTTCTCGTCAAGCGCTTCGCACAGTGCCCTGCGAATGTAAGGCAACTCAAAATCGAGATAATAAGCGTGGCTGGCCTTGAGGTAATGTATAAGCGTGGGGATGGACAGGCGGTCTACATCATCATAATCACGATACCCATTGATAGTGAAATTGATGACGGCAAGAAAGGTGTAAGTGTCAACATGCTGGTCCTCGCACACCTCTTTGACCGTTTTGTCGCCAAATCCCAGGTTGATACCAAACGACCCAAGACTTTGCAACGTGTTATAATTGTCCCTGATGATGGATATCAACCTGTCATCAGGCTCATACATTTTCTGGTTCTTCATCCCCCGCTTACTTTCACTTCATTAAATATATGTTGCAAAATAAACAAAAAAAAACGAGACTGACAAACAATTAGGTACTCATTTTGTCACAAATAACAAAGAATACTCACAAATAAGGATGTCACACGTTTACCAACTTGTAGGTATTGTCGGTTGTCTGGATAGGCAGTGCCTTTAAAGGCGTAAAATTGCCACATGGCGTCATTCGGGCTGACGCATCGGCGCGCACAATGGTTACGAGCCTATGGGACAAGGCCCTTCTCGCGATTTTTCAATGTGCCCAAAAAGCGTATCATGGCAGAAAACAAACAATGAGCCGCCCCTCCTCGTCCGTATTTTATATAGTTTTGGTAAGGCCGCGCGCTACGAGAAATACCTGCCAGCGGTTTTGCCGCCTCACCATTATCAGGTATCACGCAGACCCTAAAACTCATACCTTTTAGGTATTGCGTGAAAAAAGTTTAAAACTTAGCTTTGCACCCCGGATAACATTCAATAATATCAATGGCAGCAATATGCAAAGCTAATAACAGCAATTTATAAAATCCATAACAGCAATTTGCAAAATTAATAACAGCGATCAGCACGAACATCAGCGACAGCAGTATGAAGATAAAAATGAAAAAAACAGCGGCCCTTACGATCACGCTATGCGGAATGGTCACCATGGGCACGGCAGCCACTCCGCCCACGGCTCAAGACACGGCTTATCACAAATACCGTATAGGCGGATATGGAGAGATTTTGACACGCTTTAAGGATTACGGACTGAACCGTTTCACGGGCGCGAGCAATGGCAACGCACGGTTGAGGCACAACGAAATATCCATACCGCGCTTTGTTCTGTCGGGCGATTACAAACTGTCTGACAAGTGGATTCTTGGCACGGAGATAGAGTTCGAGTCGGGTGGCGTGGGCATGGCCTATGAGATAGAGTCGGGCTCGGGCGCTGAAAACGGCGAATATGAAAACGAAATAGAGAAAGGAGGCGAGGTGGCTTTAGAGCAATTTCACCTTACCCGACTGATCCATCCGGCCTTTAACGTGCGCGCGGGTCACCTCATCATACCGTTGGGGCTTACCAACGCCCATCATGAGCCACTGTATTTCTTCACGCCCGCACGCCCCGAAGGAGAGTGTACGATATTGCCTTCGACATGGCACGAGACGGGATTGGAGATCTTTGGTGGCTTCGGCAGGGGGGCTGCCTCTTTTAACTACCAATTATTGATGACGGCCGGCCTCAATCCTGACGGTTACGGCAAGTACAATTGGGTGAGGAAAGGCAAGCAGGGGGCTTTCGAGTTTGACAACTTCACCGCTCCTGCCTACACGGCTCGGCTTGACTGGAACGGCGTGCCAGGACTGCGCGTGGGGTTCAGCGCCTTTTTCAATCCCAACAGTGGCAAGAACACAGAGAAGTTCTTGAACTATAATAACATGAACGCTATCAACGTGTTCATCTACTCGTTTGACGCCCAATACATCAACAAGTATGTCACGGCACGTGCCAACGTGATACACGGCCATGTGTCCCAGACGGGCGAAATAAATGGCACCACGGTATCGGCAGGCTCTCCCTATGGCACGCGCAAGCGTGGCATGGGCTCGCACGCGCTCACGTACAGCGCCGAGGTGGGCGTGAACATAGCGTCATTCTTTCCCTGCAGCAAATTGCCCAACATCTATCCATACGCGCATTACGACTATTACAACCCACAGGAGGGCACCGTTATGGGCACCGTGGCCGACCCGCGCACGCAAGTTAGCATGTGGGCATGTGGACTTAACTGGAAGCCGCTACCTTGCTTAGCGGTGAAAGCCGACTACGCCACACGTCAAATAGGCACGCACGCCGTGTTTGGCAAGGGTAAATACAACTCGGAAAACGAGTTTCGCATAGGCGTGGCATACGCCCTTTATTTCGCCAAGAAATAAAAATTTAAAACTCACCTCATAAAATAACGCAGCGAAAGAAGCATCGAAAAAATTATATTATTAACGTAAACGAAATGAGAAATGAAAAAAAATGCATTAATTCTTGGCACTCTCGCTATAGGCTTGGCATTCAGTAGTTGTAACACTGACACGCCAGAAAATGGCGCTTTTACCAAAGAGCAAGAAAAGAAAATCATTGAGGAAATCAATGCCGAGGACGTCATCGAGTACAACGGGCAAAACCAAAAGGCTTGGGGCAACTACATGGCGACAGTCGGCAAGCTGCTGGTGGACGACGCCAACGCACTCTACGACGACTGGACCAAAAGCTACAATGGCGGCAAACCATACGCCGAGATATTCAAGGAGCACAAGAGCGAGGCCCTGAAGCTAAACTCCGCGTATGACTGTTTGGCATTGTTGGTAACCTATATGGACCACATCGCCGACGAGGTGGGCTCCGAGAAGATAGGCTCTCCATACCGCAAATACACCGAGAAATGGCCCACCAAAGCAAACATGAAAGCGGGTCTTTATGCCGTTGAGTCATGGTATAGCTGGCACTCGCGGTTAGACTACACGAACAACATCCTATCCATTCGCAACGGTTACTATGGGGTTTACGACAAGAGTTTCAACAAGTTGAGCAAAGCTCACGCAAATTCACTCTATGCCTATGTGGAAAAGAAAGATCCCGCGCTCAACAAAAAAGTGGCCCAAGCCATCGACAAAGCCATAAAAGCTATCGACAACATTCCGCAACCATTCCGCAACCACATCAACAGCAGCGAGACAAAAGCCGCCGCTGACGCCGCCGCTGACCTGAACGAAGTGCTTGCCAAAGACATGCAATCGTTCCTTGACAAAAACAAGAACGACCACAAAGCGCTCGATCCCATCGTCTCCCACGTGGTGGACGAGGTGATAGTGCCCACCTATGCGGACCTGAAAAAATACAACAAGGAGCTGTATCGCAAAATTTTGGCGTTCCAAGCCAAGCCCTCGAACGAAGGCTTCGAGGCTTGTTGCGAGGCTTGGATAAAAGCGCGCCAGCCATGGGAGTCGTCCGAGGCTTACCTCTTTGGCCCGGTATCCGACAAAGGCCTTGACCCCAACATGGACACTTGGCCACTGGATATCGATGGCATCGAAAACATTTTGAAATCCGAAGACTGGAACAAGCTGAACTGGAACGGCGATTTTGTCGAGGAAGAGGAAGGCGACAACGGCAACAGCCAACTGTCTCCGGAAGAAAAGAAGAGGGCGGAAAGTATCAGCAGCGCACAGTCGCTACGTGGTTATCACACGATTGAATTTTTAATTTTCAAGAACGGAAAGCCTCGCAAAATAAAATAATCTTTTTAGAAATACTTTTTTATCATGGACGGAGTTGTCAAGCAACACGCTTGGCACTCCGTATTTACGTAAAAAAAAACGTGAAAAAAAAGATGGCAATATGATGTGTTTTTACAAATATTCATTAATTCTTCTCGCCGCATTATCACTGGCAGCCTGCGAAGACGAAGGCGAGCAACTACACGTGCAAGACGTAGAGGTGCCCGACGGCTACGCCCTGTCAGCTGGCATATCAACCGAATTTTCTCGCTCCGCCTACTCCTACGACGAGGCATCAGACTGGGTAAAGGGGCGCTACGAGACGCTTTTCAACGAGGGCGACCGCCTTTATGACAATGTAGCGAGCAGCAATTACAATGGCGAGGGTGGCGGCCGGGGACCCGTTTTCGTGGGTTATTGCTGCGGAAGCTGCCACCGTAACGCTGGCCGCACACAGCCCTCCTATTGGATGGCCTTTAAAAACGGCAGTGACAAAGCCACCGGCGAATATGGCTTCACATCCATGTTGTGCTACATCACGAAGAAAAACGGAGCGTTCTTCCCCAATTATGGCCGTGTCATCCACGACAACACCATCTACGGCGTGACGCCGGAGGGAGAGCTTCACTTTGACATTGACTCCGCCACCTACCAGTTTCCGGATGGCGAGAAATACACACTCTGCTATCCCAAATACCGCATTACAAAATGGTACGCGGACAGCATAAAGCCCGAAGACCTCTTCATCTCGGTGCGCGTGCCCCTACGTCATGTTGGCCAAGGAGTCATCATGGCGCTCGACCGCGAAGAGATCAGGCAGCTGGCAGCCAAGAGCAACTACCCGGAATGGGGCATTAGCGGCAGATACAACGTCATTTCCGAGCGAGGAGTAAGCCAAATTGGCGTTGGCGGCAACAAGTCGCACCACGCCGACCTCACGGTAGAGTTGGGCTATTCGTCAGACATGGGCATGACCAACAGCCGCTTCCCGGAGGAAATATGCCGTGGGCAGAAACAAATCAGAGAGGGCGCAATGATGGGCATGGCCTATCACAAGCTCGATGTAAGCACCAAGGACATGGAGGCCGTAGACCTTTATCTGCATTCGTTGGCGGTGCCAGCGCGACGCGACGTGAACGACCCGGATGTAAAAGCAGGTGAAAAACTGTTCTACAAGGCAGGTTGCCACTTGTGCCACGTCACCACGTTGCACACCAACAAACGTGGCGTAACCCTGCTTGGGGGCATGTCATTGCCATGGTTAGGGGGGCATCAGGCGGTGCATCCCTACTCCGACTTCCTGCTCCACGACATGGGGTCGGAAATTATGGGCGTAGGGCTCAACGACCATATGGTGAGCGGATTGGCAAGAGGCAACGAGTGGCGGACCACCCCTTTGTGGGGTATCGGACTGCAATTGCTCGTCAACGGCCACACCTATTTTCTACATGACGGCCGCGCTCGCAACTTCACCGAGGCCATCATGTGGCACGGAGGCGAGGCACAGGCCAGCAAACAGAAATTCGCGCATTTCTCAAAGCAAGACCGCGCCAAACTCATTAGATTCCTCTGGAGTCTGTAATCAACTTTACTATAGAAACAAAATAAAAAACAAATTATAACATGAAGCTATATCGCGCTTACGCCGCCATCATCGCCGCGGGACTTGGTTCTGTGGCTTTTGCGGAGCAAACAGACAAGAACGCCGTTCTGGACGACAACAAAAAAACGGCCATTGAGACGAGTGTCACGACCGAAAACACCGACGAAAACGTCCAAAAGCAACGCGAGGTGACCTATGACCGAGAAAACGGCGTGCTCCCCATCGCCGACAACAGAGGGTTCTCCTTGGCCTCCAAGGATGGGAAATTTATTCTCAAACCTTACTTAATGCTCCAGACAACACTTAGGTTCAACTACTATCCGGACGAGGGACTTGACAAGGCTTACAACCAAGACAACGTAGCCAACTCCGGTTTTGCCATACCATTCGGCATTATCGGCTTCACCGGCAAGGCCTTTGGCAAAATTGATTACAACGTCTGCGTCAACGCGGCAGCCAAGGGAGGCGCGCTGTTGCAACAAGCATGGATAGATTACGCAGCCTCCAAAGCTCTGCGTTTCCGCGTGGGAAAACAGAAAACACCATTCGCCGGGGCATTCCTTACCACCCTTGGCGAGACTTTGTTCCCTGCCATGCCATCGTCGCTCATCTGCACCACGATAGTGCCTTACAGCCTCAACGCCGTCAACCCCACCATCAACACAGGCTGGGACTTGGGTGTCAAGATGCACGGCTTGATAGCAGACAAGTGGGGCTATGAGGTCGGCTTATTCAATGGAACGGGTGGCAACGTCAATACGGCTACCAAGGGCTTTAGCGACGACAACCATTTCCCGTCACTGCTCTACGCCGCGCGCGTCACTTTCCAAGGCAACGGAGCCATGCCGATGAGCCAAGGCAATCCTAACCTTTTAGGCTTAGGCACAAAATATTTAGTGGGGCTTTCCGTTAATTATAATAATGAAGCGGAGAACGAATCGACCAATGATTTGCGTGCCGGAGTGGAGTTCGCGCTGCTGAGCGGACCGTGGTCTGTGGCAGCCGAGGGCTACTACATGCACGTGGGCTTTACCAAACGAATGAAAATAACCGACCGTTTCAATTACATGGGAGGCTACGCGCAATTGGCCTATTTTCTCAACAGATCGTGGCAATTGGGCGTTCGCTACGATTGGATGGACCGCAATGGCACCCGCAAGGATGGCAGCCTGAACTCTCCGGGGGTGGTTTGCAACTATTTTGTACCTAAAACCAATGTCAAACTCTCCGCAATGTATCAATACACAGGCCGTTGGGGGCACGACACCCAAGCCGACAGAGACCTTGACAATCTCGGATTGGCCACTCATTCCGCCATGATTTTGATGCAATATGCTTTTTAAGTGTTGACAGAGATGAACAATATAATCCATAAATTTTTACCACTATTGGTCATGGCGCTCCTTGCAAGTTGCGACTCTGGTAACATTGAGGAGACAGACCCCGACAGCGAACAAGGTCGCGTGGTCAAGATAGAGGGCAACATAGCCGGCCTGAAAAGCTGGCCATTGGATTATGATGTCGCGGTGGCTGGTTTCTCAAGCAAGTCCAACTCAAGCGCGGCTCCCTATGCCGAAATATCCAAAGTGGTCACCACCGATGCCAATGGCAACATGTCATTGGTGCTGTCGGGAATAAGCTCGGACATTGACGTGATACAGATTTGCGTGCTCAATCGCCTGCGACAACGTGTCATGAAGTTCGTGTCAAAGGACATTTCCAACGCCACGGGGCGCGACACCATACGTCTAAACGTAGACAAGGTGGACGCCAGCATGTTCAATGCCATTCAGGTGGGCATTTTCAATGGCGTGTGTTCGTCGTGCCACAATGCCTCGAGACCCGCCGGCGGCCTCGACCTTACCGATGGACACAGCTATGCCTCGTTAGTAAACCATGAGTCAGTAAAGATGCCACGGATGAAAAGAGTGATCCCCGGCGACAAGCAAAACAGCTTGTTGTACCAAGTGTTAAACTCTGACATCTCACGCTCGTGGAAGCAAGACCACACCGACATGGGCAACAAGGAACGCACCGAAAAGTATATCCTACAGCTCATCAACGACTGGATCGCCACCGGCGACACCCGGTAAGGGCAAAGATCCGGATTGGCTTAAACCACCAATCCGGCTTGCCGTTTTTTTATTTCTATCCAACAGCCATGTTGGCATAGTACCCAACACAACACAAATGAAGATCATCAAGTATGCCATAGCGATTTTGTTTGTTGCGCTCATTGTCCTTATGGCCTTTGCCACCTATATGGAACAGCGACACGGCACTGCGTTCGTGGCACAGCATATATATCACACGCTATGGTTTTGCGCCTTGTGGGGCATACTAACCACACTGGCCATAATATATATCATCAACCGAAAACTAAACAGCCGCCTCCCCATTTTCATGCTTCACGGAGCATTTGTCGTCATCCTAATTGGCTCAGCCATCACATATTTCACTGGCAAAGAGGGCAAGATACATCTGCGCGAGGGTGTCGCCGAGAACACGTTTTTAGAGCAAGCGAGCGGCCAAATGCTGCCCTTGCCATTCTCGTTGACGCTCAAATCTTTTCAAATAACATGCTATCCAGGCACCGACACGCCCTCCGATTTTGTCAGCACAGTAACATGCCAAAGTCCCAACGACAGTAAAGTAGTCAATGCCGAAATCTCGATGAACAACATTTTGAGACACCACGGCTATCGTTTTTATCAAGATGGGTTCGACCCAGACCACAAAGGTACCACCCTAAGCGTCAATCACGACCCTTGGGGCACGGCCATAACCTATATAGGCTACCTATTGTTGGCATTGAGCATGACGCTTACCCTCATCTCTCGCAAGGAGTCGTTTCGCCGTCTTCTTTCCTCGCCCGCACTGCGCCGCGGCTCCGTGCTTTTTGTCTTGGCCGCGCCCATGCTCACCGCCCATGCCGAGGAAGTGCCCACCATCAACGCTGAAAAAGCCAAGATAGTGGCACGTTATCAGGTGGTTTACAACAGCAGGGTGGTACCCCTCAACACCGTGGCCACCGATTTTCTACAAAAAATATATGGCCGTCACAGCTACAAAGGTTTGTCGGCCGAGCAGGTGCTCTATGGGTGGATAGCGCGACCGGACGCATGGAAAAGCCAGCGCTTTATCCAAATCAAGCACGAGGCCCTTCGCCAGCGGCTTGGCATAACGGGCGAATACGCCGCGATGGAAGAACTTTTTGATGCCAACGGCAAATACAAGCTCATGCCAATGGTGCATGAAGAACAAAAAAAAGACGCCATGGGCAAAGCTATCAAAGAGCTTGACGAGAAAGCCGGATTGATACTCATGCTCACAAGCAATACTCTTTTCACACCCCTTGCGCCCACGTCGCCACGCCTTAGCGACACCCGCGTGGAAGCAGAGATTATTTATAACAAGATTCCGGCAACCAAAATACTCTTCATCGTCAATCTTGTCATGGGCTTTCTCACTTTCGTTCTCTTGATGGCAAACACCTCCATCGGGCGTTGGCGGCGCGCGAGGCACATGGCACACGTTGCCAGCGTGGCGGTCTTCGGCGCGTCGTTCGCGTTTGCCCTGCTCACCTACGCCCTGCGTTGGTACGTGGGTGGGCGCGTGCCGTTAAGCAACGGGTACGAGACAATGCTGCTCATGGCCCTCCTGCTCATGGCTATCACCCTGGCCATACACCGTCGGTTCCCTTACCTTTTGCCTTTCGGGTTCCTACTCTCGGGCTTCACCCTTCTCGTGAGCCACTTGGGGTCCATGAATCCCCAAATCACACCTCTCATGCCAGTGCTCCACTCTCCCCTACTCAGCATACACGTCAGCGTCATCATGACGGCCTACGCGCTGTTGGCACTCATGGCCATGCAAGGCGCTTTCGCATTGTGGCTCATGCGCGACAAGACACCAAGGCGTCGACGCGCGCTCATCGATCAGGTCACCACCCTCAACCGTGTCATGCTGTTCCCCTCTGTTTTTTTATTGGCCGTCGGCATTTTTCTCGGGGCCGTCTGGGCCAATGTCAGTTGGGGAAAATACTGGAGTTGGGACCCCAAAGAGACATGGGCGCTCATCACCCTCATGACCTACGCCGTTCCATTACACCGCCAGTCGCTGCCATTAGCGCGTCGCGACAAGCAATTCAATATCTATATCACCTGTGCGTTCCTCTGTGTGCTCATGACATTTTTTGGCGTGAATTATTTTCTCGGAGGCATGCACGCATACGCATACGCATAAAACAACTGTCATCATGGAAACCAAGAAACTGAAGATAATCATCAACGACGTATCCGTCAGCCTTTTCGCCTTTGACGGAGGCCACGGCGTGCGCGAATACCTTGCCACGCTCACCTGTACCAATCCCGAACAATCGTTCGAGCAACAAGCCCGGGCAATGGCCGACGGCTGCGAAGAGATGCGCGCGAGCAATTTCCACGGGCATTTGGGCAAACTGAGCGAAGCTCATCCTGTGTTCAAACGCTATTATCTCAGCGACGCGGCCAATCAGCTGGAGACGCTACAAAAGATAATCGGTGAGCAAGATTGCGCCGTGTCTTACGTGCAGCAACCGCCACTCCAAGGCGCGAAACTGGGGCTTTGGGTCTACTTGATGGCTGGGACAGAGAACCACAAAATAGACGACAACATGTTTGCCGTGACGCACAACGGCTACACCGAGCTGTGGTCAGCGCAACTCATGGCCGCGGGCAATAACGCTTTCGACCAAACATTTGACATCATGACCACCTACGCCCAGCGTCTACGAAACTTAGGTTGCGCGTTAGCCGACAACTGTCTGCGCACATGGTTGTACGTCAACGACATCGACAACCACTACGACGGCGTGGTAAAGGGACGCAACGCCGTGTTCGACACCGAACATCTTACGGACGACACACACTTCATCGCATCGACAGGCATTGGCGGCCGATGCGCCGACCATCGGGCGCTGTGCATGATGAACGCCTACGCCATCAAGGGCATCAAGCCCAACGACACGCGCCATCTATACGCGCTCGACCACCTGAACCGTACCTCCGACTATGGCGTGCGCTTTGAGCGAGGTTCCTACATAGACTTCGCGGGACGGCGCAAGGTGTTCATCTCTGGAACGGCCAGCATTGACAACAAGGGCGACATTATGCACGTGGGCGACATTCGCCAACAGGTGCGTCGCATGTGGGAAAACATCCGAGCCCTGTTGGCAGAAGGAGAATGCACCTTTGACGACGTGGCGGAAATGACCGTTTACCTGCGCGACACGGCCGACTACAAGGTAGTGTCTGACATGTTCGCGCAGAAGTTTCCAGACACGCCCTATATCATTGTTCTCGCGCCTGTGTGCAGACCAGGCTGGCTCGTGGAAACGGAGTGCTTGGCATTGAAGAAACTGTAAACCAAACACTACATGCCACACACCATATCCCATCAAACTCTCGGTAGCGTGAACGTCCGGCTGGCCAAATTCAGCACCGGGACCGACGTTGACGAGTACCAACTCGCACTATGCATAGACGACGAAGCGGCCCACCTAAGCTACGCCGAGCAGCTCAGACAACTATGCGTCGCCTTCGAGACCGTTCGCCAACAAACCAAGGCCAACCCTGTGTTCAAACGCTATTTCATCAGCGACGCGGCCAACCAGACAACCTTGCTGATGAATTACGAGTTGGCATACACCGACTATGAACTATCTGTCATAGAGCAACCACCCGCCAATGGTACCAAGGTGGCACTATGGTGCTACCTCATGACCAATGTCAACACCAAGGCCAACGTCTCCGGCCTATACGAGGTGCGGCACGGCAGCTACCGCCATCTGTGGAGCGCCAACAACACGGCGCAAGCCGAAACTTGCTCCGCGCAAACAAAATTGCTGCTCAACGACTATGTGATGCAACTCATGAATGAGGGTTGCACGCTGCGCGACAACTGCGTGCGCACTTGGTTTTACGTTAACGACATAGACCAAGACTACAATGATGTGGTGAAAGCGCGCAACGAGGTGTTCTACACACAGGGCATGAACGCCAACACACACTTCATCTCCAGCACAGGCATTGGTGGCAGGCAGGCAGACAGCCAGCGCCTCTGCCAGATGGACAGCTACGCGATTTACGGATTGCGCGAAGGCCAAATGCGCCACCTCTATGCCCCCGACCATCTCTGTCGAACCGTCAAGTACGGCGTGAGCTTTGAGCGTGGCGTTTACATTGACTATGGCGACCGCCGACACGTGTTCATCTCGGGAACAGCCAGCATAGACCGTGACGGCAACATCGTGAGCCAAGGCGACATTCTCGGACAGTGCGAGCGGGTATGGCAAAATATCGAAGCCCTGCTCAACGAGGCCAACTGCGAGATGAAAGACCTGCAAATGGTGATCTGCACCATACGTCACGCGTCAGATTTTAACACCGCGCGACAATGGATTTCACATAAGATTGGGAACAATGTTCCACATATTTTAGTTTGCGCGCATATCTGCAGGCCAAACTGGCTGGTTGAGATGGAATGTATCGCGGCACGTAAAATCAAATCAGACTATCCCGTCTTCTAAATGTCTACAATACAAACAAGTTGGAAAACCACCCATCTCACGACCAGCGTTTCATCCAAACGCGCACGATGAAACATGCCTCTGAATGTAAAATAAAATGGCCTATCATTTATTTTCAAGCCATACACGACAAGACGAGAAAATACCACGCCCAAGATGTCTCGCAAGCAAAATATCCAACTTTTATTTTGCAAGCTCACACGATAAAGGCCCAATGGCATCGTGAAAAAGACTTACAGGGCATGCGTTGGCTACCGAATGACAATGCCTTTAGCGTCTAATGGCAACATGATTAGGCATTAAACGCAAAATGAAAAATATGTTTTTGTGGGAGCGATCATTTTATTTCCACATAACATGCGGTGTATTAACCAATTACAAAACACACGCCATTTTTGCCGTTTCTCGGGCAAAAACACTTGAAAAATAAAAAAACGTAGAAACAAGGGGGTGTTGTTTGTTTTTTTTCAATGCAATTTTTAATGTGAAAAAGCATGGCCGCAGATGTGACATTTCGCCTCGACAAGCCATGCCATCAAACCGGAACAGCCATGCGCACGTCACTCTTTTTGCCGCCTGTGTATGACGCGCACGGTGCCACACAGCGCGTCGTAACGCACCTGTAGCGAGTCGACCCTCACGCCCAGACGATTGCGCCGACCAATATCATGCTCGCTCTCGAATGCCCTCTTGGTAGCTTGCAAAGCCGAGTCGGTGCGAGCGATGTCGGCTTGCGCTATCTTGAGCGACGCGTCTTGCCATATTTTCAACGCTCGCCGACGCGATTTCACCGCCTTGGGGTGGCTGGCGCGCAAGTTGGCTATGGCACGCAGCGTGGCCTCATAGTCATGGTTTTGATACAACGAGTCTATCAATCGCATCTGAGACACGGCCTTGTCATCGGCCGATGGTTGGCAAGAAACGACGCAAACAAACGTGAAAACAAGTGCTATATATCTGTTCATGCGCACAAAGTTAATGAAAAGCAACGAGCCAAGGCACCATAAATGCAATCTTTTTTGTAACTTTGCATGTCATCGGCTTGCGTAAACTCAGACACGCACCCATTCCAAATTACAGAGCAAACGGGCGCCAAGACAACAGATACATTACAACATAGACAAACATGCGACATCTCAGCGACAGCGATTTAGCGACATTATTAGATAAAAACATATTTCACAAGATATCCGAAGCGGCTGACAGCATAGGCCAAGAATGTTATGTGGTAGGCGGCTATGTGCGCGACTTGTTTCTTGAGCGACCCTCCAACGACATAGATGTGGTGGTGGTGGGCAGCGGCATCGAGGTGGCCAAGCGGCTCAAAGAGATTTTGGGCGGAAAGGCGCGACTCAGCGTCTTTCGCAACTTTGGCACCGCACAAGTGAAATGGCACGGCCTGGAAGTGGAGTTCGTGGGGGCACGCAAAGAAAGCTACAGCCACGACAGCCGCAAGCCCCACGTGGAGGACGGCACACTTGAGGACGACCAGAACCGCCGCGATTTCACTATCAACGCCTTGGCCGTGTGCCTCAACCGAGACCGCTTCGGGCAATTGGTAGACCCCTTTGACGGTCTGCAAGACATGGAAGAAGGCGTGATACGCACGCCAATGGACCCCGACATCACATTCTCGGACGACCCACTGCGCATGCTGAGGTGCGTGAGATTTGCCACTCAACTGCGCTTCTTTATCGAAGACGAGACCTTCGACGCGCTGACGCGAAACGCTGACCGTATCAAGATTATCAGCGGAGAGCGCATACAAGAGGAACTCAACAAAATAATGATGACCGACTGTCCCAGCAGAGGCTTCGTGGATTTGCACCGCTGTGGCCTTCTCGACATCGTCATGCCAGAACTGACTGCGCTCGACAAGGTGGAGACACGCGAGGGGCGCACGCATAAAAACAACTTCTATCACACGCTTGAGGTGCTTGATAATTTGTGCGCCGCGCAAAATAAACGCATGGAAAAACTCCGCCAAGAGCTAAAAGCTCTCGACCGCAAAAGCGAAGAGGCAGAGCTATGCCAAAAAGAGATCGACCTGCTCAACGAGCACAAATTGTGGCTGCGCTGGGCATCACTGCTGCACGATATTGGAAAAGCCAAGACCAAACGGTGGGACAACCAGAACGGATGGACGTTTCACAATCACAACTACGTGGGCGCAAAAATGGTGCCGACCATTTTTAAACGACTGAAATTGCCCTTGGACGGCAAAATGAAATACGTCAAAAAAATGGTGGACCTGCACATGAGACCCATCGCCATCGCCGACGAGGAGGTGACCGACAGCGCCGTGCGACGATTGGTGAACGACGCCGACAACGACGTGGACGACCTGATGATGCTATGCGAGGCAGACATCACCAGCAAGAACAGGGTGAAAAAACAACGATTCTTGGAAAACTTCAGGTTGGTGAGAGAGAAAATAACCGACTTGCAAGAGAAGGACTACAAGCGCGCGTTGCAGCCTTGCATAGATGGCAACGAGATCATGGAGATGTTCCACCTGAAACCCTCAAGAGAGGTCGGCACCCTCAAACAAACCCTCAAGGACGCCGTGCTGGACAACAAAGTGCCCAACGAGCGAGAGCCATTGATGCGCCTATTAATGAAGAAAGCCCAAGAAATGGGACTTTGTTAAAAATCAAAAACTCTTGTTAAAAGAATGGGGAATATCAATGAGCTTTCATTGATATTCCTTAAATTCGCATGTGATAAAAACTGAAAAATCAATTTTAAGTTTTTTGCCATTGCCATCAAATGGCATTGTCTCGCCAACGAAAACCAACATAAAAAAATAACAGGTATGAAGATTAAGCAATGTTTATTCGTGGCAGCCACGGCCGCGACACTTCTTTCATGTGGAGGCAAGGGACGGCAAGGCATGCCCAAAATGGGAGACAACGAGTTCGCGGTGCGAACGGTCGGCACCCAAAGCGCCGGCCTGCAAAACACCTATCCAGCCACCATTCGAGGTATACAAGATGTGGACGTGAGGCCCAAGATAGCCGGCTTTATCACCAAGGTGCTCGTGCACGAGGGGCAGTTGGTGAGAGCTGGGCAAACGATGTTTGTAATAGACAGCGAGACTTATAGTGCCGCCGTGCGCCAAGCGCAAGCCGCCGTAAACACAGCCAAGACGAGAGCCAACACGGCTCGCGTGACCTATGACAACAACAAGAAACTGTTCGACCAGCAAATCATTGGGCAATACGAGCTGACAACCTCGCAAAACAATTACTTCACGGCGCGAGCGGCGGTCGAGCAGGCACAAGCCGCGTTGGCCTCGGCAAGAGAAACGTTAAGCTGGTGCACGGTAAAAGCGCCCGCGAACGGCATTGTGGGAAGCCTGCCTTTCAAGGCGGGAACACTCGTGAGCGCCTCTAACGCGCTAACGACCGTGTCTAACAACGCCACCATGGAAGCGTTCTTCTCCATGAGCGAGAGCGAGATCCTGGCACTCGCGAGGAACGCCGGGAGCGCAGCCACCGCCATCGCCGAGATGCCAACGGTGAAACTGCGATTGGCCGACGGAACGATATACAGCCATCCGGGCAAGGTGGTGAAGATGAGCGGCGTGATAGACCCGGCCACAGGCTCCTACTCGATCATCGCACATTTCCCCAATCCGGAGCGGTTGCTCAAGAGCGGCGGAGCCGGACAAATCATCGTGCCGAGAACCAACAGCGCCGCCATCGTCATTCCGCAAGAAGTGACATCGCACATACAAGACAAAGTGTTCGTGTATCTTGTGGGCAAGGATAACAAGGTGAGATACACAGAGATAAAAGTGAACCCACAGAATGACGGCAAGAACTATATCGTGACCGAGGGATTGCGCCCCGGCGATCGATACGTGAGCAAGGGTATAACCAAGCTGACAGATGGCATGGAGATAAAACCTATCTCAGAGGCCCAATACATGAAAAAAATAGAAAAAGCCGAGAAAATGGGCGCCTCGCAAGCCGACGCGAACTCGTTTATCAAGGCCATGAAAGATAAATAGGATGGGCGCGACCCCCACCGTGGGGATGCCTTTAATCTATAAAACAATGTATACATGACTTTTTCAAAATTCATAAAACGCCCGGTGCTGTCCACGGTGATATCCATTTTCTTCGTGTTGTTAGGTGTCATTGGGCTTATATCGCTTCCCGTGGAGCAGTATCCAGACATAGCCCCACCCACCATCTCCGTATGGACGGTATACCAAGGAGCCGACGCCAAGACCGTGATGAACGCCGTGGTGACGCCACTCGAAGAGAGTATCAACGGCGTGGAGAACATGACCTACATGACATCGTCGGCCACCAACTCGGGCATGGCACAGATCACCATATTCTTTAAGCAAGGCACAAACGCCGACATGGCCGCCGTGAACGTGCAAAACCGCGTGGCGCAAGCACAGTCGCTGCTGCCGGCCGAGGTGAACCGCGTAGGCGTGACGGTATCTAAACGGCAGACCTCAAACGTGATAATTTTCTCCATAACGACCGAAGACGGTCGCTACGACAGCAAGTTTCTCACCAACTACGCCGAGATCAACGTCACGCCACTCCTCAAACGCATAAAAGGCGTGGGCGACGTGCGGAGCTTCTCGACCGAAACCTACTCCATGCGTGTATGGTTGCAACCGGAGAAGATGAAACAATACGGCTTGGTGCCCGCTGACATCACCCGCGCCTTGGCCGAGCAGAACATCGAGGCGGCCCCGGGTGCGTTCGGCGAGAAAAGCGACATGGCCTTTGAGTACACGCTGCGCTACAAAGGACGACTGTCTGATGCGCGCGAGTTTGAGAACATCATCCTCAGCAGCAACACCGCCGGGCAGACGCTTTACCTTAAGGACGTGGCGAAAGTGGAGCTTGGCAGCCTGATGTACAACGTGAACATGAAGAGCAATGGCCGCCCAGCCGCCATGGGCATGGTACAGCAAGTGGCCGGCTCTAATGCCACACAGATAGCCACCGACGTAAAAAAGGCTTTGGCGCAAGCGCAAGAAACCATGCCGCCGGGCATGATCTACACCATTGAGCAAGACGTGACGGAATTTCTGTTCGCCTCCATAGAAGAGGTGGTGTTCACGTTGGCGCTCACGCTGGTATTGGTATTCTTGGTGGTATATGTGTTTCTCCAAGATTTCCGC
Source organism: Prevotella sp. S7-1-8 (assembly GCF_000758925.1). Lineage (GTDB taxonomy): Bacteria > Bacteroidota > Bacteroidia > Bacteroidales > Bacteroidaceae > Prevotella. Next base: position 30,202 of record NZ_JRNC01000009.1, read on the forward strand.
TCAACGCTTATCCCGATGATCGCCGTGCCCGTGGCATTGGTAGGAACGTTCCTGTTCTTGTGGATATTCGGTTTTTCCATCAACCTGCTCACGCTGTCCGCGCTACTTTTGGCCATCGCCATCGTGGTGGACGATGCCATCGTGGTGGTCGAGGCGGTGCACGCAAAGCTCGACCAAGGCTACGACAACGCATTGACGGCTGCCATCGATGCCATGAACGAGATTTCGGGAGCCATCATCTCCATCACCTTGGTCATGTCGGCCGTGTTCGTGCCCGTATCGTTCATGGGCGGCACATCGGGCACCTTCTACCGCGAGTTTGGCGTAACCATGGCCGTGGCCATCATCATATCCGCGGTGAACGCCCTGACTTTGTCGCCGGCCCTATGCGCCATATTCCTTAAACCGCACGAAGAGGAAACGAATGAAAAGAACGCTACGTTCATAGACCGATTTCATCATGGTTTCAACCGCGTGTTCGACAAGGCCACACACAAATACAAGAAGGGCGTGACCTATATGCTCAAACACCGCGTTATAACAGGCATTGCGGTGGCGGTAGGCATCGTGGCGCTCGTCGTGGGCATGGCGACCACCAGCACCGGACTGGTGCCAAACGAGGATGTGGGCACCCTGTTCGTGACCGTCTCGGCCGCGCCGGGCACCAGTCAGGCTCGCACGCAGCAGATTGTGGACCAAGTGGACAGCATGCTCGCCTCAAACCCAGCCATCAAACGCAGGGAGGCTATTACCGGTTTCAACTTCATAGCTGGGCAAGGTTCTGACCAAGCCACATTTGTCATCAAGCTCAAGAGCTTTGAGGAGAGGTCGCCGAAAAATGTCCTCGCCCGACTATGGGGCGTGATAACGGGCAAAGGCGTGGCACAACTGTTCATGAACCCGATGGACGCCAACATGGTGTTGGGCATGATATACAAGCAGACGGCGGCTATCAAGGACGCGAGAATCATAGCCTTTGGACCACCGATGATACCCGGTTTCGCGGCCAGCAACGCTGTCTCGATGTCTCTGCAAGACAAGACGGGAGGCGACTTGAACAAGTTTTTCGAGGTGGCGCAAACATATCTTGAAGAGCTGAACAAACGCAACGAGATACAAAGTGCCATGACATCCTACAATCCCAACTATCCACAATACATGGTCGACGTCGACGTGGCCAAGTGCAAGCAGGCTGGAACGTCGCCAGCCGCAGTGCTCTCCACGTTGCAAGGCTATTACGGCGGCATGTATGCGTCCAACTTCAATGCTTACGGCAAGCTGTATCGAGTGATGATACAAGGAACCGTGGAAAGCAGGATGAGGCCGGAGGGGCTGAGCAACATCTATGTAAGATTGGCCTCGGGCAGCATGGCCCCGGTATCAGAGTTTGTCACATTGAAACGCGTTTACGGTCCGTCAAACATCAGTCGGTTCAACCTTTTCACGGCTATCAACCTCAATATCACACCGTCGGGCACCTCTGGCGACGCCCTGAAAGCGTGCGAGGAAGTGGCAAAAGAGGTGTTGCCCACTGGCTACGGATACGAATTTTCGGGACTGACACGCTCCGAGGCGGAGTCATCAAACTCCACAGCCATCATCTTCGCGCTGTGTTTCGTGTTTGTGTATCTCATATTGAGCGCGCAATACGAGAGTTATTTGCTACCGCTGTCGGTGCTGTTGTCGGTGCCATTCGGCCTTGCCGGAGCGTTCGCCTTTACCAATCTGTTTGGACACTCCAACGATATATACATGCAAATATCGCTGATCATGCTCATCGGACTGCTTGCCAAGAATGCCATCCTCATCGTGCAGTTCGCTCTTGAGCGCCGCAAGACAGGCATGGGCCTGCGCTACGCGGCCATTCTTGGCGCAGCCGCGCGCCTCCGCCCCATCCTGATGACCTCGCTGGCCATGATTATCGGCTTGATGCCGTTGATGTTTGCCTCGGGCGTTGGCAAAAACGGCAACCAGACACTTGGCGCCGCAGCCGTGGGCGGCATGCTCATCGGCACGTTCTTGCAGATATTCGTGGTGCCAACATTGTTTGTCACTTTCCAATGGCTACAAGAGAAATTCACGCCGATGGTCTTCGCCGACGAGGCAAGTCAAGAGGCTCAAGCCGAATTGAGACAATACGCGAGACCGAACAAAAAGGCCGCTCGCAACGACTCGCATGACGAATAAAAACATCGCCAAGCTCTCCCATCAACCCTATTCGGGCACATGGCGAGAGCCGCGATTAATAAAATAAACAGCATGAAAATAATTAGAAGCATTATCTTAGTAGGCACTTTGGCACTGGCATTGTCGGGCTGCAAGAGTCTCTATGGCAGATATGAGCGACCGCAAGTCGCAGCCAACGGCCTGTTTCGAGACACGCTCTCGGCAGCAGACACCTTGGCCACGCCCGACACCTTGAGTTTGGGCCATTGGGCTTGGCGAGATGTTTTTACCGATTCGCAGCTGCAAACGCTCATCCAAAAGGCATTGGACAATAACCCAAACTTGCTTAACGCCGCATTGAACATCGAGATGGCCAAGGCCCAAATCAAAGCCGCCAAATTGGCTTTTTTGCCGCAATTCGCCTTCACGCCACAGGGAACAGTCAGTCATTTTAACGAAAAGACTGTCCAATCATACGACCTCACGGTGGCGGCAAGTTGGAACGTGTCGCTCTTTGGCGGCTTGACAGCGGCCAAACGAGCCGCCCAGACATCACTCATACAGATGGAAGACTACCAGTTGAGCGTCAAGACCTCCTTGGTCTCGGGCGTTGCCAACTTGTATTACACGCTGCTCATGCTTGACAGGCAGATGGAATTGGTGCAAGAAATGGAAATGTTGACGCAAAAAACATGGAAGCAAATGGAGGCCATGAAGAACGGGCGCATGGGCTATCGCTCCACGGCCGTGCAGGCTGCCGAAGCAAATTATTACTCCGTGCTGACCAGAAAGGCTGACTTGAAACGCCAACTGCGAGAGATGGAAAACTCACTTAGCCTGCTGTTGGGAGAGCCGGCACAATTCGTGCCACGCGGCAAACTGGCCGACCAAAGCCTGCCAGGGCACTTCTCCACTGGCGTAGGTATCCAACTTTTGCGCAACAGGCCAGACATTCACGCCAATGAAATGGCGCTCGCCACATGCTTCTATAACGTGGAAAAAGCTCGCTCCATGTTCTATCCAAACATAACTATCAATGCCATGGGTGGTTTCAGCAATGGCAAAGGCATGGTCAACCCAGGGCAATGGCTACTCTCCGCCGTGGCCTCGCTCACCCAACCCATCTTCATGAACGGCAGGCTCACGGCGGGCCTGCGAGTGGCCGAGGCCAAATACCAGCAGGCATACAACACTTGGCAGAACAGCATCTTCAAAGCGGGAGCCGAGGTTAGCAATGCCTTGGTGCTCTACAATACCTCGCAAGAAAAAAGCGACATTGAGCAAAAACAAATAGAAGTGCTCAAGAAAAACGTGGAACACACTCACATGTTGCTCGATATGGCAGGCAGCACATACCTTGAAGTTATCACCGCGGAGAGCAAATTGCTCAACGCCCAACTCTCCAAGGTGACCGACGACTTCCATAAAATGCAAGCCGTTGTCAATCTCTACCAAGCGCTCGGAGGTGGCACGCGATAGCCTCAAGGCATCGGCGGCGCATCTGCAACGCCTTCATTAAGGCGCGAGCCTACCGAGAAGCTCACCAAGACGATTATGGTACAACTCTTCACGAAATATATCATGAGCCATCGCCAGACACCCAACTTGCAAGAGAACACATCCGCCTCTCTATCATGAAGCATCTGTCGAGACTCTTAAAACATCATCAACATGTCAAAAGAAATTAGTCCACAAGCCGTGGTTTCGCCCAATGCCAAGATTGGGAAACGTTGCGAAATATACCCATTCGCTTACATCGAGGACGACGTCGAGATTGGAGACGACTGCGTGGTGTTTCCATTTGTCAGCGTTCTCAACGGCACGAGGATGGGCAATAACAACAAGGTACACCAATGCACGGTGCTTGGAGCTGAGCCACAAGATTTTCGCTACACTGGCGAGAAAACCCATCTTATCATCGGCGACAACAATATTTTCCGTGAAAACGTGGTTATAAACCGCTCCATCCACGCCAGCGGAGAGACCGTTATCGGCGATGACAACTTCTTGATGGAGGGCGCGCACATAAGCCATGACACACAAGTGGGCGACCATAACGTCTTTGGCTACGGCACAAAAATAGCCGGCGACTGCGTGATTGGCAACGGCGTGGTTTTCGCCTCGTCAGTCATAGAGAGCGCAGGCACTCATGTTGGCGATCTCGTCATGATACAGGCGGGCACCACTTTTTACAAGGACATTCCTCCTTATATCATCGCAGGCGGCAAGCCTGTAAACTATGGTGGAACCAACACCATGATGATGGAGAGGTGGGGCATCAGTCCCAAGGTGCAAAAGCATGTGGCAAACGCCTACCGATTGGTGTTTCACAGCCAAAACAGCCTATACGATTCGATCACGCAAATCAACGAGCAGGTGCCCGATGGCAAGGAAATCCAAAACATAATCAACTTTCTTAGCGGCAGCGACAAAGGCATTATCACCAAGATTTAAGCGGAAAAGCGCATGCCACCACATTAACGACAACGGTCGACCATGAGGTCGACCGTTGTCGTTAATGGCCCATACGAGCCGCAATTTCATATGTCACGCCACACCCTTACACTCAAATATCTTAGTGTAAGTTAGTTTCGCGGGGCTCCACTCATGGCGCGGCCTATAAGCATGCTACATGATACCATCCTCACGTAGTTTCTTTTGCCATGTCCAAGCGGTGCGCAGCACCTCATCCAAAGGAGCTTCGGCCTTCCACCCGAGCACCTTGTTCGCCTTGGTACAGTCTCCCCAAATCTTCTCTATGTCGCCCTCGCGGCGTGGCCCGTACTTCCAATTTACCTTCACGCCGGTGGCTTTCTCGAAAGTTTCCACTATCTCGAGCGTGGAGTTTCCGTTGCCTGTGCCAATATTGAAGTACTCCAACGCGTCGCTGTCGGTATCAAGCACCCGGGTCATGGCAGCCACATGCGCCTTGGCCAAATCCACCACATAGATATAATCGCGTATACACGTGCCATCAGGCGTATCGTAATCATTGCCGAAAATGGTCAGTTGCTTGCGTATTCCCATGGCGGTTTGCGTAACAAAAGGTATCAAGTTGGCCGGCACTCCATTGGGAAGCTCGCCGATAAGGCCCGACGGGTGGGCGCCTATCGGATTGAAATATCTCAGTACCACGCTCTTTATGCTGGCCCCACTGTGTATATAGTCGTGTATAATCTGCTCGTTTATCTCCTTGGTGTTGCCATAGGGCGAGGTCGCCTTTTGGTGGGGGGCGTCCTCGGTGACAGGCAAGTTCTCGGGTTTGGGTTGCCCATACACGGTACAACTCGATGAGAATATGATGCCTTTCACGTCATATTTGGGCATGAGTTCCAAGAGATTGATGAGCGACACGATGTTATTGCGATAGTAGAGCAGTGGTTTTTGAACGCTCTCGCCTACCGCCTTACTCGCCGCGAAATGGATAATTCCCTCAATGTTGGGATATTTTCGAAACACTTCCTCGGTGGCTTCCATGTCCCGAAGGTCCACCTTCTCAAAGGCTGGGCGCACGCCCGTTATTTGCTCTATGCCATCAAGCACCTCTATTTTGGAATTTGACAAATTATCAATGATTACTACTTGGTAACCAGCCTGTTGCAGTTCTACTGTGGTGTGCGACCCTATAAAGCCAGTACCACCGGTTACGAGAATTGTTTGTTTCATCTTAACTTAACTTGTTGTACATTAGTTATTAATATGTTCACAAAGTTAACAAAAAAACATCAATGCGCACCACTATTATCAATAATTATAACTTAAAATATCAGTTCAGCCCCAACAGGGCGCGCAGCCCACCGTCCACACCCGAGAAACGCATGAACGCCAACGCCAACAGGCACGCCGTGAGCAGCTCCAAAGGCATGCCACGCATGCCCCTCGGGATGTTCACCATCCCCAACCGCTCACGGACCACCCACTGCTAAAGCAATATAGCGTTCATGATTGAACGCCTATTGTAATTTTACAAAGGAATGACTCTCAAAAAATAGACATTCCCTAATTTATCGCATCTTCCTTACAAAAGTTCCACCAAGTGCGGTTCTAACCTTGACAACGACCATTTGCGTGGTGGGTATACGCAATTTGACCATGCGCTGCCCCATGGCATTGACGGACGCCAACAATGTACCATTGAGCGCGAACACCTGTACGCAAGCCAAGTCTTCGCCTTGCGCGCAAATCCAACCATTGTCTCGCACCACGCTAAGTTTGCTTTTTGCTTGGTCCATGCCTGTTGGGCCGCCTGGATAAACGTCGTGCCGTCCATTAACAAACGACAAAAAGAAAGGTGCGTTGTTATCGTTCCAAAGGTCTCGCTCCTCCCCGTCTACCTCGCCCATCAACGCTAATCTGTACGTGCGGTTGTTGATAACAGGCAAATCATCCCGGGTTTTCAGCCACCCTGTAAGGAATGTTTCCTCGGCCCCTCCAATTAGTTTGTATTGCCGTTGGGCGCCGCTGCCCAAGGATATGCGTCGTTGATTTTGCGTATCTATCAAGCAAAGCGTCAGTTTTCCATTGTAAGAAGCTTGGGGTGCGAGCGTCATCGCCACTCCTATCCTAAGCAACGGATTGTCAGTTAAGTCCACGTTCATGGACGGCATGGACGATTCACTGTTGTCTTTCACCATTCCCAGCAGCCGAGTAAAGAGTCTGTCCCCGGGCTTGGGCGTCACCACTCGCAGCATGGAAGGCTCGTCACCATGCACCATGCCCACCGTGGCAACGATGTTATTGGCATTTTGTTTGACGACCTCCACTTTCAATTTGTAATCCTTAGGCTGCAAATTGTCCGGCAAGCGCATGTCCACCCTCGTCTCCGTCTCGGCGAACATATCAAAGTCAACGGCTCCGGGCGTCTGCCCCGAGGCCACGACACGCCCGTCATCGTCCACGAGTGACACCCTCACCACGCCATCGAATGGCGTGCCGGTGAGCTTTCGTATCGTCAAGCACAGCGTGGCATTTCCGCTGGGCACGCACGGTTTGAGCGTATATGGGTGGGCTGCCAACGCAAAAGGAGCGTTGTCGTCGGGCTTCTCGTACACACGCACATTGCCACCTTTGAAGTCGAAGGCGATGCGTGGCGATGTCTTCATCCTGCACCAGGCCCCATAGCCGCCATTTTCTTTGATATTGGCACACACGGGCAGCAGATAGTAACGCCCATTATCGGCAAGGTTGGCAAGGTCAACCTTAAACGTGCAAATGTCCTCTATCAATTGGTCTGGCCCCAACACTCCGCCATTGTACTTGCAGCGTTCCGCCGTGTAGCCGCCTTTGTCGTGCCACGCCGATGGCACCACGTCTACCTGTTCATTCCGCTCATTGTAAACAGCCAAGCCAATATCGCCAGCGAACGGCCTGCCAGCTTGGTTCTTGAAATGGTGGTAACTGACCGTGATGGACCGCTGTTTGCCAGCAGGCAAGTTGCCATCGACCGAAATGCCTCCCTCCGAGTAAAAGCACAGATTGGGCGCGTCGTCAGCAAGCTCGGTGTCAATGGGCGCGCTGTTTGGCTTGTTGGGATGCACCAAGACTATCTGTAACTGCTTGTTGAACGTGAGTGGTTTGCCCCCGAACTCCCGTCCTGTGGTGGAGAGGTTCAGCGCCGAGATGGAGAAGTAGCCATCACCGCCGCCCCCCCAGCCAAAGTTCATGTGGAACAGGTTGTCCTTGTCCACGCCATCCACTACCCATGCGTGACCGTTTCCACCCAGCATCGCGTTTCCGCTTATGTACACGGGAAAACCATTCTCCATCTCCTTGCGCAAGATTTGGACGAAAGCTGCCGTTCCCTCGTCAGACTTGCTGAGCATGGAGGTGGAATAATCAAAGTACTTCTTTAGCGCCTTGGCGGCCATGAAAGTATGCGCGCCGCTTGCCGACGGGGTGTACTGCATGTTCACCGCCACGCCGACGTCTCGCATAAGAAGAGCCACGGCATTGCAGCACACGGTGTTGCGCCTGGCGGAATACGTATCGTACTTGGGCAGCATCTTGTCCCATTGGTACACCGACTGGCTGAAATCCACCCTCATCTCGCGGTTGTCATAGAGCACTTTGTACGAGTTGCTGCCCCGACCTTGCTCCGGCCATCGGTGATATCGCATGATTTGAGCCACGGCCGTGGCCACGCATCCAGTGTAATCGTAGCCCGTAAGACGATTGTAGGGGTCGTCTTGGCTCCATGCCGTCGCAAGCATAGGGGCAACGGCCTTACGGTTTGGGGGCGTAGTGCCAACAATTGCCCTTGTGGCGGGCTGTCTTTGCAATTGCAGAAAAGCGTCGCGATACGCACCAAGCAGAAACTTAAGCTCTTGACTCGCGCGCAGCGTGTCAAGTGTTCCGGCATGAGAGTAGCCCAGCACCTGCCCCATGCCATCGTCTCCAGCCACAACCACGAAGCCCCGTCCCCGACTGTCGTTATATATATAATAAGGTGGCGCGACACGCGAAGCCCTCGTGGCGCGCATTGCCTCGCGGCGCGACGCTTCGCTTACATCGACATATTGGCGCGCGATGCTTGTCGCCCTGTCCGCTGTCACTATCTTGCCTAAGGTGGGAACGCTCACCGTCGTGGCAAGCGCAATACCCCATATAGTGGGGCTAAACCATCTGTTTATTTTCATTTTATTTACATTTGTTTGTTATAAGAGTTTGTTATCCAATGACATATCCCCACCATCAACAATTGGTCAAGTAGAGATGACTTGTTTTTTATTTCTCGCGACATTATCCCATTGCCAGCGCCGGAATGGGCCACGCATTGAAATTTAGGTTACAAAGGTAGTTCTATTAATCAATATTTTCGTGTTTAATTTTAAAAAAAAATACAAAAAAAACACATCAACGCAAAGGCAAACCTTGCCTTGGCGTTCTCTATCCACATACTTTCTTTAGGGTATAGGAAATATTTAGGCCAATACCAACTCACCCGGCCGGACGCCACCGGCTGACGCGCGCGACAGTCTTCCCGTCGCCCCATGAGGAACGATTCCGCCCGGGCATCTTCCATGCCCTCCCTCAAATGTTACGCGGCCTGCCAGAATGAGGAAAGCTCTTATGCGTTCTAACCGCCACGGTCATTACGCGCCACGATCTCATCCGGCACTCTGTCGTTCTTAAAAAAAACTTACGCGGACACGCTCTCATGGCACTTTCGAGCGCCATCCTGCCATGTAGCGTCGCGGGGAAGAAAATATACAGACGGGCTTGCCGCTTATTACAACCTAAGTGTTCAGCCCCAACAGCGCGCGCAGGCCACCGTCCACGCCCGAGAAGCCCATGAACGCCAATGACAACAGGCCCGCCGTGAGCAGCACCAAAGGCATGCCACGCATGCCCTTCGGGATGTTCACCATCTCCAACTGCTCACGAATGCCCGCAAAGACAACCAATGCCAAGGCGAAACCGACGGCCGTGGAGAAGGCGTAAACCACGCTCTCCACCAAGTCGAAATCCTTTTGTATCACGAGGATTGCCACGCCAAGAACGGCGCAATTGGTCGTGATGAGGGGCAGGAAAATGCCGAGAGCCTGATACAGGGCGGGGCTTACCTTCTTCAAGATAATTTCCACCATCTGCACCAGAGCGGCGATAATGAGAATAAAAGCCAACGTTTGCAGGTACTGCAAGCCATAAGGGTTGAGCACATAGATCTGCACAAGCCACGTCACCATGGTGGCCAACGTCATCACGAAAGCCACGGCCACCCCCATACCAATGGCCGTGTCAATCTTCTTGGACACACCAAGAAATGGGCAGATGCCCAAAAACTGACTCAGGATGATATTGTTTACAAATATCGCGCTGATAAATATCAAGAGATACTCCATAATGTTTAGATGCTAAAATGAGTAAAAACGTGATGCGCCCACTTACTCTGGCCTCACCTTGTTAAATATGGCCACCAAGTAGCCAAGGGTGATAAACGCGCCCGGTGGCAGCACGAAGAGCAGGATATTGGTTGTCTCGGGCAATAGCGCGAAGCCAAAGACGCTGCCGGCCCCAAGAAGCTCGCGCGCCGTGCCCAGCACCGTGAGTCCCAACGTGAAGCCCAATCCTACCCCCACGCCATCCATGAGGCTCGCTATGGGCGTATGCTTGCAAGCGTAACTCTCCGCCCGTCCCAAAACGATACAATTCACCACGATGAGCGGAATGAAGATGCCCAACGACTGGTTGACGCTCTCCAGCGCGTAGGCCGACATGAACATTTGCAAGATAGTGACAAAAGCCGCTATCACAACTATAAACACCGGTATGCGCACTTTGTCTGGCGTGATGCCTTTGATGCACGAGATTACGGTGTTGGTGCACACTAAAACGGCCATCGTGGCCAATCCCATGGACATGCCGTTGATAGCACTCGTGGTGGTGGCTAACGTGGGGCACATGCCGAGCATCAAGACAAACGTAGGGTTTTCCTTGAACAAGCCATTGGTGATGATATTCAGATATTTCATGATGATAAAGCTTCTATATGGTTATTCGTTCGCGGCGCGTTGACCATTCGTCTTTGCGGCGTATGCCTTGTAAGCCTCGTTCACCGCCTTAAGGAACGCGCGACTGGTGATAGTGGAGGCCGTAATGGCATCCACCTGCCCTCCGTCTTTCGTCACCGCGAGCGCGCCCTTGGCGGGGTTCATGCCGATGATGTCGCCCTTGGCTCCCTTTTGGAACCACGCCTGGGCCTTGGCGCCCAATCCCGGTGTCTCCGAATGCTCAAGGATGGAGTAGCCCAAGATGTTGCCACCATTGTCAAATCCCACCAACACGCGCATGTTGCCGCCGAAGCCCAAGGTGGCGCATTCCACTGCCGCGCCGCGCGAGCCTCCTGCCTTGTCGGCCACGCTGTAAACGACATACACGCGCTCTTTGCCTCCCACCATTTGTCTCACGGTGTCGGTTTTTGTAACCTTGATATCGCCGGCGGCCATCACTTTCTTGATGCCGTCGGCCAGTGTTTTCTCGGCCTTGGCCGCGATGGGGCCCTCGGTGACGTGGTTCACCCACGCCAACAGGGCCGCGATGGCCAACGCGAAGCCCACCAGCACTACCACCATGTTGGTGAGCGATGATTTTGTTTTTGCCATGACGCTGTCTCCTTATTTTTTCGCCGGCACTTCGCCGAAATGTTTTGGTTTGACATAGTGATTGATGAGCGGCGTAAATGCGTTCATAATAAGAATGGCAAACGACATGCCCTCCGGATAGCTTCCCCAATTGCGGATTATCACGGTAAGCGCGCCGATGCCCACGCCATAGACAATTTGCCCGCGGTGTATCATCGGCGACGACACATAGTCGGTAGCCATGAAGATGGCTCCCAGCATCAGTCCACCACTAAATATCACTTGAGACGGCATGGCGTACACGGGATTGGCCCAATGCAACGCGCCGCTCAGCGCCAACACCGTGGCCAAGATGGTCACTGGTATGTGCCAAGTGATGATGCCCCTCCATAGCATGTAGCCCAGCCCAATGAGCAAAGCCAACGCGCTGACCTCGCCTATCGAGCCGGCGCCCAACCCATTGCCTACGTTTCCGAGAAACATGTCGAGCGCACTCGGCAGCTTGTCCAGCAAGCCAGCGTCGCCTGTCTTGATGGCCTGTTTCATCAGGCTGAGAGGCGTGGCCCCTGTCACGGCGTCAGCATACTGGGTGAGCTGCCCCACCTTGGGCCACAAAGTCATCTCAGCCGGGAAGCTAACCAACAAAAAGCAGCGGCCCACCAACGCGGGGTTAAAGATGTTGCACCCCAATCCGCCAAAACTCATCTTGCCCACACCGATGGCCACGAGGGCGCCGACGAGTGTCATCCATATTGGGAAATTGCTTGGAAGATTCATGCCCAAGAGCAGTCCGGTGATAATGGCCGAGCCGTCAGAGAGCGTGGCGGGGCGTCTCATCACATATTTGGAGATGGCCCATTCGACAAACATACAGGCGGCGACACTGGTCAGGCAGACCACCACCGAGCCCAATCCAAAATAATAAAACGAGACGAGCAGCGCCGGCATGAGGGCCACTATCACTCCCCACATGTTGCGCTCCACGGTGTCCGCTCCATGATCGTGGGGCGATAACGAGACTATTAGCTTATTCATGGTCATATAATTCTTAGGTCATTGTTTTTGGTTGCGAGCCTTTATCATGCGCATCACCACAGCCTTGCCTTGCGCTATGTTGTCAAGCATTGGCCTATGCGCGGGGCAGGTGTACTGGCATGAGCCACACGAGATGCAACTTGTGATGGCCTCTCGCTCAAGCCTGTCATACTTCTTGAACGCCGACAGGGTGGCTATGAGATAAGGCTCGAGCCCCATGGGGCACACCGTGACACACTTGCCACACCTGATGCAAGGCTGTACCGCCTTGCGATGGGCGTCGACATCGGTCAGCACGGTGATCGCGTTGGTGCCCTTGCACACGGTCACGTCGGTAGTCAGCACGGCCTTGCCCATCATGGGGCCACCTGCCAACACCTTGTTATCGCCCTCCGGCAAGCCTCCGCAAGCCTCGATGAGCTGACTGAAAGGCGTGCCCATGCGCACCAAAAAATTGGCGGGATGAGCCATGTGCTTACCCGTCACGGTGGTGTAACGCTCAAAGAGGGGCTTGTTTTTCATCACGGCCTCGTACGTCGCGAACGTGGTGCCCACGTTGACCACCACCGCCCCCACGCTCACCGGTATGGCGGGTGGGGCGGGCACCTGCCTGCCCGTGACGGCGGCCACCAATTGTTTCTCGCCGCCCTGAGGATACTTTTGTGCCAACGGCACCACCGTGATACGACTGTCCGCGCTCGCTTTCTCGGTCATCAGGCTGATGGCCTTGGGCTTGTTCTCCTCGATGCCTATGTAGGCCTTGTCCACCGATACCGACTTCATGAGCAGTTGCACGCCAACAATAATCTCATCGGCATGCTCCATCATCAGCCTATAGTCAGACGTGATATAAGGCTCGCACTCCACCGCGTTGATGACCACACACTCGGCCACGCTTCCGGGGGGCGGCATAAGTTTGACAAAGGTGGGAAAACCGGCCCCACCCATGCCAGTTATGCCAGCCGCTTTGACACGGCCCACTATCTCCTCAGCGGTCAGCTCAGGGTGCTCGGCCAGGGTTTCCAATTTGGCGGAGCGGTCTATACCGTCTTCCCACTCGTCGCCCTCCACATTGATGAACACACATGGCTGACGGTATCCCGTCGCGTCAAACGCCGTGTCTATCTTGGCCACCGTGCCCGACACCGACGAGAAGATGGGCGCTGATATGAAGCCACCAGCTTCGCCAATGAGCGTGCCCACCTTTACCTTGTCGCCACGCTTCACCACGGGCTTGGTGGGAGCGCCGATATGCTGGCACAAAGGAATAACGGCCACTTTGGGCAACGCGGCCGCCACGGTCGCCACGTCGTTTGTCAATTTGTTCTCATCAGGGTGCACGCCACCCATCGGAAATGTGTGTAGTCTCATGCGTTTACCTCCTTTTTCTTTACATCTACGTTGTCAACGCTCGCGCCGCCTGTCACCTTGGTGGCCACGTTGGCCTCGGTGGCCTCCGCCACCTTGGGCGCTTGGGGTTTTCTCACGGGGAAATTCACCTTGACGATGGCCGACGTGGGGCATGCGTCCACGCACTTGGTGCACAGACGGCACTTGTCATAGTCTATATAAGAGAGGTTAGCCGCTATGCTGATAGCGTCAAACTGGCATGCCTTTTCGCATTTGCCACAACCTATACAAGCCACTTGGCATGCCTTGCGAGCCACGGCGCCCTTGTCTTTGTTGACACACGACACGTACACTCTGCGATTGCGAGGCCCTTTCACGCGCAACTCGATTATGTTTCGGGGGCACGCCTTGACACAGGCGCCGCATGACGTGCAGCGGTCGTCCATCACCTCGGGCAACAGCGTATCGGCATTGATATGAATGGCGTCAAAAGCGCACGCGCCCACGCAGTCGCCACAACCCAAACAGCCATAGCCACAGGCCGTCTCGCCAGCGCATGCCATGTGCATGGCGGCGCATGTCTTGAGACCGTCGTATTGGGCCACGCGCGGCCTGTTGTCACAACTTCCATTGCATCTCACGACAGCCACCATCGGCTTCGAGGCGGCCACGCTCATGCCTAAAAATTCAGCCACGCGTCCCATCGTCGCCGAGCCGCCCACCGGGCAGCTCAGACCATCGATAGACCCACTGTCCGCGCCTCGCACCAACGCCGAGGCCAACCCCGAGCAGCCGGGGAAACCACAGCCGCCGCAGTTGGCGCCCGGAAGCATCTCCTGCACCTGCTCTAAACGCGGGTCCTCGGCCACGGCGAATTTCCTCGAAACCACAAACAGCACCACCGCGGCGATGAGCGCAATGCTTCCAAGGACAATGACCGCATCAAGAATGAAATTCATAATATTATTGTTTTTGATTGATTGTCAAGTGTTATAGTTTGTTGTTTGGCGGATGATGGCGTCTCAACCTACCCACACTCTATCGCGAACGTGAACCGTTTGCCCAATTTGTCACGCACGAGATAGAGCGCGACATAATAGACCACCAACGCGCCCACGCCGCAAAGCGCGCCCAACGTCTCGTCGCCCGTGGCCGTCAGCGCGCCGAACAGCGCGCACGCCATGACCAAAAGGGGGGCGCCAAAGCCCAACAGCACAGCCCGATAGCCGCTCTTGGAGTCGGCCGTGACCCTGACACGCTGCCCGATCTCATACTCGGCCGCATGGTCGTCGATCACGTCTATACGCTTTTCCTTACTCTCGGAGGCATCGCAATGGGCAGACATGCCACAAGCAGCGCACCCCGACGCCTGCGTTATGCGCACCGTGATGTGATTTCCGTCTATTTTCTCAATGGTTCCCTTGTGGCTAATAACTGTTTTCATATAGCAAATTGCAAACCGCACCTTGCAATTGCAAAAGTAATAACATTATTCGGAAAAGCAAATAAAAAAAGAATAGTTTTTTATTTATGCTGTTTGGCGCGCCCATGCCCGACGTGGCGCAATGGTATGGCACGCGTGGCCTCAACCATGCGACATTGTCAATATAATTGGCAATTAATGGGCCATGGGAAAACTATCCATGCGGGCTTGGAAACGTGTTTTTATCGTTCTTTTTAAGGAGTGAGCGCATGGCAGGGACACCCGCTTTTCGCCATTGGTATCTATTGGCTCCGTGTTTGGGCATCATTCGGTCTCCCTTTTGAGCCCAATCGCCACGCCATCAGGCATCATTCGCCACGCCATCAATGCCCAATCGGGGCAGCGCGCGCAACGCGCCAACCTCAAGAGGCACATGGACGAAAACGCAAGCCGCTACGAGACAGAAGGTTGCGGCATCGTGTCATTTTCTCCATTTTTGAGCCTCCATTCCATGTTTTGGGGCGAGACATAGGGCACAAGATGCGTTGTCAAATTATTTCAATAAAATTTTCGCATACTCGTACCTTGCCTCACCAACAGCGACCGCATTTCAAAACGCACGCGAGAGTAAACATTTGGAATGCGCGACAAAGACCACTTGGACAAGAAATATATGGATTTTTTAAAAAAAAGGAGACGGAATGGAATTTTATTGCGACCTTTGCGCCACAAAATGAACACATAACAGATATTCAAAGATGAAAATAACAAGGACATTGACCTATCTAACGTTCGTGGCCGTCGCATGGTTCGCGCCCGTCCACGCCTCGGCGCAAAACGACGCCAAGTTTCACATGGAGCTGGACTACGCTTATCATTTAGGGCTCACGGAGAAACTCAGTGGCTACAACTACAAGAGCGAGGGCAAGCTGGGTGGGCACGCGCTCACGCTCAACGCGCTCTACAACCTAAAACCCAACATGACCGTGGGCGCTGGCTTCGGGTTGAGCCGTTTCAAGCGCGAATACAATGGCGACAGCTTCACCATGCCGCTATACGCCACGTTTCGCTATCGTCCGCTGGCAAGCCACCTGCCGTTCTATGCCTTTACGGACGTAGGTTGCACATTGTTCAACAGAGACGAGAACCATAATTTCACCGGCGGACTGATGGGAACCATCGGCGCGGGCTACCAACTGATGCTGAAACGACACTTCGGCCTGAACTTCAAGGTGGGTTATAACATACAACAGTTTGCCAACACACCTATATATAATAACAACATAGAGAAGAGAAACGAAGACGGGATCATCGTCTACACCAGCACGCTATACGACAAACGCAGCCTGTGGAGACACTCCATACAACTGGGTGTCGGACTGGTATTCTAAAAAAGGAATATGAAAATAAATCGCATCCACACAGCGCACATGAGGCGCACGAGCCTGACGCCATGGCGTGTCATGCTCATCGCCATCATGCTGCCAATGATATCATGGGGGCAACGAGCCGCCATCAAGCAAGAGCCAGGCAAGCCGCGACAAGAGAAAAAAAACAACGAGCAGGCCCAACGAGCGAGCGAGCAGGCCGACCCACAACGCAAATCGCAGCCAAAACGCACGCACACGCTGAGTGGATACGTGAGGGGCGCGGATGGCGAGACGCTCATCAACGCCACCGTCTACGACCTCACCACCCACCAAGGCACCATGACCAACGCCTATGGCCATTTCTCTATCACGCTGCAAGAGGGCGACCACGAATTGCGATGCGGATACATAGGATACGCCGACAAGCTCACACGGGTGCGACTGAAGGCCGACACGCATCTTGACATTTGCCTGAAAGAGAACGCGAGCGTGCGCGAGGTCACGGTGATAGGCGACCTCAACTCGCCCCTCATCAACACACAGACTGGCAAAAGGTCTATCAACGCTCGCAACATACAGACCGAGTTCTCGACGCTCAGCAGCCCCGACGTGGTGAAAACACTGCAACGCATGAGTGGCGTTGCCGAAGGCATGGAACTGGCCAGCGGCTTGTACGTGCATGGTGGAAACAACGACGAGAACTTATTTATGATAGACGGCACACCGCTCTACTCCATCAACCACATGTTCGGACTGTTCTCGGCCTTCAACACGGACATGGTGAAAAACGTGGACTTCTATAAGAGCGGATTTCCAGCGCGTTACGGCGGCAGGCTGTCGTCGGTGGTAGATGTGCGCACCAACGATGGCAACATGAACCGCGCGCACGGCAGTCTTCGCGTGGGCCTGCTTGATGGCAGCGTGCACGTCGAAGGACCCATAAGACGGGGACGCACGTCGTACAACATCGGATTGCGTCGAAGCTGGATGGACTTGCTCACAAGGCCTATCTTTGCCATCGTGAACAGTGGCAACCACGAGGACAAGTTTACGATGAACTACTTTTTCCACGACTTCAACGCGAAGGTTACCAATATCTTCAACGACCGCTCGCGCATGGCCCTAAGCCTCTATTCCGGGAAAGACCAGCTTCGAGCCAAAGCGGAATGGGACAACGAATACATGAACTGGAAAAGCTCGGACATCTCAAGATCAGACTTCGACTGGGGCAACCTGAACGTGGCGTTGGACTGGAACTACCAGCTGGCGCCCAAGCTGTTCGCGAATTTCACCGCGGTTTACACGTATAACGAGGCCAAGCTAAACTCTTTGGAAGACTGCAAATACAGAAACTCAGACAGCACGTCGACCATCGATTACAACGAGAGCAAATACAAATCGACAGTGAACGACCTTGGCTATCGAACGGCTTTTGACTTCCGGCCATCGCCCCATCATCACATCAGGTTCGGGCACGACTACACATGGCACACTTTTAAGCCACAGACACGCTGGCAAAAAGCGTTTTACGGCTCGTTCCAAAACGCGGACACCGTGATGGAACAGAGCCACAACAAGCATACGGCGCACGAATGGAACTTTTACGCCGAGGACGAGATGACCATTGATAACAACTGGAGCATGAACACTGGCATGAACGTGACGCTATTTCATATCGGAACCAAGACACTCTGTACGGCAGACCCGCGCTTGGCCGTGAAATACCAGCCCATGCCACAACTGTCGCTCAAGGCATCGTACACGATGATGAGCCAGTACGTGCACAAGATATCAAACAGCATACTGGAGCTTCCCACCGACTACTGGGTGCCCACCACCGAACGGCTAAAACCCATGCGGTCATGGCAGGTGGCGGCGGGAGCCTACTACCAGCCAAGCCGCCACTGGATGCTGAGCGCGGAAGGATACTACAAGCACACGAACCATTTGCTGCAATATTCGAGTTGGGCAAGCCTTGAACCGCCCGCGGACAAGTGGGACCAAATGGTGATGGAGGGACAAGGACGATTTTACGGAGCGGAGGTTGACGCAGCGTACACAACCAAGAACTTGGAGCTGAGAGGAGCCTATACCCTGTCGTGGAACGAGCGAAAATTTGACGATTTTTACAAAGGATGGTTTTTCGACAAGTTTGACAACCGCCACAAAATAAACATCACGGCACGCTGGAAGGTCAACGACAAAATTTCGGTGTTTGGCGCATGGACCTACCATTCGGGCAACCATATCACCATGCCAACGCAATATATAGCAACGCCCATCGTGCCGGGAGGCGAGCCGAAAGACATGTTCAGCTACGGCACGAAGCGCGGCCAAGTACCAACCGTAAACGAGTGGCTATTGGACAACAACTACGTAGACCAAACGACGTTTGTATACGACAAGCCCAACAACCTGCGGCTACCAGCTTATCACCGCTTGGACATAGGCGCGGACTTCCGCCACATTACCAAACACGGACACGAACGGATATGGAACGTGAGCTTGTACAACGCCTACAACCATCTCAACTCGCTGTGGATAGAAGTGAAAGAGAGAAACGATGGCAGGTTCTATCTCAAGAACCACGCCTACATTCCCATAGTGCCATCAGTCAGTTACACTATTAAATTCTGAACCGGCAAGCGCGATGCAAGTAGCGCGCATGGCGTCATGAACATCCCCTAAAAACAAGTACGAAGACATGAAAAGATTATTATACATAGCCATGGCACTGTCACTCCTCGCAAGTTGCAAGGAAGAGATAAGCATGGATACACTCGACGGCAGCCCCAAGTTGGTGGTATACTGCATGCCCACAGTGGGCGACACCACTTACATAGGCGTGAGCAGGAGCGTGCCAGTGACCAAATACAACAACACCTCGAAGCTCACCCGGGTAGACAACGCTCATATAGATTACACCGTGAACGGGCAATCGATCGCCGTGGAGCATGTGGGCAAAGGATATTACCGAGTGGTTGGGCGTCAAAACGCGGGCGACAAAATAGCCCTCAAGGTGCAAGCGGACGGCTTTGGGAGCGTGCGAGCCGCCACCACGATACCCCAACCAGTGCATATAGGTGATTTGGACTACAACTATGTGAGACGCTACAATGACCAAACGGGGCGGCAAGAGACATTCGACCAAATCACAGGCACGTTCAAAGACGACCCCAACTCTCACGACCATTACGCCGTGAGAGTGAAGGTAAAATGCTACAAAGGAAAGGGCACGCTATATAAAGGCAACTCCAAAGAGTGGCATATATACTACAACGAATACCTGCGAAGACTCAAAGAGACGAAATGTGACTCCACGCGCGTGGAGATGACAGACTCCATTTACTATTACCCACGAGTGTCGCCACGCAGTGAGCCGCTACTGTCGCCCGTATCAGGGATGGACGAGGATTTCGGATTTTCGAACAACTTCTTTGGAAACCTTTATATTTTTGACGACAAAGCCATCAACGGCAAGACTTACACGCTGCACCTTGATATCGATCCTAGCAACCAACCTATCATGTATGACAAGGATGGGCAAATGGTATACCCAAACTATAACTTTGCCAAGGCATACCAATTGGAATTGCTGCGTATAACACCAGAATACTACAATTTCTTGCGTTCGCTCAACGATTTGGAAAATAACGATTTAGGACAGGCCGGTTTGTCGCTCATCAGACCCATGCAATCTAATATAGACGGGGGATTGGGGCTGCTCGGCGGATGGAGCGCGGCAAGCTCAGACTGGAAAATGAGGATAGATAAAGACTTGATTAAAAAGCCTAATGGGAAGATGGCGCATTAAGGTTGGGACGTTGAAAGCAGAGATTACATAATCTGATACGGCGGCGGCGTGACCGCCTGTCAATCGGCGCAAGAGCGAGAAAGAAAACTTTTTAGCGCGGTACCATCGTCGAACGATGCCGTGCAAGACTCGAGGACACGAACGGACAACGCTCCAACGGCTTGCGCAAGGTCACTGGCTGACGCAATCACGCAAGTGTCGCCAGGCAATCCGCAAATGTCGATTTGTTCTATCTCGAGCGCAACGATTAGCCGTAAAACAATGTCGGCCGACGTTGGGTTTTGCATGACGGAACACTCGTCAAGGTTCACTTGCTGGCCGCTGTAGAGCATAGTAAACCCGCCCTTGGTCTCGTTGAGCGAATCTAAAAGGGCTTGCCACACTGCCGCCCCCACGGAATGTTGCACGCAATGGGCAGGCAACTTGCCGCCTTTGTGAATGAACGCACTGTGATTATAGGGATGCCACTTGCATGCGACAAGCCTGACCACATAGTCGGAGCCATGCGTCCTGACATAATCGGCAAGACTATCCATCGCCTGCGACGCGCCGGGAATGGGCAACGCACCCGTGATGAAATCAACTTGAGGATTTAACACCAAGAGCATTTTCTTTTTTTCCATTGGGTTTGTGAATATAATGATGATGTGTTGGCAAAACTAAGGTTTTTTGATGAGACGTCCAAAGGTGACACACTTTTTATTGCCTATGCACGAATTATTTCGTGAATATAGCGCGCAAAATGTCCGAACGACCCCAAAAAGGGCGTGGAGGGATATAAAAATCTAACACGATATTGACAGCATAAAGAAAACATCACGTTTTGGAGAACACTGAATTGTATCTATGGCACAAAAGTTTATTGTCACCAAAAGAGGTGTAATGCGCATCGGGCATGTATCGATGCATAAAGATTTGTTGCGAAATGGCGACACGTGCATGGGTGGTGGCTTTTGGCGTTTTGATCCTATCAACGCAAGGCTTGAGTTGAGTGGGCGTTCGTACGATTTTGGCTCGCCTATGTGGGATTACCTGTTGGAACATGACATAACATTGAAAATACCCGACAAATACCATGGGTTGAGCGTCGTCTACAAAGGCAACGACGAAGCTGGAGCGCCTTTGAGGATCAGCGAAGTGTTCAAAATAGAATATGTCTGAAAGTGATTTTAAGCGCGAAAAAAGTGGCAAGGAATGAGATTGGGCATCCGTTGCCAACATGATACATGACACCTCGAAACAGCATGAGCCATAAAACCGACCCTAAATCAGGCTGATAAACGTCTAAAATACAAGCCAAGATACCCCAAAGCCCCCTTCCAAGACCATGCGTCTCGGTATCTCCGAGCGGCACTCTCTTATTTAATGAGACGCCGCCACGCACTTGCCGGCGAGTGTGTGTCTATCAAGACGGTATCAGAAAATTGATGGATTCGGGCACCACGCTGATCGTAAACGGTCCCATGGGCGTACGCATCAACCGACCGTCAAGACCTATTAGGGCGCCCTCGGTTTTCTCAACCCTGACCAAACGAGTGCGATAAGGGTGCACGTTATGGATGTTAAGCAGTTCGCCCCGCAAGAAAAAGTAAATGCCGGCGGCAATCTGCCTCAACCCTGAATGGTATACCACCGAGACGTCCAACTGCCCATTGTAAGGCACGGCGTTTGGCGTTTGACCATAGCCAAGGGCGTTTCCGACACAGATGGTCATTACCCGACGGTCTATTTGGTCTGTGTTGATTTTGAGTTTCATCTTGTAATCCAACCGCTGGAACAGCAAAAGGATGAACGAAAAGAAGAAGGACAGCCCCCGGCTGCCAAAGAAATGACGTGTGCGGCGGCGCAAATTCATGATCGTGGCGACAAACCCCACGTTCACACAATTGAGGAAATAGCGTTTGCATCGCTCGTCATCCTGATTGACATAACGCATCAAACCAAGGTCTATCTTCTTTACCCGGTGTCTCTTGAGGGCTTTGATGGTCGTGGCATAATCATCCTCGTCCAAATACCAGAAGTGCGCAAAATCATTCATCATGCCGTTAGGAATTACGCCAAGGGCCACTTTCTCACGCGCGTTTTGGTCCACTTGCATGAGACTGTTGACCGCGTCGTTGAGTGCCGAGTCGCCACCGATGACAACGATGGTGTGGTATCCGCTGTCGACATACATCCTGACCAGCCGGTCTACGCTGCCACGGCTTTCACTTTGCACATGGTCATACAGGATGTTCTCTTTCCGGAGGCACTCCTCTATCTTCTCCCATCTGCGTTTGGACGAGCTTAAAAATCCTGATTTCGGACAGTAAATGATACCCCAACGATTTTCCTCTATCATAACATTCGTTTTATTTCATTGATTTTTTCCTCCATGCACAGCGTCGCGTCAAGCCAGTGTATGACGGCGCCGCGGCGTTCCATGCCCCTGAACCAAGTCATTTGTCGTTTGGCAAACTGATGTATCGCTATTTCCAACCGCTTATACATCTCGTCAAAAGACAATTTGCCGACAACGTACTCGGTGACATATTTATATTCCAATCCGTAATAAATCAAGTCGGCCGGGGCGACGCCGCTGTCCAGAAGGCGTTTTATCTCGTCCACCATTCCATTGTCAAGACGCTGCCTGAGCCGTTCGGATATTTTACGTCTACGCTCCTCACGGTCAATGTCAAGACCAAAAACGATGGCGTCAATGGGTTGTGCCGGTCGGCGCTCGGCGGCGCGCTCAAGGTTGTAAGTCTCTATCTCGATGGCGCGAATGGCGCGTTGGCACGAGTCCACGTCTGTGGTGTTGTGCATGTTCGAGTTGTTCTTTTTCTTGAGCTCCACCAATTTTTGGGTGAGCGTCTCTAACGACTCGCCCTCCAACCGTTTTCTCAACGCCGGGTTTTGCGGCACGGTGGAGAGCGAGTAGCCTTTGAGCACGGCCTCAATGTACAGTCCGGTGCCACCACAAAGAATGGGTCGCGC
Organism: Prevotella sp. S7-1-8; assembly: GCF_000758925.1. GTDB lineage: Bacteria > Bacteroidota > Bacteroidia > Bacteroidales > Bacteroidaceae > Prevotella. Next base: position 53,416 of record NZ_JRNC01000009.1, read on the forward strand.
GCCACGGCTCGCGATGTCATCGTAGGCTGCCATGAAATCGCGTTGGTAGCGATAAAGATTGTATTTTGAGCCCGGCTCCACTATGTCGATGAGATGACAGGGCACGCGCTTGCCGTCTACGACATAGTCTTCCAAATCCTTCCCCGTCCCGATGTCCATGCCCCGGTACACTTGCCTGCTGTCAGCGCTGATGATTTCCGACCCCAACTCGTTGGCGAGGGCCACGGCCAAAGCCGTCTTGCCGCAAGCCGTGGGGCCAAGTATTGTTATCAAGCGAGCGCGAGGCCTGCCGCCCAAATCCGCGTTTGTGGTTTGTGGGGACAACATTGCCATGTCAGAGCCATTATTATTCATTGGGCAAATATAAATAAAAATAATCGAAACGGCAAGAAAAGCAAATACTTTATAGGCTTATTTCACACCATTTATCAATGCCGTCGCCGTCATGGGCCACGCCGCGCGCCCATACACGACATGCCAATGCCGTCATGGCCAAGCCAACAAAAAGGCTCGACGCAATCCGCATCGAGCCAAAAGATACAAGAATTAAATCCTGTCAAACAATATAACAGTGTTTTATTACTTCAATTCCGCGAGGTACTTGATGGTGCGAACCATTTGCGAAGTGTAAGAGTTCTCGTTGTCATACCAAGATACTACCTGTACCTGATATGTGTCCTCGTCCACCTTGCTAACCATGGTCTGAGTGGCGTCAAACAGTGAGCCAAACTTCATTCCGATGATGTCCGATGAAACGATGAGGTCCTCGTTGTAACCGAAAGACTCGTTAGCGGCTGCTTTCATGGCGGCGTTCACACCCTCTACAGTGACGTTCTTGCCCTTAACGACCGCGATCAGGATGGTGGTGGAGCCTGTTGGCGTGGGAACACGCTGCGCGGAACCGATCAGCTTGCCATTGAGCTCAGGGATTACCAAGCCGATAGCTTTGGCGGCGCCAGTGGAGTTAGGCACGATATTGCAAGCGCCAGCGCGCGAACGACGCAGGTCTCCCTTGCGCTGTGGGCCGTCAAGGATCATCTGATCGCCTGTATACGCGTGGATTGTGGACATGATACCCGACTGGATGGGAGCGAACTTGTTAAGCGCGGCGGCCATCGGAGCCAAGCAGTTGGTGGTGCAAGAAGCGGCCGACACAACCGTATCGCCGGCTTTCAATGTCTTGTGGTTGGTATTGTAAACGATAGTGGGCAGGTCGTTGCCAGCGGGAGCGGAAATAACCACTTTCTTGGCGCCAGCCTGAATGTGAGCGGAAGCCTTCGCCTTAGATGTATAAAAACCGGTGCACTCGAGCACTACATCCACGCCAAGCTCGCCCCAAGGCAACTCGGCAGCGTTTGGTTTAGCATAAATGGTAATCTCCTTGCCATCAACGGTGATAGAGCCGGGAGTAACAACTGTTTTGCCATCCTCGCCAAGAACAGAGTCTTTGAAGTCGACAGTGTGCTTGCCTTCGCCATACTTGCCGGCGAAGCCACCCTGTGCGGTGTCATACTTCAACAGATGAGCGAGCATCTTGGGACTTGTCAAGTCGTTGATAGCTACTACTTCATAACCTTCAGATTCGAACATCTGACGGAACGCGAGACGGCCAATACGACCGAAACCATTAATCGCTACTTTTGTCATTTTACTTATTTTTATTAATAAAGGTTTAAAAAAAACATATCCTGATACGTGAAATCATTTTCTCTCGTACGCTTGCAAAGTTACAAATTATTTTCTAATTTTGTATTCAATTGGAGTATTAAATATATTAAAAATCATCTACTTGCCACCCTTAACCTCCCAAAAAAAACAGCGATTGCCCCGAGTGCAAACTCCATGTGTCAAAAATACAAAATTTTCATTATTCATAAACACAACTATCATGGGATTTATCCAAGAATTCAAAGACTTTGCCATGAAAGGCAATGTCATGGACATGGCTGTCGGCGTGATCGTCGGCGGCGCCTTTGGCAAAATCGTGTCGTCACTTGTTGACGACATCCTCATGCCGCTCATTGGCATCTTCACAGGCGGAGTGGACTTCTCGTCTTTAGCCGCCACCGTGGGAAATGCCAAAATAACATACGGCATGTTCGTCCAGAACGTTATTGATTTTCTTATCATCGCGTTCTGCGTCTTCGTGATGGTGAAAGCCATGAACAAGATTGTCAAGAAGCGCAAAGAGACTCCGGCCCCGGCAGCTCCATCCGCGGAGGAGAAACTGCTCGCCGAGATCAGGGACCTGCTCAAGCGGAAATAGCCGTCCATGGCGCGTCACGGGGAAGCCGCGACGCGGCCTCCCCGAACCTCACTGCGCCACAATCGCGCCCGCCACAACGGCAGACGCGATTGTGGCGCTGGCTTTTTGCATCGCCATCACCAGCCCACCAAGCCAACCGCCAACCATCAGTCGTTCCGCCATCAGCTCACTGGGCTACTCGCGAATGTAATCTTTTGAGACCAAATCATAATACAAGGCCTCAAGCTCAGCTATCGTCAACCGCTCCACACTGTGCTCTATGACCCTGACAAGCTCTTCGCGGCGAGCGTTGTCGTCGCTTTCAAAACATGTAAAAACTTTATCCATCTGCCTATCTCGTTTTGTCATTATAACGCCTCGAGGCGCCGGCATATTGCTTATGGCGTTTTTTATTCTCCATCTTCCGTGCCCCCAACACCCTGCCACAGAGGTCGCGCCATGGGCAAACCACCAATGCGCACAGGCGGCCAAAAAGTAGGCATGTAACAAATTCTTTAGTCAATTGTCACAATAATATAATATCAATAACTTGCCAATCGAAGTTTAATTTGTAATTTTGCAGTTGTTATAACACATATTTCTTTTATCATTCTCACATGAAAAAAATTATTACCCTATTCGTGGCAGGGCTCCTTGCCTTGCCGGGCATGGCCCAAGTGAGCCGCCCCAAACTCGTCGTGGGACTCGTGGTAGACCAAATGCGCTGGGACTACCTGTATTATTTTTACGATCAATTCCAAGCCGGCGGACTGCGGCGATTGGTGGACAAAGGCTACAGTTTTGAGAACACCATGATCAACTACGTGCCCACCGTCACGGCCATAGGCCACTCAAGCATTTACACGGGGTCGGTGCCAGCCTTGCATGGCATCGCCGGAAACGACTTTTACATAGATGGGCAGAAAACCTATTGCTGCCATGACGCCTCTGTCAAGGCCGTGGGCTCCAACGGAAAGGCGGGCCAAATGTCGCCGCGCAACCTCTTGGCGTCTGGCATTGGCGACGTGCTCAAGACGCACACCGACTACAAAGCCAAGGTCATCGGCGTGGCTCTCAAAGACCGCGCGGCCATATTGCCGGCCGGGCACGCCGCGGACGCGGCTTATTGGTGGGACGGAGAGGCGGGGCATTTCATCTCCTCCACTTATTACATGACGCAATTGCCCGCGTGGGCAAACAAGCTCAACAATGAGCTGAAAACCAAACCAGGCTACGACATCAAGACATCAGTGCAGGGCGTGACCGCCACTTTCCGCATGGCCGAGGCCGCGTTGATAAACGAAGGCATGGGGCTGGACAACGTAACAGACCTTTTGGCCATCAGCGTGTCTTCCACCGACGCCATCGGCCACACGTATGGCACGCGCCATCAGCTCACCCGCGCCGCCTACATGGAGCTTGACAATCAATTGGCCAAACTCTTTGCCCTTTTGGACAAGCGCGTGGGACGGGGAAACTACCTGCTATTTCTCTCCGCCGACCATGGCGCGGCGCACAACCCCAACGAGATGAAAGCGCACAAAATACCGGCCGGCGGACTTGAGTTCTGGGCTTGGAAAGCGGACGTGAACAAGGCCGTGGGCCTGCGACTGGGCATCGACGGCAATGTCATCATGGCCGAAAACGCTGGGCGCATCTATCTTGACCACAAGCTCATTGAGCGTTGCGGCAAATCGATAGACGACGTAAAACAGGCCGTCATCGACGAGATGGAGAAGCGCGACGAGATACTCTATGTCGTGGATTACGACAGGGCGCTCACCACGTCGGTGCCCCAACCCATCCGCGAGCGCATCGTCAACGGTTACAACAAGAAACGCAGCGGCGACCTTTTCTACATACCCAAGGCTGGATGGGAGAACGTGAGCGACAAGCCCGACTACGTGGGCACCACGCACGGGCAATGGAACCCTTACGACGCGCACATCCCATTCGTGCTCTACGGATGGCACGTCAGTGCGGGGCAAACGCACGAGCCCACCTGTATGACCGACATAGCGCCCACCATCTGCGCCATGCTCCACATACAGATGCCCAACAGTTGCGTGGGCAACGCCAAGGAAGTGAGATAAAGGCGCGGCCCTCCCCCGCACACGTACACGTCGGAGGGCCACATAAACCGTCCATGTGGCATGGACGGCAGGCGATTTCGCCACACCAAAAAAATTCTTCCACATACCATTTATGACATGCGAAAGCATCGCCCCTGACACCACACGATGTCAAAAAAGGCGATGCTTTTTCGTGTCTAAAAAAAAGGATGAAATAGAGATCGCGCGATTGTTTCTTTGCCGAAAAAGGCCATTCACAAGCGCGCCAAAACAGCATCGGTCGCTCATTTGAACACCGGCCGCGCGCGTGTAAGGCTTAATGGAGTCGCCCTTAGGCTCTTTTCGCATCGCGTTCAAGGCTCATTCATGACGCCTTTAGCGCACAATCGCGACGCCATTACGCCTCAATCGCGCCACATGAGCATCCACTCGAAAACGACGAAAACAAGCGCTCGCACCCAAATGGCTATCTTGCAAACACTTATAAACACCGGCCATTTTTGCCGTATTTTGAGCCAAAGGCTTTTCATTTTTAAATAAGCGAAGCGCAGGCACGTTGTTGTCAAAAAAAATACACGTTTTTTTTCTCTTTCGGCGACGCATCCTTTTGATGACAACAGGGGGCTTGCCTACGATTGCGCCACGGCGCGATGGCGGCGCGCCACCTCATTTTTTCCTCCGGCCCATGCCACCAAGCGCGTCCTGTCAAGGTGACATTATGGTTGGCGGCCGGCCGCACGCGACAGCTCGTTCGCGTCCAACTGCGTGAAATCGTCCACCACGCGGTCGCTCAACGGTCGCACCACGTCGCGGCCGTTGGTCGTTGTCAGGGCCACAGCGTACAGCCCCGCGGCCCTGACGGCCCTCAATCCGTTCACGCTATCCTCAAAACCCACGCAGTCGCCCGGTTCCGCGCCGAACGCGGCGGCGGCGCGCAGATAGCAGTCGGGATGCGGCTTGCTCCTCGCGAAATCCTCGCTGGTGAGTATCCTGTCAAAGTGACGGGGCAGCTCGGGCAATTTCGTATACACGCTTTTCATTTTGGAAAGGTTGCTGCTTGTAACCAAAGCCGTGCATATGCCGAGACTCTTCAGTTGTGCCACGAAGGCCTCGAAGCCCGGTATATAGCTAAAGGTCATGGCGCGCTCAAAATCGTCAAGCGCGTGCGTTATGGCTTCTCGCCGTCCGGGTTGGCCAAAAAAGTAAGCGTCGAAAATCTGGTGGAGCGTCATGCCCTTTATCTTATGCTCCAATCCCGGGATTTCAGGGTGGTAACGTCTCATCTGCCCTCCCCAAAACTTGGTGTACTGTCTCTCGGTGTCCAAGACCACGCCGTCAAGGTCAAATAAAGCGGCTTTAATCATTATTATAAGTATTTGACCACAAAGTTACGCCAAAAAATCGTAACTTTGCGGCGATAATGGACAAATCGATTATTTTCAATCATTTCGCGTCGCTCACCGCCACGCAGCAGCGACAGTTCGAGGCGCTCGACGCTTTGTACCGCGACTGGAACGCCAAGATCAACGTCATCTCTCGCAAAGACATCGACAACCTGTACCTTCACCACGTGCTTCACTCGCTGGCCATCGCCAAGCTCATTGGCTTCAAGCCCGGAACGCGCGTGCTCGACATCGGCACGGGGGGCGGATTCCCGGGCATTCCCTTGGCCATCATGTTTCCCGACTGTTATTTTAGGCTTATCGATGGCGTGGGCAAAAAAATAAAAGTGGCCACCGAGGTGGCGTCGGCCATCGGCCTGACCAACGTGGAGGCCGTGCAGCGACGTGGCGAGGAGGAAAAAGACAAGTTCCACTTCGTGGTGTCGCGTGCCGTGATGCCCTTGCCCGACTTGGTGAAAATCGTACGCAAGAACATCTCCAAAGAACAGCTCAACGCTCTGCCCAACGGTCTCATCGCTCTCAAGGGTGGCGACCTCAAAACCGAAACCAAGCCTTTTGGCAAGGCGGTATCGCTCACACCCATCAACGAGTGGTTCGCCGACAAGTGGTTCGCCGACAAGCAGTTGGTGTACCTACCACTGTGACCGCGCCACCTTTAATGGTCTTACACTTATATATCAAGCTATGCTGAACATCAAAACATTCGTTTGCAACATGATACGCGAGAACTGCTACGTGGTAAGTGACGACACACGCGAAGCCGTCATCATAGATTGCGGAGCGTTCTACGACGAGGACAAGGAGTCTATACGCCAATACATCAAGACCAACAAATTGCGCCCCGTACACCTGTTAGCCACCCATGGACACGTAGACCACAATTTCGGCAACAAGTTCGCGCAAGACACATGGGGGCTACGGGTGGAGCTTTCTGGCGCCGACGAGCCGCTCATCAAGTCACTGCCAGAGCAGGCTATGGCCATTTGCGGCGTGCGAATGGGCAATGACGACGTGGCGCCCGTGGGTCGATACTTGCGGGCAGGAGAGGTCGTCTCGTTTGGCAACCATAGCCTCGAGGTGTTAGAGACGCCCGGGCATACGCCCGGTGGCGTGTTCTTTTACTGTGAGGCAGAGCGCGCGGGCTTCTCGGGCGACACACTATTTTACCACAACGTGGGTCGCTGCGACCTGCCGGGAAGCTCCATGTTTATGCTCATCCAGAGCCTGCGCATGCTCTCGCAACTGCCCGACGACACGCGCGTGTATCCCGGGCACGGCAAAAACACGACCATAGGCGAGGAGGTGGGGCACAATCCCTACATGGACCGATAGCCCAACGCCCAACCAGAGACTCTTGCGCGGCATGACATCCATCAACAGGCACCCCACCGAGCGGCTCATTCTCGGCATAGACCCAGGCACCAACGTCATGGGCTATGGCGTGCTTCGCGTGAAAGCGGGCAAGCCGGAGATGGTGGCCATGGGAGTGATAGACATGCGAAAAACCAAGGATGTCTATCTCAAATTGGGCAAGATATTCGAGCGTGTCATCGGTGTCATAGACGAGTACCACCCCGACGAGATGGCCATAGAGGCTCCTTTTTTCAGCAAAAACGTGCAGTCGCTTATCAAATTGGGGCGCGCGCAGGGCGTGGCAATAGCCGCCGCCATACACCGTGACATCTTCATACATGAGTATGCGCCACTGAAAATCAAGATGGCCATCACCGGCCAGGGGCAGGCTTCCAAAGAACAGGTGGCGGCCATGCTGCAAAGACTGTTACACATAGACAAGGATGAGATGCCCACATTCATGGATGCCACAGATGCGTTGGGAGCGGCATACTGCCATTTCATGCAACTGACCACCCCTGACATGAACACACCGAGATACGGCAGCTGGGCTGACTACGCCAAGAGAAACCCTAAAAAAATAAAAAAATAGGAAACATTCATCTCACCAACTGCGTCTATGATATGAACGTGAGACGTATAGCCATGCCACGACTTCTTGAAAAAAACGTCATGGGCAAACGCCAAGCACACCATAAAAAGACAAAACATAAAGACAAAACATCACACATGAAAAAAACATTGATGGCCTTGACCATGCTTCTTGCCATGACGGCCAACGCGCGCGCGCAACAAATTTACAATGAGGTGAAACGCATGCAAAAAAGTTTCTCGACCATAAAATACGACAAAAACAAGTCCATGGACAAGCGCAGAGTGGCCTCGTTCAAATGGGATGCCATAGAGTACATGCTCTTTAAGGCAAAAGAAGACAACACTTTCACCGAGAAAAAATTGGGGGAGCAAACCATCGCCATGACCGATTTCGTGAACCTTTATTTCAAACGCTTGGCCGAAGCGAACACCAAGTCCAAACGAGAGATCGCGACCTCGCGTTTCAAGAATGCCAGCATTAACAACAGTTTGTTCAACGACATGGACAAAGATTTGGTGTTGGGATATTACAACAACGCTAAGTTTCCTACACCTTTCTCGCTCGATACCGATTGGGTAAAAGCGTTAAAAGAGATTAGAAGCAAGAACTGGAACTAACGTTCCCCATAGCCTCTGTAAACAAAATCGTGTTTAATAGGCCTGACAAAAATTGTGAGTCGGGCCTATTAAACACGATTTATTTTATTGGTAAGGATGCCACGAGTTTTTGGTGCCTATCGCACCTCTTACTGGTGGGCATCCCGCAACAAATCGTTCACCGTCTTGACAGGATTGAACGTGGAAAGCGGAACTTCCACAAAAATGGTGTTCCAGTCGCTCATCGCGCCATTCCAAAGTCCCGGTAGCTCGAGGGCCTTAAGCTCTCGGCCGTCCTTGCTCTTAGCGCTGATAAAGCCGGTACGCTCGTCCACGTAGTGAGTAAGGTCGAAATGACGCCCTCGATAGTCTTTGATGGCGCATACCAAGTCTACCGGATTGAAGTGCGTGCCATCCTCAAACATCTTCACATACGACTCGTCCGACTTGTCTATTTGACTGCTCTCAAGTATTTGTGGACTGACGCTGCCATCGCGATTATAGGCTAAAAACGGACCGCCACCAGGCTCTCCAACGTTTCTCACCACGCCACACACACGCATAGGACGATTAAGTTTTTTTCTCAGCCAGTCCGCGAGCGCGGCATCATCGAACCGTGTGGCCTCGTCATAGAGGCAGCATAGGTCTCGCCGCACAAACTCATGGATCTCGCTCAACAGCTCATGGTTGGGCGTGTCACCATCCAGTGCTTGCATGTAATCGAACGCTTGCCGCTGCGTCTCCACCAAAATACCGGCGATAATTTGTTTCCATCGCACCGTCTCCGGCTTCAATCGGTCAGGCACAACGTTGTCGATATTCTTGATGAATACGATGTCGGCGTCCAAGTCATTGAGGTTCTCGATGAGGGCACCGTGGCCTCCCGGCCTGAAAAGCAGGCTCCCATCGTCATTCCTGAAAGGCGTGTTGTCGGGGTTGACCGCTATGGTATCGGTACTCGGCTTCTGCTCGGAGAACGATATGTCATATTTTATTCCAAACTTCTTTTCATAGTTTCGCGTTTTCTCCTCCACCCTTTTCTCAAACAAGTCAAGGTGCTCGTGCGACACGGTAAAGTGCACATGGGCCACCCCAGCCACGGCGGTGTAGAGCGCGGCCTCCACCAAATGCTCCTCCATGGGCGCGCGGGCGCCGTCGTCATAGGCGTGGAAGAGCAGCAAGCCCTTGGGCAATTGTCCATAGTTCAAGCCATCGGCACGCAACAGGCAGGCTACCACTGTCTTGTAATCGCCATCTACAACAAGCTCGTCGACGGTTTTGCCATGCAGCGATTGGCACTTGTCATCGAGCGCTTGATAGAACGCGAAGTTCTTGATATCGGCGAAAAAACGCTTCTCAAAATCGGTCGTGGGTTTGTCATAGCTTGCCGAAAGAAAGGCGAACATATTCTTAAACATGCGGCTGGCGGCTCCCGAGGCTGGCACGAACTTGACCACTTGGCGCGCGCCATCTTTTTTGTAATGTTCCCATTCTTCCGTGGCGCGCGCTTGCGCTGCATCGTCAGGAACCATAATTCCATTGCCCACAGCGGCGGTGGCGGCCAAACGTAGGAATGGAAATCCGTGCCTCAACTGTTCCATTTGATGCTCCACTTGGCCCAAAGTCATGCCCCGGGTATCTATTTGTTTTTTATCTGCGTCTGTAAACATGGCGTGTTGGGTTTTTAGGTTTTACTTGCTCAACAAAAATAGCCATTTATTCTGGAATGCGAAAGAAATAGGGATGAAAAAACAAAAAATAATTTTAGCCTTCGCGTTGCCCTACAAGAGCTGGATGATCAACGCCTCGCTCGACTTGCCCGGGCAGATGGCGAAACGACCATCAACACGCTGTCCTACAAGCCACACGATGTCGCCACGATCGTCTTGCACCACCAACTGGCGACGGCGAAGTAACAATGGCACTTTATGGTCAGTGAGAAAATCGCTCGCCAACTTGCTGTTTTTCATGCCCAAAGGCACGAAACGGTCTCCCTTGCGCAAGGGCCTGACCACCAAAGGATATTTTACAAGAGAGGCATCAAGGTTGGCCACGGTGGCCGACGGGTCGATCTGGAAGTTGGCGTCCACGTTTTTGAGCTCAAGTCGAAGCCTCGTCGCAGTTTCCTCCGCACCATCGGCAAGCGCGGTCAAGGGTCCGGCAGGATAGCGATAAATGCCTCGCTCGGGTATCACGAGATTGGGCAGGGGGCGTTCCCAAGCCTTACGCTCAACCACAAAAAGGTAGTCTCGGTCCATGACGGCTACCCAATGGTTTGACATCCACGTAGCGCCATCGCGACGATGAGCGAGCATCTCCAACAGCTGGGCACGGTTAAAACCACGCCACTCCAATATCGTCCGTAGCGCGTAAATGGGCGATGGCAACTCGTCCAACGCCTTGAGGCGGTAGCCGCCGTTGTCAGAACGAATAGCGCTAATGGCCTGGCGCGTGGCGTGTTCCACCACCTTGCCCGCCTCGCGCACATTCTCTGTCATTCGCGCCACGTTCTCTTTTACGGCCGGATTGATTTGCTCGAGCAGCGGCAGCACCTGCAAGCGCAGCTTGTTGCGCATGGCATCGGTCTCGAGATTGGTGCTGTCCACGACAAACGCCTGCCCCAAATGGTCGAGGTAGGCTTGCGCTTGCCGCCGCGACACGCCCAGCATGGGGCGCAGCACACGTCCGTTACGCGGCCGCATGCCCTGCAATCCCCGCAAGCCCGTACCCCTTACAAGGTTGAGCAACACCGTCTCCACTTGGTCGTCACGGTGGTGCGCCACACAAATGCCATCCGCCCCTACTGCCTTGGCGAGCTGCTCAAAATAGCCATAGCGCAAGTCGCGCGCCGCCATCTCAATTGATATTTTGTGCAATTCGGCATAAGCTGTCGTGTCAAAATGCGCCTTGTGCAGCGTCACTCCCAGCGTTTGGCAAAGCGACTCGCAAAACATCTCATCACGATCGCTCTCCGCCCCTCGCAAACGAAAGTTGCAATGCGCGGCCGCCACACGATAACCCAGCCCCACGAGCGCGCGCAACAACGCCACGCTGTCAGCCCCGCCAGACAGTGCCACCAAGTAAAAGCCATCGCGACGCATAAGCCGATGACGCACTATGAAACGCTGGATAATATCTGGGAAAGTCATGCTATCGGCCTACTCCACGTAGAGTACCAATCCCTTAAGGTACTCGCCCTCGGGATGATAAATATTGATGGGATGATCCGCGGGTTGGTGCAACTGGTGCAATATGCGCACCTTGCGCCCTGTCTGCGCCGCCGCGGTGAACACGGCGGCACGAAATTGATCTTTGGTTACCACTTGCGAGCAACTGAACGTGAACAGGATGCCACCGCGCTTGATGCGCTCCAAGCCTTTCACATTAAGCCGGGTGTAGCCCTTGAGAGCGTTGCGCAGCGCGCCACGATGCTTCGCGAAAGCTGGCGGGTCAAGCACTATGAGGTCGTATTTGTCGTCATTGGCATCCATAAACTTGAACGCGTCGTCACAAAAGGCCTCGTGACGGTCATCACCGGGGAAGTTCAACGCCACATTCTGGTTGGTCAGGTCGATGGCCTTGGCGCTGCTGTCCACCGAGTGCACCAACTTGGCCCCGCCACGCATGGCATAAGCCGAGAAGCCACCCGTGTAACAAAACATGTTGAGCACAGACTTATCCTTTGCGTAACGCTCAAGCAACGCCCTGTTCTCCCGTTGGTCAATGAAGAAGCCTGTCTTCTGCCCACGCCGCCAATCAATGAGAAATTTCAGGCCGTTCTCCACCGCCACGTTGTCACTTGTCTGGCCAAAGATAAAGCCATTCTCCTCTCCAAGGTCGGCCTTGAAAGGAAGCGTGCCCTCGCTTTTGTAATACACGCTGCTAATCCTGTCGCCCATCACCTGCGCCAACGCCTCGCAAATATGCTCGCGACACATGTGCATACCCACGCTGTGGGCTTGCATCACGGCCGTATGGCCATAGCAATCTATGACCAGCCCGGGCAGGTTGTCGCCCTCGCCATGCACCAACCGGTAGGTGTCACCACGCTGGTTGTCGGCCAGGCCGATGCCACGACGCATGTCGAGCGCGGCTTGCAGGCGCGACACCCAAAACGCATGGTCGATAGATATATCTCTAAAAGACAACACACGCACGGAGATGGTGCCCACCTGATAGTGCCCCACGGCGACAAAATCACCATCGGCAGTGATCACGCGCACCACGTCGCCCTCTTGAATATCGGTGTCGGCGTGGTGGATGGCACCACTGAAAATCCATGGGTGGAAACGTAGCAACGACTCTTGTTTGCCACGCTTCAAGTATATATTTTTATAGTTCTCCGTCATGATTTCTTTGTTTGTTTTGGTTCTTTGGGTTTGGATTTGCGCTTGGCGGTGGTGGCACGCTTGGCGCGAGACTTGCGTGTGGTCTTAGCGCTCGCCCCATTAGGTTTGTCGTCCAGGGTGGCAGACGGCGCGCATCCGGGCTCGGTCTCAGGCTCTTCCACTTTTACAAGGTCGTAATCGCCCGTCCGTTTCAACCGGTCTATCTCCTCATACAGATTGATACAACTCCACGCGTCTATGGCCGCGTACTGCTTTTGCTTGTCGCTCAAGAATGGAGCCTCCCAATTGGAAAGGCGCTGACGCTTGGAGATTTTCAAATGAAAAAAATTGGCGTACAGCTTTTGCAAACTCAGGTCGCGCACGCCAAGCGACGGCACGATGTCTTGAAGATCGACAAAAAGCCCCGGGACAAACTGTTCTCGCGCCTCGAGCCCCCGGATGTCGTCGTGCCACGAAAGCCCTACTTTCCTTACAGAGGTATCCTCCAACAGCCGTTTTATGGCTGGCGTTATGCCTGTGAGATGCAGCCTGAACAAGAAGCACGTGTCGCGATTGGACACCTGCAACAAGCACACTTGGTGCTGCTCTCCGCGGCGAAACGAGGGTTTGGTCTCGGTGTCCACGCCCAAAATGTCGCTCGACAAAAGGTAATCCACGGCCTTCTCGGCCTCGCGAGCGGTGATAATGGAGATTATCCGCCCCGGGAATTGAACCAATGGCAAATCGGTTATATCTTTTTTTTCAAACTTGCTATATATCTTTTTTCTCATCGTGTCTGTTTACAATATGCAAAAGTATAAAAAAATGACTGATTATATCGTTATTTCTCCAGAATATTTCAAGCCTCGCCGCGCGCCAAGCGGCCTTGCCAAGGCGATACGTCAAACATGCGAGGCTACGCGATACAAGCGCGCGGGCATGGCGCGACACTTGCCATCAGTCCTATCTTTCGGGGTGGTTACAGGGCGAAAAAATACTGAATATATTTTACTATCACATCTCAAAACCGTATTTTTTCATTCAAAAACGCGTCGCAGGCCATAAAATGGCCCAAAAACGGCATGTGCCGCAACAGGCTGGCAGGCATTGTTTTACAGATCACACGCGTCAGATCATAGTCACGGGCATGCCTTGCCACGCCGCGATTGACGCTTAATGGCCGCTCGAACAATGCCTAAACGCGGTGGCTTCGGCGTCCAATCATGTCACGAATAGCGCTTGAGCGCAGCGTGAATAAGGCCCAATGACAAAAACAAGGGATGCTCACCACGGTCTAACAACACCAAAATGAAGATAAAAAAGGTGTGTTTTAGATAGATCATTGCGCATTTGAGAGATTAATTTTTGTCATTTATCTTAACAATATCTAAAAACTTGCCAACGTTGTGGGAAGCCCACGCGCGACTCGCGGCGGCACATCTTGTGCCCATCTTAAAGCGGCTTGCAAGTTCAAAGGCAAAACAGCTTTTAAACCAACCACTTACAATGTCATGAAAAATAAATAGAAAAAAGGGGAAACTTAGCCATCTTTTGTTTTGAAATTCGGCCAAAAAGCACTAATTTTGCACATGGAACAAGAACAGCGACACAATGGCAAACAAAAGACCTAAGCGCAAGCAAAAAAGCTTTAGCGAAGCAATAGGCATCCGACATATATTTGGCAACGAAACCACCGACTTCTTTTTTGGACTCGTCTTGTTCGCCCTTGCCATCGTCATGGCAATCGCGATGGGATCATTTCTTGCCACCGGCGAGGCCGACCAAAGCATCTTGGAAAACATGCGCCCTGGCGAATGGCTCAACCAAGACCGGCAGTTTACCAATTATTGCGGCTCCATCGGGGCCATCGTCTCCTATTTTCTCATCAGCGTCAATTTTGGGCTTCCCGCGTTTCTCATACCGGCTTTCATCATGTTAGTGGCGCTCAAGCTCATGCGCGCCTACAGCGTGAACCTCTGGAAATGGTTTCTCGGCATGGCGTTGGTCATGGTGTGGGCATCTGTCACATTGGCCAAGTTCCTCACGCCCATCATGGGCAACCTGTCGTTCAACCCCGGAGGCAACCACGGGCTGCTCTGCGTGCGCAACATGGAGAATGTCATCGGGCCGCCGGGACTTACGGCCACGCTGCTCATCGTGGCCTTGGCGTTTCTCACTTACCTCAGCACCGAGACCATAGAAATAGTGCGAAAAACGCTCAACCCGGTGAAATATATCACCGACAAAGTGAAATTCACCGTCACAAACCACACCACCAAGGAGACCGCCCAAAACGTCACAGGCATCGAGGACGGAGACCTGACCGTGGAAACGCCCTCCGAAGAAGAGATGGACGCGACCGTGGTGGACCTCACCGACATGTCGCAAGGACAACCGCCCCAACCATCGAGCGAGCAAGCGAAGCCTATCACGCCCACCGTCCGGATTAGCGGAGACGACACGGATAAGCTCACGGTGGACGACGTGAAGCAAGAAGACAAAGCGTTGGGGAAATCGCTTGGCGAGACCATGGACCTCAACACGCCCATCAACCCATGGGAGCCGTTCACCAGATACAAGTTCCCAAGTTGCGACTTGCTTAAGAAATACAACAACAAGCCGGTGATAGACATGGACGAAATCAAGGCCAACAACGCCCGCATCGTAGAGGTGCTGAACAGCTTTGGCGTAAGAATAAGCAAGATAAACGCCACCGTGGGCCCCACGGTAACGCTCTACGAGATAACGCCAGCGGAGGGAGTGCGCATCGCGAAGATACGTGGTTTGGAAGACGACATCGCCTTGAGCTTGGCCGCGCTGGGCATCCGCATCATAGCCCCCATACCCGGAAAGGGAACCATCGGCATCGAGGTGCCCAACAAGAACCCGCAAATCGTCTCCATAGAGAGCGTGCTGAACACCAAGAAATTCCAGACCACGAAGATGATTTTGCCCATGGCTTTGGGAAAAACCATTACCAACGAGGTGTACATGGTGGACTTGGTGAAGATACCACACCTGCTGGTTGCCGGCGCCACCGGACAAGGAAAGTCTGTGGGACTGAACGCCATCATATCGTCACTACTCTACAAAAAGCACCCCAACGAGTTGAAATTCGTGCTCGTGGACCCCAAGAAGGTGGAATTCAGCATATACAACAAGATTGCCCCCCACTATATGGCCGCCCTGCCAGAAAACGAGGATGAGCCCATCATCACAGACGTGCAACGCGTGGTGCGCACACTCAACTCGCTGTGCAAGCTGATGGACCACCGCTACGACCTGCTGAAAAAGGCACAAGTGAAAAAGATAGACGAGTACAACGACAAGTTCGTTCACCACCGCCTCAAGCTCACGGACGGGCACGACTACATGCCTTACATCGTGGTGTTGATAGATGAGTTTGGCGACCTTATCATGACGGCGGGCAAGGAAATAGAGCTTCCGATACAGCGCATAGCGCAGTTGGCGCGCGCCGTGGGCATACACATGATTATCGCAACGCAGCGCCCTACCACCAAGATTATTACCGGAAATATCAAGGCCAACTTCCCCGGGCGCATGGCCTTCAGGGTGACTTCGCAAATCGACTCGCGCACCATCCTCGACACTACCGGCGCGGACCAGCTCATCGGGCGCGGCGACATGCTCTTCCTCGCGGGTGGCGAGCCGGTGCGATTGCAATGCGCTTTTATCGACACGCCTGAGATAGAGGAGATCTGTAGCTACATAGCCGACCAGCCCGGACCCGTGGACCCAATGGAGCTTCCGGAGCCAGATGACAACAACGGGGCCATCGGAGGCAACGCGGGAGCCACCGACTCGAAAAGCCTCGACCCCTACTTCGACGAGGCGGCGCATGCCATCGTCATAACGCAGCAAGGGTCTACCAGCATGATTCAACGTAGGTTCTCTATCGGCTATAACCGCGCGGGCCGACTGATGGACCAACTGGAGGCCGCCGGCATCGTGGGAGCCGCGCAAGGATCAAAACCTCGGGAGGTGCTCATCACCGACGAGAGCTCGCTCAACTCCCTATTGACACAAATACATAGCAACTGAAAGGGTTAAACGATATTAACGCGCGCAACAATCGTGCAATGGGGCACGTTATACCAACGCAACCCTAACAATAAACGAAAAAATGAAAAAATACATCTTATGCGCCATCATGTCGGTGGTGACAGTAGCGGCGACAGCGCAAAACACCGCCTTGGCGAAAAAAATACTGGACAAGACAGCAGCCATCGTGGGCAACAAAGGAGGGGCCACGGCAAACTTCAAGATAGCGAGCGCGAAAATGGGAGGGGCGAGCGGACGCATCTCCATCAAGGGCAACAAGTTTTACGCCACCACGGGCAACGCCACCGTCTGGTTTAACGGCAAGACACAATGGAGCTATCTCAAGTCGACCAACGAGGTGAACGTGAGCACACCCACCGAGGCGCAACGCATGCGCATGAACCCCTACACTTTCATCACGATGTACAAAAAAGGCTACGCGTTAGGCGTGACCAGCAAGGGAGCCAACTATCAGGTGAGCATGAAAGCACAAAACAAGCAACGCTCCCTGCAGGAAATATACCTCACCATCAAGCGCAAATCGTACACACCCAGTGTCATCAAAATGCGCGAAGGCGGCAAGTGGACCACCGTTTACATCTCCAATTTCCAAGCCAAGGCACTGCCTAACAGCCTCTTCTCGTTCAACTCGAAAGACTGTCCCCAAGCTGAAGTCATAGACCTGAGATAACCACTCGGGCACGCCCCTCCAACCGTTATCGCCATGACATCCGGCCTATCATTCTTTCAACTCCTAAAAATTCTGCGACAACACCGCAAGTTAGCGGCTCGACGCGACCCCCTGTACGAATCCAGCAAAGCGGCCAAATGGTTTGTTGGGTTGAGTTTCGCGGTCTCATTGCTATACCTCATTTTCATGGCCGTGCTGCTTGCGTTAGCCGCAATAGACACCAAAAGGCTCACCGCGTCGGAGTTTATCATGGGCGTGATGCCATTCATATTGGTTTGCGACTTTTGGTTCAGGGCTCTCGCGCAGCAAACGCCAGCCCAAATTGTCAAGCCTTACCTGCTGACGCCACTGCCCAAAACCATTTGCATTGACAGTTTTATCATCACGTCGCTATTCAATTGGGGCAATCTCACATGGCTCGCCCTGCTCATACCCTATTGCTTGATGGCCGTGGTGTTCAGCTATGGCGCGTTGACGGCTCTCTCAATACTTCTTTTGTATATCATCCTCATACTGGCAAACAGCCAGTGGTACGCCATCATCCGTACATTATCCAATCGTAACATATTGTGGTGGATGGCGCCGGTGGCCGTGGTCGCGGCCATCAGCGCGCCGTGGCTGCATAAGGGTTTCGAGCATTTCATTGTCTTCTACGCCGCCATCGGCGATGGGCTCGAATCTGGCAACCTGCTGCCTCACTGCGTAGCCTTGGTCATGTTAGCCTCGCTCATAGCCATAAACAGACGGGTGCAAAACGCTTGCGCAACGCAAGAGATAGGCAAAAAGACCGACGACAAACCCATCAAAGTAATCAAATTCACCATGCTTGACCGTTTGGGCGAGTTGGGTGAGTACCTCAAGTTGGAAGTGAAGTTGCTGTCGCGCAACAAGAACCCGCGCAACGGTTTCCTCTCCGCCACGGCCCTTATCATAGTCATCAGCGCCATAATGACACTCACGGAAATATACGACAGCTACGCGATGGCCAACTTTTGGTGCGCGTACAACTTCGCCATATACGCCATCGTTTTGCTCAGCAAAGTGATGCTATACGAGGGAAACTACATCGACGTGTTGATGGTGCACCGCGAAAATATTCTCAAGCTGTTAGAATCAAAATACTATTTCTACACATTGCTACTCATTTTGCCATTTGTTTTGATGCTCCCTATGGTTTTTGTAGGCAAATGGGACATACTGATGCTTGTGTCGTATGGCATTTTTACGGCTGGCTTTCAGTATTTCATATTCATGCAGTCGGCCATATACAACAACCATCGCATGCCACTTAACGAGAAAATAACCACCAAAGGCGGCGCACAGACCAATTATTTGCTTTTGGCCGGGATAATTATCGGGCTGTTTTCGCCACTTATATGCATCATGGCATTAGAGACATTTCTTGAAGAAAACACGGCATGGTTTGTGATGATAGCCATTGGCTTAGGCTTTATTGCCACCCATAAGCTATGGCTGCGCGGCATCTACAACCGACTGATGAAACGGCGTTACAAAAACATGGAGACTTTCCACACTTAGCATGGGCCAACTTGCGCATGGGCCATCAATCCATTGACGCGCCATGAAAAAATACGCATGGGATGGCGGTCGGGACGCGATGGGGCGCAATCGAATTTTTAAAACTTGAATTTTCAATTGTTGACGCATTAAGACGCGAATTGAAAATTGAAAACCGCGAACCGTGAAAATCACTTCTTGCCACCGTCATTGGCCGCGGCTCCATTTCTTTTCCCGATGCCCAACAGAGACCCCCAGCTTTCAAAATCCTTCTTCAAGATGATCCCCACGCCCTGCGTATTGAGCGAGTTGCGCACGAAATAGCGATCGTTGGATTGATTGTACACGTGGACGCTGAGGTTTCCATTGGGGAAGATGAGGTACCTAAGGTCAAAGTCGCCAATAAAAGACGTGGTGGTGTTCTTATTGTCACGATAGCCAAATTGCCCATTGAAGACAAGCCTGTTGTTCAGCATTCTGCCACTTAGCAATCCTTCGTACTCGGCGTTATTCCATCCCTCGTCGCCCGTGGAGATGTTCGCGCCAAAATTCCAGTTGTTGTTTTTCACCACAGAGTTTAGCACCGTGTTTATCTGTTGGCTTATCTGTCCGCTGATAATGCTCTGCATGGCCAACGTGGTTTGTCTTTCCTGCGCGTCAGAAGTGGCCGCGTTGTTGCTGGGTTGCGAGTAGAAACGCCCCACGGCAAGCAAATAAAGCACCTGCTGGTTCATTTCCTCCTCGCTATTGATAAGGCTGTATATCATCTGCTTGGCATCGGTCCCCACGGTTGGCAAGTCCAAGTCAAACTCCACCTTGGGCGTCTCGGGGGTACCCGTGATATTCATGATGCAGTTCACGCGAATATTGTTGCCCGAGAAACTGCGCCCTATCCGCAGGTCAGAAAGACTTACGGAGTTGAGCGTGTATCGCGCCTTGAGGTTCAGCGCGGCCCTGCCCGGGTCGCCTCCAAACACGATGGAGCCGCCCTGCGCGAACTTGAAGTCGCGCTTGATGATATTTTGGATGGTGAGTTTGTACACGCCCTCGTCTATGACATAGTTGCCAAAAATGTTCACCGCCCCCTTGTTGTAATAGTCGGCACGCAACGCTCCCTCCCCCGCGAGATTGACACAATCGCCCGTTTTACGGTCCATGACCACTTTGAGCGTGGCGTCCGGCGTGGCGTTGATGATAAAATTGACATGAATGTCTGCCAGGGCGTCTTCCTCGCCGGCCAGATCTCCCATCTGCCCAACGCTGTCCATTCTCGCGAGCAGCGTGTTGAGCACGGGAGCCATGGCAGCCACCGAGTCGCGCGACGACCATTTTATAAACTCTTGCGAACTGATCGTCTCGGGCGAGGAGGCGTCATACACCACCGTCGTGCCGCGGTTGGGCGTGACGTTAACGTCCACGTCGAGCAACCCCGACTTACCCCTGATATCCACGTTGCCCGTGCCATATACCGTGCCGTAAAACGTGTTGCCGTGGCTTGGCCCCCAATCGTAAGCCAAGAGATTACTTAATTTCGCACGCAGATTGTACCTCAGGTTGGTGATGTGATCATGGTACAGGCTGCCAGCGAGCACCCCTTTGTTGCCATGCCGGTCGTAAATGGTGTCGCCGGGGAACTGCATCTCGTTGATGAGGCAGCGCACCTCCGCGTCGCGCAGCGTATAAACCGTGTTGAGCGGCTCTATGCCCACCTGCCCATTGGCCACGAGGTTGCCCGTGAGATTAAGCTCTCCAAGGTCGCCCCACAACCTTACGCCACCGTTGAGAGAAAGGTTTGTGCGGTTCATAAAAGAGGCACAGAACGACTCCACGAAATCACCCCTCATGTTGTCGGCTCGAATATCGAGGTCGATATAGTTGCGCTTGGGCGACACATAGCCCTTGACAAAGGTGTATCTGTATCGCGATGGCGCCACCAACGCGTTAGCCGTGTCCACGGCCACGGCATCAATGTCTATGCGCTCGCGATCCTCATTCCACGCCACGTCGGCATGAAGCGTGCCCAACGCCCCTCGCTCAAAACTGAAATCGGCAATCTCCAGTTTGCCGCCCACACGTGGTTTGTCAAACAATCGCGACAGCATAGCCTTGCCCGTGGCTCGCCCACCAAACTCCACGGGATGGAAATCGAGCAAATCCATCAAGTAGCTCACGTTCACGTCGTGCATGTCCACGACGAGCGTATCTTTAGAATCCTTGGACGCGGAGCCATTGACAACGACGCGCTGGCCATTTCCCTCCAAGGCAAACCGACGCACGTCGAGACGGTTCTTGCCGTAGATCACCTGAGAGGGGCGCACCTCAAACACACTGTCGCCAATGCTGAACGTTGACGGCTTTATGTCCATCCGCGCCTCGGCAAGCCCATGGCCGTCGCGACCAAAGCTCACAAGGGTGTTGAGCCGTCCGCGCAGGCGGTTTTGACGAGCATGGTTGTCCACATGGATCACCGACGCCAACCGGTCGTCCACGGCCGAAGCCTCCAGACGATACTCTGTGCCCGTACCGTCGCCGCCTATCCTCACAGCGCTAATGTCGGCATTGAGATAGTTGTGGGGGGAGGTCACGATAGCCGAGAGGTCACGGTATCGGATGCCGTCATAAACCAATCGGGGAGCGAAAGCTCGCAGCTCAAGATTGTTGTCGGCGTTGGTCATGGCGGCCGTGAGCCGCAGTGGCTCCACGAGCGTTACCGGCACGTCAAAAAAATGGCGCAGCCAGTCGGCGCGGCGCACGACGGCGCGCAAAGCGAAATCGTTGGCACGCGTCTTCTTGTATTTGATATTCGTGAGTCGCTGTATGTTGGGCAACTTAGCGGCAATGGCGTTTTTAACGCTTTGGATGAGCGTGGCGTAGTCGAAACGCCCCGTCACCTCCGCCTCCGCAAAGTCGCTCTCGAGAGTCAGGTAGTGCCCTCGGTGATCGTTGCCGGCTCGCAACTTCAGCGAGTCGAGCGTGTACTGCCCGCTCGCGGACGACTGGCTAAAATGGGTCAAGCTCAGAGTTCCCTTGGCCGTGTTCAGGTCATTGCCCGTGAACGAGGCCACGACGTTGCCGCTGTAAGTAGCGTTTCCAAGCACGCTCTCCCATAAGTGGAGAGCCGCCGGGTGAATATGTTTGACATCAGCCGTAAGGTGCGCCGACATGTCGCGACTGTTGGCGCTGAGCGAGCCATTGAGATCAGCCACGAGGTTAGGGTCGTTCACGTGGAGCGTGCCGTTGAGCAAGCCATTGTCATAGCTGCCATCCATGCGCGCGTCACAGTAAGAATAGTCGTTGTAGTCTATCTGCTTGACAGTGCCGTTGGCCTTGTAATACTTGCGCTTTACATTGCCTGCCACGTGGATGTTTGCCGCCAGGATGCCAAACCGGTAGTCGTCGAGTATTTGGCGAAGGTTGATGCCACGTGTGTCCAAGTGTCCCGCAAAGTCGTTGCCACGCAACGACACGTCCAAATTGGCGTTTCCCACGCCCGAGAGCAACGTCCCTTTGACGCTCGCGTACTGCCCATGGGCACGGGCTTGGCCACGAAACCGTATGTCGTTCATGCGGGCGATGGGCGCGGGCACGCTTCCGCCCAAGAGGCGCAAACCCCTCTCGCTGATCGTCAAGTTCTCGATGTCAGCCCACCATCGAGGCGTGCCGTCAAGCTCGCTGACAGTGCCATCCATAGACAGACGAATGTCGGCGGGGGCCCCTGTCTGTCGCCGCATGCCCTTTTGCGGCACGGACACGACCATGTCCCTGACCCTGAGGGCGGTGGCCGAGCCCGCGAAGCGAGCGCGAAGAGCCACCGAGAGATTGCGCTTGCCTACCTTGGGCCACAAGGCCGCTATATCGGGAAGAGCCACGACAGACTCGCGTACACTACCCGAGAAGCGCAGCGACGGCAACGAGGGCATGCCATCCTTGCACGCATAGCGAGCCTCAACGTCAGCCAATGACAATTTGGACGAGGGCAACTCCAAACAGAGCGAGCGCATGGTAGCGCGCCGCTTGTTACCCACGAGTTTGAAAGCGAGCGAGCGAATGTCCAAGCCCGAAGCCTCGGTGAGCGACAACCGCTTGACATTGAGGTTCAGCGAGTCGGATCGCAGAGCGTTGAGCGCGACGTGCGAACTAAGGTTCCGGACGTTCAGGTGATAGGGGTCGAGGAATGGACGCCGGGGCATGTCGAGCCGGTTATAGCGAATTTCGCCCCGCCTGATGATCAAGCTCTTGAGCGACACGTCAAGAGGGCGGTGAGCGGTGGTGTCTTTCGAGGCAAGCGAGTCTAACGCAAACTGGTAGTTGGGCTTGGCCGTGGCCGTGGCTTGGTAGAAATTAGCCTTAAGCCCAAAGAGCTGTACCGAATTGAAATACAATTGCCCGCGAACCAAAGCCATTACATCAGGCTTGGCGGAAGCGCGCGCCACGCATAGCATGGGCAGCCCCTTTTGGTCGCGAATATCCACGTCATCCACGATAAGACGATTGAAAAAGCCAAGGCTGATCCGTCCCACGCTCACTTTGGTACACAACTTGCGCGAGAGCGCGGAGGCCACCCGGGCACCCATGTACGATTGCACGATCGGTACGTTCACCGTGATCGACACTGCCACGTACATCGCCACCAAGCTCCACAGCAGGATATTAATATAATGTCTGAGCGTTTTCAATCAACTTACAAAATTAAAAAAAAAGGGCTCATAACGGAAATTAAACCAAAAATTTTATCACATTTAGGCTATTTTTGAGTAAATTTGCATCAACGAATAAGCAAAACATTCCAAGGTTGGTAGCGCGGACATTTTGCCATGACTTTTCCCAAGTATGCCCCACCACAGCCATAACTTTTGCCATCAGGCCCCAATCGGAGCGCGATTGACGCCCAATCGGAGCGTGATTGGTACCTAATCGGAGCGTGATTAATGCCTAATCAGAGCGCGATTGACGCTTAATCGCGACGCGGCTCGAGAAGCTATGGACATGGAAAAGAAAGTGGAGGCGGAATGACCGAGACGCCAAGATTGGAGATGGGATGCGAAATAACATTACCAATTTACAATTATGAATTTTCTATGGCAAATGTAATTAAGTTGCGCAAGGGTTTGGATATAAACCTGAAAGGCAGGGCCAAGGAAAAGAAACTGCCGTCGCGAAGCTCCGCGACGTATGGCTTGGCGCCGGAATGCTTTGTTGGCATCACCCCCAAGGTGATTGTCAAGGTAGGCGACCGCGTGCTCGCCGGCGACCCCCTGTTCGTAAACAAGGCATGCCCGGAAGTGAGATTTTCGTCTCCCGTGAGCGGAACGGTTGCCGAGGTGCTTAGAGGTGAGCGCCGCAAGGTGATGTGCGTGAAGGTGAAAGCTGACGAGACGCAGCAATGCCGTATTTTCGAGCGGTTGGACATAAACGCCTCCAACGGCGACAAGGTGAAAGCGGCCTTGCTTGAGGCAGGCCTGTTCGGGTACATCAACCAGTTGCCTTACGCCATCTCCACCACGCCAAACACCACGCCAAGCGGCATCTTCGTGTCTGCGCTGAGAGACATGCCGCTGGCTGGCAGCTTCGAGTTTGAGCTTCGAGGCAACGAGGAGGCTTTCCAGGCAGGCATTACCGCCTTGTCAAAAATAGCCCCCGTACACCTTGGCATAGGTGCCAAACAAGACGCGCGAGCGCTCGTGGAAGTGAAAAACGCGGAGGTGCACATCTTTGACGGTCCATGCCCGGCTGGCAACGTGGGCGTACAAATAAACCACGTCGCGCCCATGAGCCACAACGAGACGGTATGGACGGTAGACCCATCGGCCGTGATATTCTTCGGCAGGCTGTTCCTCACGGGCAAAGTGGACTTGCGCCGCACCGTGGCGGTGGCTGGCAGCCGCGTGAAAGACCCTGCCTACGTGGACGCGCTTGTGGGCACGCGGATAGGCGACATTCTCCACGACAACATGGAGGGCGAGGCGCACGCGCGCGTCATAGACGGCAACCCGCTGACGGGCCGCGTGTCCTCGGCGGATGGCTTCTTGGGGGCGCACACCTCCGAAGTGACAGTCATACCGGAGGGCGACGACAAGGATGAGCTTTTGGGATGGATCATGCCGCGCCCCAACGAGTTTTCCATGTCGCGCAGCTATCTCACTTGGTTACAGGGCAAAAAACACGAATACGACCTCGACGCGCGCGTCAAGGGCGGCAAACGGCACATTATCATGAGTGGCGAATACGACAAGGTGCTGCCCATGGACATATACGCCGAGTACCTGATAAAGGCCATCATCGTAGGGAACATAGACAAGCAAGAGCAGTTGGGCATATACGAGGTAAGCCCTGAAGACTTCGCCGTGGCCGAGTTTGTGGACTCCTCCAAGCAGCCGTTGCAGCAAATAGTGCGGCAAGGCTTGGATATTCTTCGCAAGGAAAACGCATAGGCGGTCACTCGTCGTAAAGCATAAAACATAAAATCGTAAAAATGAGTGCATTAAAAAAATATTTAGAAAGCGTCAAACCGCATTTCGAGGAGGGTGGCAAGCTCCACGCCTTCAAAAGCGTGTTTGATGGATTCGAAACGTTCCTGTTCGTCCCGAACACCACTTCGAGGACGGGCGTGAGCATACACGACGCCGTGGACTCCAAGCGCATCATGAGCTTGGTGGTCATCGCCTTGATGCCGGCACTGCTCTTTGGCATGTACAACGTGGGCTACCAAAACGCATTGGCCGCCAACAAACTGGCCGAGACAAGTTTCTGGGCCATGTTTGGCTACGGCTTCTTGGCCGTGCTGCCCAAGCTCTTGGTGAGCTACATCGTGGGACTGGGCATCGAGTTCGCCTGGGCCCAGTGGAAACACGAGGAGATACAAGAGGGGTATTTGGTGACGGGAATACTTATTCCGCTCATCATCCCCGTCAACACGCCGCTGTGGATGATCGTCATCGCCATCGCGTTCTCCGTGATATTCGTCAAAGAGATATTCGGCGGCACGGGCATGAACCTGTTCAACGTGGCCATCGCCGCGCGCATGTTCCTCTTCTTCTCCTACCCCACGCGCATGACCGGTGATACGGTGTGGGTGGCGCAAAACAGCATCTTGGGCTTGGGCTATGACCTTCCGGACGCCTTCACGGCCGCGACGCCGTTGGGACAGATAGCGTTGGGCACAGCCCCCACGGCCACGATAGCCGACATGGTGTACGGTTTCATTCCCGGCTCCATCGGCGAGACATCGGTCATCGCCATCGCGTTAGGCGCCGCGCTGCTGCTCTGGACGGGAGTGGCCAGCTGGAAGACCATGCTGAGCGTGTTCGTGGGCGGCATGGCCATGGGCTTGCTGTTCAACCATACGGGAGCCTCGGGCACGCCGTGGTATGAGCATCTGGCGATGGGAGGTTTCTGCTTTGGGGCCGTGTTTATGGCCACAGACCCCGTCACGTCGGCTCGCACGGAGACCGGCAAATACATTTACGGCTTCTTCGTCGGCGCGATGGCCATCATTGTGCGCGTGATGAACATGGGCTATCCGGAAGGAATGATGCTCGCAATCTTCTTCGCCAACATGATAGCGCCATTAATAGACTACTGCGTGGTGAGCGCCAACATTTCCAAACGAGCTAAGCGCGCCATTGTAAAAAAGGAGGGCAAGGAATGAAAACGAACACAAACTCATACACGATCATTTACTCGGCAATATTGGTCATCGTCGTGGCTTTCTTGTTGGCGTTTGTCTTTCAGATACTGAAACCCATGCAAGATGTCAACGTGGCGCTCGACCAGCAGAGACAAATACTATACTCGCTGAACATACGCGGTCTCGACGACAAAGCCGCCGCCGCCAAATACAAGGAGGTGGTGATGGCCGACCGCGTGATCGACGAGAACGGAAAAATCCTTGAGCGGGGCACGCGAGGCGGCACGCAAGCGGGCTTCAAACTGAACTCCGCGGATTACAAGGCGGGCCGGCTGGCTCTCTACGTGTGCAAGGTGAACGGCGAGACAAAATACGTGTTGCCTGTATACGGCATGGGATTGTGGGGCCCAATCAACGCTTTCGTGGCCCTGAACGATGACAAGAACACCGTCTATGGCGCCTATTTCAACCATGAGAGCGAGACAGCCGGGCTTGGCGCCGAGATCAAGGACAACCTGCGGTGGCAACAGCAATTCCAAGGCAAAAAAATATTCAAGCCCAAGACAAATGAAATCGGGCTTGCCGCGGTGAAGAAAATAGAAGACCCCGCCTCGCAGGTGGATGCCGTCACGGGAGCCACGCTAACCTCCAACGGCGTGAACGACATGTTCAAGGAGGGATTTGGAAAATACATGAAATTCTTAAAAGAAAAATAAAAGGCTATGGCATTATTCTCAAAACAAAATAAAGACGCGCTCGGCAAGCCACTCAACTTGGACAACCCCATTCTCGTCCAGGTACTGGGCATATGCTCGGCGCTGGCCGTCACCTCGCAATTGAAGCCCGCCATCGTGATGGGTCTCGCCGTGACGGTCATCACGGCATTCTCCAACGTGATCATCTCCATTATCAGAAAAACCATCCCCATGCGCATACGCATCATCGTACAATTGGTGGTCGTAGCCGCGCTCGTGACCATCGTGAGCCAAATGCTCAAGGCTTTCGCGTACGACGTGAGCGTGCAATTGTCGGTGTATGTGGGCCTGATCATCACCAACTGCATATTAATGGGGCGGCTGGAGGCTTTCGCCATGATGAACAAGCCGTGGCCCAGCTTTCTTGATGGCATCGGCAACGGCTTGGGCTACGCCATGATATTGGTGATCGTGGGCGCCGCGCGCGAGTTGCTGGGGCGAGGGTCCCTGCTTGGTTTCCAAATATTGCCGGAGAGCCTCTACGACATGGGCTACGTGAACAATGGCATGATGACCATGCCGGCGATGGCTCTTGTATTGCTGGGATGCGTCATATGGGCGCACAGGGCTTACTTTTATAAAGAAGAGGGAAATAAATAACTATGGAACATCTCATTAATTTATTCTTCAGGTCCATCTTCGTGGACAACATGATATTCGCGTTTTTTCTTGGCATGTGCTCTTTCCTCGCCGTATCCAAGAACGTCAAGACGTCTTTCGGATTGGGCTTGGCCGTTACTTTCGTGCTGGTGGTGACCGTTCCCGTGGACTATCTCTTACAGACCAAAGTGCTCGATCCCATGGGGCTTTCGTATTTGAGTTTCATCCTTTTCATAGCCGTCATAGCTGGCATAGTGCAAATCGTGGAGATGGTGGTGGAACGATACTCGCCGTCACTCTACAACTCATTGGGAATATTCCTGCCGCTGATCGCCGTGAACTGCGCCGTCATGGGCGCCTCACTGTTCATGCAGCAACGCATTAACATGGACCCGGCCAACTCGCAATACATAGGCTCCGTATGGGACGCCACTATCTACGCCCTTGGCTCCGGGCTGGGCTGGTTGCTGTCTATCGTGCTGATGGGGGCCATCAGGGAGAAAATGGAATACAGCGACGTGCCCAAGCCATTGAGGGGATTGGGTATCACATTTATTACGGTGGGACTCATGGCCATGGCCATGATGTGCTTCTCGGGACTCAAAATTTAGTTTTAAGACATGAATACGAGCTTTATATTAGGTAGCGTGGGGGTTTTCTTGGTGGTGATACTCCTGCTTGTCATTATCCTGCTGATAGCCAAGAAATATCTCAGTCCAAGCGGAAAGGTGACCATTACCATCAACGACGACAAGGTTTTGGAGGTGCCACAAGGCGACAGCGTGATGACAACGCTCAACGCCAACGGCATATTTCTGCCATCAGCATGTGGCGGCAAGGCCAGTTGCGGACAATGCAAATGCCAAATATTGGAGGGTGGCGGCGAAATTCTCGACTCGGAGAAGCCTCACTTCACGCGCAAGCAAATCAAGGAAAACTGGCGGTTGGGATGCCAAGCCAAGGTGAAAGGCGACTTGAAAATAAAGATAGACAAGGCTATTCTCGGCGCCAAGGAATGGGAATGCGAGGTCATCTCAAACAAAAACGTGTCTTCGTTCATCAAAGAATTCAAAGTGGCGCTCCCCCCCGGAGAGCACATGGACTTCATCCCAGGGTCTTACGCGCAAATCAAGATTCCGGCTTACAAATGCATAGACTATGACAAGGACTTCGACAAAGACCTTATTGGCGAGGAATACATAGGGGCTTGGAAAAAATTTAACCTGCTCTCATTAAAAGCGTCCAATCCCGAGCCTACCGTGCGCGCCTACTCCATGGCCAACTATCCAGCCGAGGGAAACATCATAACGCTGACCGTCAGGATAGCGTCCACACCGTTCTTGCCACGTCCGCAGATAGGTTTTCAAAATGTACCCACGGGCATTGGCTCGTCTTATATATTCAGCCTGAAACCGGGAGACAAAGTGATGATGAGCGGACCGTTTGGTGATTTCCACCCACATTTCAACTCCAAGAGAGAGATGATATGGATTGGCGGCGGCGCTGGCATGGCGCCATTGCGCTCGCAAATCATGCACATGACCAAGACGCTGCACACCACGGACAGGGAGATGCACTTCTTCTATGGCGCGCGCGCATTGGTGGAGGCATTCTTCTTGGAGGATTTCTGGGAGCTGGAAAGGGAGTTCCCCAATTTCCACTTCCACCTGTCGCTTGACCGCCCGGACCCGAAAGCTGACGAGGCCGGCGTGAAATATTACGCCGGATTTGCCGTGAACTGCGTGCGCGACACCTACTTGAAAGACCATGAGGCTCCCGAGGACTGTGAGTATTACCTCTGTGGGCCACCCATGCTCATCAACACGGTGACAACTTACTTAGACTCTTTGGGCGTGGAAAAAGAGAGTATCATGTTTGACAACTTCGGATAAGCGAAACACAATATCCACATTTTATCATGAAACAAGCCCGGCTCGCGGCCTCCATGGCGCGCGGTCGGGCTTGTTCCACAAGGTTATGACAAACGCGCAAGCGTGGGGCATCGCCACGCGTGGGGCGTTGGCAGGACGGCCAAAGTAAATTCTTTTACGCGCGCCCATTTCACGACAAGCCATCTCACAAACCTTTTCGACGAAAAACACGGGCACGGGGAAATGGCGCCCTGCCACACCGGGATAACGAGAAGCTCCCGAAACGCCTCATGCAAAGAGGAGTTTCGGGAGCTTCAAGCATGTCATAGACTTTCATCGGCCGGCCTCTCAAGCTCGCGCTTTACCTTGGGCATGCGCTTCTTGTTTCTTAGCCACGCGGCCTTGCGCGCCTCATAGTCTTGCCGGCGTTTCTCAAGGAAATTGTCTGCCATCACTTTATCCTGCTATAAATGACATCAACCTTGATAGGGCTGTCATGGCTGGTTCCCTTGACCAATCTCGTACTTGTCAACGACATGTCATTGCTCACCTTGGTAATAACGGTCTGTGTCTTGTTGTCATAGGCCGACGTGGTGGTCGTGGTGGACAATGAGACAGGAACGAGAGCCACCTTGTTCCAATTGGCCGACCTGTCCTTGGAATGATACATCGCCGAGATCAGGCTCGCGATGTTATGGAAAGTGTAACCATTGTTGGCGGAAACTCCACCTCCCACGTTCTTATACGAAGCTAAATAGGTGACCTTGTTGTCGTGCAACGTGTTTTTCTCGAAAAAAGAGCGTAGGGCATTGACAGGCACCATCAGCACGTTTTGGGGTATAGCGAAATCGTATTTTGACCCAACCTTGTTGTTCATACGAGACACTACAACCTTGGCGGAAACGATGGAATCTTGCTCATGGCCTTTCATAATCTCCTCAACAGGCAGCGTAAGTTCCGTGAAAATGCCTGACGGCGATTTGAGATACGTGCAACTTTGGTCCGCGACCAATTCGTCGATGGTGGCCTTGTCGTTTGTGATCGTTGTCGCTTGCAGCACCTCCTCGGTACCCCAAAATATCGTCACGCGGTTGTAGACAGTATCCTTGTAGTGCGTAACGGCGTTGCCATTCGTTTTTACGACGTATGGCTTTTTTGTCATATACTTATAGTAAACATTGAGTTGAGACGACGTGACCGTAGCCATATTGCCCAATCCACTCTTTATCTTGAAGAAGAAACCGGGAACCACATGATTCCTGAAAGTGTAGGAGTTTTTGAAATATTCGGGGTGATCGTAATAGCTTTGCAGCACATAAGAGCCATAGTTGTTAAACCTCTTGCCATCCTTGGATGTGTAAGCCCCATTGAGCGACACGGTGATAAAGGGCAGGTATGCGTTAGAGTCGCGTTTGGATTGGGGAATATTGTAGTCGGTTAAATTGTACACTTTATCTTGCCGAATACCGTCCTTTCGAACAAATCCCTCTTTAATCGGGTCGAAATCACTATAGTAAAGTCGGTTCTCGTTCATCGTTTTCCCCATCTCGTAGGCCGTGAGCTTCATGCTTTGTCTCTTGTCGCCATAGTAATTGTCGTATATCAGCCTAATCTCGCACGAGTCCACCTTGACAGTTCCTTTCTTCCCCAGCACCTCTTTGCCGTTGGCGTCATAGGTGACAAGGCTGTCTATCGGAGGTATCGCGTTGTTGTTGATATAATTGAATTGCGTCATGAAGTCGCCCGTGATATAGGCGCCGGTTTCCGGATCGCGAACCTTGCCCAAATATCCCGTTACGTTACGGGAAAGAACGGAGCCAGCCTTTACCGAGTTACTTGCAATATCAAACGATGCCGTCTCTATCGAAACGCCCTTGTTTCCCTCTATCAAAGAAGAACCGATACTGTCCGTAGAATCGTCGCAAGCCGCGAAAAAAGCACACGCAAGCGCGATTCCCACTATAAACTTCGTGTTCATGTATGTGAAGTGTATTGAATTGTTATACTTGTAAATAAGGTATAAAGGCTATCTTACAAGAGTTTGTCGTAGAATGCGTTGTAGGCCGACGCGTAGTCTTCTCCTGGATACTCCAAGAATGGCAGTTTCTTATCCTTGGCATAATTCATAAGATTGAGATTTACGTCTTGGCCAGCCTCTATGACGGCGTCACTGTAATCGATCGCCATTTTGCCCAATTCCATGAAATCAAATTTTTCCGAGTAAGGTTCAAGCAGGTCTGGTTTAACATCCCTAAATTCCACACAGCGTTTGAAATTATCGCCCAATGAGGTTTTAAGCTGATTGTGAAAGAGCGAGGTGACCACCTTGGTGTTTGCAAAAGAAGGGTCCTCATGGTATGCCTTTTTGATATAAAGTGGCACCACGGCGGCCATCCAGCCTTGGCATTGGACGATGTCCGGCGTCCACCTCAACTTCTTGACCGTTTCCAGCACGCCACGCGCGAAAAAGATGGCGCGCTCCCCATTGTCGGGATATTCGGCGCCGGACTCATCCTCCGTCATGGCTTGACGCCTGATGAAATAATCTTCATTGTCAATAAAATATACTTGAAGTCGAGAAACAGGGATGCTTGCCACTTTGATGATCAATGGGTGATCGGTGTCATCAATGATAAGATTCATGCCAGAAAGCCGGATTACTTCGTGCAATTGTCCGCGACGCTCATTAATCGATCCCCATTTGGGCATAAACGTACGAATTTCCAATCCCCTTTCTTGCATCCTCTCAGGCAGCTCCTTTCCCATTATCGACAATTCAGACTCTGGAACGTATGGAGTGATCTCCTGATTGATGAACAAAACCCTTTTTTTAGCCATTGTGCATTTATCCTAAGTTAATATACTGTTTGCAAAGGTACGAAATATAATTGAAGAAACACTTGATTTTGCATGATTTCATACTAAACCGAGCGTTTTGCCCTTCTGCGCAACGCCGAAAAAAGGCTTGGGCGCAGGCCTGGCAAATATTGTCCAGACCTTCCGCCCAAGCCTTGTCTTGGTTTCCGCGATAGCTTCGGAAATTGTCGGCTACGCGATTATTCCACAACGACAAGCGCGTCGTCTTCCATCACGCTCTGCCCCACTTTCACACAAATGGCGGTGACCTTGCCGTCTTTTTCCGATTCGATGTTATTTGCCATCTTCATGGCCTCAAGCACCAGCAGCGCGTCGCCCGCGTGAACCTCGTCGCCCACGTTAACGTTGATGGCGGTTATGGTGCCTGGCAAAGGCGCTTTCACGGCGTTGGCCGTGTCAACATTTGCCGTAGATCCGGTGTTGGCGTCCGCATCGGAATCCTCCGCCACGGGTTTGCCCAATTCGACCTTTTTCTTTTCGGGCTCGGCGGGTTTTTCAATTCCCACCTCATAAGCCTCGCCATTGACCGTCACATTGGCCAAGCAGGTCTCTTCGTTAATGTCACCAATCTCGACCGCGTATTCCTTTCCGTCGATAGTATATTTAAATGCTTTCATATTCTTTTATGGTTTTGAGGTGAATGATAGAAATTTGGCGTTCCACATCGTCTGCTTTGGCTTGATGGTAATGACGCCGGGCTCCCTGTCATGCACGTTGTTTCCCTGATACTCATAGAGTGCCATGGCTATGGCAGCATAGATATTTTTATCCATAATCATTGTTTCTTTATGATGGTGTTTCCACGTTTGTCACATAGGCATGCAACCATGCTTCTTGTTAGGAAGCCCCTGTCGCTTGCTGGCCAACTGCGCCAAAGCGCGGCATATGCGGAAACGCGTGTTGCGAGGCTCTATCACGTCGTCTATATAGCCAAACTGGGCCGCTTGGTACGGATTGGCAAAAGTCTCCGTGTATTCGTCCTCTTTTTCCGCAAGAAAAGCTTTCACGTCACCACCTTCTTCCTTAATTTTCTTGGCTTCCTTGCCATTCAGCACCGCCACGGCGCCAGAGGCGCCCATCACGGCAATCTCTGCCGTTGGCCAAGCGAAATTCAAGTCGGCGCGGAGCTGCTTACACCCCATCACTATGTGCGAGCCACCATAGCTCTTGCGCAGGTTGATGGTGACCTTGGGAACAGTGGCCTCACCGTAAGCGAAAAGCAATTGGGCGCCGTGAAGGATCACAGCGTTGTATTCCTGTCCCGTCCCAGGCAAGAAACCGGGCACGTCAACAAGGCTCACGATGGGGATGTTAAAGGCATCGCAAAAACGCACGAAGCGAGCGCCTTTCCTACTTGCGTTCACGTCAAGCACACCCGCGTAAGCCGAAGGCTGGTTAGCCACAATACCCACACTTTGGCCATTAAAACGAGCGAAGCCCGTAATGATATTCTTGGCGAACTTGGGCTGTACCTCGAAAAACTCGCCATTGTCCGTCAAAGCCGTTATCACCTTGTACATGTCATACGCCTTGTTGGGGTCGTCTGGCAAAATATCGTTGAGCAAGTCTTCCTTGCGGTCTATGGGATCGGTGCACTCTACACGCGGAGCCTCTTCCATGTTGTTGGACGGAATATAGCTCAACAGCATCTTGAGCATTTCCATGGCCTCCTCCTCGGTCTTGGCCGTGAAGCTCGTCACGCCACTCTTGGTGGCGTGCACGCTGGCACCGCCGAGGTGCTCGGAGTCTATTTCTTCGCCCGTTACGGTTTTCACCACTTTCGGGCCAGTGAGAAACATGTAGCTGGTACCCTCCAACATCATGACAAAATCGGTGAGCGCCGGTGAGTAAACCGCGCCGCCGGCACATGGACCGAGAATGGCGCTAATCTGCGGAATGACACCCGAGGCCAATATATTGCGCTCGAATATCTCGCCATATCCAGCCAAAGCGGATATTCCCTCTTGTATTCGCGCTCCGCCGGAGTCGTTCATGCAGATCATGGGCGCGCCGTTTTGCATAGCCATGTCCATCACCTTGCAAATTTTCTGCGCCATCGTCTCAGACAGCGAGCCGCCATTGACCGTAAAGTCTTGCGCGTACAGATAGACCAACCGACCATCAATGGTGGCAGAACCGGTCACGACACCATCGCCGAGAAACTGCTTCTTCTCCATGCCAAAGTTGTGACAGCGATGAAGCTTGAACATGTCATACTCCTCAAAACTTCCTTTATCCACGAGCATCTCAATGCGCTCGCGGGCTGTATATTTGCCACGTGCATGCTGTTTCTCGATGGCTTTCTCGCCACCACCGAGACGAGCTTTCTCGCGTTTGGCTACAAGCTCTTTAATTTTTTCAGTTTGCTTACTCATAATATGTCTTGTTGTTGCTTTAATTACAGATAGATTGCAAAAGTACGAATAAAATTCGACATACCTTGTTTTGTGATTTAAAATAATGTTATTACACGCCATACCACGCCACACACCCATCCGAATTCACATTTTTTAGCAGCGCCCGAATGGCCATGGCAGGCTTTACAGACAACGTTTCTTGCCATGCCAACAGGCACGCATCGGCGCTCCTAATTAAAAAAAGTGAGGTAGATGTATGCCATGACAGCCACGACCAGCAAGATAACAATCGCGCGTACAAGGCAGCTCGATATTTTCTTAATGATGATGAGCCCCACCACGATGGCCACCAAGACAAACACGTAATATGAAAAATTAGAATGGATAAGGCTAAAAATTATTGTTTGAACAATTGCTTGAACACTTGTGGAATCTTTGTTTCAAACTCCATGGGCTTGTGCGTCACGGGATGATAGAAGCATAACACATAGGCATGCAGGCACAACCGTTTGACAGGGTCGTCACCATTGCCATATTTTATATCGCCACACACCGGATGTCCCATGTCTGCCGCATGGACGCGTATTTGATTTTTCCGGCCTGTTTCCAACTTGAACTCCACAAGCGAGTGCCATGGAGAGCGGTCGAGCGTGTAAAAATGGGTTACGGCATATTTGCCGCCATTGTCCACGTCACTACTGTAGGTGACGTAGGCGCGGTTGTCTTTCAACCAGTTGGCAATGGTGCCTTGATCGTCTTCCATCACTCCAGACAACACCGCCACGTAGCGACGGTCATACACGTTGTTGTGCCAGTCGGACTCAAGCGTCAACGCAGTGCGCTTGTCTTTGGCATAAATCATCAGTCCGCTGGTGTCTCGGTCAAGGCGATGCACCACATGCGCCCGACAATGCTGCTTGGTATGGTCAAAATACTCATCAAGCACGCTTTTCACATTCAGCGTGCCATGACCAGCCGCCATGGACAGTATGCCGACATTTTTTTCAACCACCACCAAGTAATCGTCCTCGTAAACCATCTTCACATAGCGACTTTTCAACGTCAAATTACGCTTGGTCTTGCTCACGCTCACTTTCATGCCCGGTTTCAAGGGATAGTCAAATTGGGTCACTACCTTTCTGTTCACCTTTACACCTTGCCCTTGCAACGTGGCCTTAACTTTTGAACGACTCTCGCCCAAGTGTGCCAGCAGCCAATCTAACAGTGGCGCTTCTTCTTCCACCGTGTAATAGTCAAAACGCCCCTGCGACTCTATTGCCGTTTGTCGCGTGTTGCTTTTCTGTTTTTTGCTCATACCGTTACGTTTCCCTTCTATTCCTTACGTTTCCAGATGGACACTATCTTGCGACGTATGGCCACCATGTTGAACATGCTTACCACGCCAAAAAGCGACAACCCCAACAACATCGCGGGCATCAAGGAGCCTCCGTCGGCATCAGGGAAGAGCGTGCCAATGATGCCCATATAGTAATGGCGCGCCACTATCACCACCACCCACGCCAACAGAAGCACCGACACATTTAGCAAAATGGTCAGCCATTGATAAGGCTTTGCCACCCTTACGGGACTGTAACCTATTAACAAAAGATTCTCCAATTTGGTTGTATTCTTCTGCACAAGCAAGTATATACTCAACATGAGTATATAGAAACTGAGTGTCGATATAACAAGCCCCACGACCATCACCGTGGCCATCATCAATCGCAACAGGTAGGTGGTTTTCTCAGCTTCGAGCTGTCCATTTTCCACCTCGTAGCCCTTTCGGTCTATATATTTGGTCACCTTTTCCGATCCTGCGTCCACCGCATCCACCACCACGCGAGTGGTTTCGGTTTGCTGTCCGGGCGCAAATCGGGCGTTGCTCCAATCCATAAAGGATTGCGGCACGAGTATGGCGCTAAGCCTGTTGGAAAAACCGATGACTCGTCCCTTGAACATCTCCTTGCGCCCATTGCCTCGCACGAAAATCCTCAAGTCTATCATACCCACGAGGCCATCGCTTATTTTGGGCAGTCTCCGGCTTTGCGCGAACCCGAAATTATACATGGCGATATAGCTTCGAGGCAATATAATGGGCACCTCCCGATCACCAGCGCTGAAATGCCAATCTTTGGAGGGCGCGTCAACAAACGCATCTGGTATGCTCTCCAAGAACAATTCGGTATTCAGCACCTCGGTTCCAGCCACGCCCATTCGTCCGTCCACCTTGTAAGCCGATGTCGTGAAGCGTCCCATTCTCTTGACAAACGGCTGTCGCTGCAGTTCTTCCATCTCGCTGTTGTCAAATGCATTGCTGCGCCCAGAGATGGTGCTGCCGGTACCGACGGCCTTGCTCAAGATGAGATAATCAGTTTTCATAAATGAGTCGGCACCCGTCAATACTGGCACGACATCGAAGTAAATCTGGCAACCTAACAGCACGATGCACATGCCCACAAGGTTGGCTACGGCAAATCCTACAAACTGAGGCACGCTAATGTGCTGCCTCAACAATTTCCAAACCAAACTCATAGCTCGAATGTTTTATCGTAGTTCAAAGGCAAATTGCGGCCAATGCTCGTCACGATGACACCAGCACCCTGCGCCGTGGTCTCCTCCATCATGATGTCGGCCATTATCCTTGCGTTGTCATCATCAAGGTGGGAGATAGGCTCGTCGGCCAGAATGAAGTCAAATGGCTGCACCAACGCCCGCATCAAAGCAACTCGCTGTTGCTGCCCGAACGACATGAGCCCTACCTTGACATCCATTTTGTCGGCTACGCCCATGCGCTCGAACCATGTGGCGATTTGTGTGGTTGTCTTGAAATGGGTCAACGCATTCTTGATCAGCACGTTCTCCATGGCAGTCAACTCGGGAAAAAGACGCAACTCCTGAAAAAGCATGCTCACGTGTTTTTGGCGCAAATCCACCCACTCGCCCACTCTCAACGTTTGGGCGTCTCGGCCATCAAAAGCCAAATGCCCACTATAGTCACGGCGATAGCCCAGTATATAACTACAAAAAGTGCTTTTCCCTTTTCCGGAGTTGGCTTCTATAAGGTATCTGGCTCCTTTCTCAAACTTAATGTCGCTCTGCCACACCTGCGAGCGCAAATCTGAGCGTAGAGCGAAAACATCGGGCAGCACCGATGACAAACTGATCGTGTTCATTGTTCTATTTCAAAGTGTAAAAGATGGTGTTGACCGTTCCAAACATGGGTTTGAGCATAGCCTTGACCGCCTCGGCCTTGTCGGCGTGCAGCGCGTTAAAATTGACAATCAGCACCATCTTCTCACCTTTTATCTTATCTCTCAACGTTTTGTCGATAGGGTTTGCCGATGGTTTCACGCTGGCCAAGGCTGCCACCTTGTTAGCGCCGCTCATGTATTGCCAATCATCGGTCACCCCAAAATAGTAGGATGTGTGGCCACCTATATAATAATAGCGGTCGCGCCCCCAGTCTCCGATATATCCACCAGCCGGCACGCTACGTTTCCAATAATCCACGTCGGCCAACCAATCAGCGTGTTTGAGCTTGGCCGCCATCGTCATACTGAAATCGTTGGTTCCAGCCGCGGGGGTTATCAAGGCCATGTCGCCATCCACGCTCTTGATGATATTGTCCATGTCTATGGCCATGTTGATACCCGAGAGCATAGCCTTCAGGCCACTGTTGTGCCGCATGAGCTGTATAAAACGCGAGCCGTCCACGTTGACAAACAGGCCATAAGCGGCGCTGTCGGCCATTGTGGCGGCATAGCGTCCCTCTATTGGACGGTACACCTCGGCGGCCTTCTTAAGTGCTTGGTTTATCTTTGGGACGAAAGAAAACGTCTCGCCGTCTATCAGCAGGTTTCCCTTCTCCACCCTCATCTCGGCGGCTATCATCACTTGCGAATCGTCTGCGTCGCGTGGCGCGCCCAAGGTGAATGGTGTCACCAACTGCTCGGGCAACGCGTCGGCACTGCACACCAAGGACATAGGCGCCTTGATAGAGTCCAATTTGGCAAACATCGGCGTACCCACGATACCGGTTTCCTCGTCCGCCGACAAATACCTTGACATCATGGTCGTCAACTTATCCTCTTCGGCGGGCAACGCCGGTCCCATGAGCAGCAACGCCTTGTCAGACCTGCCGGCTATCCAATGGCTCGGCAGTGCCGTGAAGTCGAAATCTTTTTTGCGAGCTAACGCTTGACCTATCTTGCCGAGCGTCGTGTCCAAACGGTCTCGGTTTGTCACCTTGGCGCACAATCCCAAATTGCCTTGGGCATCCTCAAAGAAGTACACCCGCGCCGAGAGATCTATCCCGGTCTTGTCCAAATCAGACACATGCAGCAATGCCTTCAACACGAGCTGATTGCCCGTGCCACTCACTTTCACGGGGTCTATTCCCATGATAAGTTTACTCTCGGCTGGCACGGCGTTAAGATAATCAGTGTCCGAGCACGATGCAAGCGCCGCCATGAGCAGCGCCATCAAACCATAACATATTTTTTTCATCACAATCTTTTTGATAGTTGAGCCATCGTCACGGCCATCAGTCCAGCCGTCTCGGTGCGCAACCTGCTGTTGCCAAGCGTCACGCTCTCATAGCCATGGGCCATGGCCAGCCTCACCTCGTCCAAAGAAAAATCGCCCTCTGGCCCCACGAGCACCGTCACCTCGTCATGCGGTGGCATAGCGCGCAACGTGTCATAGAGGTCCACCTTGGGCACCTCCTCATAGCAATGGCAGATAAATTTGCGACCGGCGCGTGGGGTCTGCACAAAATGTGCAAACGGCGTGAGACTGGTCAATGTGGGTTTCCACCCTTGCCTGCTCTGCTTAGTGGCGGCTATCACAATCCTGTCAAGCCGATCAACGCGAGCGGCCTTGCGCTCCGAGAAACGGCAGAGCAGCAGCGTGGCCTCGTCAAAACCGACCTCGGTGGCTTTCTCCAAAAGCCATTCCATGCGCTCCATCATCTTGGTGGGGGCTATGGCCAAATGTATACGTCCTTGCCATCTTTTCTGTTGCGGCAGCGCGCGCACAATGCGATAGAAGCAATGCTTGGCAGAGGCGAGTGTCAGCTCCGCGTCATAAAAGGTGCCCTGCCCATCCATCAGGTATAGTTCGTCGCCTGCCTGCAACCGCAACACACGCACCGCATGCTTGGCTTCCTCCTCGGGCAACTCGTCACCGCTTGCCGCTTGGGGCACATAAAAAAAACGCGTTTCTTTCATTCCTTGCCATTTTGGGCCTCGACGCTGCCAACATCACCGCGCGATACCTTCTTGCGCCGGTTCATTTCGTCTCTGAGATCCGACGCCATCTCATAGTTCTCGTTCTTAATGGCCTTGTCCAACGCACTTTGCAACATCTCGTCGCTTATGGTATTTACGGGTAGCGACACACCGCTCGCGCCATCGTCGTAGACGGTACTTTGGCGCATAAACAGTTCCTCCGCCATCATCACGGGTATGTCACCACGTGTCACAAACGACAACAACACACCATCAGCAGCCATGATAGGCACTTCATCGAGAGTGTCTTCATTGCTCAACACGGCCTGATACTTGCCCTTACGCAGGCGATCTATGTGTACTTCCAAACGCAATTCGGTCTGCCATTGCACCACGTTGGTCAACACCTCGGGCAACAGCTTGTCCACCATGGGCGTGCGCTTTATACGCATGGCAAACGCTTGCAACGTACGCTCGTCACACGGCAAGACCACCTGTCGCATCTCGGCAGAGTCGGTAAGCACCAACAATCCTATGTTTTTGGCGCCTACTATCTCCGATACGCTCTTGAATATGAGTCTTACTCTTTTTATCATCAAATATTTCCTTCGATTATTTTGAGAGATAAGGGGGGCAAGAAGCGCGCGCAAGGGTGATGGGGGCGCTCGCGCGGCCACATGTCATTTTTGTTGCCATTTCGCCCATGCCCACGCTACTCCTATTTCTATTTTTGCGCATTCACGCCACTTTTAGGCCTGAAAATGATGGCAAAAGCCACGCCCACCACCAAAGCGTACGCCGCGAAGGTGTACCAACAGTTTTGCCACGTCGTCACGCCGTCCACAGTGTTGGCGTTAACCACGGCTTGCGCAGCAAACGACCCTATGGTGGCTCCCAACCCGTTGGTCATTAGCATGAACAGGCCTTGGGCCGACGAGCGCAGGTGCGGGTCAGTGGAACGGTCCACGAACAGCGAGCCGGAAATATTGAAAAAGTCGAAAGCCACACCGTATATTATCATCGACGCCACGAACATCCATACGCCCGACCCTGGGTTGCCGGTACCCAGCAGGCCAAAACGCAGCACCCATGCGAACATGGCGATAAGCATGACGTTCTTGATGCCATAACGTTTCATAAAGAAAGGTATCATCAAGATGCAAAGCGTCTCGCTCACTTGCGATATGGAATAGAGTATCACCGAGTGCTTCACGCCAAAGGTCTCGGCATATTCAGGTATCTTCGCGAAACTCTCTATGAACGGCGTGGCAAAGCCATTGG
Source organism: Prevotella sp. S7-1-8 (assembly GCF_000758925.1). GTDB lineage: Bacteria > Bacteroidota > Bacteroidia > Bacteroidales > Bacteroidaceae > Prevotella. The sequence continues at coordinate 94,875 of NZ_JRNC01000009.1, forward strand.
TGATTTGCAAGCTCACGCCCAAGAGCATGGAAAAGATGAAAAAGATAGCCATGTGCCGGTCTTTGAACAAGCTGAACGCGCGCAATCCCAAAGCGTCGACCACGGATTTGCGCTCGTCACCACACGACACGGGACAGGCAGGCAGCGTGAACGAGTACAAGAAGAGAGCCAAGCTCAACACACCGCTCGTGACAAATTGCAACTCATCGGTCTTGAAACCCATGATATCGACAAACCACATCGTGCAGATGAAACCCACGGTGCCCAGCACCCGAATGGGCGGAAAATCTTTCACGGTGTCAAGCCCGGCTCGAGTCAGGGCGTTATAGGCCACCGAGTTGGTCAGGGCAAGCGTTGGCATGTAGAACGCCACGCTCAAGGAGTAAAGCCCAAACAACGCGCCGAACTGTGCCCCTTGGCCCTGCGCGTGGCCGTACCAAGCCGTCATGAGCATGAACGCGCCGGCCAAGAGGTGACAATAGCCCAACAACCGCTGGGCCGGCACCCACCGGTCGGCTATGATACCCATCAAAGCAGGCATAAAGATAGACACGATACCTTGCATGGCAAAAAACGCTCCGATATGCGAAGCCATGCCGATATTGCTCAGATAGATGCCCATGCACGTGAGATAGGCACCCCAAACGGCAAACTCCAAAAAGTTCATCAGCGCCAAGCGCACTTTCAAATTCATATCAATTCGATTTTATGACGGGAAGCTCCCTACAGGCGTCCCTCTCCTTGGTTTTTCAATTGCAAAGATAATACTTTTCTCCATAAAAAAACATTTTTGTACATTTTTACGACAGAAATATAGGCGGCTCTCTCATTTCAAGGCATAACAACGCCACATTCCCAAGCGATCTTGTCTGCCGTTGGCTTATTGGCTGTCATCGTGACATGGCAATGGGGATTGGGAGGGAAAAGCCTTTTAAATACAGGCTCCGTATGGCAGTCTTGCCAACTTTTCAATTTTTTGAGGAAATATGTAAACGAGCAAAGGAGCGTGGCTCATCACGCAGCCAGCCGCCCTTACGCTTTGATTTAAAAGATACATGCCGCGTTTCACGCCGCCGCCATCTGTCTTAGCCAATGACGATAATAAAACATACCCAACGAGGCCGTGCTCAAGCTCTCCATGCGCAACATGCAGACAGACGCGCGCAAGGCGGCGTTGCGGCGCATAAGAGAGATTACGGGCGCCCAAGCCGAATGCTTCGGGTGCGAGTACGACATCAAGGAGGGACAACCGGGCGCCGTGTTGGTGAACACACGAGAAGAAACCCAATTCGCCGCCAACGTGGCCCGCCAACGATTTGGCGAAGACAGCGTGGTGTACCCATGCAAACCCATGATGAGCAGCGAAGACTTCGCGTTCATGTTACAGCACAAACCGGGCAGCTACGTGATGATTGGCAACGGAGACACGCCCATGGTGCACAATCCGGCATATATTTTCGACCAAGACATCCTGGCCATGGGAGCGTCGCTCTGGGTGGCACTCTGTGAGGAATACTTGAAATAACAACTTTAACTTATTCAAGACACATACTACGATAACACTTGCCACCCTACAGCAACTCTTGCTTAATCATGAAGCAAGCTAAGCAGGACGAGCCTCGTGCAACACACGACTACACCTTATATAATATAAGGCTCCGTACCAAACGCCCGGGCAAGCACGACGCTTGTCCGGGCGTCTCGCTCGCCACAAAACGACCTCGCCACAACAAGAAATGATTTTGCGGCAAGGGAAAAACAAATATATGTTAATAAAGAAGATTTTATGGAGCATAAATTTCGTAAATCGGCACATTTTATTACCTTTGCAACACATTTCATAAAAATGCTTCACTTTTGAAGCATTCTTCCCTTTAAAACAAATTTTACCATACAAACATGTATAGCAAAGAGGAATTATTATCCAAAGGTATCTCTGCATTGGGAGATATTGCCGGCAACCTTGGCATTAACTCAAACGATTACAACGATACCGACCAACTAATATACGCCATACTTGACAAGCAGGCAGAAAACGAGAGCAAAAACCAAGCATTGCTGTCTGCCAAGCACAAGCGCATACGTATAGGGCGCAGCGAGCCAGACCGCGTGTACTCGGTGAAAGGAAAGAACGGCGAAAACTTCGACACGAAAAACGGCAAAAACGGAAATGCGCAGTTGCCACTATTCAAAAACAACCCTGTTGCAACCACTTCAACAACAGTGGAAAACAATCCGGAAAAGAAAATTTCAGAATTGGAAGCGCAATTGGCGTCCATGCCAAAACACCGTGGCCCCAAAACGAAACAAGAACGCAAACTCATCGAAGAAATTGAAGCCCTCAAGACAACCGACGGCGAGAACAACACCCAAGGCTCCATCCAGAAAGAAACACAAAATCCAAAGACCGTGACAGAAGACAACGTCGACGCCACCGCGAACGACGCGGAGGCTGTCATCCCAGAAGCCTCGTTCGCAAAAAAAAGCGAGAATGAGGACAACAAAGCCAACGACGAACTGATCGCCAAGTTACAAGCAAAAATCAATTCGAGCAAGGACGACGACAACGACAACGAGGAATCCGAAAACCCCGACGGCATATGGGCCGGAGACCCCGGCGACGGGTCAGACTTCTTGATAATGACCGACCTGCCCATTGAAGACCAAGGAGAGGTGCCCAATTATGACATGTTCGACAACCCCATCAACTCTTTAGCGCAGCCAGCGGCCCCAAGCTATCAGCCAAGCGGCAACACATCGAATGGCAACCAGCAAGCATACGACTTCACGGATCTCATCAAAGGCATCGGGGTCTTGGAGATCATGCCAGACGGCTATGGCTTCTTACGCTCCAGCGACTATAACTATTTATCGTCGCCCGACGATGTATACGTGGCCGCCCAGCAAATCAAGCACTTCAATTTGAAGACCGGCGACGTGGTGGAATGTCATGTAAGGCCACCGCGCGAGGGCGAGAAATATTTTCCACTGACGGGTATTGACAAAATCAACGGGCGCACGCCGGCCGAAATTCGCGACCGCATACCGTTTGAGCACCTCACCCCACTCTTCCCCGAAGAGAAGTTCACACTCTGCGGAGACCCCAAGACCACCAATCTATCCACACGCGTTGTCGACCTCTTCTCACCCATAGGCAAAGGTCAACGCGCCTTGATCGTGGCCCAACCCAAGACCGGCAAGACCATATTGATGAAAAATATCGCCAACGCCATAGCCGCCAACCACCCGGAGGCCTACCTCATGATGCTGCTTATCGATGAGCGACCGGAAGAGGTCACGGACATGGCGCGCACCGTCAACGCGGAAGTCATAGCCTCCACGTTCGACGAAGCGGCCGAGCGTCACGTCAAAATAGCCGGCATCGTATTGGAGAAAGCCAAGCGCATGGTAGAGTGCGGGCACGACGTGGTGATATTCCTCGACTCCATAACACGGCTCGCGCGCGCCTACAACACGGTGTCGCCAGCCAGCGGCAAGGTGCTCACCGGTGGCGTCGACGCCAACGCCTTGCAGAAGCCCAAGCGCTTTTTCGGCGCCGCCCGAAACATTGAGGGAGGAGGTTCGCTCACCATTGTCGCCACCGCTCTCATAGACACCGGCAGCAAAATGGACGAGGTGATATTCGAGGAGTTCAAGGGTACGGGCAACATGGAATTGCAATTGGATCGCTCTTTGAGCAACAAACGCATATTCCCATCTGTCAACCTCATAGCCTCGAGCACTCGTCGGGACGACCTTTTGCACGACAAGACCACCCTCGACCGCATGTGGATCTTGCGCAAGTACATCGCCGACATGAACCCATTGGAAGCCATGAACGCCATCCATGATCGCATGGAGAAGACACGGGACAACTCGGAGTTCCTCCTCTCCATGAATGGGTAGCCACCACCCACGCCGCATAGCCAACAGCCCGACGGCCCTACACCCCTCAAATCCATATTCCCATGTATAGATTGAAACATTTTTTGTGTTGCCTATTCTGCGTCTGCGCCACCCTCTATGGGCAAGCGCAGACAAAGTGGAACAACCAATACCAAATATATTTCGACCAATACAAAGACATGGCTATCGAGCAAATGTTGCGCCACCACATACCCGCCAGCATCACATTGGCACAAGGCGTGTTTGAGAGCGCGGCGGGCACGAGCCTCCTGGCCACACGGGGCAACAACCATTTCGGCATTAAATGTCATGGGTGGACAGGGCGGAGCATGACCTGCGACGACGACGAAATTGGAGAATGTTTCCGCGTTTACGACAATCCCAAGCAGAGCTACGAAGACCACAGCGCCTTTCTCACGCGGAGCAAGAGATACGCTCGCCTCTTCTCGCTCGACCTCACGGACTACAAAGGATGGGCGCATGGGCTGAAAGCGTGCGGCTACGCCACCAACCCACGTTACGCATACAAGCTCATCGAGATTATTGAGCTGTACAAATTGTACCTTTACGACAACGCCACCACTTACGATCACTTCATGGCTGAGCGCTCGGGAGTGGCCCAACCCGTGGACCAGAGCCATCGCTTGCACCCCATACGCATCTTCAACAAGAATTATTACATGATGGCCCGCGAGGGCGACACTTTCAAAGCCATTGGCAAAGAGATCGAGCTGTCGGGCCGCAAAATCGCCAAATACAATGAGCGCGACTACCACGACGTGCTTCAAGCCGGCGAGATTGTGTACCTCAAAAAGAAACGCAAACATGCGCCCAAAGCATTCAAAAACAAGCCACATATCGTGCAACCGGGCGAAAGCATGTATTCCATAGCCCAACATTACGGCATAAGGCTGAAGAGTCTTTATAAAATGAACAAACTGCCGCCTGATTATCAAATTGAAGTGGGACGACAGTTGCGCGTGTACTAAATAACGAGCAAGAATGACACCACTATGAAAAAAACATTTTTGTCGCTCCTCGCGGCGCTTGTCACAAGCGCCACCGCCCAAGCGCAGGCTTTCGACGATTATTTCGAAGACCGCACGCTTCGCGTTGATTATATCTTCTCAGGCAGCCACGCCGACCAGCAGATCGCCGTGGACGAGCTGTTGGTTTCGCCCCATTGGTACGGCAAGCGACACCGGTTGGCCGACACGCCCGTAGAGGGCAACGGACAAATCATCGTGCGCGACCATCGCTCACAGCGCGTAATCTACCGCAACGCTTTTTCCACGCTGTTCCAAGAGTGGCAGCAAGAGCCCGAGGCCCTGCGCACGCGCAGAGCGTTCGAGAATGTCTTTTTGGTGCCCATGCCCAAAGACACCGTGGACATCACCGTGCAACTGCGAGACAACCGCCGCCAAGTGTGCGCCTCGCAAACACACCAAGTGGCGCCCACCGACATCCTCATTCGTCCCATCGGCGAGCGCGACATCACACCGTTCGAGACGCTGCAAACAGCCGACGACACCACTCACTGCATCCATTTAGCGTTCTTGGCAGAGGGGTACAGGGCCGAGGAGATGCCCATCTTCATACAAGACGCCAAAAAGGCAATGGAAGCCATCTTCGCGCACGAGCCTTTCAAGACCGCTCGCGGAGCTTTCAACGTCGTGGCCGTCAAGGCCGTCTCCACCCAAAGCGGCGCCAGCGAGCCGGGCAAGAAACTGTGGAAGAACACCGCCCTCGGCTCACATTGGTACACCAACTACAGCGAGCGCTACCTCACCACGTCGCGTTTGAAAACCATGCACCACCTGCTGGCCGGCATCCCCTATGAGCATATTCTCGTCTTGGTCAACTCGGCGCGGTATGGCGGTGGTGGCATACTCAACTCATACGTGCTCTCCACCACGCACAACAGATGGTCGGAGCCAGTCGTGGTGCACGAGTTCGGGCACAGCTTCGCCGGCCTTGCTGACGAATACGCTTATGAAGGCGACGAGATAGACATGTATCCCTTGGACGTGGAGCCGTGGGAACAAAACATCACCACCAAGGCAAACTTCAGCGGCAAATGGCAAGACCTCATCGGCCACGACCCCAAGGCGGGCTTCTTCGAGGGCGCGGGCTACAAGCTAAAAGGCGTTTACCGCGCCTATGACGATTGCCGAATGCGCACCAACGAGACCCCTGAGTTTTGTCCAGCCTGCCAAAAGGCCATCCGCACGCTCATCGATTTTTACGTGAAATAATCGCCCATGCGCCGTCACGCCCCAATCTTTCGCCTTACACTTTGGCTTGTAGCGGTGGCGACAATGGCGCTGGCGCCGCGCGCGAAAGCCAGCGCGCAAGTGTCAGACAGCGACCGTCTGGGCATGGCCTTGGATTATTTTCAGAGTGGCAAATATCACGAGGCGCGCCTGCTGCTGCAAAAACTCAACGCTCGTTACCGCTTGAACCCACGCTTCAAGGCATATCTCGGCGTGTGTTGCTATTACGAGTGGGATTACAAACAAGCCACTACCCTTTTAGACTCCGTAATCCCACAATTGTCGGCATTCGCCCCACAAGAGCGCTCCGTCTATTATTTCACCAACGCCGAGAGCCATTTTTTCTTGGGGCAATACGACCAAGCCCTGCCTCTCTACCAAGCAACGCTCAGTCTTTGCAAGCCAAACGAGACGCCCGACGTCTTTTATCGCATTGGCTTCATCCATACGTATCGACATGAATGGATAGCCGCCCTTGACAACTTGCAAAGTGCCCTGGTTTATTATCGGCGGCACCGACCTGAAGAGCAAGCCCGCATAACGCAAATAAGAAACATGATAAAGGGATGCTGCGATAAAATAAAACAAAGTCAGTGACCTGCGAAGGTCGTTTTTCACCATCTTCCACGTCATTGGCCTGAGAAGAAAGGCAAGATGATTGACACGTTATTTTTGTCACTTCAGAACGCAACAAATCGCCTTATTTTTAGTAACTTTGCAACATGGCATTCCATTTGCCCGGGTACGGGCAACACCTTGTGGGCCGACAAACCGTTTCACGCGGTGCAAGGCCTATGCCTCAAATGTAGCGCGCGCGCCATTGGGCTTGGCCGCCAGACACGACGAAAGGGACAATGTTTCCTCAACCATCGATGGCATAAAGAGTAAGACATGGCGTGACCGTCAGCATGCATAACCCCAAACATCATGAAAAAAACACTGCTTATACTCCTTGTCGTAATCTTTCACACGCTATGCGCGCGCGCACACAAGGTATGGCCCTACCCCATGACCTTCGCGCAAAGCGACGGAACCACCATCACCGTGCGACTCCACGGCGACGACACTTTCTCGTGGTACACCGACATGAATGGCAACATCCTCGAACGCCACGGCAACGACTTCAAAAAACTGAGCGTAGACCCCACCACTTACTTGGCCCGCGCGAGCCAAGCCACCCGCGCGCGAGCCATGCTCCGCGAGCCAATAGCGACATCCAAGACCACATTCCCACACATGGGCTCGCCGAGAGTGTTGGTCATATTGGCCGAATACCAAGACAAGAAGTTCGCCTTGAAAAACCCACGAGCGTCGTTCGAGCAATATTTCAACGCCACGGATGGCCATCCGCGAAACTTGGGCAATGGCGAAAACAACAACTATGGCAGCGTGAGGCAGTATTTCATGGCACAGAGCGATGGCAGGTTCCGCCCACAATTTGACATTCAAGGGCCCATCACCCTGCCTGAGAAGATGGCCTATTACGGTGGGACGGCCCCTAATGGGCGAGACGAGCGGTACATCCAGCTACTCAAAGATGCCTGCGCGGCCGTGGACCAATCGGTGGATTTCGCGCCATACGACCAAGACAACGATGGCAACATAGATCTTGTATACGTGGTCTACGCTGGCCAAGGTCAAAGTTCCGGCGGCGCGGTGGAGACCATGTGGCCCAAACGTTTTTTTGGGTTTAGCGACGTGAAGTTTGACGGCAAAGGGGTAAACCAAGGTGGCATCAGCAATGAGCTTTTTGGCCAAAGCACCGATCAAATCAACGGCATCGGCCTCTTCTGCCATGAGTTCTCGCACTGCTTGGGCTTGCCCGACTTCTATCCCACCACACTGGACGACACATACGACAACCAAGGCATGGAAGACTGGGACTTGATGGACGGAGGCGAGTATGTGGGCGGAGGTTTTTGTCCGACAGCCTACACGGCGTGGGAGCGCGAGGCCATGGGCTGGGACCATATACCCACGCTCACCGAAGCGGCGCACGTCAGGTTGGATGGCAGCGTGTCGGGGGGCACCAACGCCGTCAAAGTGGTCAATCCCAACGACGCCAACGAGTACTTCGTGTTGCAGCTTTTCGAGGACAAGGGGTGGAACCAACGCATGGCATGGTACAAAGGAAAAGACAAGGTGGTGTACGACCCATCCACCAAGGGGTTACTAATCTACCACGTCAATTACGACGCCACCCTCTTTAGCCTGATGGCCAACGACGTGAACAACGAGGTAGGGAAACCGCGCATGACTGTCGTGCCGGCCGACGGTCGTCTCGTGTCGTCTTACCGCATTGGCAAAAAGACCTCGGGCAAAACCATCTCTCGTCTCGACTACGCCAAGCAAGTGAACGGCGACATCTTTCGGGTGGATGACGAGCGCGCCGACTCCACGTTCAGCCAGAGCATGGATTTGCCCAACGCCAAATGGCGCGTGTCCGCCCCGGACATGCCCGTCTTCAACATCACGTACAAGGACGACTGCGTGTACATAGACTATCTGAAGCATCTCACGCCAGCCGGCATGGCCGAGCGCCATGTAGACCCGTCATTAGCCAAGATGATATACACCGTTGACGGCCGCCGCATGGGCACGTCGATAGAGGCGCTGCCAAAGGGCGTCTACATACGTGGTGGAAAAAAGTTTGTGAAATAGCCATACGGGCACTTTCCAAAAACCGTCCACGGCGGAAAGCAACCACCCAACATTATGACAAAGCGTGGCTCATTTTGGGATGTCCTCAGGTTGCCCACACCACAAAATTTAAGATAGCTCCCGCTTGCGTTCAAGCACCAATGGCATTGCGATTAGATAGCGATGGCGTGCCGATTAGTGCCTTATCATGTCGCGTTTAGGGCCTAAACGGAACGCCATTGGTATACATTGGCAAACGGCAGGCATAAGAGTGCCTCTTCCTGAAATCATTTCTCTGTTTTTCTTATTGTTTTCCGCTGTCTGGGACAAAACGCGGACAGCGCGCGGCATCATTGGTCCAAACAGAGGCGACCGCTGATAGCCACACGCGATTAACATGCTGTACATCCATGTCTTTTACACGTTTTTCGCGCTTGCCTGTACAGATTGGTTGGGGCAGGACGCGCGCCGTCGTCCATGTGGGGGGGAGCATGAGCCCTTCGTCCGGGGGCAAACGGCGGAACGGTTCATGCCCACACGTGATTTCCCTACCCTGCTCTTTCTTCAGCATAAGATGGCGCTTGCCTCGCCAAGACGGTGCCCGAGCCATCGGTCGTGGCAAAAGCGGCGTAGGCGCGGCCGCCCTACAGGGCGTTAATCCACCGTGCGATGTCGGCCAGCACACAGGGCGCCATGGTCTGATCTATATTGACGGCGTTGGATGGCAATCCTGACGGGTTGAACTGGAACGAGTGGCTCAACCCGGGGTACACCTTGATAGTGGCATGTTGGTTGCGCGACAGGCCAGCCTTAAGAGCCGGGGTGTTGATGGCTGGCGGCACGTTGAGGTCCGCCTCGCCACCGAGGGCGAGCACCGGGCAGCGTGTGGCACGCACGTAGGGACGCATGTCGGTGTCTATGAATTGGCGCATCCACGGCGTGTCGGCCTGTCTCAGCAGCATGGACCGCGCCTCGCGCGTGTTGGCCACCACGTTGGCGGTCGCGCCCTGCGCCTTGCCGAGGCCGTTGAGCTGCATCACCATCATGGTGTCTATCCTGCACGCCGGTCCGGCAAGGCTCACTATAAAATCGGGCAAGTGTTCGCTCGCCAGCATGAATGCCACCATGCCACCCTCACTGTGACCTACCACGCCAACCTTGGAAAACATGCGCGTGGCTTTGAGCCAAGCCAGTCCGCAGCGCGCGTCGGCGACGAAATCATGGGTTGTGGCGGTGGCAAAATTGCCCGTTGAGGCTGCCACGCCCCGATCGTCATAGCGCAGCGTGGCTATGCCGTGGCGCGCGAGAAAGTCGGCCATGACAAAGAAGGGCTTGTGATGGAACAGCTCCTCGTCTCGGTTTTGCGGCCCACTGCCCGTCACCATAAGCGCCACGGGCACACGCCTACCCTGCTTGTAGCCCACGGGCAGCGTGAGGGTGCCGGCCAACAGCACACAGTCATTGTCGTTGCGGAAGGTCACTTGGCGTGTCTCGTAGGGATAGGGTGGCTGTGGTTGTTGTGGCCTGTTGTAAGTCACGGTGCCCAGTCGCAGGGTGAGCGGCGTGGCGAACAGTCCTTGCTGGAAACGTCCCACGAGCGCGCCGGGTGTGGGCACGGCGGTGATGCGTAATGCCAAGCGGTCGAAAGCCACGTCGATGGAGTCTGCCCGGAGCGTGTTCACCTTGAGCGGCAACCGCTCCACGCCCTGCTCGGGCACGTCCATGGTGACAGAGTTTTGCGCCATGCTCACACGCAGCACAATGGTGAGCCGCTGCGTGCCAGCCTCAAGCGTGCCTTTCCAAGTGCCGTCGATGTCTTGGGCGGCGATGGGTTGGCACAGCATAAAGAATAAAAATAGGATAAGTTTCATAAATACTACTGTTTTCAATGCACTGTTCACAATGTTCAACGCACAATGTTTTTAATGCGCGATTGATGTGGCAGGATATTTTCAATCATGTTTAATTAGGTTTAACACGTTGAGAGAGCAACGGTTGTTGTCGATCGGAATGGAACGGAGGTCATTCAAAATAAAATGTGAGAACGACCATCTTGCACTGCGCCTTGTTCACGGCCTTGGCGTATGGCAGCATGTTTTTGTCCTTGACGCGACCGGGGAAGTTGGGGTCCAAAGCGTTGGTCAGGCCGTACATGAATTTGATTTCAGGCCTGAGCTTGAAAAAAGGCAAATAAAAATCGCACCCCACGCCCGCCTCAAGAAACAGGTCGTAACGTCTCAAGGCGATGTAATCGTTCTTGCTGTTGGTGAGATTGATGACGGGGTTAAGCCCGGCCATGATGTAAGGCCGGTGGTTGTCGCGGCGGCTTGCGCCAAAGATAATATCGGTGGCACACCCCGCGTACACGGTCTTGAGGTTTTGCCTGCGCTCGGCGAAGGTGTCGACGGCCCGTGGACGCATGTCCCGAAACACGATGTGGCGATTGCCAAAATAGAGGGCGGGCGCGATGCGCAACTGGAAATCGTCGGTAAGCCTGAACTCGCCAAGCACGCCCACATGAAAGCCAAGATCCCAGCGATCTTGGTCTGCGGTGATGACGCGCTCGCTTTGAGTGCCATCATCATTAATGGTGATTTGCGGACCGACATTGGTCAACTCTACATCTTGGGCATGCGGGCCCACCAAAATGCCAAAATGGAATGGCCTAAGATCGGTGTACGGGCGGTTTTGGACCGTTCCGCGCTGCGCCGAAGCCACGTGTACAGTGGCCAAGGCGACGAGAGAGATGACAAGCGCTCTTTTCATGTTGATATAACGTGGCGGTGGGTTAAATATTGCTTTGGGACGAAACCCATGTTGACAAATACGCGTAAAACGACTTTCATGTCAAGGGAAAAAATAAATATTTCAAAAAAAAACATCATCATTTGTAGGTATTCCGAATATTTTATTTATCTTTGCACCATATTTCAAAGGGCGAGCGATATCGCCCACGCGCTTACATATTGTACAAAAACATTTTGAACCAACAAAACGAATTATTATGGCTTACGTAATTAGTGAAGACTGCATCGCATGCGGAACTTGCATCGATGAGTGCCCGGTAGAGGCTATTTCAGAAGGCGACATCTACAAAATTGACGCTGACGCATGCACGGAGTGTGGGTCTTGCGCCGCGGTTTGCCCACAAGAGGTTATCCACCTCGGCGAGTAAACGCGCCGTCTTTCCAAGAACATGGGTTAAAGACGAACAATCATTGATTCTGTTCTCATAATTTGAAATTTTTGTCCCGAAGGTCGCAACGCGGCTTTTGGGACTTTTTTTTGTCCGGCGCAGGAAGGGCCAGCGCCGATTGGCCAAGGCTTTTTATTCGCGCGCGAGGAAAACGGCAAGGGAAACATGAAATGATATTGGCGCGCGGCTGATGGCCGATTGTCCGCCGGGCAAGACTGTCTTTCGACAGGAGCGAACGTCGATGGGCATGGTTAACGTTTTGTCTAATTGATTGCATAAAGATTAAATTGTAGGTGGTATCGTCATTTGTTTTAGCCGCAATCAGCTACGACAATAGCAAGACAGACGCACCATCAACGCGAACATCTGCGCCAACAACGCAATTACTGGCGTTTTTAATTGCATGAAAAGACTTCGGCGTTCATGCCAAAGCGCACGTCCGAGCACCAAAGCCATGGTCAAAACTGATAGCAGGTATCGCGATTTGCCAACGCCAAGCCTTGTTATCATTTGCGTTTCGCCATAACTTTGCACCATCGAAACACAATAGGACAAATGGAAATAATACTTAATCTTTTCAGAGGATTTCCCGAGTTTTGGGGTGGCGGGGTAGCCCACTCCGTCATGATATTGGCGCTTGTGATAACGGCAGGGCTGTATTTGGGCAGAATAAAGGTGAAAGGGCTGTCGTTAGGATTGGCGTGGATACTTTTCGTGGGACTTATTTTAGGGCACTTCAATTTCAATCTGGACGTGCACTTGCTACATTTCCTGAAGGAGTTTGGGTTGATACTTTTTGTCTATTCCATTGGCTTGGAGGTTGGGCCGGGGCTCTTCTCTTCGTTCACCAAGGGCAGCAAGACGCTCAACGCGCTTGTTGCCATCGTCATAGCCATCAGCTTGGTGTCAGCGACAGGCGTGTTTTACCTTTCGGACACGCCCATCACGACGGTCGTGGGCATATTGTCCGGAGCCGTGACCAACACCCCCGGCTTGGGTACGGCGCAGCAGGCGTACAGCGACCTGCGCGGCATTGATGCGCCAACGATAGCCACTGGCTACGCCGTGGCGTACCCCATGGGCGTGCTGGGGGTGATATTGTCGTTTCTAATACTAAAATGGGTGTTGCGAATCAATGTGGATGACGAGGAAAAAGCGGCCGAGGGTGGCATTGGCCATTTGGAGAACATAACGCTGAACACCTTCTCCATCACCATGAGCAACGACACCATCGACGGCGCGACGGTAGGGCACATACGCGAATTGCTCAAGCGCGACTTCATGATCTCGCGCATATATCGCGCCAAAGACGGCCGCCACGACGAGGTGGTGGATGGCAGCACCGCGGTGCGCGTGGGCGACACCCTGCTCGTCGTGGCGCGCCCGGCAGACCAAGAGCCCATCTGCGCCCTGCTGGGAGAGCGCGTGGAGATGCACTGGGAGAAATTTGGCAACGAGCTTGTGTCACGCCAGATACTCATCACCAAGACTGCCGTGAACGGCAAGTCGATAGAGCAGATGAGAATAAGGAGCACCTTTGGCGTGAACATCACCCGGATAAGTCGCTCCGGCGTGGACTTGGTGGCAACGCCAAAGCTCAGGCTGCAGATGGGCGACCGTGTGACCGTGGTGGGCAATGAGCTGTCCATCAGCCACGTGGAAAAAGTCTTCGGCAACAGCGAGCGCAGGCTGAACGACCCAAACCTCATACCCATCTTTCTCGGCATCATGTTAGGATGCGTGCTGGCCAACGTGCCATTCGTGCTGCCAGGCATCTCGGCCACCCTGCGACTGGGGCTTACGGGAGGCCCGCTCATCGTGGCGCTGCTCATCGGCTATTTCGGGCCGAAGCACAATCTCGTCACGTACAACACGTTGAGCGCCAACCTCATGTTGCGACAATTTGGCCTGTGCGTGTTCTTGGCATGCGTGGGTTTAGGCACCGGAAGCCAGTTCGTGCAGACCGTGGCCACGCAGGCGGGCTTGACATGGATAGGCTACGGACTGATCATCACCATGATACCAATGCTCATAGGAGGACTGATAGGCCGCTATGTGTTTCACATCAACTACTTCACCTTGCTGGGCGTGCTCGCCGGCGCGAACACCAATCCGCCGGCATTGGCCTACGTGAACGACATGACGCAAAGCAACTCGCCGGCCGTGGGCTACTCGGCGGTATACCCTTTTGCCATGTTCATGCGCATCGTGACGATACAGATCATGATTTTCGTGTTAGGATAAAAGACTCTTTCGGGATAATATGGATAATAATTCGATGAATGTTTCCGATGTGGCCACACTGCATCGGAAACTCGACTTGCTCTTGCAGACAGGCTGCTTCTTGATGGATTGCTCGGCAGACACGGTGATGATAGTGAGAAACATGAAGCGAGTGGCAGACCATTGGGAGCTGGACGAACGGTTGCTGAACGTATACATCAACTACAACGTGTTGATGCTCAACTACAGCAACAACGAGAAATCGTACACCAAGTTTCAAAAATGCGTCAAGCACGGCATAGACATGGATGCCGTGACGCGCGTGAGCCATCTCACGTGGCGGGCCATCAAATACAACTATGACGTGGAGAAATACGCCGAAGAGCTGGACCGTATCAAGCGCATGCCGCGCCATTACACGCCATGGCAGGTGGCCACCGCCGCCGGGTTTGCCTGCGGCGGCTTCTGCATCCAGTTCGGATGCGACTGGCCAGCCTTCTTCTATGCGTCGGTGGCGGCCATCCTCGGTTTCAGGCTGCGCATGTTTCTTATGGCCAAAGGGGCCAACAACTATATCAGCATATGCGCCGCCGCCTTCGTGTCCACGATTTTGGCGTGGCTCAGCTCGTTTATATCCCTTTCGCCCACGTTGGCCCACGCCATGCCATCGTGCGTCATCTCGGACACGCCTTGGCACCCACTGTTGGCCTGCGCGCTGTTCATAGTGCCAGGCGTGCCACTGATAAATTTCGTGAGCGACATGCTCAACGGGCACATACAGACGGGACTTATACGCGCGCTCAACACCCTGCTCATGGTTATCGCGATGGTGTTCGGCATCACGTTTGCCATAGATTTCTGTGGGATAGACAATTTCGTGCACGACCTCTCGATGGTGCCCCACCATAACTATATAGAGTTTGCCATCGCCGCGGCCATCTCGGCCATAGGCTTCTCCACCATCTTCAACACGCCACGCCAACTGCTGCCCATCATCGCCGTGGGAGGCATCATCGCCGTGTGCTGCCGCAACTTTGTGAATTTGGGACCAAGCACCGGCAACACCGGGCTGGATCAAGGTATCGTCATTGGCTCGCTGGCGGGCTCCACGCTCATCAGCTTGATTTGCGCCATGGCCACGCACTGGTTTCACACGCCGCACCAGTGCCTGTCCATACCAAGCGTCATACCCATGGTGCCGGGCGTGTTGATGTATCGAGCGCTGTTCGCCTTTGTCGACATGCAAGGTGTCGTGGGCGAGGTGACGGCGGGCATGCACTATTTTATCATGGCATCGCTCATCATATTGGTTATCGCGGCGGGGGTGGCCGTGCCAAACATATTCATCAGGAGAATGTGGCAGAACAAACGCAAAATCAGGTATTACAACCTCTTGATGCAGCGAAGGCGAGAACAGGCGGCCAAAGTGCGTGCGAGCCAATGACAGCAAAGCTGGCCACAAGGCATACGTTTCTTGACGATTATCCCTATCTTTGCACTTGAAACAAGCAGAACACAATGGAAATAAGACAACTAAAATATTTTTTGAAAGTGGCCGAGACGCTCAATTTCTCGGAGGCAAGCCGGCGGCTCTACATATCGCAGAGCACGCTGTCGCAACAAATTAGCAACTTGGAGAACGAGGTGGGGCTGCCCCTCTTTGAGCGTAACAGCCACGAGGTGCATCTCACCGAGCCGGGACGCGAGCTGCTGCCCTACGCACAGCGAGCCGTGGTGGCCGCCGACTCGTGCTTCGACCACATGGCCGATTTGAAACAAATGCTCACCGGCGAGCTGAACATCGGTGTGACATACTCTTTCAGTACCATCATGATGGACACCATGGTGGACTTCATAAAAATACACCCGGGTGTCAAGCTCAACATCTTCTACCAATCCATGGAAGAGCTGATGGATATGCTCAAGCGCAGGGAGGTGGATTTCGTGCTGGCCTTTTTGCCACTCAAATTCAACAAGGATATTGACAGCAGGGTCATCTTCAGCAACAGATTGGCCGCCGTCATGAAAAGCGACCATGTCTTGGCCAAACAGCAAAACGTTAAGCCGGAGGAGTTGCAAAACCACGGATTGGTGCTCCCGGCGCATGGCTTGCTGGCCCGGAGAGCCTTTGACAAATTTTTGGCTGAAAAAGATTTAAACTTGAAAGTAAAGGTAGAGGTAAACAATGTGGACTTGATTTTCCAACTGTTGCATCGCACCAACTATGTGTCCATATTGGCCGAGTCTACCGTCTTGCACCATGAGAACGAGCTGAAAGCCATCCCTATCGACATGCCCGACAATCAAATCGAGGGCTGCATACACATGCTCAAGGACGCGTATCTCAAGAACGCGGCGCAAGAGTTTATCAAGATGCTATGCGGCTCTACCAGCATCCTCACAAATTTCGCGCTCAAGGATATTTTACTGTAGGTCGCGAAGGGCAAGGTCGCGCCAGCGCGCATGACGCAAACAAAATCCCCTATCACCATGTTGGCGACAGGGGATTTGGCGTTTTTACCGCGATTCGCGGGCGTCGGCGACGCGACCGCTCCACGCATTTATTTCATGGCTGCCACCTGCTTGGCCACCTCGTTCTCAGGATCGATGCCGAGCAGCTTGTTAGCGTAGACCTTGGCCGCCGCCTTGTTTTGCCTTACGTTATAGCTATACACCAAAAGGTAGAGATAAGCCTGCTTCAACATTGATAACTCGCTATTGTTTTTCTCTGCCTTGCCCTCTAACGAGGCGGATAGAGCCTCGTAGTATGGCTTGGCCAACCCTTGTTTGCTATCAGGATCCAAGTTGGCGTTGATCTGGCCACGCATATAGTTGGCGTAGTTCTTGTAATTGGGGAATTTCTCCATTATCAGCGCATACACAGCGTCTGCTTTCTTAAATGCCGCGTTGGCGCCAGCTTGGTCGCCTGCGTGTGTCTTCCTTGAGGCAATCTCCGTGTAGAGCGTGCCAAGATTGTCAAGCGTCTCCATGGTCGTATCCACGCCAGCGACGGATTTCTCGTAATACGCCACGGCGTTGTCGTAGTCGCCCTTTTTGAGGTAAACGTCGGAGAGGTTCTTGTTGATTATGGCAATTTGTTTGTCATTGCCCTTGTTGAGCGCGATGGCCTGGTCAAAAGCCTTGACGGCATCATCCCAACGCTCGGCCATCTGCAAAGCGGTGCCATAGTATATGTAGTCTTCGCCAATGTAATGTGCGCTGTCACTCTTGTTGAAGAGACGATCGGCGTAGTCGAGAGCCTGCTCTGTCTGCTTGAGGTCGGTATAGTTGTAGAAAGCTATACGATTCCATCCCGAGCGGCGCGGGTCTCGGCTCAAACCTGCCTTGCAAATGTTTATGCTCTTGTCGCGTTTGCCGAGAAGCCATGTTGTCATGGCATAGTACGTGATATCCTCGTCATCCATGTTGCTCTTGTCTGTCACCTTGTCATAGTAGGCCTCCGCTTTCTCATACTGCTGGGCAATGTAGAAAATTCGGCCGCACAGAGCGTCAACGGGATAGTCTGGGCGCTGAGCGCGCAGCTCCTCGAGATTGGCCACGGCTTCTTCCGGGCTTCTTCCGCGCAGGATCATGGCATACTTGTAATAAGCCTCTGGGTCTTTCGGGTCAAAATATTTGGCTTGTTGATAGTTTTCGGCAGCCGTGCCAGCGTCGTCTTGGGTTACGGCAATGTCGCCCTTGAGCAAGAAAGCCTTGGCATACTTGTGGTCACGGGAGAGCGCATAATCCGCGAAACGCTGTGCGTTGACAGTGTCTTTCTCGTTGAGAAAAATCTTGCCGATAGCTACAAGAACCGCTGGATTTTTTTTGTTTTCCTTGTACAATTTCTTTACGTTATCCTTGTAATCAGGACCTTTAGCCTTGATCACTTGCGTGGCTTGCTCCACGACAGCCTTGTTGTCTTGTGCCATTGTCGGCGCAAACGAAGCGAAAGCAAGCGCGCCCAGCAATAAATATTTAGCTACTTTCATAATTCCTTTAATCTTAGTGTTAATGTTGCAAAATTCTTTTTTTGTATAAAACTGTTGTTATCTTGATTTTGTTGCCTCTATTCTGTAATATTAACATTTCTTACATTTATGTTACCCATGACGGGAAGCAGTCCAGTTTTCAAAACTATGCGTTGTCCTTTTGGGCCCTCAACAAAATGAGCGAACCCCCAAGGCAAGCCTTGACGCGGGTCGTTGAGCAGCGCGTAGATGGTTCTGACGAGCGGATACTCTCCATTATAAATGTAATATTGGTATGGCTTGCGGCCACTGGCAGGCGTGGCGGGATGCACATGGCTCACGCTCATCACGCGAACCTTCTTGTTGAACGTGAGGTTGGTGGAGTCTCTTTTGTCGTTGAGCCAATTGTTTCCAATGATACCAATGGCATTGGGGGTGCTCTCGACGTATTTGATGACCTCTTCGGTTTTGTTCACCGCGGCCACGTTAGGGTTGGCGATGGGCTTGCCTCCAAGGATGGAATCTTCTACATAATGGACAGTGCTTGACTTGGCATTGTCAAACACCACGGTGATCGCGCCACGCTTGGAACCCTTGTGAAGCTGTCCCCAAGTGGTGATACGGCCGCTCATGATTTGCTCGATATCCTTGACTGAAATAAGGGTATCGGTGTTGTTTTTGTTAACAATAAAAGCCAAAGCGTCGTATGCCAATTTCAGGGAAACCGGCTTGAAATTCTTGGCTTGCAGGTTTTTCAGCTCTGACGGTTTAAAGTCGCGGGCCGTAAAGGCCAACCATGTCTTGCCCTCAAGCAACCGTTTGATGGCGTCAGACTCGTTGGTGTATATCGGTTTGACCTTTGCCTGTGGATAATCGTGTTCGAAGACGAAACGCTCTTCTTCTATAATGGGACTAAAACTTTCATCAGAGACGAAACTTATCGTCCCTGATGAATATGTATCCGTCCGGCCGTCTTTTCCCTTCTTGTTGTCGCAAGAAGAGAGAAGACTGGCGGACAGTGTTAATCCTACGATGATGTAAGATGTTATTTTTCTCATAAATTATTATTACTGAAGCCTGAACTGCACAGGAACGTTGTACTTCACGCGCACGGCCGAGCCGTTCTGCTTGCCGGGAATCCACTTAGGCATGGACCTCACGACACGCTGCGCCTCGCGGTCTAACGACGGGTCGACAGATCTAACAATTTTCACATCTGTGATAGATCCATCACGTTCCACCACGAATGACACCGTGACACGTCCTTGCACGCCATTCTCTTGCGCCACGACAGGGTATTTGATGTTTTCGGAGAGATACCTCATCAAGGCGGCGTCGCCACCGGGGAATTTAGGCATTTGCTCCACAACGTCGAACACCTTGTTCTCAACTTCCGGTTTATCAGGTTTAACAGGCTCGTCAGCCACGCGCTCTGTCACTTTGAGCACCTCGCCTTTCTCGCTGTTTCCTTTCACGTCAAGCGCGCCGATAGCGGTGTTGGTCTTCATCAAGTCTTCCTGGGTTCTCATCTCTTCCTCAGGCTTCACGTCCTTGTCTTTTTTGATGACGGGCGCGGTAAACTTGATAGAAGACTTCACCTCTTTGACCACTTCCTGCTTTTTCTCAGGGATTTGAATATCCTTGCGCTTAACCTCTGCCTTTTTCTTAGGCTGGTTCAATACGGACAACTCTGTCACCTGCTCGTTTTTCTGGTGCGCGGCCTGATACCTATCGTATGCAGACTTTGCGATGTAAAACGCAATGAACAGCGCAGCCAGCAACGCTATAACCATGATGGAGTAGATATTTCTCTTCGAGGTGGACCTGCGGAGCTTGTACGCGCCGTATTCCTTGTTCCTGCCCTCAAAGACAAGATCTGTCCATGCGTTGGTTGTTACATCTATTTTTGCCATTTCTTAACTTTTAAATAGTTTCGATAATGCTTACATCTTGACATTGTTCTTCTTGAGAAGCTCCATGTCATCCTTGCTCAGCTTGTCGATTACATACTTACCTATGCTGCAAATCTGCATTTCGTCAAGAGCGTCCACGAGGTTTTTGTAACTGGAATTGTCTGTGGCCTTGATAATGACTGTCATGGTTTGGATTTTCCCATTCTCCAACTCTCCAGCCTTGATCTTGCTCAACTCCTTAGCGTATACGGAGTCAGACATCTTGCCGTTAGGGTCGTCTCTTTTCTTGTCGAGCTTCGCCTTGGCTTCCATCACCTGCTTCACAGGCGTGGTTCCGTCTTCAGTCTCATGGTTGAAGAGCACTCTGCGTATCCCATCTCTTCCCCACGTGGTTTTTTGCAAACAATCCGGCTTCTCGGGTTTGACCATACCGGCAACGTAGTATATTTGGTTGTCGGCAGCGCAATAGATCGTGATGGTGTAAGACTCCTTTGTCACGGTCTTGTCTTGCTCGTTCAGGTTTTTGTCGTTACTCGGCATACTCAATTCCATCGTCTGTGGTTTTGCCAAAGACGTGCAGAGCATGAAGAACGTGATGAGAAGCATCATCATGTCAACCATAGGAGTGAAGTCCACGCGGACATTCATCTTCTTTTGTTTGCTTTTTCCTTGCTTTGCCATTATGCGTCCTCCTGTTTCTTATATTGAGTGATGAGATAGTAACGGTTCTCGTTCATGTCTTGAAGTTCGCTCATGATCTTTTTCACCGTCTTGTATGGAGTTTTCTCGTCGGCCTTAATGGCGATCTTGGCGTCGGGGTTGGCCTCCTTGGCTGCCTTCACCCAAATTTGGAACTCGCTCATAGCCGCATCCCCTTCTTTGCCTTTTACGGAGTCGGTTGGGATGCCATAGTTTTTGATAGCCTCCGGCATCTTGTTCTTGTCCATATTGAGGTATGCTTGAAGGTCATCCATCGGCACGCCCCACATGGGATCGTCCGAAAACTTCTTCTGTTGTTCAGCTGTTAGCTGAATACCAAACTGACCGGTAACGTCTTGCAGAGCGGCCTCCTTGTCGGTGGTCTTGTCCAAACTCATAAATATCTTGCCGTCATCGCTGACGAGGATATTGAGGACATTGTTTTCCGGAACCTTGATTTCGGATACCGAGCCTGGCGTGTTCACCCTTACCGGTTCTTGCTTCACAAATGTAGACGTGAGCATAAAGAACGTAAGCAAAAGCACCATCACGTCAGACATAGGGGTCATGTCTATCCAGACGTCACTTTTCTTAATTTTTACTTTACCCATAGCGATAAATATTTTAAGGGGTTAGCAAAAATTAAGCTTCGTCCGCATGGTTAACTTCGTATGTCTGAGCAATTGAATAACCTACCTCGTCGAGTGCGTATGTCAATTTATCAATCTTGTTGGTGAAGTAGTTATAGGAGATAACGGCGCACCAAGAAGTTACGATACCGAAAGCGGTATTGATCAAAGCCTCAGAAATACCTGTTGAAAGGGCGAGCGAGTCACCACCACCACCAGCGGCCAAAGCTTGGAAAGACCGGATCATACCAGTTACGGTACCGAGCAGACCGGTAAGCGTACCCAACGTTACGATAGTCGCGATGATGGGAAGGTTCATTTGCAGGGTAGGCATCTCAAGCTGGGTAGCCTCCTCGTGAGCCTGCTGTATCTTGGCAACTTTTTGCGCTTTTTTCAAAGACACGTTTGCGCCGCTGTTCATATCCTTGTAAGCGTTGAGAGAAGCGAGCACCACGTTGGCAACAGAGCCTCTCATTCGGTTACAGAGTTGCTCCGCCTTGTTGAAATCGTTGGCTTTCAAGGCAGCTTTGATATTGGCGACAAACTTGGTGAGGTTACCTTTGCCAAAAGCCGTTTTCAATGCCAAAGTGCGCTCCACGGAGAGACAGAGCACGGTTAGCAACAATGTGTGGATCACTGGTACGACGACGCCACCTTTATAGATGGTACCGAGAATGTTAGCGGGAGCGTTAGCGTTATCACCACCTTGGAAATTCTCGCCAGCGCCTAATACGAAATTAAAGATACATACAGCTGCAATGAAGCATACGACGATGATCCAGAATGCACCTCTAATTCCTGTGAAGCCTTCAGACTTCTTGACAGCCTTGGGGGCTGCGGCTTTTTGTGTAGTTGCCATAATCTTAAATTAATTTTTAGTTGTTAATAAATTATTTATGAATGTTTTTTCTTCAAGTTGTTAGTTTATAGCTTTTTCATCACGATTAACCAATATATGGGTGGTGTTTTGTCGTATTGATATTCGCAAAGATAACAACTTTTATGTAATTGCAAATGTTTTCGCTTGTTTTTAACATTATTTTATTTCAGTTTGCCGACCGCCTCCTTTACGCGCCTCATAGCCTCGCGAATATTTTCGTCACTCGTGGCATAACTCAAACGCAATCCACTCGGCTCGCCGAACGCCTCGCCGGCCACGGTGGCCACGTGGGCCTCTTCGAGCAGGTACATAGCGAAGTCGGCGGAGTCGTTGATGGCGCGCTCACCATCGCTTTTGCCGAAGAAGTAGTCGCACTTGGGGAAAAGGTAGAAAGCCCCTTGGGGCACGTTCACCTCAAGCCCGGGGACGTCTTGGGCTAATTTGACAATGAGGTCGCGGCGTCGCCGAAAAGTTTGACGCATACCCTCCACGCATGCTTGGTCACCGTTATAGGCCTCGAGCGCGGCCATCTGGCTCACGTCGCAGGTGCCGCTGGTGTATTGCCCCTGTAGCTTGTTAATACCTTTGATAATCCATTCGGGCGCGGCCGCCCATCCAAGCCGCCATCCTGTCATGGCGTAAGCCTTGCTCACTCCGTTACAGATGATGGTGCGCGCTTTCATGCCAGGACAAGACGCAATGCTGGCGTTCGCTCCTGCATAATTAACGCGCTCGTATATCTCGTCTGACAACACGAAGACGCCGTCATGCCCAAGCACCACCTTGGCCAGCTCGTCAAGTTCGTCGCGGGTGTAAACGGTGCCCGTTGGGTTATTGGGTGAGCAGAGTATGACCATCTTGGTTTTGGGCGTGATAGCTTGGCGCAGCTGCTCAGGCGTAATCTTGAAGTCTCGCTCGAATAGCGCGCGTATCACCACCGGCTCTCCACCCGCTATTTTAACCATCTGGGGATAGCTCACCCAATAAGGCGCAGGGATGACGACCTCATCGCCGGGGTTTACCAACGCGAGCACGGTGTTGCACACAGCTTGCTTGCCCCCAGTGCTAACGAATATCTCGTTGGCGCCGTATTGCAAGTGGTTCTCACGTTTGAGTTTATCCGAGATGGCCTCTCGCAGCGACAGGAAACCAGGCACGGGCGAGTATTTGGAGCAGTTGTCCTCAATGGCCTTTATGCCAGCGGCCTTGATATGGGCAGGCGTATTAAAGTCAGGCTCACCAACGCTCATGTTAATCACGTCTATGCCCCGCGCCCTCATTTCCGCGCTTTTTTGTGACATGGCCAACGTGGCCGAAGCTGCCAAACTGTTGAGACGATCTGATAATTGTGCCATATTTCTGGGAGGGATAATACTTATTGCGTTGCAAATATAATAATTTTGCACTTTAAAACACAAAAATAGTAGCGTTATTTCACAAAAATGGCCATATTTGTATAAGTATGTAACAAAAATAAACATTCGGTTTGCAAGGTTGACACGTCTCTCGCCACAAATTTATAGAGGGAAGTCCTCCCGCCACGTACCGACAGGAACAGCACGGCGGCTCACCATCTTGTAGACAGCCAAGACCACATACACCTTATTATATATTATCGCCAGCGCTTCATGCCACCGACAAAGTCCAATGACGACAACATGTAACAATCTTGGCGCGATGGTGAAGGGGCGTGATTTAAGTGCATGACTATCAGCAATTATCACAAACATTTGGTATATATATATTTTTTTCACACTTAAAATGCCCATTTTTGGGTATGCCATTTATTTTAACAGAAAAATATAACATAATACCTTTGCATATCAAAAAAGTTATCATTAAGTTTCACACATATAATTCATAAAATGTCAACAAACTTTCAACATTCACTGAGAAACAGACTGAGAAGTCATCTTTTCTTGGGCCAATGCCTGCTGTTGCTCCTCGCACTTTGCTGCGCGAGGCTATCAGACACAGCTGGCCACGCCTCCAACCTCGCCACCGAGGTAGCCAGGGATACCGTCAAGCTGACGGTGACCGACGCCATGACGGGCGAGCCCATTCCCGGAGCCGTGGTGCGCACCAACAATTTGGGCACCTGCGTGACCGACATCAATGGCCAATGCGCCATCGCATTCAAGAGTGGGCTTACCAAGACCAACATTTCCGTGACCTACGTGGGCTACAAGCCCTATAACACTACCCTTTCGGCAGCTTCCAAGACGGTGGCTGTCAAGCTTAGGGAAGACGCTCGCACCTTGAGCGGAGTGACCGTGACATCCAAGCGAAAACACACCAACGTGTTGCAACAGTCAGCCACTATTGACGAAAGCATGCTTGAGAAGGGCGGAGCCACTTCCTTGGCAAAAATGTTGGAGACAATTCCCGGCGTTAGCTCCATCAGCGCCGGCAGCACGGTGGCCAAGCCCGTCATACAAGGTATGCACAGCAGTCGTATTCTATTGATGAACAACGGCGTAAAACTGGAGAGCCAGAGCTGGGGAAACGACCACGCGCCGGAAATTGACTACACGGGCGCCAGCATGGTAGAGGTAGTGAAAGGCGCGGAGTGCATTCGCTATGGATTTGGCGCCATGGGAGGCGTGGTATTGCTTAACGACGCTCCATTGCCCTATGGGCACAAGAAACCTATCGTCAAGGGGGTTGCAAACATCGGCTATGACACCAATGCCCGAGGGATAAGCGGCTCAGGAAGCATTGAGGCCGGATGGAAGAATTTCGGCATGCGCCTGCACGGCAACTATACCCGTGGCGGAGACTACCATACGCCAGAATACATCATGAACAACACGGGCTACAACAATATCAGCATGTCGGCCATGGGCGGCTTTGAGAACAAGCGCGTCACGGCAACAGTGCTCACGAGCTTGTTCTACCAACGCTCTGGCATCTATTTTGGCAGCCAAATATCCGACTTGACGCAATTGCAAGAACGTTTCCGCATTGGCCGGCCAACAGAGTCGTCATTGCAACCATTCTCTTACGACATTGGCATACCATTCCAGCAATCACAGCATTTCACGTTGAAGGGCGAGGTTAAATATCGCATCAACCCAAAGCAATCGCTGGATTTGACCTTGTCGTTCCAAGAAAATTTGCGGCAGGAGTATGAGAACCGTATGAAAAAGGAGTGGAGCGTCATCCCGATGCAAGACCTCATATTGAAAACATACAAGGGAGACCTGTCATATCGTGCCTCATGGAAGCCTTTCAATATGTCCACCTACGCAGGCGTAGCAAACACATACCAAATAAACTACAACTTCCCGGGCACCAAGAACCCTGCCTTCGTACCGAACTTTGCGGCTCTCACCATGGGTGGCTTCCTGCTGCAAAAGGCCACTTTCTTCGAGAAATTGCAATGCGAGTTGGGCTTGCGTTACGACTTCAGGGTAATGAGCGTGAGCGGTTACACCACGCTGAACAACTACGACTACTACGACGACTTCAAAGTTTACAGCAATTTCACCTCGAGCTTTGCCACTCACTATCAGTTTAACGACAATTGGGACATGCGCGCGAACATCGGGTGGTCGTGGCGTCCGCCAGACATCAACGAGCTTTACGCCATCGGACTTCAAGAAGGTTCTTACTGGGTGGTGGGCAACCGAAACCTGAAGAGTGAGCGCGGATGGAAGTCCATCATGGGCGCAAGGTATCGCAACACATGGGTATCCGTGGAGCCAAGCATGTTCTACCAGCGCATCAACAGTTATATATACGACCATATCGGCTATGGCGTCGACCGCTTTCACAACAGCCCAAGCGGAAAATACGCCAAGTTCATGTACGACCAAGACGACGTCAGGCTGTGTGGTGGCGACATAGAAGCCACCGTAACCCCCATCAAAGGGCTCAGTGTCGTGGCAAAGGGTGAATGGATATTCGCGCGAAACGTCACGCGGGACGACTGGTTGCCTTTCATGCCATCGGACAAATATGGGCTGTCGGCGAACTACGAACGCGTCTTCGGCGCGGAGAAAAAGATTAAGGCGTCGTTCTCCCTCTCCGGCAACTATGTCACGAAGCAAAACCGTTTCGACCCCAACAAAGATTTGGTGCCCGTATCGCCCGACCCCTACTTCTTGCTTGGCGCCACGGCGGATGTCGCCTACAAGCTACCCGGCAACCGCGAAATAAAAGTGATGTTGGTAGGCGACAACATCCTCAACACATTATATAAGGAATACACAGACCGTTTTAGGTATTACGCGCACGAACGTGGCATGAACTACTCTTTGCGCACAATCATTAAATTTTAAAAAAATGAAGATACAGCATAAGATATATAAAATGATACGCTCAACAGTTTTGGCGTTAGGATGTAGCTGCATGCTTGCCGCTTGTTCTACCAATGATGTTGACGATTTCCTGAAAACAATAGTAAAGGCCCCACCCGCTTCCATCGAGTACAACGGCAAGGGCCACTCGCAGATATACGCCGTGAGCGCCGTGCTCAGAATGGGGTTCAAGGGTGGCAACATAAAAGTTGGAAACTTTGGCGCCGACAACAGTATAGACAACACGTACGACCAAGACTCGTACAACATGATAAGTGTCAATACCGACGCCGTAGGCAACTATCCTTTAATGCAGCAGATAGAGATTAGCAAGGGCGATGATGGCCAGATGCAGATAACCAGTGAGCGCGACCACTTCGACGTCGTAGCTTCAAACGATGTGTATTATGGTCTTGAGCTTACCTATTATGGGGCTAACCATCAGGTTATAAACGGTGAGTTCATACAGTTCTATTACAAGAAAAACGGAAACCCAGACTTCGACAACTCCACGCTGGTGCAGCACCAGCATTTCTTTACCATTGGCAACGAGGTGTTAAGACATCGTTACAGCATAGATGGCAAAACCTTGAAGAGCGACAGCAAGCAAGGATTTTACCCACATACCTTGGGCAAGAACCCTGTTTTCTATAACGACTTTACCTTTGAAAAAGATGGCGACAAGCTAAGGCGATGTGACATTACCACTACCAACGCCGTGCCAGGTCCTTTAAATGGAGACGCCAAAGAGCAAATTCCATACGACACCACCTTGATAGCAAAGGCTGTTAACGACTTTTCCACTTTGAAAGACAACACCGCAGAGTGGAATGGTCACAGGTTTTATCAGGCGATCAGCGTGCCTCATGCAGCAGAGTATGCGGACAAACTCTTTACATACGAGTATCGTGACACCGACCCCTTTGAGCATCAGTTGGGCTATGAATACCAAGAGGGCAGCGGCGATGGTGGCGTCGTAACAGATGGCACGAACCATCTTAGGCAGCGTCAGGGCGACTTTGTAGAGCTTTTGCATCAGATGCGCAAGATAGGTACAGGCAATTCTAATTTCTTGGACCGTATGGGCTTTAAAGGCGTCATGCAGTTTAAACAGGCCAATACAGAGTTCGCCTTACAGGTTAGCTTGTGTAATATAGTTTCGCAGCAGGCAGCAGAGGGTAAAAACAGCAAGATTACCATTTGGCCTAAATATGGTAATGAAAATCCTGAAGATAACGTGAAAGCCCCAGAGATAACAGGCAGTATGCACGTAGGAGCAGAAACAGGTCTTTATAACTTTAATCAGATAAAATCAGAATGGAGCAATCACGACATCGACATTCCTTTAACTTTCCGTGTTATAGCCGATATGAAAGACGGTGAAAACAAGTTTGTGCAAGATTTCTCCAAGTATTACCCCAAGATGGACGCTGACCTTATAAAGAAATATTTCTTCTCCAAAGGTTATTTAATCTCAAGAAACAGAAAAAATATATTTGTCATGTAAAAATAAAGCTTATTGTTAAGAAGCCTATAAAGACATAGACAATTTTAAAGAAGACTTATATATACATATATAAAAGAAACAAAATGAAGAAATATAGTTTTTCGCTCGTTCTCTTGTTGATATTATGCTGCACCTCGTGCGATGATTTCGTTTTTGGCAACATGCATATCAACTATACCGAGAACCCGTTGGAACAAAAAGAAGTGCCACATAGTGGCGCTGACGCCATGGTAGACAGCTTGCAAAAGAAAGCCCCATTTACCGGGGATATGAAAGACCCTGACAAGGACGGCGTTTTTCACAACTGGGCACGCTGTGTAGTAATGTTTAAGGAGGGCCACTCGCATGGCGACGAGAAGTTTCACGGCAACTATGTTTACCCGGATGCTCCTTGGCGTCAAGAGGAGTTCGTCGTGGTAGAAAACAACAACGCACAGTATCCTACGGTAAAAGTAGAATGGGAAAAGAGCATACAGACGAAATTTGAAAAGAAGTTGGGCAAGCCCACTCCCAAGCAACCTTACATTCGCCTTATCGGTGGAGACAAGAACCTTTGGGGTATATGCTTGTACTTCTTGGACAAAAACGGCAAGCTGCTTAACGACGAGATATACAAGCACTCCGATGAGTATCAGATATTCTTTACCATCAGCGACGTGGACGACAAGGGCAACCCCTATAAGGTAATGGATTGCAGAGGTACATGGCAGTTAGATAAAAATGGAGAAAATGGCAAGGTGGATCCAACGCCTCTTGAGTCGCCTTATTTCAAGACGGTAGATGAAGACAAGAGCTTAGGCAAAAATGTTTTCGAGCGTAGGCAAAAGGCCACAAAAAACTTGTTTGAGTATTTTTATCGCGACACATGGTATCAGAATGCCATGGCAGATGGTATGCGCGAGTTTTATAACATTCGTTTGTTACCTCCTCTCGATGCCTCAGACGCTAACACGTGCGCCACGTACGACAAAGACTGCGTGGGCTTGAAAGGGCACGTCAACTTTTACTATGAGGCTAACGAGCCTTCGTCTAACTTTAGACCAGAAATAGATGGGCGATATGAAAATGGAGAAAAAGAAAATGACACATGGCCTTTTAAGGTAAAAGGGTTTACAAGCGATCACGAACAGTATTCTCGTCCTTCATACATCTTGCCTTATTTTTACCTTTCCGTAAGGGTTATGAAGATAAAAAAGGGCAAAAAGGCTTACATTCCTAAGGCTACCATTGCCAATAAAGAGTTAGACTATGCTGGTTATTGGGACTGGATGAAGAGCGTAAAAGCCTGCGCGCCTTTCTATGATCCTGATTGGAACTCTAAAGTAACGCCACTTGAAGTGCCGGAATGGGAAGAGCTTACACGCTTTAATATTCCTATTAAGGTATATTGCAACAGGTTCGATTCCGATCCTACCAACGTTTCTCCCACAGAGCCTTATTATTATTATCTCGGCAAGGAGATTGGTTTAACAGGAAAAGAGGCATATAAAGCAAGCCAAAATGTCAAGACACATGGTTTTGGAGCTTTCGGCAACTGGTTCTTATAAAACAGAGCAGGTATAATTAACTATAAAAGATCAAAGATATGAAAAAAATCAATTGCATGTTAGCGTTGGCGTGCATGTCGTTGTCAACGCTTTTCGTTGGATGTCAGAGAAATGGGGACATGCCCGACAAAACTAACGCTAATTCTAAAATAAACCACCTTATCTTTAAAGAGGTGTTTTACACAGGGTATCTTACTTGGAAAGATTTATCGAAATATAACATGGATAGCCAATACGCGAGATATACCGACGCTAACTACATAGTGATAGCCAACCCTACCGACAAGCCTATATCGCTTGCCAACATGGCTATAGCTGTGCACGCGGCAGACCCAAGCGTACTTTATTCTTTGCAAGCAGAAGGCGATGGCACTTTTGTCAATCGCTATTATGGCATTAGCGGCATGTCTTATTTCCCTAACGACCCTGTAACAAAAAAGCCACATGTCATTCAGCCCGGAGACAGCGTAATAATAGTAAAATACGCTTGCGACCATAAAAAGAAGTTCTTAGAAGAGAATGAACTAACAGAAGAGGATGCAAAAAAAGGCTACTACGGTTGGGAGGCTTTGCCAGATTATAGCAAGCTGCCTAAGGACAAGACCTTTGAGCTATGTAACCAGTATGAGCCTAACCCTGATGATAAATATGATAACAAGGATATTCCTAACATGAGGGATTTGGTTTTATGGGAAAGTAAACCTTTTGATGGTGTAGACCAAAGCATGCGTATTGCTTTAGTAAAGCTGCCTGACGGCGACGCCACAAAGCCTCATGCAAAAGACGCGGAGGGCTTTTACCCTGATGAGTCTCCACGCTCTCGCCATAACTGGTATACGTTATACGACCATTATGGCACAGAGAGAGATGCTATAAACGATGAAACGGATCCTGTTAAGAAAAAGGAGTTGGAAAAAAAGAGCAAATATCCTACGGCTTACTATCAAGAGATATATGTTAAAGGTGGCAACAGTCTTCCCGCAACAATAGAGCTTGACTACAACTGGGTGGTAGACTTCTTAACTATATGCCCTTCTTCAGAGAAGAAGTTTGACCTTCTTACTGCGCCAAGCGAGGTTACTATGTATGATGCTAAGGGACGCCCAATAATGGAGAATGGCAAGGAGAAGAAAGAAAAGGTATGGTGGTACGACGCAGGCACTGCAAGCGTATGCAAAAATATTTATACCATAGCCAGCTTTGCTAACGCATCTTTCAACCCTCTCGACATGCAAGGGGCTTTGATACGTAGAACAGACGGCAAGGGCTTTGTGGCACAGATGAACTCAAGCCTTAATTTCGCCAAGGGCACTCCCTCTCTTTGCAGACGCGATGAGAAAGGAAGGCCAACGTTTAACGCGGAATCATATTGGAAAGTAAATTCTATACAAGCTCGCACAAAGAAGAAGTAAGCTTTAAGAAGCGTTAGAATAAAAAAGATAGACAGATTATTGTTTTTAACAAAGGTGTAAGTTCAAAGATATGCGTAGAAACCTTAGGTCTTCCGGAATTTCGAATGATGGCCTTTAGCTTTTGAAAATCATCGAGTTATACTATTGTCCCCATTCACAAGCCCCTTTACATACTGAGATTTATAATCAAGAAGTGATAATTTGTGATGGAACAACACTTACAACTTCTATATGCGTTTCATTAAGCTCAACCCCATCGTCAATGAGAAGCCTTTCGAGAAAACCGTGTCGTGGACTTTTAAGATTCACTCATACCTCATCGTTCCAAATGTCGGATGACGCGAAACGTTCCCCACATACCTTTGGACTTGCACCTGTTTTGTTATAATACATAATATACATAGCAACTTAACACAACCAAAACATAAACATATGAAGAAAACCATGCTGTGCGCATTGGCGACAATTGCGCTTTTCGCAAACTGCACGCGTGACGGACAACCGGAAGAAAAGAAAAATAACGCTGATACAGAAAGCGCGGACCTGATCATAAAAGACATTTACTATGCCGGAGACTTCGTGGAGACACCTTACGGCAACAAATCAGAAGAAACGGATGACAAGTTTATTTCCGTCTACAACCCAACCGACCATGACATAAGCCTTGAGAACATGGCACTGGCACTATGTCAGTACAACGCCGTTGACAATGTCAACTTTGAAAAGCCTAATTGCGATTACAGGCAGAAAGGGTTCGGCGTTTCCAACATGATTGGCTTCCCCAAGGATAAAAGCGGAAAGCCATACACCGTAAAGGCAGGCAAAACCATCGTTATTGCCATGAGAGCCATCAACCATGCGGAGGGATACAAGAAGTAC
This sequence comes from Prevotella sp. S7-1-8, assembly GCF_000758925.1. GTDB lineage: Bacteria > Bacteroidota > Bacteroidia > Bacteroidales > Bacteroidaceae > Prevotella. Next base: position 126,851 of record NZ_JRNC01000009.1, read on the forward strand.
TTGACAGATTATGGAGAGGATCCAACCAAATACAAAGGTATCGAAAAACTTATCGACCTTTCCAAGGCCGATTTTGAATGGGGACAGAATGGAAACGGCAACGTTCCGCACATGACATTCCTCTATTGCAAGGAAAACGACAAAGAGCAGGAAAAAAGAATGAAGCAGGACAAGTCGAAAGTCGGAGTGTGGGATGAAGACGACGACGAGTATGTGCCATTCGAGTTTGAGCGAAACTTCACCATAGCTCTGATACGCTTGGCGGAGCCTATCGAGAAGATTAAGGAGAACATGAACAACGCCAAGATCAACGAAGCGTTGCTGAAAGAAATCGAGGAGCCGATGGCAAAGTACGGACGCTATGTCATGTGGAACGCGAGCGGACATCACTCACATTCACAAATTCTCATGTTCTTGCCCAATCAATGGGTCGTGGATGCCGTAAACGTAAGGTTCAAAGGAAATACCAGCGAAAAAAGTTTCCCTATATCGGGCACACTGGACAAAGGCTGGAATGGCGTGTACGACAAAGTTGACGACAAGTTAGAGGTCGGAGCGGGCAAGATGATTACACGACGCTTTGATGGAAAAAGATTATCCGACACAAACAACTCATCGGTCGACTTTGAGGTCAAGAAAGTGGCAGTGCCTGCGAAATAAGAAGGCACGCACTGCATAAGTCTTGCCCTCGCTCGCCAAACATCATGAAATAGGTTTTACCTAAATATGTTTAATTTAATATTTTTATAGTATGAGAAAGATTTACATGTTAACAATGAGCCTGTTCATTTGCATGGGTGCACTGGCAGGCAACGACGGCGCTATTGGTGACAATTTGAAATGGGCGTTTGCCGATGGCACGCTTACCATTAGCGGATCTGGAGAGATGGAACACGCAGATGGCAACTCTGGATATGCGTGGGGAACTGACAACCACACATTAGACCGTTCCTCGATCAAAAAAATAGTGGTGGAAGAAGGGGTAAAAAGCCTTGGCGAATACATCTTCTGGGATTGCCAAAACCTTACGGAAGTGAGTTTGCCAAAGTCACTGACCGCACTTAGGAAAGAATGTTTCAAGAGTTGCCCCAAATTAAAGGAGATAACATTACCCGACAACATCACGTTGATTGACGAGAGCGCCTTTGAGGAGTGCAAGGCTTTAGAGACTGTTACTTTCCCGAAGAATCTAAAAGAGATAAAGGCAAAAGCATTCCACACCTGCAATCTTAAGAAGGTAGACCTTTCGCAAACACAAGTAGAATCAATTGGCATGGGGGCTTTTGCCCATAATGCCAATTGTACAGAGGTGTACTTGCCAAAGACACTCACAACGTTCTTTGGTACCGACGAGGGTGCTTTTGGTGACTGCAGCAGTCTAAAGAAAGCGGTGTGCCTTGCCGTCAATCCACCCCAAACCCTTGACGGAGGTGAAGACTTTATCAACGGAGGCATCAATATGAATCCTGTTGATTATGTAAAAATTTTCACTGGCACTGATGACGATGATTTTGTATTGGAAGTACCGGCAGGAAGCGAGGATAAATACAGAAGCGCGGACGGCTGGAAAAATATCGCCAACAACATTACTACCGGCATTCGCGACCTCAAGGCAGCCCAGGCAAAAGTTGGCGTGTACGACATCTCGGGCAAGAGATACATGAGCCATGCTGACGCGCAAGCAATCAGCACATTGCAACATGGCGTTTATATAATCAACGGCAAGAAAGTTTTAGTTAAGTAACACAAAATTATCCCCACCCATAGAATGTATTTTCAAGATGTACCTAAGAAAAACGTGCATGGAGACGTCAAATTTCCACGCATCATAAAATAAAGGTTATTCTATACATACTGGAGGTGGGGATTTTGTATTTTATAAATTTTACCTTAGGCTATACCTCGTATTACACAAAAACACAAGATAAAAAAGACTATTGCTGTCCGATAAAACTTTTTGAGCCTAAAAAATTAGGGCAGGACTTCGTCACTTTTTCAATACATATTTGTAAATACTTGATAATCTATGATTGTCTTTGTCATTTAGGTTGACGCTCAAAAAGGCGAGTAAAATAGCAAGCTCGTCCCCTTATACGAGAATAACCTGATTTTTTACATTCTCGCCAAGAAGTATTGGATGATTTATATTTATGGGTGACACGATGGCGAAGTCAGGAAAAAGCAGTGGAAGAACAGAGAAAGGAAAGTTGAATCACACACTTTCAAGGACACTACCAGAAGCACTTTTTATACTAATAAATTAAATATGCGGAAATTTTTTACATTTTCAGTGTTGCTATGCGCAACCACCTTGGCTTTTGCCGCCCCTGTGGGCAGACAACAAGCCCGACAAGCTGCATTGGCTTTTATCAAAAGCCATGCAAGCACTAACTCCCACGCCGTCACGCGAGCTTCACGAGCCGTACCCTCGCTCAGCGAGGTGGCAAGCACCAACGCCTACTACATTTTCAACGTGGGCAAGGGACAGGGCTTCGTCATCGCCTCCGCTGACGACCGCACGGCTGACGTGTTAGGTTACGCGGAAGAGGGAACATACGACGAGCGGCAATGTCCGGCATCGCTCAAGATGCTCTTGGCGCAATACCGACAGGAGGTGCGCATGCTGAACGACATGCCTGCCGCCACGAAGCCAGCCACCACCCGCGCCGGCGGAAAGTTGCAGCCCATCGAGCCGTTGCTGAAAACCACATGGAGCCAGTACGGTCCCTACAACCTACAAACGCCCATGCACAAAGACAAGCACTGTGTCACGGGATGCGTCGCCACGGCGGCAGCCCAAATCATGGGCTACTACCAGTATCCAAAGAAGGCTCCAGCCTTGCCTGCCTACAAGGCTCCGTCGGCTGATCTGAAAGTGCCCGAGCTTGCCGAGAGCACTTTCGAGTGGAACGACATACTACCCTCATACCGCATTTCCACCACCCAGCGACAGCGAGACGCCGTGGCTAAGCTGATGAGGTATGTGGGACAGGCGGTGAGCATGGATTATACCGCTAATGATTCGGGCGCCGATTCTTACAACGTGATATTGTTCCTTACCCGAATGTTTGGTTACGCCAAAGACATGCACCGCGTTTTCAGGGACCGTTATACCAGTGAGGAATGGCGCGACTTGATATACAATGAGTTGAAAGCCAAACGACCCGTATATTACTTTGCCGAAGATGTGGTGTACAACTATGGTCACGCCTTTGTCTGCGATGGCTACAAGGAAGGCGACTACTTTCACATCAACTGGGGTTGGGGAGGTCAATTCAACGGCTACTATCGCCTGTCGGTTCTTTCGCCACGCGAATATGGATTTAAGCAATTGCCAAGTATCTACACGCGCGAGCAAGGAGCTATCATCGGATTCAGGCCAAGCGAAGGTGCTGACGCGTTTCCAAAAGTTGTCGACGTCAAGGAGATGACGCCCCTGCAAGGTCGAAGCCGCTCTAACGGCAGCGATGACTTCACGGATTACGGCATCACCATGAAATGCGTGAACAATTACGGCGAAGCCTTTGATGCCGATTGCGGCTTAGGCTTTTGGCAGGGAGGTAGATTGATAAAAGCCGTACAGCTGTTCAGCTCAAAGTTCAAGACCGACGGCAAGATACAAAGGAAAGAAGCGAACTTCAACATACCGAACACCCTCGCCAACGGAAAGTACACCGTGCTGCCCGTTTACCGCATACAAGGCGAAAGCGAATGGAAAGCCTGTGGCGGCATTGGAGAAAAGGCGCAGGAGATAGAGATTACCGACACGGAACTGAAGACCTCCACTGCCAAGCCTGTTCTGGAGGTGAAGAAAGTGGACGTGAAAGGCGGCAAGGAGGCGGGACGCCCCCTGTTCGTAACCCTCACCATAGAGAACAAGGGCGACGAGCTGTACGACACCTTCAACATGCTCTTCAAATATAACTATGTTGCTTCTACCACCACCTTCCTGCCTTCAGGACAGACGACAGACGTGATGTTTGAGCTGTATCCAAAGGAGGCTGGAGAGTTCGACTACTCCTTCGAATGCAATTCGGGTGCCACTATCAGCTCCAGAGGAAACATTACCATTACTGAACCTAAGTCGAAAAACATTCCTTCTGTTGAGGTGAAAATCGAGCAAAGTGGGGAAAACGCTTTCCAAGCTCCCGCCATGAAGGGAAAACTCATTGTGACCAACAGCGAGAGCGCTGACTATTGCGGCGGTTTTGACATTGAGCTGCGTTGCAAGAAAGGCGATACGGACACGACTTACCTTGAAAACAAAATCTCGCTGGCAGACATCATTCCCGCCAACGGCACGAAAGAAATTCCGTTCTCGATAGACAACGTTGCCGCTGGGGCGCAATATGCCATTTACGCGTATGGCTACAAGGTAGAGGAACAAGAAGACTTCATCCAAGGTGGAATGATATACGTGCCTAAACGGGAGCGCATCCTCAAGACACCGTTCTACATGGCAAAAGCCGCACCAACAGCAATCGCCGTTCCGCGCGTCAGCCATGAGCCTACACTCATATACAACCTGCAAGGTGTGGTGGTAGGCAAAGGCGAGCAACAGCTCGAGTCACTGCCAAAGGGCATCTACATCATCGGTGGCAAGAAAGTAGTTAAGCGATAACCACCATCCTCATCAGCCCATTCATCTTTTCGACAAGGCACAGAAACTTTCTCGTGACCTTTTCGGAGTTGAATGGGCTGTCGCATGTCCTTGCATGGGCAGCAGTTCTATAAAGTAGGCATTCTCCAAGAACCGCTCCAAGACGCTCTCATCTGAAACATTACGAAGGTGTTTCAAGATGAGAAGCCCCATCATCAGACGGATGGGTTGGCCATACGGCCATTGTCCTTGCTGTAAAGAGGGGCAAAGGTAGCGAGGCGTGTTATATCACACAAAAGCGGCTAATGCCGTATGCTTGCTTTTTTTACAAAATCTGGCTTTGGTTCACGTATTGACAAATCGTGTTTTTGTCATAGAATTTTTTGTCCAAAAGCGTCGCGTTGGCGGGCAGCTCGGGAGCGTCAACACCGTTTGGCACAGTGAATGAAGCCGTCTCCACACGTATCTCATCCCACAATCCGCGCTCAATAAAACTGTTGAGCGTCACGGTTCCCCCTTCGACAATGAGGCTCTGCCGGTGGTTGGCGTAGAGATAGTCAAGCGTCGCGCCAATGTTGTCAAAACATTTAAACCACGAAGGCACGCCCTCTGCGTTATGCGTCAAGACCAATCGCTCGGGCGACGGCCCACTCCAAAGACGCACGTTCAAGCGCGGATGATCCGCGTTGACGGTCTCGCGCCCCACGAGTATGGCGTCGTTCTCGGCGCGCAGCTTGTGCACCAACATCTTGGTGAAAGGCGAGGAGATCGCCAACGGCTCAACGCGCGCCGCTCCCGCGCTCCGCGCGTAAGCGATTTTGTGGTTTGCGGTCTGCGCCCATTTCAAGATGATATAAGGGCGTTTCTCGTTGCTCACGACGATAAACTTGCGGTTCAGGGCCAAACACTCGCGCTCAAGCACGCCCACGGTCACCGGGATGCCGGCCTGCCTGATGCGCTCAATGCCTCGCCCGCGCACCTCGGCGTATGGGTCCACGCACCCACAAACCACACGGCGCACGCCCTTCTTGACAATGAGGTCCGCGCACGGGGGTGTCTTTCCCCAGTGCGAGCAAGGCTCCAGCGACACGTAGATGGTAGCCTCGGCAAGCAGTCGCTCATCGGCCGCGCGGACAGACCCAAACGCGTTCACCTCGGCGTGCGCCTCACCACACCGCGCGTGATAGCCTTCGCCGATGATGCGCCCGTCGGCGCTCACGATGACAGCTCCCACCATCGGGTTGGGCTTGGCGTGCCACTGTCCGCCGCGCGCCAACTGCAAGCAACGGCGCATGTACATCTCATCCAAGGCACGCCGCCTGTTATCGAGCGAAGAAGCGTCTGTTTGCTTATCCATTTATCTGTTTTTTTAGGTCGCGCCAACATGCCTCGCCCACATCAGGGCGTGGGTGGGCGTTATCGTTTCCGGTCCATTCGCACCCGCATCTTGCCAATGTAGATGCCGTGCTTGCCATTCTGGTCCACCGGTATGGGTTTGCCATCAAGGTTTTTGACATAGCGCAACGCCTTGAAGTAAGTGTGGCTGTGCCCACCCAACACAAGGTCAATGCCGCGCGTGCGAGCTATCACCTCTTGGTCGCCGACACCGTCTGTTATCCATCCCAAATGGGTAACGCAGATAACGAGGTCGCATTTTTTCTTCCTCAGCGTGTCGGCCATCTTTTGCGCCGTGGCCACCGGGTCGAGATACACGGTGCGCTCGTAGTTCTTGCGGTCCACCATGCCGTCCAGCTTGGTGCCCAATCCAAACACGCCTATGCGCATCCCCTTGCGCTTGATAATGACATAGGGCTTGACCAAGCGGTCCAATCCGTACTGCGAGAACTTGTAGTTGGCGCACACCACGGGGTAGTTGAGCTTGCCAACCACGCGCGCCAAGTTTTTCAACCCGAAGTCGAACTCGTGGTTACCGAGCGTGCCGGCGTCGTAACGCATCATGTTCATCAACCCGACCTCCACGTCGCCCTTGAACAATGTGTAGAAAGGAGATCCTTGCGAGAAATCGCCACTGTCAAAGAGCAGCAAGTCCTTGTCCGCCTTACGCTCCCTCTCGAGCATGGCCACGCGGCGCGCGAAACCGCCCCTGCCGGCCAACATCGTGTCGGCCAGCTGCGCGCTCAACGGCAACACACAGCTGTGCGTGTCGTTGGTATGTAGCACCGTGAGGTACTTTTGGGCCGTGGCCGACATTGCCGCGAGGGTCAAGGCCACCGCCAAAACTATCGTTTTTGTCTTCATGGGTTCACTATTTTTATACGTCCTTCCACTTGGCTGTCCACCGTCTTGCCCGCAGCCGTCCGCGCCTTAAAGTAGCGAGCTATCAACGCACGCACGTTGTTCTCCGCCCCTTTGGGCGAGTTCACGCCAGTCTTGGCCTTGAAGGCCTCAAGCCCATCGTTTCCCTGCGCCAGATAGTCGAGTGTGGCCACCCTGTAAGCGCGGCTCTCGTCCACCGGCTTCCCGTGCACCAAAGCTTTCGTCAACCGTCCGTCGGTGGTTATCTCAAGCTCCGCGCCACAACTCAATCCCTCGCCACCGCGCTTGGCCATCTGCCTGAACAGCTCTGTCACCTTGGCCCCCGAGAGCGTGATGAAACACACCTTGTTCTCAAACGGCGCCACGTTGAGTATGTCGCCAAGGGTAACTTCTCCTTCCGCGAAAGCCGCCCTGATGCCGCCCATGTTATATATGGCGAAGTCAGGACGCTCGTTATAGTCGCCCCCACTCCACAGCAGGATGTCCGCCAAAAGGTTGGAAAGTGCGCTCTCAGGACGCCGGGCGGCCATGTAGCGATCCACCCGGCCCACCACCGGGCTCATCAGGCTGTCCACCTTGGCCTTGTAGGGGCGCAAGAAAGCTTGCGCGCGCTTGTCAGGGTTGGCGTCATACTTGCCGTCCACCAACACCCGCGTGCGCTCCACGCCGGTCATCACATAGGGGGTGTGGCACGACGACAACGCCAACGCCAACGCCCAAAGTGCCGAAAACACTATTCTTTTTCTCATATTTTTGTCCGTAGTATTTTGTTACAAATTTACGTTTTTGGTCTCATTTCCCCACCTCCGGACAACACTTTTACACATGTTTTTTTCATCGGCGGGGCGCCAAGCCAGGCTAAAACTCACTGCTGAAATGGAAGCGAAGGCCCTTGAAGTCTTGCCGCGCCATGCTCAGCATGTACGAGGAGTCGGCCAAGAATACGTCGCGCCCCTCCATGTCCTTGGCCATGTATTGGTACTTGCGCTTCTTGAAACTCTCCATCTCCGCTTGGTCGTCGGCCTCTATCCAGCACGCCTTGTACAGATGCACCGGCTTCCAGCGGCACTTGGCGTTGTACTCGTGCTCCAGCCGGTACTGTATCACCTCGAACTGCAATTGACCCACGGTGCCCACGATGCGGCGACCGTTAAACTCGTTGACGAACAGTTGGGCCACACCCTCGTTCATGAGCTGTTCCAAGCCCTTGAAAAACTGTTTCGATTTCATCGGGTCGTCATTCTCAATATATTTGAACAGTTCCGGCGAGAACGACGGAAGCCCGCGGAAATGCAGGTCTTCTCCCTCGGTGAGGGTATCGCCTATCTTGAAGATGCCGTTGTCTGGCAAGCCGATGATGTCGCCGGGATAAGCCTCGTCGACGGTGCTTTTGCGCTGCGCCATAAACTGTGTGGGCGACGAGAAGCGCACCGTCTTGTCCAAACGGATGTGGCGGTAGGGCTGGTTGCGCTCGAACTTGCCCGAGCACACCTTGCAAAAGGCTATGCAACTGCGGTGGTTGGGGTCTATGTTGGCGGTGATCTTAAACACGAAACCCGTAAATTTGGGCTCCTCCGGCCTCACCACGCGCTCCTCCGCCTTGGTGGGCCGTGGGCTTGGCGCGATCTCCACGAAGCAGTCAAGCAGCTCCTGCACGCCAAAATTGTTGAGCGCCGAACCAAAGAACACTGGCGCGGTGGTGCCCGCGAGATAGTCGTTCACGTCCAGCTCAGGGTACACGCCGCTCACCAGCTCAAGGTCTTCGCGCAAGTGGGCGGCCTCTCGCTCGCCCACGCGCTCGTCCAAGGCCGCGGAGGCGATGTCGACGGCCACTTTCTCGGTGACGCGTTGCTTGTTGGGGGTAAAGAGGTTGAGCTGCCGCTCGTAGATGTTGTACACGCCCTTGAACTTGAGTCCTTGCCCGATAGGCCATGACAGGGGTCGCACGTGTATCTGCAATTCATGCTCCAACTCGTCCAGCACATCAAATGGGTCGCGTCCCTCGCGGTCCATCTTGTTGACAAAAACGATAACAGGCGTGCGGCGCATGCGACACACCTCCATGAGCTTTCGCGTCTGCGCCTCCACTCCTTTGGCCGAGTCGACCACGATGATGGCCGAGTCGACGGCGGTGAGTGTGCGGTAAGTGTCCTCCGCGAAGTCTTGGTGTCCGGGGGTGTCGAGTATGTTCACCTTGTAGGGCTCGCCATCGCGCCCATCCGGCAGGTAGTCGAACTCCATGACCGAGGTAGACACCGAGATGCCGCGTTGCTTCTCTATGTCCATCCAGTCTGATGTGGCGGTTTTGCGTATCTTGTTGCTTTTCACGGCTCCGGCCACTTGTATCTGCCCACCGAAGAGCAGAAATTTCTCGGTGAGGGTGGTCTTGCCGGCGTCGGGGTGCGAGATGATGGCGAATGTTCGCCTGCGTTGTATTTCGTTCATTGTGTGTTGTTGTGTCGATAATGGTGGTTGATGGCTTCCGCGCGGCGTTCCCGGGGCCATGCCCGCGGGCGCCAACGGGCGCGAGTGTCAGGCGCCGTCGTCGCCGAAGTCGAGGCCCTCGTCGCGGTCTTTCACGTAATAGTCGCTGAGCATGCCCACGAAGGTGGTTATCTCTTTCACGGCGTGGTCGGTGTCCGGCGATATTTCCTTGTTTTGCAATCGCAGCATCATGATGCCGTAGAGGGCGTTCAGGCAGGTCTCCACCTCGCCAGCCTCCTTGCCGCCTTTTTGCCGCAACTCCACGATGAAGGGCAGCACCTTATAATACTCGGCGTTGTAAAAAGGGAATTTGGACGAGGCCAACAACCGGTTGTGAAAGTCGGTCAGGTCTTGCACCAATATTTTGTTTATTTGCAGATGGCCCCGCTCGCGGCAGCCCTCCTCGTTCATCATGCGTATGAGATTGCCGAACCAGTCGGCCTCCTCGTCTTTCTGCTCGTCGGTATAGTCGAACTGCGCGATATACTCTCTGCGTATTCGGGAGAGCGAGCAGCCGTAAGCGCGTATCAAGTCTTCCATTTGCCACATGTACAAAAGGTACTCGGCGATGGATGTTTTACGTAGTTGTTGGGAAAGAAACATTTTTTTTGTTCGAAATTCAAGATTCAAGATTCGCTATTGGCCACGCGGACCACGCGGCCGCCGCGTGCCAGCCGCCGCGAGATCATCCGGGATCTCGTCGCGCCGTCAACATTCAAGACAGGTGGCATGAAGCGTTTTTTTGCCATGGGCGCGGGCGCGACCGCCACGCCTGCCTTGGCCGCTCGCCGGTCACTGAAACGTGTAGAGATTGAATACCGTCCCGATCAACACGACCAACGAGAAGACAATGACAGCCGACCCTATAAGCTTGTTGATGATGATAATGATGGCGATGTCAAACTTCTCGCGCAGTTTGTCTATGAGCCACGTCAGGCCGTACCACCATAACAACGCGCCGCCCACGATACTGAGATATCCGAACGTCATCTCCAACGGCCTATGGGGTACCACGAAGGCGAACTGGGCGAACGACGCCATGAACAGGAAGATAATGAGCGGATTGGAAAACGTGACCAGAAACGCCGTGACGGTGTTGTGCACGAGCGTCCCCGTGCCGTTCTTGTTGCTCTGCCGCATGTTGGCGGTGGGATTGCTGCGCCAGCAATACACGCCAAACATCAGGAGCACCACGCTGCCTATGATTTGCAACCAGAACTTGTTGGTGGGATTGGTGATGAGATCCATGACGAAACTCATGCCAAAACCAGTCACCAAGGCGTAAATGATATCGCTGATAGAGGCGCCCACGCCGGTGACAAAGCCGTACCAACGGCCTTTTCTCAACGTGCGCTGTATGCACAATATACCCACCGGCCCCATTGGTGCGGAGGCCATTATCCCAATGAGAACCCCCTTCAGGATTAACGCCAATATGTCTATATGTATAGGGAACAGCATGATAATTTCTGCAAAGTTAGCAATTTTCTATGGCTTTAACGCCATAAACAGGTGTAAAAATGTGATACGATGTTAAAAAAAATCGTGAAAAACGAAGATCCCCGACGTGTCATCCCACAACCCAAAACGGTCGATTCCAACTCGCCGCCCATGTGTAGAAGCGCGGCGCACCCACGGCGCTCGTCACGATCAACGCCTATTGGCAGCGCGTATACGGCTCGAAGGGCAAGCCACCAACACCTAAAGGGCACGCGATTGCTGCTTAATCGCTCGGCCAATAGATACCAATGGGACGCCACTCAAAATTCATTGGCAACAAAAACATGCTGAGAAATTCATAAAAATCTATCTGTCAATCACTTGCAAAAACCTCCCATTTTTCGCGCATTTGCGAGCGAGATGCCTTGCGTTTGCGAATACGCGAAAGACAGGCAAGGTTTTGTCATTTTTTTTCAAACATAGGATGGCTCGGCCACAGGCACGCCCAAACATGCCCATCTGCCAACGCAGCCCATGCACCCATGCGCGCCACAAGCTCACCTTGGAGCTCACGCGCGCTGCATGGATGTCATTCAACCTCTATGGCATCTATGGAGCGGATAGCTCCCGTAAGCGGGTCGAGCAGCAGACGCGATGATTGTTTCTTGCCAAAGAGCGCGCCACTGAGCTTCTCAACCACACCAAACTGCGGGGCCATCATCTCGAAACGGGCCGCGGTCCCGCCCGCGTCGCACACGGTAAGGGTTATTTTGGAAGGCACCGACACGCGCAAGCCTATGTCGTTTTTGTCTTTTTTCTTTTCGTCGTCGGCAGGCGCGGCCGCGCCCGCGGTGTGGTTGTCCCGCACGTCCACGTAGTAAGGCTCGCCCGCCAAGTCGTCGTTGTCCACCAAGCCGAGCCAGCGCGACAGACGGAAGAGCACCTCGCGCCCCTCCGCGCGCGGCAGGTAGTCCACGCTCAGCCATGCGGTGTCGCGCGTGGCAGTGCCCTCGAAAAGTTGTGTCAAGGCGCGCTCCTGCGTGTCGAGATTGGCGAGCATGGTCTTGAGCTGCGCGCCATCCTTGGGCATGAAGTCAGCCTCGCCACGGTTCAGGGCGTCCCTGCTGTCCCGTATGTCGTATATCTCGCGCGCCGTCAGCTCTGCCATCTTGGCCAGGCTACCCGCGTTGAGAATATCCTCCGACATGTAGTCGGTGGGGTTCAGGGGCGCCGGGCGAGGTGCCGGGGTGAACTTTTGGGGCAAGACGTCGTCGGGGCGAGCGTCGGCATTGATGGCCAACAGCGCGCCCGCGCGGTCCCGGCTCACCTTGCGAACGCTGTGCTTGCGGTCTATCGTGAGCGTGAAACGCTTGGCGGTGTCGGGCACGGCCACCGGTGTCATGTCAAGCCCGATGAGCCTGTAGGTGGTGGCGGGCCGCCGCGGGGCGTCTACCTTGAGATACTGGCGCGCGTACACGGCGAGCTTGCCGGGCCGGTATACGGTCTTTTCCACTTTTACCGTGAAGCGAGCCAAGGCTTGGGGCAGATAATAAGTGACGCCCTCCACGGTCTGTGCGGAGCAGGGCAGGCATTGCGACACGGCCGCGCAAGCGATGGCGCAGCACGCAACGATCGGCTTGGGTAAATGAAAATGTCTCATAGTGTTTTTCTTTTGGGGATAGCTGGCATTCGCAGGCAGGTTGCCCATGACGTGTCACTCTTCCAATTGCATGAAAGCCTTGGGCAGGTATGTTATGATATCGGTGGCCACGAGGCTCTCCTTGCCCACGTCTTTGGCCGCCAAGTCGCCGGCAAGGCCATGCAGATACATGCCCACGGCGCAGGCGTTGACACGGTTATAGCCTCGCGCGAGCAGGGCGGTGATAATGCCCGTGAGCACGTCGCCACTACCAGCGGTGGCCATGCCGCTGTTGCCGGTGCCATTGAACAGTACGTGGCCGTTGGGCAAGCACAGGGCCGAGTAATGGCCTTTCAGCAAGATGCAGGCCTCCAATCGTTCGGCCAATCGCTGCGCTTGCACGAGCCGCTCACCGTCGCTGTTGCTCACGGTGCCTGTCAATCGGTCCAACTCTTTGGGGTGTGGGGTCATGATAACACCCTTGGGCAACTGTTGCAGCCATGCCTGATGGTTGGCCAAGATGTTCAAAGCGTCCGCGTCGAGCACCACGGGGCACTGCGCGCGGTTTACCTGACCGATGAGGGCGATGCCCGTGTTCTCGTTGGTGCCTATGCCCGGCCCTATGGCCATCGCGTCGAAATCGTCGGTGTTGACACCTTCGGAGAAATAGGTCTCGTCGCGATCAAGCTGCACCACGGCCTCGGGCACGGCCACCTGCAAGATGGCGCAGTTGCGCTTGGGCGTGTGCGCCGTGACCTTTCCCACGCCCGATCGCATGCAGGCGCGAGTGGCGAGGATAGCGGCGCCGGCCATGCCATGACTTCCGGCTATGATGAGCGCGTGCCCCATGTCGCCCTTGTGGGCGAAGTCGGAGCGGGGCAGGAGCATGGAGCGTATCTCGCTCTCCTCAAGCACACGGTGCGACACCTCGGTATCGCGAATATAGTCGGGACTGAGCCTGATGTCGAGCACGCGCAGCCGGCCAATGTATTGCTGGCAGTCGGCGAAAAGCATGGACAGCTTCATCTGTTGCAACGAGAGCGTGAGGTCGGCCCTGACGATGTTGGCGCGGATGTTGTAGCTGTTGTCCTCGCACATCAACCCGGAGGGCATGTCCACGCTCACCACCTTGCACGCGCTCTGGTTGATGTATTTCACCAAAGAGGCAAAGCCTCCCATGAGCGGCTTGTTGATGCCGGAGCCGAAGAGAGCGTCTATCACAAGCGTCTCGGCCGACAGCTCGGGCGGGTCGAAATTGAGCGAGATCTCATTAAAAGCCGACAGCCGCTTGCAGTCTATCAGCCGTTGGCGGTTGGCGGCGCAGTCCTCGGAGAGCTTGTTGTGAACGTTGAACAGGTACGCGCTTACGGCGTAGCCGTTCTCGGCCAACAGGCGAGCCACGGCCAAACCGTCGCCCCCATTGTTGCCCGGACCGGCGAAGACCACCACCGGCGAGCGGTCGGTCCACTCGTCCATGATGGCGCGCGTGATGGCCTTGGCGGCACGCTCCATAAGGTCTATGGACTTGATGGGCTCGCGCTCTATGGTATATTTGTCAAGCTCACGTATCTGAGCGGCGGAAAATATCTTCATAACAGTGCAAAGATAAAAAAAAGATTGCGATTGGATAGCCAATGGCACCGTATTTTTAGAAATAAAATAAAAATCCTCGCTCCAGCCCACCCTTTGTCGCTTCTTTTTAGTAATTTTGCACCAATCAATTCACGACACCATGAGTATAGTACAAATCAGGGATAAATCTTTTCGCACTTTTATCCCCGAGGATGATATTTTGAGACGCGTAAAAGACGTGGCCGAAAAGATAAACCATGATTTGGCCGACAAGAACCCGCTGTTCTTGGCCGTGCTCAACGGCTCGTTTGTCTTCGCCGCCGATCTCATGCGCTTCATCAATATCCCCTGCGAGATATCGTTTGTGAAGCTTGCCTCTTATCAGGGCACGGCCTCAACGGGCGAGGTAAAAGAAATTTTCGGCGTGAACGAGGACCTGCAAGGGCGCACGGTGGTTATCGTCGAGGACATCGTGGACACTGGACGCACCATGAAACGCATGCTCGAATCGCTGGGCACACGTGGGCCAGAGTCGTTGCATATCTGCACGCTACTGCTCAAACCCAAAAATTTGGAGGTGCCACTCAACATAGAATATGCGGCCATGGAAATTCCCAACGATTTCATTGTGGGCTACGGTCTCGACTACGACCAGCAAGGACGCAACCTGCGCGACATCTATGTCGTGGACGAATAACGCCTTCGGGGCAAGGGGCGAGGGCTCGCCCCACGTGCCCAACAGGCGCGCCAAATGGCAAGCTTAAGGTGTGCCAAGCGCGCGCAGACATGTTAACGCACATGCGACAACACGATTTTAACTATCATTTTATAGGATAATGAAGAATATTGTAATTTTTGGCGCGCCCGGCTCAGGCAAGGGCACGCAGAGCGACAAAATCATTGCCAAGTATGGCTTGGGCCACATCTCCACCGGCGACGTGCTGCGCGGCGAGATAAAGAAAGGTAGCGAGCTGGGCAAAACGGCCAAGGCCTATATCGACAAGGGACAACTCATCCCGGACGAGTTGATGGTAGACATTCTCGCCAGCGTGTACGACACTTTTGGCAAAGACCACGAGGGCGTGATTTTCGACGGCTTCCCCCGTACCATTCCACAAGCCGAAGCCCTGAAGAGGATGCTCGCGGGCCGCGGGCACAAGGTGGCGGCGATGATAGAGTTGGACGTGCCCGAGGACGAGCTGATGAAGCGATTGTTGCTCCGCGGACAGCAGAGCGGGCGCAGCGACGACAACGAGGAGACAATCAAGAAGCGTCTCAACGTGTATCACGACCAGACATCGCCACTCATCGAATGGTACAAAGGCGAGGGCATTCACCATCATATCAACGGATTGGGCGAGTTGGGCGTCATCTTCGCTGACATAGCCGAGGTGATAGACAGCCTGTAATGGCCACGCGGCGGCGCGGGGCGCGGCGACGCCACCGCCCCAAGCGACCATGCCCTTTGGGCACGAATGGAGGGCGCGCCCACACATACGAACATCATATCACGCTTTAAGAAACAACGGTTATGGACAGCAACTTCGTGGATTACGTCAAGATAGTGTGCCGCTCTGGCAAGGGGGGCAAGGGCTCCATGCACCTGCGCCACGTGAAATACCAGCCCAACGGCGGGCCCGACGGCGGCGATGGAGGCCGGGGGGGCAGCATCATCCTGCGAGGCAACCATAACTATTGGACGCTGTTGCACCTGAAATACCAACGCCATATCTTTGCCGAGCATGGTGGCAACGGAGGCAGGGACAAATGCCACGGCACCGACGGCAAGGACGTGTACATAGACGTGCCATGCGGCACGGTGGTGTACAACGCCGAGAACGGCAAGTATGTGTGCGACATATCGCGCGACAAGCAAGAGATCACGCTGCTCAAAGGTGGCCGCGGTGGATTGGGGAACTACCAATTTCGCACCGCCACCAACCAAGCGCCACGTTACGCGCAGCCCGGAGAGCCGATGCAAGAGATGACCGTCATACTTGAGTTGAAGCTCCTCGCGGACGTGGGGTTGGTGGGCTTTCCCAACGCAGGCAAGTCCACACTGCTCTCCGCCCTGTCCAACGCACGCCCCAAAATAGCCAACTATCCGTTCACCACGCTTGAGCCTTCCATCGGCATCGTGAGCTACCGAGACCACCAATCGTTTGTCATGGCTGACATTCCGGGCATCATCGAGGGAGCCAGCGAAGGACGAGGACTGGGGCTACGCTTCCTGCGCCATATCGAACGCAACTCGCTGTTGCTATTCATGGTACCCGGCGACAGTGAGGACTCGCGACACGACATCAAGCGCGACTACGACATATTGCTCAACGAGATAGAGAGGTTCAACCCCGAATTGTTGGACAAACACCGCGTGCTGGCGGTGACAAAAAGCGACCTTTTGGACGACGAACTGATAGGCATGCTGCGCGAGACACTGCCCGGCAACGTGCCCGTGGTGTTCATATCGTCGGTGACAGGCTATGGGCTGGACGAGCTGAAAGACGTGTTATGGAAGGCTCTCAACAGCGAGAGCAACAAGTTGCAAGACGCCATCGGCGAAGATGCCATCGTGCATCGTGACAAGGATTGGCAATTGTTCCAATCCGAGCAGCACGCCGAGGGCGTGGACGAAATAGTCACAGTGGACGAGGAGGACATCATAGACTTGGACGACGACGAGATGGACGACATCGACGAGCTTGACGATTACGAAATAGTGGAGCCCGAATGAACGCGCCATCGCCTCAACTTCTCTATTATGACATTGCCCCGGGGGTGACGGCTTTCTCCACGACCCGCCACGGTGGCGTGAGCCATGGCGCCTATGGCGAACTGAACATCAACGCTTATTGTGGCGACGACGAGGGGCATGTGGCTCGCAACCGCGAGTTGCTGGCCAAGAAGTTGGGCCTGCCACCAACCCAACTGATAGTGCCCCACCAAACGCACGGAGTGGAGACGCTGGTGGTGGACAACGATTTTTTGGCCTTGCCGGCCGAGCGGCGAGCCTTGGCGCTTGAGGGCGTAGACGCCGTGATGACCCACTGCCAAAGCGTATGCGTGGGCGTGTCCACGGCCGATTGCATCCCTGTATTGATCTATGACGAGACCCATCACGTGGTGGCGGCGGCGCACGCTGGGTGGCGAGGTACCGTCGACCGCGTCGTGACAGCCACGCTGGAGCGTATGGCCACGCTCCATGGCACTCGTCCGCAAGACGTGAGGGCCGTGGTGGGGCCGGGCATATCGGTGAGAAACTTTGAGGTTGGGCAGGAGGTTTACGACGCCTTCAGGTTGGCGGGCCACGACATGGGGCGCATAGCCAAGCGATATGGCAAATGGCATATCGACTTGCCCTTGTGCAACAAGCTGCAAATGGAAAGCTGGGGCGTGCCAGCGGAAAACGTGACCATGAGCGGCATCTGCACCTACGAGGCCGAGGCCGACTGGTTCTCGGCGCGCCGATTGGGCATCGCCTCAGGCAGGATATACAATGGATTGATACTAAGATAGAAAGACGTCAATCCAAAAATCAAAATTCAAAATACAAAGCCAGCCGCGCTATTTGTTTCTCCTTTGTGACTTGCGGTTGGCACGTTGCTCTCTGTACTTGGCCTTTTGCTTGGCCGAGCCGGAACCATGCGCGCCAGTGACGTATTTCTTTTTCTTGGCCTTGGTCTTCACCTTGTCCGTGTCAGGGCGGTTCTTGGGGGCTGGCTTGAAGTTGATGCCCTCCGCAAGTATCTTGTCAAAATCGTCCATAGTGATTGTTCTTAGTGTAATATCAAATGCAAGACGGCCCATCCTTGCCCGGAAAGTCCGGGCCGCGCGCCTGTCTTTTTAATGATGGAA
>NZ_JRNC01000010.1 GCF_000758925.1 Prevotella sp. S7-1-8
GCCTGTCTTTTTAATGATGGAACAGGCGCGCGCCAGTGAAGGCCATGGCTATGCCATATTTATCACAGGTCTCGATGACATTGTCATCGCGAATACTGCCACCAGCCTGCGCTATGTACTCCACGCCGCTCTTGTGGGCTCGCTCAATGTTGTCACCGAATGGGAAGAACGCGTCCGAGCCAAGTGCCACCTTGGTATTTTGGGCTATCCAAGCCTTGCGCTCCTCGCGTGTGAATGGCTCCGGGCGCTCGGTGAAGAACTGTTGCCACGCACCGTCGCGCAGCACGTCGTCACACTCGTCGGAAAGATACACGTTGATGACATTGTCACGGTCGGCGCGGCGCATGCGCTCCTTGAACGGCAGGGACAGCACCTTGTCGCTCTGGCGCATCCACCACTCGTCGGCCTTGTTCCCGGCCAGTCGCGTGCAGTGCACACGGCTCTGCTGCCCGGCACCGATGCCGATGGCCTGCCCATCCTTGACATAGCACACGCTGTTGCTCTGCGTGTACTTGAGTGTGATAAGCGCTATCCTCAAATCGCGCGTGGCCTCGGGCGTGAACGTCTTGTTCTTCGTGGGCACATGGTCAAAAAGTGCCTCGTCGCGGAGGTTCACCTCGTTACGCGCCTGCTCGAACGTCACGCCAAACACCTGCTTGCGCTCCATGGGTTGGGGCGTATAGTTAGGGTCAATCTTGATGATACAGTAGCTGCCTCCACGCTTTTCCTTGAGCACCTCCAACGCCTCGGGGGTGAAACCGGGCGCGATGACGCCGTCGCTCACCTCGCGCTTGATGAGCAGCGCGGTCTCCTTGTCGCAAGTGTCACTCAGCGCACAGAAGTCGCCATACGAGCACATGCGATCCGCGCCGCGAGCGCGGGCATAGGCCGTGGCCAATGGGGTAAGCTCAAAATCAATGTCGTCGACAAAATATATCTTTCTCAGCGTGTCGCTCAGGGGCAACCCAACGGCTGCGCCAGCGGGCGACACATGCTTGAAACTGGTCGCCGCGGGCAGCCCTGTGGCGGCTTTCAGCTCTCTGACCAATTGCCAACCATTGAGCGCGTCGAGCAAATTGATATACCCGGCGCGACCATTTATCACCTCGATGGGCAACTCTCCACGCTCCATGTAGACGCGAGCTGGTTTCTGGTTAGGATTACACCCATACTTTAGCGCATATTCTCTCATTCTTGACAATATTTTAAAATTTTATCGCAAAGGTAGCTAAAAGATTGCAGAACAAGGTCCGTCCACCCTCATTTTTTATCATCTGGACGCGCCTCGGCGCGTCCACGCGCGCGACATACTCGCCGCCACAAGCCACGACCGCCGCCGCAACGCAATAAAACAGCCTTGTCGTTTAGTCGAGCGCGCAAATGACACATGATTGCAAATATCACAGGAAAAAAATTATTCAGCACGCATTTTTAACACGAAAAGGCGTTAACGCGTCTGAAAAAACACTAACTTTGCATAGAGAAAACATAGCTAAGATGTTAGTGTAAAAATGAAACGAGATTTGAGACCTCTTATGGCGGAGGTCGGAAAGAAACTAAAACGCGAACCGCGCCGCTTGGCCAACGATTTGGAACATGTGGCCACGGTTTTTTCCAAGCACCATATCAACTTGAGCGTAGCGTCACTGAGAAGATTGCGAGATGTCTTGATGGGCAAGCGCAAACTCTCCGACGACACCTTGGACAGGTTGGCGTTGCTCGCGGGTTTTCAAGATTGGCGAGACCTTCGCGACGCCCTTCACGGCGACACCGACGCCTCCATCAACTACGAGGATGACAGGGAGGAGCGGTGAACGCTTTAAAAAACACCTCGCCCGAAGGCCAGGCACCCTCAAAAAAAAACTCAATCCCCATGTGGAGATTGAGTTTTTTATGGCTTGAAAAGACGCCGCGAGCGCCGTGGCATCATTTAGTTTTTCGCGGGAGCGGAAGTAATCCTTTCCTTGATGCGCGCCGCCTTGCCCGTGCGTTTGCGCAGATAGTACAGCTTGGCGCGACGCACCTTGCCACGCTTGTTCACCTCGATGCTATCTATGGCCGGCGACTCGATGGGGAAAATACGCTCCACACCTACTGTGCCTGACATCTTGCGAACGGTGAAACGCTTCTTCTCGCCGTGACCGCTAATCCTGATTACAACGCCGCGATAGAGCTGGATGCGCTGCTTGGTACCCTCGATGATTTTGTAACCCACGGTCACCGTGTCGCCCGCCTTGAACTCGGGATACTGTTTGCCGGTCGCGAACGCTTCCTCTGCAACTTTAATTAAATCCATTGTTTTGAACATTTAAAATTGTTTGTCGTTCCAACCCAACATGGCATGAGAACTCTTCCCTCAACCAGCGGTTAGGCCGAAAAGCGGTGCAAAGGTAAGGTTTTTTATTGAATTACAGTTTGACACACACATAAATTCTGCTATTTTTAACAGTCAGCCACTTTTACCGCGTGTCATGGCGCGCCGTTTATCATTATGCCCCATGAGCTGACGATCAAAGCCAAGAGACGTGATCATGGGCCAAAACACAACCTCGCGCTTGCTTATGGAATCCGCCCCATGGAGAATGCCATAGACTTTCAATCTCAAAAATAAACTATTAAGTATGTAATCGCCAAAAAATGTTTACCTTTGCACTCGCGAGTCGCTACACCCCCGGCCCTAACATCATATAGAAAGTGTGTCAAACTTCATAAAACATAAACCTAATATCCAATGAAAAAGAGAATCAAGACAATGCTGTTGGCATCATTGGCCGTGATGTCAGCAACCGCGCAAAACAAGCCGGCAAAATGGATCAACAACGTAAAACTCTCCGGCTATGCCATGACGCAATACCAATACACCGGGCAGGAGGGCGCAAAAGCCAATTCTTTCAACATACGTTTGGGCCGGCTAAGCCTCGATGGACGCGCCGCCAAAGACTGGTATTGGAAAATTCAACTACAGTTTAACGGCAACACCACTAAATTGGCCACGGCTCCCAAAGTGGTGGACGCGTTCGCCGAATGGCAGCGTTACGAGTTTTTCAAGGTGAAAGTGGGACAGTTCAAACGCCCGTTCACCTTTGAAAACCCCATGAACCCCATTGGCCAAGGCTTTATGGGCTACGCCCAAATCATCATGAAACTGGCGGGATTTACCGATCGCTCGGGTATGCACTCGAGCAATGGCCGGGACATTGGCGCGCAGTTGCAAGGCGACTTCTTGAAAAACGCGAAAGGCCGCAACATCTTGCACTATCAGGTGGGCGTGTTCAACGGACAGGGCATCAACGTCAAAGACGTGGACGAGCGGAAAGACATTGTCGGCGGCGTGTGGGTGATGCCCGTGCCTGGCATGCGCATAGGCGTGTTCGGGTCCGAAGGCTCGTACAGCAGAAAGGGCATATGGAAAAACGACCAAGGCAACGATGTCAGTGGCGTACGCAAGTTGCCACAGCACCGCTATGCCATATCGGGCGAGTATAAATTTGCCGATTGGACGTTACGGTCAGAGTATGTACATTCCACCGGGAAAGCCTTCAGGACAACCTACAACTCTCCCGCCGACCTCAGCAAGTGCGACGTGAACGAGACGCTCGGCAACAAGGCCGACGGTGTGTACGCGCTTGTCATAGCGCCGGTAATAAAAAACAAGCTCTATGCCAAGGCGCGCTACGACATGTACCGCTCCAAAGGCACATGGGGCTCGAGCAAATCGCTCTACGAAGTGGGCGCCAACTATAAATTTAACAAAAACGTTCAGCTCAACGCCGAGTACGCGAGGGTGAACGACCGCTCGCTTGCCAACCACAATTACGACATGATAGACGTGCAGTTGGACTTCATGTTCTAACAACATGTTCCAACAACAAAACCGCCGGCACGTGTGTGCCGGCGGTTTTGTCGTTGTAGCAATTGTATCTCAAAAAGTATCCATTAACTCTATTTGGACGTCGCCGCTTTCTTGGAGTTGGCGGTCTTGCCTCGCCTGCCGGCCGTGGCGGTCTTCCTTTTGTCCATGCCGGCCGTTTCGCTTAGCTTGGCGGCAGCCTCCATTTTTTCTATTTTGGCTTGCAAACGAGCAATCTCCTTGTCCTTCATGGCAATCTCCTCGCCCTCGTTTTTGATAGTGGTGAGCAGCGAGTTGAGCTGTTCGTTGTCGATGTCGGTGGAGTAACGGTCGTTTATGCGAGTTATAAAATCGCCCAAGATATTCATATAATTGGTGAACGCATCGAACGCGCCGCTATAGATACCACGGTCCAACCCCACGTTGGACGGTTTGGTAGTCATGAACCTGAAGTTGTTGCTGGCCTGCAGATAGTCCCAGTCTTGGTTTATGCGCGGATCGTCGGCGATGCGCACACGCTCCGCCACGCTGTAGAGTTTCTCAAACGCCTCCCGCTGCATGGGATTTCCCAACCAGCTGCTCACGTCACGCTCCTCGTCCACCCAAGACAGCGCGTCGGGCACGTCAAGGGCGGCCACGCTCTTGACATTGCGGCAAATTTCTGACGGGGTGGAGAATGTTATACCTTTGGCTTGGGCAAATTTAGGCAACGCATGGATGAAATCGAGAATGTTTGACGATAACGGTTGTGCAATGCCAAGCGCCGACAGCTCCATGAATATGTTTACCACTTGTGAGCCCTCGGGCAGTTTGGCGATAGAGTCTATGTATTGGTCGGCAAACATGGGGTAGCCTTCCCATTCGGCGTTGTTAAACCTTAGGCTGATATCGTCACTGCGCTTGATGTCGCGTAGCAGCAACTTGAGCTTCGGGGCCAAGGCGCAATGATACACATAGTGAGCCGACTTCCATCCCAACACATGCTTGGCACCCTCGGTGAGCATGCCTTTAAAGCCCATGTTGGCAGCCATAAGGCCAATATCGTCGCTATAGATAAGCGAAGAGTTGCGCAGCACTGTCGGTGTCTTGCCAAAATATTCCTTGATTTTGTCACATTGCTTCCTGACGTCTTTAGTGAAACACTCACTGTCGATGAGTGACGAAAGACCATGCGAATATGGTTCGGCCAGAAATTCCACGCAGCCGGTTTGGTTCATGGCTTGCAACTTTTCGATAACTTGCGGGGCGTGCATCTCCAATTGCTCAATGCCCACTCCCGATAGCGAGAACGCCACCTTGAAGTAGCCATTGCCCTCATTGATCATTTCCTCAAGCGTGTTGAGGGCCGGCATATAAGATCTCTCCACAATGTCATTAATGCTTCGCTCGTTCTCGTAATCGTCGTAATAATAATGGTCCGTGCCGATATCGAAGAATCGATACCGCTTGAGATGTATGATCTGATGTATCTCGAAGTATAAGCAAATTGTCCTCATTGGTCTATGCAATTTGATGGTTATATATTCGTGTTATCGCTTCTGCTATTGCGTTTTTTCCCTAATTCTTATATATTGAGAAATGAACCTCGCGAATTATGGATTATCTATTGCCAAGCGTGCGCATGTACAGCCGCCTGATCCACGCTCCCACTTTCTCCCATGTGATGCCGGCCACCTCTCGCTTGCCCTCTTGTCGCAAATAGTCGAAGAGGCTCTCATTGTGGCAAATGCTGTAAATGGCATCGGCCATGGCGTGGATGTCCCAGTAGTCGAGCTTGATGCAGTTGGTCAATATCTCGGCGCAACCGCTCTGTTTGGATATGATGGCGGGCGTGCCACACTGCATGGCCTCCAACGGCGAGATGCCAAAGGGCTCGCTCACCGAGGGCATTACATACACGTCTGACGCCTTGAGGCACTCGTACACCTGTTTGCCGCGCATGAAACCGGGAAAGTGAAAGCGGTCGGCGATGCCGCGCTCGGCCGCCAAATAGATCATTTGCTCCATCATGTCGCCCGACCCTGCCATGCAAAACCGAATGTGACGCGTGCGATGCAGCACCATGTTTGCCGCCTCGACAAAATACTCAGGGCCCTTCTGCATGGTGATACGTCCCAGGAATGTCACCACCTTCTCCTTGCCATTATGGTCCGACCGAGGTATGGACTCATACTCCTCGCTTAATGGGTACACCGCGTTGTGCACGGTGAACACCTTTCGCGGGTCTTGGTGATACTGGTTGATGACCGTGTTTCGAGTGAGATTGCTCACGCACATGATACAGTCTGCGTGGTCCATGCCATCTTTCTCTATGGAATAGACCGTGGGGTTTACCTGCCCACGACTACGGTCATAGTCGGTGGCATGCACATGTATACACAATGGCTTGCCGCTCACCTGCTTGGCGTGGATGCCTGCCGGGAACGTGAGCCAGTCGTGCGCATGGATGATATCAAACTCCTCCGTCCGGGCCACCACGCCCGCGATGATCGAGTAGTTGTTGATTTCCTCATGCAAGTTGGCCGGGTAGCCGCCGGCGAAATCCACGCATCCAAGGTCGTCAACGTGCATATAGTTGAAATCGGCGTATATATGGTCACGGTAACGATAGTAATCTTGTGGGTCCATCACGCGCTCCACCCTGCTCCTCACGTAGTCGTAGTCCACGTCGCGATAGGCTATGGGCACGTGGTTCATGGGCACGATGCGCGCGTACAACCTGTTCTCGTCGCCCCAAGGCTTGGGCAGGCACAGCGTGATATCCACGTCGCCTTGGGCGTGCAAGCCTTCCGTGATGCCAAAGTTGGCGGTGGCCAAGCCACCATACACATGGGGAGGGAACTCCCATCCAAACATCAACACTTTCATTTGCCTTTCCTCCCGTTAATATTTGTATTTTTCCATCTGCTCCAACGAGCGCAGTATCTCGGCCACGTTCATGGCGAACGACATGGCCCCACGGCCGTAGAAAGGAGGGTTCCCGTCAAAAAGCTCAGGCAGCGTGGCTATGCAATGGTTGAACATCTCGTCCTCGTAGCCCACCATTTGTCGCTCTATGAAACTTAGGCGGGAGCCTTTGTACAGTTTCAAGCAAGCCTCTATGAAAAATCCCTCGAGCCAAGGCCAGGCCGTGCCTTGATGGTATGCCCGGTCGCGCTGCATCTGCGAGCCCACGTACATGGGATTGTAGCCCCCGCTCTTGGGCGACAGCGTGCGCAGGCCCTTGGGCGTGAGCAACTCCCGGGTGCATATATCGACCACGCTCTTGCGCTGGCTTTGCGACAGGGGCGAATAATCGAGCGCGGCCGCGAAAATCATGTTGGGCCTCACGCTCCAGTCCGTCTGGCCCTCGGTCACGTAGTCGAAGAGATAGCCATGCTCGTTGACGAATGTCTCCACAAAGGCTTTTTGGCAGCGCTCTGCCATTCGCTCATAGTGGGCGGCCTCACGCTTGGCGGCCTCGCCGGCCTTCGCGGCGTCGTCTCCAACCGCGACGCTGGCGGCAAACATCAGCGCATTATACCATAATGCGTTAAACTCCACTATATAGCCCGTGCGCGGCACCACCGGCCGGCCATCTATCACGGAGTTCATCCACGTCACAGGGCTGTCGACGCCATCGGTCTTGAGCAGGCCGTTATCATCCAAAAGCAGATTTGGATGCCCTTGGCCTTCTATATATTTAACAATGTCTATGATGAGCTTTCCATATTTCTCGCGGCAGGCCTCCACGCCTTTGACGCGCGCGTATTGCTGCATGCACCACACGGCCCACAGTGGCACGTCGGGCAGATCTATCTCATAGAGCTTTACGGTGAGTGGCTTTCCACGCATAAACTCGCGCAAGCCCTTCTCCGCCGTGGCCATCACAGCCTCGAAATAGCCTGCCTCCTCTATGGAAAGCGTCAGCCCAGGCAGGGCGACAAAGGTGTCGCGAGCCCGCGCTTTGAACCATGGGTAACCGGCCAGGATGTAATTGTCGCCACTCTTGTCTTTGTTATGGAACTGGTGCGCGGCGTTGACCAAGCAGTGGAAGAAATTGTCACGGGGCGAACGGTCGTCCACTTCTTTGTCGAACAGCGATCGCAACACGCGCGTGTTACTCTTCGAGGTGGACGCGGCAAACACCACGCTGTCGCCCTTGCGCACGTTCAACTCGAAATATCCAGGCACGTACAGGTCTTCGTTAGACGCGTATCCGCGCTCCTGCTCCTTGGGATATTCAATGCCCCGATACCAATCCGGCTCATACACGAAGCCCACTTTGCGGGAAAACTGCATGAAAAGCTCCGGATAGCCGGCGTAGAGACAAGTCTTGATGCCATTGTCCACCTCTTGATAGTCACGATTGAGCGCGGTGTTCTCATGCGTGAACTGCCGCACGCTACGAAAAGCCAAGAAGGGCTTGAAGCGCAAGGTGGTGGCCGAGTGCGCGTCCACGAGCGTGTATCTCACCAAGAGCCGGTCCTCGTGGTGCTGGAACACCACTTCCTTTTTCAATATAACGCCACCCACACGATACACGGTGGTGGGCACCTTGTCACAGTCAAACTCGATGATATACTTGTGCCCCTTAGGGCTGTAGTTGTTGCCTTGGTACTTGTGCAAGCCAAGATTGAACGCCGCGCCGTGCTGCACCACGGTGCAATCGAGCGACGACAGCAATACATGGTTCTCGTCATCAAGCTCGGGCACGGGCACAACCAACAACCCATGATATTTTCTCGTGTTGCAATCCACAACGGTGGAGCAGGCATACGCTCCCGAACGGTTGGTGCGCAACACCTCCCTGGACAGCGACTCTTGCAGGTTTACCATCTGGGCTCGCTCAAATTTTAGATAACTCATAGCGGTTAATTAAGGCTGTTAATGATCATAGTAGGTAGTCATCAGGTGGAACAAGCGGGCCGAGACCCCTTGATTCGCATCTATGCCAAAGTTATAAAAAAGAATATACAGCGCAAAACTTTCTTACGAATATTTTTTGAATTACATCGTTTTTTATCGCATTGACGCACCTATGCGCCCCGCATGAGCCTCGCTCCACTTGCCGGCACGCCGCCCACGAGCGCAAAAACGCACCCGAAGCCACCATATATCAAACGATTTTTCGTACCTTTGCACCCCGTTAACAACAAGACATGGTTTACAAAGAATATTACAAGTCTATCATCCAGTTGGGTTTTCCTATTGTCATCGGTCAAGTAGGCACCATCGTATTGTCATTTGCCGACACCATCATGATAGGTCACCACTCCACTCCCGAGCTTGCCGCGGCCGCCTTCGTGGGGCAGATGTTCATGCTCGGCATACTCGTGGCCATGGGCTTCGCCTATGGTCTCACCCCATTGGTGGGTAGCAGCTACGGCCGCGAGGACATGGGGCGCATAGGCGCGCTCGCCCGAAACGCCTTGGCGGCCAACACCCTCGTAGCCGCGTTGTTGGTGGCCATATACACCGTGCTCTACTTTTTTCTCGACAAATTGGGGCAACCCGAGGAGCTGTTGCCCTATATGCGACCTTATTATATCGTAAACCTCATATCGCTGCCGTTCGTCTGTTGGTTCAACGTTTTCAAGCAGACGGCCGACGGCATGACCCACACCACCATGCCCATGTGGATACTTCTCGGTGGCAACTTGGTCAACATCGTGGGCAACTACGCGCTCATCTATGGCAAGATGGGTTTACCGGAGCTTGGCATTCTTGGCGCAGGCCTTGCCACCATGGGCTCACGCATTGTCATGGCCATTGTCATCGCCGCGATGTTTTTAAGCGCGCGCCGCTACCGTGCCATTGCCGAGGCTTTCTGGTCGAGCCGCCTCACTGGCTCTGACCAACGAGAACTGCACCGCATGGGGTGGCCGTTGGGCATGCAGATGGGCATGGAGTCGGGCGCATGGTCGCTGTGCAGCCTTATCGTGGGATGGATAGGCGCATGGTCGTTGGCAGGGCATCAGGTCATGCTGTCTATCAGCCAGCTGTTCTTCCAGTTCTATTACGCCATCTCCGCGGCTGTCGCCATTCGCGTGAGCCTGTTTCATGGGCAGGGCGAATACAGCAAGGTCAAACCCACGGCATGGGCCGGCTTTCACCTTTGCTGCGTGGTGGCGCTGCTCGTCTCGGTACCCGTATGGCTGCTGCGCCATGAGATAGGTTGGCTCTTCACCGACTCTCCGGAAGTGGTGTCTATCGTGGCCGGCGCCATCATGCCCCTCATTATCTATCAGATACCCGACGGGTTGCAGTGCGTGTTCTCCAACTCGCTGCGCGGGCTGGCCAACGTCAAGCCTCTCATGGGTGTGGCTTTCGTGGCCTATTTCGTCACGTCCATCCCCCTGAGCTATTGGTTTGGCATCGGCTTAGGCGGTGGCTTGGTAGGCGTGTGGTTCGCGTTCCCCATCGGCCTTCTCATCGCCGGCAGTCTTTATTATTATTTTTTCAGGCGCACCCTCGCGCGGTTGTGGCAGGGGCGCTAACCTCACCGTTCGTCATCGCCATACGGCACGCTCTATGCGTGACGCCCCATCGCGACGCGACGGGGCGTCAAAGCCGACGTCACGAGCTACCCAATGGCAATACGTCAAGATAACGTCTTGACCAAGAAAGCCTCTCATCAAACACAACACGCCACATCGCAACCTATTGAGGAAAATTCCCTTTTTATATATTTACGCCGCATGGCCAGCCCCGTTTCGAAACGCGTAAATCGCGGTCGCCTTTTACGCCCTGCCTTATTGGCCAATATTTTCCCATACACAAAAAAACACAAGCCATTATTTGGCCATGTCACAAAAAAGGCATACCTTTGCACACGCTAAACGATTTGTTGCCGTTGATGCGACGCGAAAGTTAGCCACGGGGTGTAGCGCAGTCCGGTAGCGCTCCTGGTTTGGGACCAGGCGGTCGCAGGTTCGAATCCTGTCGCCCCGACTCCACCATTACGGCGCATGTCATGTTTTGACATGCGCCTTTTGTTTTTCCGTCATAACGACGGGGCGCGCCACCAAGTTTCTTTTAAAATCGACACATGCCCAGCGTCGCGTCGCAAGCCCTCGCCGAGAGCGCCACGGCTCGGCAGATATTCAATGGTGGAGCAAAAGGCTCGGCAGGCATTCACTTTGGGGGAGACACCGCGGGTCCCCGCGATTGTGGCGACCATGCGTAACCGCGAACAGGATTAAAAACAGGAAGACATGACACAGGCGCGAAAGCTCACACGCGCGAATTTACGCCGCTCCCTGACGCCTCTCGAATCCGGCGCGGCCGCTTTCATGCGTTCTTCGCCCCCCACTCTTCCCTCCTTGCTCCACATTCTTCATTTTGTAAAATATAATTACCGTTTTTTGATCATTGTTTTCGAGTCATCCAGAGCGAAAAGGACTGTCTTTTCTTGTCAAAACCAAGTTGGGCGTTACCAAAAATCATAAGCCTGTCGCGATTGGCGCTTTCTCATGTCGCAATTGGGCCTCGTTGGCAACGCGAAAGAGCCGCGATCACGCCGCGATTGCGACCTTATCATCATGCCATTTGATACTCAACCGCGGACCACAAAATAGGAGAACAAAGGCTGTTTTTTAAAAATTGTTGAATGTCAGTCATTTACAAACTATCGCAGATTTCGCGTATTTCGGACGAAGGCAAACTTATTTTTAAATAAGCGATTTTGAGAGGGTTGTTTGTACAAATAATTGACTATTTCCACTTTTTCAAGAACCGCGTTCGGGATAAGCAGGTTTTTAAAGAGAAAAACCGAAAATGAGTAAATATTCTGTCGCCATCCCGAAGCGTACACACGCACCCATTAGCCCCCACCTATGTTGTACATGGTGAGCGTCTCTTCAAAAAACATACGGGCATTTATTGTGGTCCTCCGGGATTTGGAGTGATGGCTTTTAGCTTCTGAAAATCATAAAGTTATACAATTATCCCTATTCGTGACCCCTTTATATACGGGGATTTATAATCAAGAAGTGATAATTTGTGATGCAATAATGCCTATTACTTCTATATGCATTTCATTAAGTTTAACCCCATTATTATTGAGAAGCTTTTCGAGAAAACAGTGTCGTGGGCTTTTAAGTTTCACTCACACTCCATCACTCCAAATGTCGGATGACCCTTATATTTCTCAAAAAAACACAGAAACATTTGCTTTTTTCAAATATAATTATTATATTCGCAAAAAATATATTCGGTATAGTTAATACTAACAGCAATAGACGAAACCTCACGAATTATTAATTCATATGAAAAAAAGTTTTTTTAGACCTTTAAAAGAACCGCTACAGAAAGATCCTCTTTTATTATGCATTATGATAATAATTGGCATTTTAACGATAGGTATTACATTTATTTGTAATTCGATACCCATCATCATCCTAGTTTCTTTATTAGTATTTTTCGCCAGCATCCTTGCATATTGTTATATTAAAAATTACATCATTACAAATAAAAAATCATGAAAAAAATTAAGAAAATGCTTATGGTCATCGTATTGTGTGCCATAGGAGCAATTGCCCAACATTCAGGTTTCAACACATCTAAGATTTTTGCAGGAATTGCTTATGCTGGCAATACAAACAGAAAACAGTCCGCTATTATAGCAGCTGCAGATGGAGCTTGTCAGGTTTGTTTATATTTTGCTTTAGCTGGATCAGGGGCAACAGCAGGCGGGTCGTTGGTTGTTGGTTTAGCCGTCTCGGCCTGATTTCAAATGAGCATCTATCAAAAAAGAAGTACATCCATATATGTGATACTTATATTCGATGTATTTATAACCATAGAACAACCAAAACTAATCAGAAATATCCGAGTGTAAATCTTTAATTACCAGCATATTCTAAAATTTAACACTTTTCGGTTGCCATTTGTCGCTTCCCAAATTTCCACATATTTTTGAGACGTATTTCTGACGTGGAGAATTTGCGGGGCTTGTTTTTTGTCACACCGTGCAGACAGTTGACAAGGGTTTACAACCGTTTACGACAAGCGACAATAACCGCCCCGATATGCGGAAACAGTCACACTGTGTAGAAAAGCGACAATGGTTGACTTCCGTTCACATCCGTTTACCATTTCAGAGATATAGGATTGAAGAAATGAACCATTAAACGATAAAACGGTATGAAAGCAACCAGAAAATGCAGTTTTTGCGGCAAGTCCTTTGTAACCCGAAGCGGTATGCAAAGATATTGCAGTGAGGCTTGTCAGGCAGAAGCCAAACGAGCCAGAGTGATGCAGAAGAACAACCTCTTCAAAGTCGCCCAACCCTTGATGGAGATACAGCATCAGGAGTATCTCACCTTTTCCAAAGCAGCCATCCTCATGGGCTGTTCCCGACAGTACATTTACAAACTTGTAGCCATCGGCAAGCTGAAAGCCTCACGCATCAGCAACCGCATGGCATTCATCCGCAGAGCCGACATCGAGCAGATGTTGGAGGGCAATCCCTATCACCGCATCCTGCCCGGCAACACCTCCACACCAAGGAAATCATCTTCATCTTCCTTACCTGCCAAAAGAGAAAAAAGGGAAAAGGAAAGCGAAGAAGTGTTGGACTTCTATTCGGGCGAGGAGGTGATGTCCCTTTTTAAGGTAAAGCAGTCATGGCTTTACACTTCCGCCAAGCGTAACCATATCCCCATCTGCCGTATCGCAGGAAAGAACTATTACAGCAAGAAGCATATTGACGAGTTTTTCGGTGTGGCAGTTGATATTAGCGAAATTACCGACTGGCTACTGACCGAGGAGGTGGAGGAACTGTTCGGCATGAAGCCGACCGCACTCCGTGCCTACACCTATCGCCATAAGATACCCACTAAAAGAGAGTACGGGCGTACCTATTACTCCAAATCACATTTGAACGAACTCCGCAGAACTGACCTTGTGAACGATGAACGCTACTATACCGTTGAGCAGGTGCAGCAAATCTATGGTCTTTCGTCAGCCAACATCTGCCATATCGTCAAGGTGAAGCACATCGAAAAGATAAAGGTGGGTGTGAAAAACCTGCTTTTGCGCTCAGATGTGGAGCGTGTCATGGCTGAAAGGAACAAATAACCGTGAAAAATCGGGATTATCGAAAATTATTTCAAAATGATGTATCGTGGAGGTATTCACGGATATTTCACGTTGTTCCTTTGCCATCGGAAACATGGATACAACTCCAAAATGTATACAACCAATTAAAACATAATTATTATGAGTAAATGCAAAACAGTTACCTTGCGTAAGCGCAAGATTAAGAACGGGACACAGTATTCACTATGCCTTGACTACTATCCCGGCTACCGTGACAATGTCACCATGAGAGTGATTACACGTGAAGCCTTAGGAATTTACATCTTCGCCAAACCTGCAAACCAGCAGGAACGGGACTTCAACGCACGCATGATGAAGAAAGCGGTCATCCTGCGCAACCAGCGCTACGAAGCCATTTTCAATGAAAACAACGGCTTTTTTGACAAGACCAAGATGAAGGGCGATTTCCTTGCCTATTTCAAAGGACTGGCTGACCGCAAGAATATCAAGTGGCAGCACGTATACAAGCATTTCCAGCGGTTCGTGAACGGCAAATGCACCTTTGAGGAGGTGGATGTGGATTTGTGCCGCAAGTTCATGGAATACCTGCTTGATGC
Organism: Prevotella sp. S7-1-8; assembly: GCF_000758925.1. Classification (GTDB taxonomy): domain Bacteria; phylum Bacteroidota; class Bacteroidia; order Bacteroidales; family Bacteroidaceae; genus Prevotella. The sequence goes on from NZ_JRNC01000010.1 coordinate 14,491, forward strand.
ACCCCAATCCATCCACACCAACCAAAAGCTGCACATCAACTCCGCAGCAGGCTATTGGTCAACTTTCCGTGCCGTGCTGCACACCGCCTACCGTGACAGGAAGATAAAGGAGAACCCAAACGGCTTCTTAGACCGCATCGAGTGCATTCCCACCATCAGGGAGCATTTGAGCCAAGAGGAACTGATACGGCTTGCCGAAACACCCTGTGAGGAGGAGGTCTTGAAAAAAGCTTTTCTTTTCGCCTGTCTTACGGGACTGAGAAAGAGCGACATCAGACAGCTCACGTGGCAGCAGATACAACCATACACCAACGGCAGGATGTTCGTTACCACCCGTATGCAGAAAACCAAAGAAATAGTGCATAACCCCATCAGTGATGAAGCCTATGGACTGCTGGGAGAACGGGGCGAGGGACTTATCTTTGAGGATTTCAAGGACAAGATGCTGCAAGGACCACTCCAACGGTGGCTCACGGCAGCAGGGATAACCAAGAAAATCACCTTTCACTGTACCCGCCACAGCTTCGGAAGCCTGCACGTGGAAATGGGAACGGACATGGCTGTCATCCAAGCCTATCTCGGACATAAGAACATTACCACCACACAAATCTATTCCAAGATAGCAGCGCAGCAGATGTGTCAGGTGGTGGACAAGATAACCTTGAAGCGCAAGGAGGCATAAATGTCTCACATTGACAGGTATTCAGAGGGGCGGTTATGGCTACAAGGCTATAATCGCCCCTCTATGTTTTTGGCTTGATGCCACCATTTATAAGCCCCTCAGAGTATGAAACAGAGTATGATATGATGACATTTCGTGAAATACATTGAAAAAGACCGTTCTAACCGCAAATAACGGGCAGTAATTGGGAAAAATAGCATTAACTTTGCACAAAATAATACAGGAACATTCAATCTCTCAACGAAATATGGAATCATCAATCAAGGACAAATACATCATCTTGGGCTTTGTCGGCTTCGCCATCGTCCTAATATCTTCCATTGCCACGCTGGTAATAGCGGACAGCTTCAACCAAGACAACTTTGTCAGGTGGATAGTATTCGTATGCTGTAACCTGTTGGGATGGTTGCTCTATCTCTCCTTTCAGACACTTATCTTTGATACATACGAAATCTACAAAATCAAGTTCGGCAAGAAAGAAACGATTGCCGAAGCCATAGAGGTGCAGGAAGAACTGTCACAAAATACACTTGAAGAAGCCACATCTGTGCCTGGACCTACATCAGTCCCTGAGCCTGTACCCGAATCATCCCCGACAAAAGAAGAGACACTTATCCAAACACAACCGATAGAGCTTACTATCGCCCCGGATCTTCACGAAAAGAACCGTGCCAATTACGCAAGCAGAGAGCAACGGGAAAAGGAAGAGCGCATCCGCATGGTCATGGAGTATTGCCATTATTACCTGCCTCGCATTGCCGACCAAGAAACCGTGAACCACATCTGTACTGAGGTGGACAAATGGATGAATCTTAACACTTATACCCCGAAGCCCATACAAAGACCGTTTACCAAAGACATCAACAACATTCCACTCCGTCACTTCGTATGGAATATCTCTGAGCGTTTCCTGTACAAGAGATACTACAATGGGGATAACCGTGCCAAGTTCATCAAAGCCCTTTTCCCGAAATCGTTTGCTGATACAGACTTATCAACCATCAAGAATTTCAAGGTAGAGCCGTTAAAGACGGAAATTCCCATTGATGAACCCGAAAACGGCAAACTTGATTTCCACTATCCCGAGGATTATGTGCGGAATTAGGATAATCACGACACCAACGACAACCATCCGGTAACTCATAACCGCCTGTTTTACATCGTTTCCCGAGTAATTTTACCCGTCATTTATGGCTGGGCTTAATTATTCGGGAATTATTTTGCAATGACGTGTCGTGGAGATATTCACGGATATATCATTTCAGTCCTTTGCGCCAAGTCTTACAAAAGAGACGAGTACGCGAATGGAAAAATCAATTCTTACCTTCAACGACCTCCCCGAGGTTGTCGCTCAGCTTCGAGACGAAGTGATGAGCCTGAAAAGCCTGCTCGCCGAGCAGCGCAGTGTGAACAATGCCAAAACGGTGGACACCCACGTGCCCATGTCTGTGGACGAGGCAGCAGAGTATTTAGGTATCCCTAAGGGTACGCTCTACATGAAACTGTCAGAAGGGACAATCCCTGCCACCAAGCCCGGCAAACGCTATTGCCTTTACCGTGACGAACTGGACAAGTGGCTGGAAACCGCCCGAAAGAATCCCATACCGTTGTCAGACGAGGAACTGAACAAGTCCTTATCCTCTTCCCACCGTCGCAAGCCCAACCCACGTAACTGGTGAATGATATGGAAGAGGATAAGAACTATATCAACCTGATACGTGGCGACCTCACAAAAGCATCCCAAGCGCATAACGGTATGCCCGACAGTGTAGGCATGATGAATATCAAGACGGCAAACCAAACCATTCTTGAAGCATCGTTATTGCCTACGCCCCGTGCGCTGTGGGACAGCTTTTGGTACGAGGGGGAACTCTCCTGCTTGTTTGCCGATTCCAACGTGGGCAAGTCCATCCTTGCCGTGCAGATAGCCGACCGCATCGCCCGAACCGACAATGTGCTGTATCTGGACTTTGAACTGTCCGAAAAGCAGTTCCAGCTCCGCTATACCAACGAGCATGGAGAGCTCTACACCTTTCCCGACAAAATCTATCGGGTGTCTATTGACTGCAACCAGCTTTTGGATGCCAACTTTGAGGAAGCTATCATAGGCGGCATTGAACAGATGGCTGTGCAGACCGACTGCAAGATTTTCATCATTGACAATCTTACCTACCTGTGTTGCGCCATGGAGAAAGGCGATGCCGCAGGACGGCTGATGATTCAGCTGAACAATCTCAAAAAGAGATATGCGCTCTCTATCCTTGTCCTGGCACATACGCCCAAACGCTCTTTGGATTGTCCCATCACATCCAACGACCTTGCCGGAAGCAAACGGCTCTACAATTTCTTTGACAGCGTGTTCACCATTGGAAAAAGTGCCCAAGACGGAGGGCTTCGCTATGTGAAGCAGCTTAAAGTGCGCTATGGCACGTTCTCTCATGATGCGGATAATGTAATCGTTTACGAGATTGACAAGGTGGATGCTTTCTTGCAGTTCGTGTTCAGGGGCTATTCCACGGAAAAGGAACACTTGAAAAAATTGGGCGACAATGAATCAAGCCAAAGGGATTGCCAAATTCTGCAACTCTCCCAATCGGGCAAGTCCGTCAGGGAGATAGCCTCACAGGTGAATTGTGGCAAGTCCACCGTAAACCGTATCATCCAGCGCAGCAAAGAGAGTAAAAACGCAGGTGTCCCAAGTGTCCCACTGTCCCAACCCTTAGAGTGTGGGACAATGGGACAGGATGGGACAGCCGACAATCAACCATCAAAAACGGACTAAGCTATGGGCAATTATTCATTACAGAAGTATAAAGGAACGGCAACACGGCATACCTGCCCCAAATGCGGAGACAGGCATTCTTTCGTCTATTACGTGGACGAAAATAATGTGCCGTTGCATCCATCGGTCGGCAGATGTAACCACGAAAGCGGTTGTGGGTATCACTACACTCCGAAAGAGTATTTTCAAGAGCATCCTGAACACAGAACTACCAATGATTTCTCTTTTGACAGGCAAAGAGCAGAGCAGAAGAAAGTGAAGCAGCAAAGTAAGCCGACAGCCATCGGCTATATTCCCCCTCACTATGTGGAGAAGTCGCAAAGCGAGCGTAGCAATTTCTTCCGTTTCCTCTTCACACTCCTTACTTCCTACTATGGCGACAAGGCGAAAGAGGTGTTGAAGCGGTTGTTGGAGGAATACCGTTTGGGGGCTACCCGTGACGGCTCTGTTATCTTTTGGCAGATAGACAGGACGGGCAAGGTACGCACGGGAAAGGTGATGCAGTACAATCCCGAAGACGGACACCGTATCAAGGGAGGACAGACATCGGCAGTGAACTGGATACACAGCATATTGAAAAAGCAGCGTGTGTTGGCAGAGGATTGGCAACTATCCCAATGCCTTTTCGGGGAACACTTGTTGAAAACGCATCCCGACAAGGTGGTGGTCTTGGTGGAATCCGAGAAGAGTGCCGTTATCGGTTCTGCTATCTTCCCCGATTATGTATGGCTGGCTACGGGTGGTAAGAGTCAGATGAGAGAAGAGAAACTCCGTGTACTGTCAGGGCGAACCGTGCTTCTCTTTCCCGATGCCGATGCTTATGCCGAGTGGAAACAGCGAGCCGAGAGCATGTACTTTTGTAAGGTGGTGGTTTCGGACATCATCGAAAGGAATGCCACCCCGAAACAAAAAGAAGCCCATATCGACATAGCCGATTGGATTATCTTTCAGATACGGGAGGGCAAGGTGATGAGTACAGCCAACCACTTGGTCGAGGCTGAGAGAATCCTCCAGCGGATGATAGAGAAGAATCCCGTCCTGCAAAAACTGATAGACGATTTAGACCTTGTGCTGGTCGGTGCATCTCCAATCGGCAACGATGATGAAAAACCTCCCTGACGGAGGAGAGCGGAAGCCGTAGGCTGGAGTTTGCAGACAATGGCTTGCCATTGATATAGCCCACTATAACTACACGCTCCGCTTACGTAGTTGTGGGCTCTCCCGAGGGGATTAGGGTTTTACCCTAATGACCCACTCAGGGCGTTTCTCCCCTGAGAACCCAGAGCAAAGAGTGACCCTCTCTTTGCAATCTCCGCTTATGGGTTGCACCCCTAAGAACCCCATGCGTTTACGGACAGCGGAAAAGCAAACAATAAAGTACAAACCCAAAAAACAAGTATCTATGGCAACAAAATCAAGCATACATATCAAGCCCTGCAATATCGCATCGAGTGAGGCTCACAACAGGAGGACTGCCGAATACATGCGCCACATCGGAGAGTCCAGAACCTATGTGGTTCCAGAACTCTCCACCGATAATGAGCAGTGGATAAATCCCGACTTCGGCAGTCCGGATTTGCGGATGCATTATGACAATATCAGACAGATGGTAAAGGAAAAGACCGGACGTGCCATGCAGGAAAAGGAGCGTGAACGCAAAGGCAAGAACGGTAAAATAGTCAAGATTGCGGGATGCTCCCCCATACGTGAAGGAGTGCTGCTTGTCAGGTCGGACACCACACTGGCAGACGTGCGTAAATTCGGTGAGGAGTGTCAAAGACGCTGGGGAATCACACCGCTGCAAATCTTCCTGCACAAGGATGAAGGGCATTGGCTGAACGGTCAGCCGGAAGCGGAAGACAGGGAAAGCTTCAAAGTCGGGGACAGATGGTTCAAGCCGAACTATCATGCCCATATCGTTTTCGACTGGATGAACCACGAAACAGGAAAGAGCCGAAAGCTCAATGACGATGACATGATGCAGATGCAGACCCTTGCATCCGACATCCTGCTGATGGAACGCGGGCAGTCAAAGGCTGTCACTGGTAAGGAGCATCTGGAACGGAACGACTTTATCATTGAGAAGCAGAAAGCTGAACTGCAACGCATGGATGCAGCCAAACGGCACAAAGAAGAACAGATAAATCTTGCCGAGCAGGAACTGAAACAGGTGAAATCAGAAATACGCACTGACAAGTTAAAGAAGACAGCCACCACGGCAGCGACAGCCATAACTAGTGGAGTTGCTTCTCTTTTCGGGAGTGGAAAACTGAAAGAACTGGAACGTGCCAACGAAAAACTGCAAGACGAGGTTTCAAAACGGAACACCAATATTGAAAAATTGCAGAGCCAAGTACAGCAGATGCAGAAACAGCATGATACGCAAATCCACAATCTCAGAGAAATGCACAGGCAGGAACTTGACATGAAAGAAAAAGAACTGTCACGGCTCGCCAGAATCATAGACAAGGCTTTCAGGTGGTTTCCGATGTTCAGGGAAATGCTGCGCATGGAAAAGTTTTGTGCCATGCTGGGATTCTCTAAAGAAATGACTGAAAGTCTTATAGTCAAAAAAGAAGCCCTGAAATGTAGCGGTAAAATCTATTCCGAGCAACACAGGCGGAACTTTGATATAAAGGATGATATTTTAAGGGTGGAAAATGACCCTGACGATGAAAGCAGGCTGAACCTGACAATAAACAGGAAGCCGATTGCCGACTGGTTCAGGGAGCAATGGCACAGGCTTAGATATGGAGCAAGAGTGCCGCAACAGGAAGAAAGAAAAAGTAGAGGATTCAAATTATAATAGAAGCAATTTGATTAGTAATCTAAAAGCACTCCGATAACGATTAGAGTGCTTTTAGATTGTTTATCATTAATTATCAAAGCAAGTGCAGTTTAAGATTTTACTGAAGTTTGCATTAATAAAGAATATACTACAGCTGATATATGCGCAACATATTGTGACGCTTGTGATTCATTTCCCTTGAAATCCTTAACAAATACCGCTAAGGTATAACTGATATTATTAGGCAGACATATATAGGCAACATCATTGTGAGCTGCAAGAACACCATTTTCATTAACATAACCTGAACCTGTCTTATGCGCTATAACAACCCCTTCTTTATCAAGAAGTGGAGCTGCTATCCTATCTACACCTGTTTTGCATTCTTTTAACGTATTCTTAATGAAACTTTGTTTCTCATCATCGATAAGACCTTCAGTAAACAAACGATTCATCAACATTGCAGCACCAAGAGGAGATGTATAGTTAGAGTAAGCCTTGTTATGGTCAGCCGACATTTCCTCTTCCGTATAAGCTATCTGAAAACTTGAACGAGGAATGAGTGTGGCTATAAAACTATCTGTTTGAGCGACATTAACCATATCCTTAAACATAAGGTTGCTTGCATTGTTGTCACTCTGAGTAAGAGTATAACGCAGCAAATCTCTCACTGTCAATGATATGACTGGCCCTGAATAATCTTTCAGCATAGGACTCCAAGTCTTTGGGTCAAGTTTATCCCTATTTATATTTACTAAGGTATCAAGTGAAATTCCTTTATTGTCAAAGTCATTACAAAGAGCTAATGCCTGATGAACCTTAAACACACTCATCATAGGATAAACACTCTTATTATTGACCTTAACCGTATCTCTGTTATTAACAATAACCGCCACACCAATTTCGCCAGGACAAGCTGAGACAATTTGAGAAATGCTATCAGTCAAAACATTTGTTAAAGGAGGATTTGCGCTATCTTTTGTCGCTGATTTATGGAACAATGAAAATACCAAGATGAAAATGCAAACTAAAGCTATACTCAAAACTACGATTTGTTTTTTTCTGTTTTTTTCCATGTTTATATTATTTATATTTGTTTGACGAGAATATCTTTATTTGCCGACAAAGGTACATAACTTTACGGAAAAATATGTTTCTAAAATATATAAATCAGGGCAACCGCATCAAAATGTCAATAACCTGATAATCAATACTTGTCGATTTTGTATTAATAGGGATAAGTGGGGTGGATACAAGGATGAGAAGTTTCAACAATTTACAATATCCCCCCTTAAAAATGCATAATTTTGTATTTGTCTGAATAATAGCCTGTTGTCAAAAATCATGTTTCTTAAAAAATATTACCCGCAAGGGAAATTTGAATTATATGGGGCAAAAAATCAATTTTTATGGGGTAGTAGTTTCGATTTGGACCAATGGTTTTTTTAGGAAAATGGACAATAAGGGAGAGGAGGAGGTTGAAAACTACGTTTGTATGTACTTTTTGCTTTTTCTTTAATATAGGCATCCATTCTGTTGAAAATTCAGATTTTTATGTAAATAACTCTATAGATAGAGGCGGGATCTTTACTATCTTTATTCAAGATCAAGATCAAGAGGATATGTTCGTCTATATCTTGAAGAATAATGTTAAGTCTTTGTTTCTTAATTATATAGGACTTGTTACATTTGGTTTTTATCCGATATTATCAACCTTTAAAAACGGAGGTGTTTTTGGATTTGTATTTGGTACTTCAATAAAAACAAATGGAGTGCAATTTAGTATCGCACATACTCTTCCTCATTCTTTTGAATTGATTCCTTTTATTTTGTCAGCAGCTGATGGAATGTTTTTGGGAATTAATATAGGATTAAATCTTATTTTGTCGAATAAGAAAAAGATAGAGTGGATTGTCTTTTTAAAACGTTTGTGTTTATATTTAATTTTAATCGTTTTTGCAGCTTTTTGTGAGGTGTTTATATCTATGAAACTATGAAAAAGATACTTCCGACTTTGATTATTTTCACATTGTGTTTACAGTATTTATTGCTATCAATTAACGCAAACGAATTGGCAAGAGAGTTAGTTGGTAATAATAATATTTTGAAATTATTCGAGTTATCAAACAATCTTACTTTTTTCTTATTTCCCATAATAATATTATTCTTTATAGTTGGCTCGACCAAATATATGTTAGAAATATTTGACGAAGAGAGAATCTCTATTTCTGAGATTTATACCATAGTAGGATACGCTTTAATATTCCCTTTGATCGGAATGTTCTTTTACACGACATGCTTCTTTTTAAGAAATTATCAGGTGTCTTCAATCGAAGACTTAAAAAATCTACATTTCTTGTTCGGACTGACTACTAATGACTTTAATTTTATCAACAGATTATTTTGGCTACTTGCTTACTTTTTTATTTTTTATAATCTTTGTTTTAATAAAAATATTGTTTGGTGGAAGGTAGTTCTATCTTTAATGATTCCTATTCTTATTGTATTAGTTGTTGGTTTTATAATAAAATAGTTCCATATTCTCCTTCAGACATTTTTCGGCACCGGTTCGCTGGATATTTGAAAATGATTTTGTACATTTGCCGAATGGTAAACGCTGTATATAGGGTCTGCTTATTTATTTCTTTCATACAACCTTGTGGTGTGGGTAGTACAGCCTCCATGCTGTCAAAAATGTTCATCAT
>NZ_JRNC01000011.1 GCF_000758925.1 Prevotella sp. S7-1-8
TACGTTTTATAATTTTGCACTTGCTGGTTGACTCTACGTACAACAGTTTATGGTCTGACCGCAATTTTTAGTAAGGATATATATGCTATTGCTGCTTGTTATAGATACGAGTCAATCTCTAAAAATATACTTATTGGTGTAAGCCTTGAGTATTTTAGCAATAAATATTATAAGGGCGCAGAAGACGAATTATAGATAATTTTTGTCTTTTCCCTATATTAGGTAAGCCACCTTTCTCATTATTTGTTAGAAAGCACACTTTTAGTACGTGTCGAAAAAGAAAAATCCCTTGTAAATCAAAGATTTACAAGGGATTTGTAGTACCCAGACCCGGGATCGAACCGGGATGGATTGCTCCACTGGTGTTTGAGACCAGCGCGTCTACCGATTCCGCCATCTGGGCGCATGTGCATTTCGTTACAGAAATGCGAGTGCAAAGGTACGATTTAAAGTCGAAAAGCACAAATTTTTTTCGCAAAATATTTTGCGAAAGATTCTATTCCGAAATGCAATGGCTTTTGAAAAGAATGGAAGAGTAGGCTAAACAGACAGTCCTTCTTCATATTTACTTTCTTTGTTTTCTTGATTTTATACTATTTTTTTCGCAAAAATCAATGCTATGTCAATAACGCGGTGTATAGCATGTATCCCCAATGAGCCACAAGCGCAGCCGCAATGCCTCCGATAGTATGCGAAAGTATGGCTTTAGAAGTAAGCTCTCGATAGCCAATTGTATCGAGCATGGCAGTATGGGTGCTAAGAAATCCGCTCCAACACATTCCGATACCTGTAAATACGGCGATGGCGTTGCCGTCCATCCACCCTTGGGATATAAAATTTGGCACAAGGCTCAAGGCTGCTCCTACAGCTCCCAGTGCCGTGATTGGGAAGGCTATTTGGTGTGGGTCCGAAAAACCAAAAAGCGGATTGAGTAACCAGTCTAATTTGTTGGCTATGGCAGGCAAGATGGCAATTCCCTCGTAAGCTTTCCCCGTGAATGCGCCTTGTGCGTTTGGTCCGAAGGTGAGTATCATTACCAAGGTGGATATAATGAGTACGCCGGGAATGATAGAAACGCCAACCTCAACGCCAGATTTGCCACCATCTAACAGTGAATTGAGCATGCGCAGAAACACAGACTTCTCTTCACGATGTAGCTCTCGGGTGGGTTGTTGACGGAATTTCTCTCCGTCCAAGGCCTCTTCCGTGCGGTATTGTGGGTAGGCTTTGAGCACAAAGTGTTGCATTAGTCTCGTAGACACCACGCATCCAAGGCATGCTCCTATTAACCCTATGGCTGGCTCTGCGAAATAACCATTTCCCAGCATGAAAACGATCACGATGAGTCCCATGCCAAAAGCGGTGCCGAAATTGGTTAGGGAAATATACTGAAACTTTTTGAAATAGCTTCCGAAGTGCTTGTCTTGGGCCAACGTGATGATGGCAGGATTGTCTGACAGGAATGTAAGTACAGCTCCGAGAGACGCTACTCCCGGTAATCTGAACACGGGTTTCATCAGTGGCCTTAACCCTCGTTCTATCAAATCCACCACTCCAAACTCAACAAAAAGCTTGCCCAGGGCTCCTGTTAGCACGCAAATAGCCATTAGATAAAAGCACGTGTTGAGCAATAAGTCGTGAGCTGTGCGCATAATGGTGTTGAGCATGTTGGCCACTCCCATAACGCTCGCAATGCTTCCGAACAGTCCTACGACAACAAGCAGGCATACAATGCCTTGTGACATTCTTTTTTTAGATTTTTGACAGACATTGCATTCGGTCTGTTGTTGGCGCCCTTCTCCATGTGTGGAGGTTTGCGCTCCGTTTTGTTTAGTGCGAATCATGTTATTTGTTGTTGTGTTATTTATTAGAGCATTTCCTTCAATCCCAATAGTTTGAAATATTCATGGGTACCATCATGGTATATGGGTAAATGGGTGGCATCTTGTTTCTCCGTTAAATTTATAATATTGCCATTTATTGTTTTCAAAGCGTACGCCGGCATTCCATAACGAGCGTGGTCGGGTTCCAATCCTTGCGCTTGCATCTTGGTGTCAGCCTCTTCGGGACAATTGTCAATATTTCCGATTTGAGTAAGCGACGTGGGTGTTGTGTGGGACTTGTCATTGCTTTGTCGTTTGCCAAGGTTTGTCGTCATCAGGTTTGGGGATAAGCGCATGACTGTGCCGCGCTTTTATCCCGTGTTTGAGATTATGCAGGTTTCGATTTTGCAAATTTATACTTTTTATCGCTAATCATCATTTTTTTAGCGCGTTTTCTTACGCTCCCAACTGTTATTTCATTTTTGTTGCCACCAAATCCGTCCTGTTGCGCTGTCAAAGTATAAGCCTTGGCTTTAAGCGAGCGTGTCGCGAGCCTGCGGTTCCTATAAAAAGTACAGCCAACACGAATGTTGTCCAATATTTTTGTTAACTTTGTAATCTAACAATCACAATAATATGACAGATATTTGTAGCATCGGGCATATCACTCGAGACAAGGTGATAACACCGCGACACACTACCTATATGGCCGGTGGCACGTCTTTCTACATGGCGCATGGCATTAGTCGTCTGCCGCGCAAGGTAGATTTTCAGTTGGTCACCAAAGTGGGGCGAGAAGAGATGCTTCAAGTTAATAATTTGCGACAAATCTGTTCTGACGTGGTGTGCTATCCCTCCGCGCAAAGTGTATATTTTGAGAACAAGTATCATGCGGATGGCAACCATCGCACCCAGCGTGTCTTGGCCAAAGCGGATCCGTTCACTATCGAGGAGATGCGTCCTTTGCAAGCCAAGGTGTTTCATTTAGGCAGTCTTTTGAGCGATGATTTTTCTCCTGACGTGGTGCAACATCTTGCCACCAAGGGGCGTGTGTCCATCGACGCCCAAGGCTATTTGCGCGAGGTGGTCGGGCAAGAGGTGCGTGCCGCGGAATGGAAAGACAAGGAAAAAATTCTTTCTTGCACCGATGTTCTCAAGCTCAACGAGCGCGAGATGGAGGTCGTCACCCATTCCAGGGACCCCCACGCGGTAGCCAAGAGTCTTGCGGGGTATGGTGTCAAGGAGGTTATTGTCACTTTAGACCGTTTTGGCTCAATCATTTACGCTGAAGGAAAGTTTTATGACATACCGGCCTACAAGCCCAAGGAACTTGTCGATGCCACAGGTTGTGGCGATACCTATTCCACGGGTTACTTGTATTGCCGACTTCAAGGCATGGGGTATGAGGAGTCCGGCAAGTTCGCGGCGGCTATGTGTACGCTCAAGTTGGAGCGCAGCGGGCCTTTCGATGGTACCATCGACGACATCTATGAGGTGATTGAAAACAGGGCGAGAGATTGTGCCTTGTGAATCGCTAACACCCTTTGTGTGTCATGATTTTCAGCACCATGTCATCTGTTGGGCACATGGCTTCCTTGCCAATGTTGGTGAGGTTGCGAATGCTTTTGTCCACGTCATCGTCTATGATGCCCTCCGCGGAGGTGACATGCTCGCCCTCCATGCTTAGCAAAGCCGATAGCAGGGCCGACGAGACACCTGAGCATATCTTGATGGAGCAGCTTGGTTTGGCTCCGTCGCAAATCATGCCCGTGAGGTTCGCTATCATGTTTTTCACGGCATGGCACACGTGTGTGTAGTCGCCTCCCATGAGATACACGATACCGCAGCTTGACCCGATGCTGGCCACCACGCATCCGCATAGCGCGCTAAGTTTTCCAAGGCTTTGTTTGATATAGATGGCTGTCAGGTGTGAGAGCGTGAGCGCCCGTATCAATTCCTCCTCCGTGTTATCGTTTTCCTTGGCGTAGACAGCCACGGGGTTGGTCGCGCAAATACCCTGATTGCCCGACCCCGAGTTTGACATCACCGGTATCATTGCGCCGCCCATGCGCGCGTCGCATGCCAAGGCGGTTTCCGATATGATGCGCGAATAAATCGTCTTGCCAAATATTCCGCAGCTTAGGGGGCGTCCCATGGTCTTCCCGAGATTGTGTCCGTAATTGCCCTTGCGGCTTTCCTCCGCTGCGCGTATGTTGTAGTCTCGTGTTTTGATGATAAAGGCCAGTTCCCCCACCGGCGTGGTGGTGGCAAAGTCCCACACCATATGCATGTTGAGCTGTATGTCGCCCGGCCGCTCGCTGTCAGTGGCGGTCGCTCGTTTTTCGAGGAGCGTCTCTCCGTTGCGTTGTTCATAAACAAAATTGGTGTGTGCGTTGGCAATGATGGCAGATGCCTTGTCGTCGCCATCCTCGCATGTCACCTCGATGTAGAGTTTCTCGGTAATATTCTCCTTGAGCTTGATGGTAATGTGGTTGGGGTCTTGTATGTAGCTCTTTGCCTCGTTTAGCGAATTGTCGTCGAGATCCTTGATTACCTCCAATTTGTACTCGCTCTTGCCTATGATAGCTCCGAGGGCTATGGCTATGGGCAGCCCTATCATGCCTGTGCCGGGTATACCCACTCCCATCGCGTTTTTCAACATGTTCGCGCTGAGCAGCGCGGTTATCTTTTCAGGCCTGCGCCCCAATAGTTCGGTGGCGCGTGCCGTGCACAATGCCACAGCCATTGGCTCGGTGCAGCCAACGGCTGGCACCACTTCCTTGTTGATAAGGTCAATGATTTGTTGTCTCGTTCGCTTTTCTAACATAGTGTTCAAAATAGGTTTCTTGTGTCATTAGGTAAATATCCCGGAGGGGCAATGAGGGGCAGGCGGGCGTGCCTGTCCCTCCTTTGTTCGATTAAATGTGTTCATCCGACTGTCGTGTCAGTGCCGCTTGTAGGCGTCCAAACCCTTGTTTAAGAAATCGAGGTAGGCCGGAACGTCCTCCTTGTAGCCGTATGAGCCTGTCAGGGGCTGGCCATTGTTGTCAAGAGTCACGTAGAATGGTTGCGCGTTGGCGCCAAACTTATGGCTTTGCAAGTAGCTCCACTTGTCGCCCACGGTGCGCAGGGTGCGCGGTTGCCCATTCAGTTGTACCTCCATAGGCTTGGGCAATGGTGTCTTGTCATCCACGTATAGCGATATGAGCACATAGTCTTTTTCCAGCTTTGAGGCCACGATAGGATCGGTCCACACGGCCGCTTCCATCTTGCGACAGTTCACGCAACCAAACCCGGTGAAGTCTATCAGTGCGGGCTTGCCTTGAGCTTTGGCCGCGGCCATGCCAGCCTCGTAGTCCTTGTAAGTGGCCTCCACAGTCTTAGTGTTGAGATTAAAGTCTTGCGTATTCATTGGAGGGGCGAATGCGGAGACCGCCTTGCATGGCGCGCCCCAAAGTCCAGGCACCATGTAGATGGCAAAAGCCAGCGAGCACAGTCCGAGCATGATGGCGGGCACCGGCATGGGCTTGGTGATGTCGCCACCCACCTCGTCTTCCGGAAACTTGAGCCAGCCCACAAGATAACAGCCCAAGCCCATAAAGATGACAATCCACAGCGAGAGGAAAACCTCACGGTCAAGCAGGTGCCAACCATAAGCCAAATCGGCCACGCTAAAGAATTTCAGGGCAAAAGCTAATTCGACGAAGCCCAGAACCACCTTGATTTGTGTCATCCATGAGCCACTTTTGGGGCTCTTTTTCATCAATGTGGGGAATAGGGCAAATAGTGTGAACGGTACGGCTAAGGCCAAGGCGAAGCCTAACATGCCGATGGCCGGCCCTATCCAGTTGCCCGAGGTTACAGTCTGTACTAACAGTAGGCCGATGATTGGCGCCGTGCACGAGAAGCTCACCAATACCAGCGTGAACGCCATCAGGAATATAGAGAGCAGGCCAGTGGTCTGCGATGCCTTGTTATCCACGCTGTTAGCCCAGCTGTCTGGTAGTTTTATCTCGAACCATCCAAAGAAGCTCACCGCAAAAATCACTAACAGTAAGAACAAGAAGATATTAAACACTGCGTTGGTAGAGAGGGAGTTGAGCGTGCTCGGGCCAAATATTGCCGTCACCCCGATACCCAAAGCGAGATATATAACGATAATGGAAATGCCATAGGTGATGGCGTCACGCACGCCCTTTTGTCGGTCATCCTTGGAACGTTTCAAAAAGAAGCTTACCGTCATTGGGATAATAGGCCATATGCAGGGCATGACCAGGGCGAGCAATCCGCCCACGATACCCATAAGGAATATATATAACAAGGAGTGGTTGGCAATATTGTTGTTACCGTCAAACTGCTGCAATTGTTTCACCACTGGTAGCCACAGGGCTTGGGCTTCCGTGCCGGAAAGCTGTGCGGTGGCATTGGCGTTGGGCTCGGCCAATGAGTCTGCTTGGAGCGAGGCCGTTGAGTCCATATTCGCGGCGGTGGCGCTCACTTGCGTGTTGGCTGCTGCGTCCATCTTGTTTTCTTCGCTCATGCCATTGGCCGACTTGGCATCTGTTTTTGCGTTGGCCACTGCCGGACTTTTGCCCGATTTCTTAATGCTTACCTCTGATGGTGGCAGACAGTTGTTATCGTTGCATGCGCCATATCCCAGATAAGCGTCGATGGTATAGGTGGGTTTGGTGAACCTTATCTTTTGGACAAACTGAACGCTGTTTTCAAAATAGCGCAGCGTCATTTCGAAAAGCTTGTCATAGTTAGAAATCTCGCGCCCCACGGGCTTCAGCCTGCCCACAAGCTCCACGCCATCCAATTTCACTTTGTTGAACGTGGCCGATGTGGGGCCTCCGCTGCCCAATCCGGTAGAGTAGACATGCCAGCCTTTGTCAATTTTGCCTGAGAACACAATCTCGGCCTCTGCCGTGTTGTTGGTCTTGAGCCGCGAGCTGAATTTTACTGGATTTAGCATTTGCCCATTGGCTATGAGAGCCACAAGCAGTGTTAACGTTAGTGTTATTAGTTTTTTCATTTCTTCTTTTCTTTAAAACTTTTTTGCGAGAAGATACTATATATAGGTTTTTATTTCCAATACGTCCGAATAGCGTTGCTGGTTACTTCTTGTGCGCTTAGTTATTGTTTTTTAACTTAGGCCCATCTTTATGGCGTCATGTCGAGCCAAGCCGTCGCCATGCATGCCGTTGGGCAACGGCTCTCAACTTTTGTGTTTGGGCCGAAGTTTCATAGGCGTGACTTATTTGTTTTTGCACTTGCCACATTTGCTGTCTTCTTTTTGCTTGCAACGCTGTTTGTCATCGCGCCCTTCCTTGTGGCATGTTTTGCCAGTTATCTTGGGTGCGTTGCCCCGCTGCTTGAAAATCACTTGTGCCGGTGGCAGGCATGTCTTGTCATTGCAGCTGCCATAATTGAGGTTGGCCTCAATGCTATAGGTAGGCTTGGTAAAGCGTATCACCTGTACAAATTTAACCTCATTTTCAAAATAGCGTACTTGCATCTCAAACATGTTGTCAAATTTGTCAATCTCATGGCCCACGGCCTTAAGTTTGCCCACTAATTCCACACCGTCCAACTTGGTGGCTTTAAAAGATGCCGACACCGGTCCTCCCTCCTTCAGATCGGTGGAGTACACGTGCCAGCCGGGCGCAATGGAACCTTTAAAGATGATGGCGGCCTTGCCGCATGGGGTGGTGACGATTTCAGAAGTAAACTTGATAGCGTCGTTCTGAGCCATGACGATGGTGGCCGACACAAGCGTCAGTATGGTTAAAAACAGTTTTTTCATGATTAATCTGATTTGTCCAATGTAGTCTGTAATTTAGCGCTCTTGTTTGTAATTGAGAAAAAGCAAGGAGATACTCCCGTTCGCGAGGGTATCCCCTTGTTATGGCTTATTGCACTTGCGAGCCGGGTTTCACGCCGCGCTCTATGGTTGTCACGGCCAACGTGTCGTCATGGTCCACGGCTGAGAGTATCATGCCTTGACTCTCCATGCCCATCATCTTGCGTGGCGCGAGATTGGCTATGAACAGCACGTCTTTGCCCTTGAGCTGCTCGGGCTGGTAAAACTTGGCTATGCCCGAGAGTATGGTGCGGTCTTGTCCGCTGCCGTCATCGATTGTGAATTTGAGCAGTTTGTTGCTCTTCTTCACCTTTTCGCAGGCTTTGATGTGTCCCACCCTGATGTCCAATTGTTCCCATTGGTCAAACTCTACATTGGGCTTGACAGGCTTGGCCTTGTATTCGGCGCTGGCTTTGGCGGCCTCGTTGCTGGCTTTGGTGGCGGCTAACTTGTCTAACTGTGCCTGGATGGCGTCGTCCTCGATCTTCTCAAAGAGCAGCTGGGGCTCGTTGATGCGGTCTCCTGCCTTCAGCAGTTCGATGCTGCCCAACTCTGTCCAGTCAAAACGCTCCAACCCGATCATGTCGCGCAGTTTCTTGCTGGAGAATGGCAGGAACGGCTCAAAGGCTATGGAGAGGTTGGCAACGAGTTGCAACGAGATGTAAAGAATGGTTTCCACGCGTTGGCGGTCAGTCTTCCAAACCTTCCAAGGTTCGCATTCGGTGATATATTTGTTGCCGATGCGAGCCAGGTTCATGGCTTCTTTTTGTGCCTCGCGAAACTTGAAGACATCGAGACAGTTTTCCAACTTTTCTTTCACGTCTTTAAATTCGTCTATGGCTTGCTTGTCCACCTCTTGCAGTTCGCCGCGCGCGGGTACTATGCCGTCCCAATATTTCTTGGTCAGTTGGAGCGCGCGGTTTACGAAATTGCCATAGATGGCCACCAGCTCAGAGTTGTTGCGCTCTTGAAAATCTTTCCACGTGAAGTTGTTGTCTTTGGTCTCGGGGGCGTTGGCCGTAAGCACATAGCGCAGCACGTCTTGTTTGCCGGGGAAATCCTTAAGATATTCATGCAGCCATACGGCCCAGTTCTTGCTGGTCGAAATCTTGTCATTCTCCAAGTTCAGGAACTCATTGGCTGGCACGTTGTCTGGCAGGATGTAGTCGCCGTGAGCCTTGAGCATGGTGGGGAAAATGAGGCAGTGGAACACGATGTTGTCCTTGCCGATGAAGTGCACCAAGCGCGTCTCAGGGTCTTGCCACCATTTCTGCCACGCTCCCCATTTCTCGGGATGGTTGTCGCACATCTCTTTGGTGTTGGATATATAGCCTATCGGCGCGTCAAACCACACGTATAGCACCTTGCCTTCGGCTCCCTTCACTGGCACGGGTATGCCCCAGTCCAAGTCGCGTGTCATGGCGCGCGGTTGAAGGTCCAAGTCTAACCAGCTCTTGCACTGTCCATAAACATTGGGGCGCCATTCTTTATGCCCCTCAAGAATCCACTGTTTGAGCCATTCCTGATAGTTGTTCAGGGGCAGATACCAGTTTTTGGTGGTTTTCTTGATGGGTTTGGAGCCGGAGATGGTGGAGTGGGGGTTTATCAGTTCTTCGGGACTGAGGGCGGTGCCGCATTTCTCGCATTGGTCGCCGTACGCTCCCGTGTTGCCACAGTGGGGGCAGGTGCCCATGATGTAACGGTCGGCTAAAAACTGGTGCGCCTCATCGTCATAGAGTTGCTCGCTCTCTTTTTCCACCAGTTTGCCGTCATCGTACAATTTCTTGAAGAACTCGGAGGCAAACTTGTGATGAATGTCTGACGTGGTGCGACTGTATATGTCAAACGAGATGCCAAACTCCGCGAACGAGTCCTTTATCATCTTGTGGTACCTGTCGCACACGTCTTGTGGCATGCATCCTTCTTTCTTGGCGCGTATCGTGATGGGCACGCCGTGCTCGTCGCTGCCACCGATGAATGCCACCTCTTGCTTTTTCAGCCTGAGATAGCGCGCGTAAATGTCCGCGGGAACATATACGCCGGCCAAGTGGCCGATGTGCACGCCGCCATTGGCGTAGGGCAGGGCGGCGGTGACAGTGGTGCGTTTATATTTTTTTTCTTCCATCTTTAGGGATATTTGGTATGTATGATGCAAATTTACAAAAACTAATTTATAAATAGCCGCAAGGCTTTCATATTTTTGCCTCTTTTGCCAAATGGCGGCGCCAAGCGCAAAGTTGCGAGGTAAGCCCGCGAAACGCTTGCTTGGGCGTTTTGAAGTTTGGGCATGCGCCGCGAATGGCAGCCGCGGCCGCATGTGTGCGTTGTGTTGGTCGCGTCTTGTCATCACGGGGATTCTTGGTCTTATGAAACGGGCTGAGCCCAGCGGTTCGAGCGAGTCGTGTCGCGTTTCGCGCGCGACGCTTTTGGCGGTGGGCTTGAGCGTGGCCGGTAGCGTGGCCGCCGGCTGTATGTGCTTGGATTTTTTTAAGCCTTTGCTGATTGGCCAATGTTTTGGACATGTGGCAGATGATGGATGGGACGGCCTGATGGCCCAAGGCGTTGGCACGCGCCATTCGTCAAAATGCGGACACGTAAAAATAAAGTCATAAAAAATGAAGCCTTGGCACTCTTCGTTCCACGGCGATCTTGACGCGCGAGGGTTGCGGTCTTGGTTAAATTTTGCGGGTTGTTGTCGCGCTGGTCGCCCAATTAGGCACTGATGGGGTCGCGTTTGGGCCTTAATGGCCCGGCCATTTGATATTATACGCTCGCCGATTCGAATGCTTTCGCTGGGCCGTTAGTGTCTAAACGTGGAGCGGCCTATACCATTCGACGGCGTGTTTTCAATGAGGATGGGCGTAAATGGCTGGAATATAACACGTTGAAAAAAAACGTGCGGTTTTTTGCGTATTTTGAGCAAAAGTTTTTGTTTTTTGCTGTGCGCAAAATCCATGCGAGCTTTTGTCAAATGATTTGGTGGTAAAATATGCGCGTGGGTATGGTTTTGACAACCATTCTTGAGGAATGTGAACACCATGCGTTCTTGGCGCTATCATTTTTACGCGCGCAATAAGTGACAGGACTCCGTGAGCGTTTGGGCAAAAAAAATGGGGCTCCGCCGAGTCCCAAACGTTACTAACCTTAAATCTAATACTATGAAAAACGTGGTGCAAAGATACGAACATTTATTTGCCCCTGCCATTCCAATGATGCGCAACTTGTTATTTTTCACCTTTTTATTGATTTGTATCAAGCCGACGCTCAAAAAATATTTAAAAATATTGGATATGTCAATTATAATCCCTAACTTTGCAAATACAATTTGATAATCAAGCTTTAGAAAACAAGATTCCGACATTTGAAGAGATGTCGGAGTTTTGTTTTCTGAAGTTTATGTATAATAAAACTTAAACAATTAAACAAGAACAACTATGGCATACATGTCACAAGAAGGCTATGACAAGCTCGTGGCGCAACTCCATCAATTGGAGGCGATAGAGCGTCCAAAAGCCTCCGCGGCTATAGCTGAGGCTGCCGACAAGGGAGACTTGAGCGAAAACTCTGAGTACGATACCGCAAAAGAAGCGCAAGTGCATCTCGAAAATAGAATTAACGAGCTGAAGAAGACCATTGGCCAAGCCAAGATCGTGGATATGAGCAGGCTTTCTACCGACGAGGTGCAGATCATGTCGAAGGTGGAAATGACCAATATGGTCACCAAGAAAAAAATGACCTACACCATCGTGAGCGAGAGCGAGGCAAATCTGAAAGAGAACAAAATATCCATACATACGCCCATCGCGCAAGGCTTGCTCAACAAGAAGGTGGGCGATGTGGTTGAGATAGAGGTGCCTCGCGGCATGCTTAAACTGCGTATTGACAACATTGCGTTGGAATAACCGAATCGTTATGGCTACTATTTTCTCTAAAATTGCCGCGGGTGATATACCGAGTTATAAATGCGCTGAGAACGAGAATTTCTATGCTTTTCTCGACATCGACCCGGTGGTGAGAGCGCATACGCTCGTCGTGCCGCGTAAGGAGGTGGATTATATCTTCGACATGAGCGATGATGACTTGGCCGCTTTCGAGGTGTTTGCCAAGCGAGTGGCGCAGGCCATTCGCGCCGCGTTTCCCTGCAGAAAAGTGGCGCAAGTGGTGTTAGGGCTTGAGGTTGACCATGCTCATATACACCTCATGCCCATCAACACGGAGGGAGACGTGGACTTTAAGAAACACGTCAAGCTATCAGATGAAGAAATGAAGGAAACGGCTGAGCGTATATACGAGGCGTTTCAAAAAATAAAATGAAATAGATAATTTCTAATTTCACCATTCAAAATACATCAATTGTATATATTGTGACATACCTATGTTATGAATTTTGAATGGTGAATTTGAAATTTCCATCACACAAATTTGTCGCCATTTTTGAGCCTTGCCTCATTGACATATTTTCGGATGAGGTCTGACGAGTCTTCCTTGGGACAGATTAGCAGCACATTGTCTTTCTCGGCCACGATAAAACCTTCAAGGCCATTGATAACGCCAAGCGTGCCTTTGGGCAGCTTGATGACATTGTCACGACAATTTTCCATCAGCGTGTCCGAGTGTATCACCACGTTTCCTTCACTGTCTTTGGGCATGGCCTCGTATATGCCGTGCCACGTGCCTATGTCGGCCCAGCCGAAACCGCACTTCATCACGCACACGCCATCGGCCCCCTCAAGCAACCCTGTCTCTATTGACAGGTTGGGGTATGACGGGAAATGTTCTTGTATATAGGCTTCTTCTTGCTCCGGGGTGGCATAGTAGTTAGTATCGTCAAGATGTTTAAGCACAGCTGGAAACATGCGCGCGAAACGCTCGCGCAGGCTTCTCACGTTGGAAAGAAACAAGCCGGTGTTCCAATAAAACTCTCCACTCTCCATGAATGTTCGCGCGAACTCGCGGTTAGGTTTCTCGGTGAAAGTCTTGACCATGTACACATTGCCTTCCAAGCGGTTGGCTATCTGGATGTAACCGTATCCAGGCTCTGGACGGGTGGGTTTGATGCCCATGGTGAGTAGCATGTCGTGATTACTCACAAAGCGCAGCCCCTCGAGCATGTTCCGCTTGAACGCCTCCTCGTCCATGATGAGCTGGTCTGACGGTACGGCGACAAACGCGGCGCGGGGATCGAGGCGCATGAAGCGATGGGCGGCCCAAGCAATGCTTGGGGCGGTGTTGCGATGGATAGGCTCGGCCATGATACGCGCGCGCGGAAGGTTGGGAAGTTGCCGCATTACCAAGTCTACATAATTAACGTTTGTGTTGACAAAAATGTGCTCGGGTGCCACAACCTTGGACATGCGATCATAGGTTTGTTGCAGAAGCGTGCGCCCACTTCCAAAGAAGTCTATGAACTGCTTGGGGTACTCCTCCCTGCTGAAGGGCCATAGACGCCGCCCTTTGCCTCCTGCCATTATCAAACAATAAAAACTCTCGGTGTTTGTCATGTTGTATCAATAAAGGTTTAAACTGACAATAAAATTACGATTATTCGACGATTTTACAAACTATTCCGGTATCTTTTTCGCTTATTTATGAAATATCCAAGTTTTTTTGTCTTTTTACTTCCCCGCCTTTGTTCTTTTTGCTAACTTTGCGGCTGATTTCATAAGGTAATGAGCAAGAAACAGGTACTTCTGATAAACGATATAGCCGGATATGGCAAAGTGGCCACGGCGGCTATGTTGCCTATCCTTTCGTATATGGGCCACCCCACGTACAATCTTCCCACGGCTTTGGTATCCAACACGTTGGACTACGGAAAATTCAACATTCTTGACACCACGGATTACATGGAGGGCGTTTTTCCGGTTTGGAAAGAACTGGGGTTCAGGTTTGATGCCATTGCCACCGGATTTATAGCGAGCGCGCGTCAGGCCAAGATAGTCTCCACTTTTTGCGGCGAGCAGGCCGCCAATGGCACCATCATCTACGTGGACCCCATAATGGGCGATGAGGGAAAATTGTACAATGGGGTCTCCAAGGAAGCCATAAGCAACATGCGTGAAATGATAGGCGTGGCCGACTTGATATTCCCCAATTATACCGAGGCGTGCTATCTCACAAGCACAACTTACCGCGCTGACGGCGTGAATGAGACGGAATCCAAACGCCTGATCGACGCCCTGCGCGACATGTGCGGCAAGTCTGTGCTGATAACATCCATACCCGTGGATGGGCATCCGAGCGTGGTGGGATACAATCACCTTGACAATGGATATTTCACGTTGCCTTACACGGAGATCCCCGTGCACTTTCCCGGCACGGGAGACATCTTCTCGGCTGTCTTGATAGGGCATCTGCTCGAGGGCGACCCACTGCGTGACGCCACGAGGGTGGCCATGGACGTCGTGTTCAACCTCATCGATGCCAACAAGCGAAACGCTGACAAAAATCGCGGAATACCACTCGAGAACTTTCTGAACACCATTTAATTTTTAGTTCGCACCCTTGCGTTATGGATTGGGTTACATCTCTTTTTAGCATTCACTCGTCTGTACAGACGGTCATCGTAATATCACTGATTATCGCTTTGGGCCTGGCCTTGGGCCGAATTAAGGTGATGGGCATATCGCTTGGTATAGCCTTTGTGTTTTTTATAGGTATTTTAGCGGGGCACATCGGATTGACGGTGAACCTTGACACACTTGATTTTGTCGAGACGTTTGGGCTCGCCATATTTGTGTATTGCCTGGGATTGCAGGTCGGGCCAAACTTTATAGGCTCGCTTCGGCATGAGGGCATGGAGCTTAATATGTGGAGCATGCTGGTCATTTTCGTGGGCACGGCGTTTGCCATGCTGCTCGTTCCGATCACCCATGTGAGCGTGCCCAATATGATAGGATTGCTCTGTGGCGCCACCACCAACACCCCGGCGCTGGGCGCCGCGACGCAAGCCTTGGAGCATGTGAACGTCTCAAGTGGCAGCGCCGCGTTGGCCACGGCCGTCACTTATCCTCTCGGTGTAGTGGGAGTGATATTTGCGATGGTGTTCATACGAAAGTTTTTCGTCAAGCCCCAAGACCTTGTGGTATGCTCGCAAGACGAGGACAACCATACCCATATAGCACAACTCACCGTTATTAATCCAGCTGTCGAGGGTATGACAATACTCCAAATCGTGCAAATGTCGCGCTTGCGATTTATCATCTCGCGCATATGGCGTAACGGAGAGGTGCTCGTTCCTTTGGCAGACACGGTGATCAAGAAGGACGACTCGTTGCTCGTGGTCATGGAAAGGGACGATGAGAACGCGATCGTTTTGCTTTTTGGGCAGAAGGAAAAGAAAGACTGGAATGAGGAAAAGATAGACTGGAACGCTATCGATTCCAAAGTCGAGAGCAGGGTTTGCGTGGTTACGCGTCGTGGCCTCAATGGCAAACGGTTGGGCGAATTGCATATGCGGCAGGTGTGTGGCGTTAATGTCAGCAGGGTGATGCGCGGCGATATTAAATTGCTTGCCGCCAACAGCCTGCGCCTGCAATATGGCGATCGTGTCGCCGTGGTGGGCAAACATGATGACGTGAATAACGCGGAGCATTTCTTCGGAAACTCTGTCAAGACGCTCGAGGAACCTAACATTGGTAGTATATTCATAGGCATCATTCTCGGTTTGGCCATCGGGACCATCCCTATCGCTGTGCCGGGCATGAGCATGCCCATACGTTTGGGTATAGCTGGAGGTCCGATTATCATGGGCATCGTTGTCGGCGCGCTGGGCCCTCGCATGCACTTCATATCCTACACCACGCGCTCGGCGAGCTTGATGCTGCGCAAACTCGGGTTGTCATTATACCTTGCTTGTCTTGGGCTTGACGCCGGCAAGGATTTTCTCGCGACGGTGGTCAGGCCGGAAGGAATGCTTTGGGTAGGGCTTGGTTTCCTCATCACGGTGGTGCCAATAATTGTTGTGGGCCTCATCATCCTAAAGGCCAGGAAGCTCGATTTTGGCAGCGTTTGTGGCATTTTGTGTGGCAGTATGGCCAATCCTATGGCGCTAAGCTATGCCAATGACAGCATCGAGGGCGACACACCGAGTATCTCTTACGCTACGGTATACCCTTTGGGCATGTTTGTCCGTGTAGTCGTGGCGCAAATTTTAGTCACTTTTTTTGTTTGATTTTCTGGCTCAGAATGGAGCCGGAAGGGAAAATTCCATCCGTCTTCCAGTGCTTGGATGCTTGAAAACAAGACGCTCGGCATGTAGGTACAGGCGATTTGCGTGTTGTCCATAAAGATCATCTCCCTTGATAGGATTGTTCAATCCATCAAGATGGGCGCAGTGCACGCGAAGCTGATGGGTCCGGCCGGTTAGGGGATATAGGGCCACGCGACAGCTGTCTATGCGTTCGAAATGGGTTGTGGCGGCCTTGCCGTGTTGCCAATCTACTATTTGCCTGGGACGATCCATAAGGTCGGGACGCAGCGGAAGGCTTATTTTTCCCGTGGCTTGGGTCAAGGGTTTGCTCAGTATGGCTACATATCGCTTGCCAATTTGTCGTTTGGCGAATTGCGCTTGAAGGTTCAGGTACGCTCGCGTGCTTTTGGCAACCACCATCAACCCGCTCGTGGCCATGTCCAATCTATGAGCGATGAGAGGCCCGGTGGCGTCAGGGTAGCGTTGCCTTATCAAGCTGTAGACATTCTCTCGTTGGCTTTTTCCCGGTACGGCGAGCATGCCGGCCGGCTTGTTTATCACGCAAATGTCTTCATCATCGTATATTGTTTCCAAGCTGTGGCGCCTTTCCTCTTCCAATGCGTTGGGTGCCACATCGATGCCTTGGAGCATCCAGTGTAGCAAGGGTTTGCACTTGCCATGACATGCCGGATAGCATGCCAAGTGATGACGAACCTCGCCACGCGGGCTCTTTCCCCACCAAAACATAGCCATGCTAATGGGGATCAGACCGTGCTTAAAAGCGTGTTGCAAAAGTTTGGGCTCGCAACACTCGCCGGTTCCGGCAGGTGGTGGGGTGTTCTTAGAATTTGACGCGCTGTCAATGGCGCCCGAAAGCTGGCATTCTTGGAATATCTCTGTCAAGTCTCGCTTTTCTCCCTTTCCGTTCCGCATCACGAATTGGCGAAACAACCATGTCTGCAAAGCGTCGCTCTTTTGCCTGCGCAAGGTCTTCAACGAGGCTATTTTTTTAGCTTTTTGACTTTCGCGGGCCTCAAACTTTTCACGCTTTTGTCGCATCTTCAGCTTCCAGCGATGTAGCTCGGCGTTCTCAAATTGACGACGACGAATGTACGCTTCCTCATCCTCGTCTGCCTTTCGCCCCTTGAAATATGCGGGCCGGTGGGCGTTTTCTAACGTTTCTTCCCACTTAAGGGGGCGTGGCATCGCGTCTATGTCATGGCTTAAGCTTACGATTTCGGCCTCCTCGCGCTTGAAAAATCCATCCGGTTCAAGGTAGTCAAACACTGCCGGCACAAATTCGTCCCAATCGCTTCGCCCACATATTTGTCCGCTATATCCCGCAAGATAATACAGGTTTTTGTCGCCGCGAGCGTCGCTTGTTGTTGCTGTGGCGGCGGATTTCTTGACGACAAGCACGCCGAACATCTTGCCTTGGGCTATCTCTCGCTTAAAATCAGGATTGACATGATGAGCCGCGAAGCGTTGGTTTTCGGCACCTGAGAGATAGGCGGCCAACTCGTCTATCGCTTTTTGGCTTAATGGATCGGGCTGGTAATAAAAAGGGTTGTTCAAGCGTTTGGGCAACTCGCCATCATAGTGCAGACGATGTAACAATGAATTGTTTTTCAATGTAATGTGGTAACGATTGGAAAGCATGACATAAAAAGCCCATAAAAGGTGTTTTTATTTCCGTGGAGATTTATTCCTCGGCAATCAATCCAAGTTGAATAAACTCATCCATCAGTGGCTGGGCTAACACTTTCGCGTCAGGATGCGGCACGCCTGTGACACCTAAGGAGCGTAGCTCGAAGAAGTGTTTCCAGTCTGACACGAATGCCGTGTGCACCAATTCGGTGTTGGTGTCAAGAGGCAATACGGCCCTTGCTTCTTGCGGTTTGCAGCCCGCGGCGGTCAGGTTCATATATGCTTTTTCAGCGGCAAGGTTGGCGAAAGTCCAATTTTCAAGTTTGGTCGCGGTGCCACTGTAAACTTTCTCGAAGAGCGAAGGCAATTGTTCCGTCGAACAATTCGGTGTGGAATGATCTTGTTCTTGGATGAGTTCGGCTATCCACACCGGTATGTTGACAGTGATCTCGTTGCCAAATTTGTCTTTGGCGTAGTTGCAATAGCGAGTGCTTTGTTCTGCCATCGAATTGGCTCTGTGACGGTTAAACTCTCTCGTTGTGCCAATTTGAGTGGTAAAATGTACCGTCACGCGACGCTCGTGGTAAGTTCGCGGCTCACACAAGAACTCAAGGTCGTCCATCCAGTCATTTTCCGAGAGCACACGTAGATTGGTTGTCACGTAATATTTGCCATCTTTGGCCACCACCCTTGAAAATGCGTTTTTTTCGTAGCGAAGCCAAGGTTTGGGGCTCGTTGACCGCCGGGCATGCGGCATTTCATTGTCAAATTCTTGAAAAAACAGATATACTGTGCCATGCTCTAACATGGCCGTATGTTTGTTTTTGATCATTTTTTCCACAAATGGGCGAGCTGATTTCTCATTGGCGTGGCTTTCACTCTTGTAGCAAACACGCCCCGCGCGCTCTATTTGGCGATATATACCGTTGGCTCCACTGTCTTGAAGCCATATCTCAAAAGATGGATTTTCTATTTTCATAGAATGGATTATTCAGAGGTTTGTAATGCAAAGATAGCTATTTTAACGTGACGAGATGGTCTAAAACGTTTTTTTATTCGTATTTTTGCATTTGTTATGAACGAATCTGCATGCGTTGAACTGTTACAGAAACATGCCATCAAGCCCACCAGCAACCGCATCGTGGTGCTCAAGGCACTGGCCCACGAGGAACGCCCCATGTCTGTTTCCGAATTGGAAAATACCATTTTGACGATTGATAAAAGTGGTGTTTTTCGTACGCTCATGCTTTTCAAGGAGCGCCATTTGGTACATTCGTTAGAGGATGGGAATGGTGGCGTGAGGTATGAGTTGTGCTTAAGCCACGACGAAGACGAGGATGACGATGTGCATGTACATTTTTTTTGCGAGCGCTGCGGACAAGTGTATTGCCTGCACGACATTCCTATTCCTGCCGTCGAATTGCCCGATGGCTTCTCTGTCGCGACCATCAACTACATGGTCAAGGGCGTATGCCCATCCTGTGCATGTGAGGAGGATAACTTGTAGATGGCTCCTTCCCAACTTGCCCAAGTGTTGCTCGAATGGTATTCACGGCACGGTCGCGACCTTCCGTGGCGTCAAACGCGCGACCCATACGCCATTTGGCTGAGTGAAATCATTCTTCAACAGACGCGTATCAGCCAAGGTACGGCTTATTGGGAACGTTTCATGAGCGAGTATCCCACGGTCGAGGCGTTAGCGTCTGCGTCTGAAGACGAGGTATTGAAGTTGTGGCAAGGTTTGGGTTATTACAGTAGAGCGCGCAATTTGCACCATGCTGCCAAGCAGTTAGTACGCTTGGGCTATTTTCCTGAATCGTTAGACGAGATAAGAAAACTCAAGGGAGTGGGCGAATATACGGCCGCGGCCATTGCCGCTTTTGCGTTTGACAATCCTGTGGCAGCCGTCGATGGCAATTTCTATCGTGTGTTGGCGCGTGTGTTTGGCATAGATACGCCTATCAACTCCACGGCAGGAAAGAAACTGTTTAAGGCGTTGGCAGAACAGGTTGTCACTCATCCCGAGGTCAACGCGGCTATCATGGACTTTGGTGCCATGCAATGCACGCCACAAAATCCGGACTGCGTTGCATGCCCAATTGTAGACCAGTGCGACGCCGTTCGGCAGGGACGGGTGGACGAGTTGCCCGTGAAGCTCAAGACGGTAAAGGTGAAAATGCGCCGCATGACCTATGTTTACATACGTTGCAATGGGCAAACAGCCATTCGTCAGCGTGGCAAAGGCGATATATGGCAAGGATTGTGGGAACCCTATTTGTGTGCTGACGTTATGGCTGCCAATGGGGATGACGACAAAAAACGTAAATGCTTGTCTAAAGAAAAGGTGTTTTCCATATCTTCAATGGGTTTTAATTCCGCTTGGAAACCCATTGCCCTGTCTGTCAAGCATGTGCTGACACATCGTATTATTCTGTCCGATTTTTATCTTTGGGAGCCAGAACGACGCCCCGTTTTGCCGTCGGAATACGTTTGGATAGATGAGCAAAGTCTTGACAACTATGCCATTTCACGCTTGTTCCAACTATTATTAGAACGTCTGTCAAGCCGTGATAGATCCATCGACGCATCATGACCGTGTCCTGATTTCCTTTTTCATGCGTAAATTATTGATGCCAAACGATACCATATAAATAAGAAAGCCTGAGACTGACATGCAGTCTCAGGCTTTCCGCTATATGTTTAACAACGGTTTGTTGTCTTTGTCTCGCGGGGCTTAGAGCTCAAATTTATAACCCAATGTGAACTGGAATACGCTGTTTTTAGTGTCTGAGTTTTCAAACACTTTGGTTACGCCGAAGTTATAACGAGCGTCAAGAACCAAGTTTCTGTACTCATAAGAGAGACCTACCGGAATTGAGAAGTCTACGCTTTTGGCTTTCATGTCAAAAGATTCAGAGGCTTTGCCCAGTATGGTATTTGCCTTGAAGTCGTTCTTGCTGTTCACTTTGAAACCCGGTTGCACACCTAATTTAACGGCCAAACCATTTACCACATATACATTGCACATGACAGGCACGTTCACATAATCCACCTTGTGAGTGTTGGTTATGCTAATTTTCCCTTGTGATACAGAGGTTTTGTAGCCTTGCATAGAGTAAAGGGCGCCAGCCGATAGTGACACAATGTCTGTGAGCTGATACTCAAGTTCCGCGCCAGCGGCCACGCCAAAACGTGGGTCGGCTTTGTCATAATTAGTCAATGTGGCCACATTCAAACCCACTTTAGGCTGAATGGTAACGGTTCCCACTTCATGTTGAGCATAGCCTGCGACAGATGCGAGCATGACTACAGCTGATAAAATAATTTTTTTCATAATGTAATGTTTTAAAAATACCCTAATGGTTTTCTCCTGCAAATGTAAGTGTTTTTTTTCGATGGCTGTTTGTTCTTAAATGTATTGTTCCGTAATTGTAGGCATATACTCCCTTATATAACATTCTTTTTGTTTTGAATAGTCTATTATTCGCTTAAAAAGCGCGTTCTCGCCAAGGACGCTTGGATTGCCAACGAGCGCCAGTTGTTTGCGCGCTCGCGTCATCGCCACGTTTAGTTTCCGGTCTATGGTATGTCCGTTTTCTTCAAAAACATTAGCTGTGAGAAAGTCCAGCTGGTAACGTCGCTGTATCGTGAAAGAGTAGATTATGACATCTCGCTGTGAGCCTTGGTAGCGTTCCACCGTGTCAATGCTTATTTTTTCCAAATCGGCAATGCCCATTTTTTCTATCTCCCTGCGTATCATCGCTATCTGGTTGCGGTAAGGAACGATCACGCCCACCGTCTTGTCAGGGTCAAAACCGGTATCCGCGAATCGGTGTATGCGTCTTAGCAGGTCGGCCACGACGCGCGCCTCGATAGTGTTCACTTTGTCGGAGATGTCGGGTCGCCTGCAAAAACCGGATGCGATGAACAACATCCGATGCTGCTTCAGCATGTCGTCCACGCTGTCTTCGGATGGCAATTTGTAATCGATCGTTGTGGCCAATTGATGCCTTAAAGGCACAGGCCGCGGCTGTTCGTCAAAGTAAAACTCCTTGGTTGGAAACTCAGCTATGTCCGGATGCATGCGTCCTTGCAACTGTAGCACACCCATGAATGCCGTCCGCCCGCTCTTCTTCTCAATATTTATGAGCCTTTCGAACAGGCTGTTCTTGCAGTTTGTCAGGCATATCTCATGCAGCTCCGGCTCACTAACGGTAGCTTGTGCGTCGTTTTGCCGCGCCACGGCCGGCAGCTGTTTGTAGTCGCCGACGAGCACAAATTTGTCAATGTCGCAAATGTCGCTTGCCGTTTTGCCGGTCGTCCCGACGTGCCCGGCTAACAATCCGATGATGTTTGGTTCCAAAATCTGCGAGCTTTCGTCTACCAACGCCATCGTAAAATGTTTCAAGCCGAAAATGAACGGCCTGGCCTGAAGCGTCGCTGTCGTGCCCACCACCACGCGCGCGCTTGCCAACGTGGCCTTCATCTCGTTTAGTAGAGGTTTCTCGCCCACGGCATTGGGAATGAGGTGAGCCTCGAATTGCGGCGCGCAGCTCAACTCGCTGCCAACGCGAAGAAAGTCGATGCCTGCGTCCACAAGCATGTCGCAAATCTCGTCCACGGCGCGGTTTGTATATGCGAGTAGCAACACCGCGCTCGATTTGTTGGCCAGTTCCTCCTCGACCATGAATCTCAACGCCCTGCTTGTCTTGCCCGTGCCGGGTGGGCCCACCAACAAAAAATAGTCTTGCGCCTGCTTCACTTTGAGCAATAGGGGGTCGAGCGTAGGGTCGTAGCTGCGCGACAGCGACAGCGAGGTGTCGCGTCGGGGTTCGCGCTGCCCCAACAGCAAAGCCTTGCGGTGGTCGGCCGAGGTTACAAACTCGTATAGCGCGCGTATGGCCGAGCTGCCGCCAACGTCGCTGTTGCCATGCTCTATGCACCATGCGAAGCGTTGCTCAGGCCGGGCATCCTCTTCGTTGGAGAGTGTCAGGTCGGAATAAGGCAGGTGGTCGAAGATGTGTTTGTTCTGCTGTCCGTCGCTCAGTTTTACTGTTATCTTGTTGGCATGTATGTCGGCCAGTCCACCTTTGAAAACCAATGCCTTCCGGATGTCTGGCTCTTCGTTTTTTGGATAGGCGTAGAGCCATACCATGTCACCGCGTCTAAAATTGGGCAGAAAGCCCTCGTCTTGTTCGGGCAAGGCCAAAGTGACAAGGTCGTAGCTGTCGTTGCCTTTAGGTTGCCCGCTCTTCACCTTGTTTGTAATGGTAAGGTTGGTATAAATATTTCCAGTTTCTTTTTTCTCCGCGAGTGGCATGTTCCACAAGTTGGCCACGCTGTTGCCCGAGCTTTCACATACGCCCACTTTGGACAACAGGCTTTCGAGAATTACAAATTGCGTCATCCTGCAAAAATAAGCGCGTTCCAATGGTCGCATTTGTTGCAGTGGCAACAGTGTTTTTTCAAGTTGTGGCCGTAGGTATCTGTCATAGAAAAAGTCTTGTCTGCCTGCTGTGTTCAGGTTTTCTACGCTAAGCGTTGGCAATATGTGCCGCAAGCCGTTATGAGCGATGTCAAACTCCAGCGCCACGGCCTCGTTGCGAAAGCGTATGGCCTCGTAGAACAGTTCCATGAGGTTTTTCACTTTTATCAACCCGTTCGGCAACTCAAATTTAGAGTAAAGCAGTTGTATGTCGCGTTTCGAGTTGGGAGATATGGTATAGAGAATGCTGTTGTAGAGTAGTAGCTGTACATAATGTTTCTCAATATGTTGACCTCCGTATTGGTTTTTGGTGCCACGTTCCAAAAAGATGTTTCGCCCCGACTTCTGCTCCACCAACAGTTTCAGGTCGGTGGTCATGAGGTCCACTCGTCCTTGCAATCCAAACTTTTCACAGATAAGCGAAGGCTCAAGGATGGCTTTCTTGAGGTTGTGTCCATTTTCTATTTCTGCCACTATCTGTTTTAGGTTACGCATTTGCGTCATGGCGTCCTGTTTGAATTTTGTGGCGTTAAAATCTTGGCAGGTACTGTATTCCACGGCGTTTTTCGTAAAATTTTTCACCAGAGTGCTGGCGAAGTCAGCTTCTCGGTTGCTGATAATGTCGTCAAGCGCGTTGCTGGCAAAATTGCCCAACAAGATGGGTTGGCTGACAGGGCGTGGTTTCAATCGGTTTATCAGATAGAGCAATGGGTGGTGTCCATAATCCTCAAAGCATGCCGCGATGCTGCTGATGTCTATCAGGCAGTCGGGTTCCACCACGATTAGTTGTGGCGTGATGGCGTCTCCATCCACGTGGCATCCTATCAAGTTGAGCTGCATGTGCTTTCGCAGTATGCCACGCATGTATTGCATGTTGGCGTATTGTGTCTCTTTGGTGTAAAAAACTTTTTTCCAATCCCTCGCGTCGTCCTCGTCCACCCTTACCGTGATGGTCGTGTCATCCCATGCCATCACCGTGCAACGCTTGTCGGGGGAGTTGGCTCGGTTCCTGCCGCGTGTGTCGTTCATGTTTCGCGGCAATTTTGACGTTAGCCCCTTGGGTATGTCAACGTTGAGCACCTGCGCGATAAACGTGGCCAAGGCGCGTGCGTCATGTAGCAGCTCTTCTGGCAACAAGGCGTCGCTTCTGTTGCTGTCTCGCCGCATTTTATGTATGGCGTTGGCCACCGTTTGAGAGATATGGTGTCGCTCTATCAGTTGTTCCACCTGTGCGTTGAGGTCTCCAAACCCATACTTGCAATTTTTCAGGCCGTAGGTACAAGTCTGTACCAACGTCTCGTGCATAATCTTGTTTTGTATGGCCGGCTCAAGGTCTTGTGTGGTGAGCAGTTGCGACACGCGGTCAAAAAGTTCAGAACAATCCATCCAAATCTCCTTTAAACATGTCTTGCGAGAGTTCTTCCACCAACGGCACGTTGCTGCAGTGTATGTCTATCAGCTGGGTTAGGTCTGTCGCCATGCCGTTTTTTGGCTGGGCGGCAACGGTCTCGGCTTCCCATTTCAACAGTTTTCGTTTCAAATCCCGTCCCCATCGGTAGTCGCCGGTGTCTCCATCGCCACGCACCACCCTGTGGCACGGAATGAGCAGCGACACCGGATTTTGTGCCACGGCCGTTGCCGCCGCGCGCGCGGCCTTTTCGTTACCGGCTGCCCTGGCCATGTCTTGATAGGTGGCGGTCTGCCCAAATGGAATGGCGCGCACGGCTTTCCACACCGCTATCTGGAAGTCGGTGCTTCGCAGGTCGACGGTAAGTTTGCGCCGTTTGCCCCCGAACACCACGCTGGCTACCATCTCAGCCATTTCGTTATCAAGCGTAATAGGAGTGTAGACGCCCCACCGTTGTCCCAAATCGTGAATGGTCTCCAACTTGTTATATTCCAAAAATCGCAAGTCGCAAACGCCCTTCTTTGTTGCGGCCACGATAATTTCGCCAAATGGCGTGTCGCTGAAACCGTATGTTATAGTGCCCATGATGTTGCAAATGTAAGTATAATTTCCTGATATATCGCGCCAATGGCCAGAAAAAGTGAGCGCGAGCGCGCGCTGTGGTAGCGACAAAAAAAAGGAAAAAAGTTTTTTCGATGTTAAAAGATTGGTAAAGGCACGGCATGCCTTGATAAAATGTTTACCTTTGTGTCACTATTTGTTTATTTTCACGAAACTAAAAAAATATATACAATGAATAACGAGTCTTTGATGCGTAGGGCCATTGCCTTGAGCGAAGAGAGCGTGAGGACCGGCGGCGGTCCGTTTGGAGCCGTCATCGCCAAGGACGGCGTGGTGATAGCCGAGGCTTCCAACAGTGTCACCATGGACAACGACCCTACGGCCCATGCCGAGGTCAACGCCATACGCGCGGCTTGCTCGCGGCTTAGGAGTTTCGACCTCTCGGGTTGCGAGATATATTGCTCGTGCGAGCCATGCCCTATGTGTCTCGGCGCCATATACTGGGCTCGCCTTGGCCATATCTATTTTGCCAACGACCGCAAGGCTGCCGGCGCCATCGGCTTTAGCGACGACCTTATCTATAACGACATACCGTTAGACCTCGACAAGCGTTCCATTCCCATTGACGTCTTGCTGCCCACAGAGGGGGCCAAAGCCTTTGACATGTGGCGCGACAAGACCGACAAGACCGAGTATTAGCCTTGTGCCTCATTGGCCGCCAAGTCGTTCGAAAAAGGTTATCACCTCTTCCCATGTCTTGAACTTGTCGCTGCCAAAGGCGATGGTGGTGCCCATGAAGTTGGCGCAAGGGTTGGCGTCTATGTAATAGTCGCCGTAGAGTTGTTGTTTTTGGTTGCAATATATCACTCTGTCGTGGGCGGGGGTGGACAGGTGTCGCTCTACCCATGCGCCCATGTCGGCTAAATCCTCGCGATCGTTGGTGGGCGCCGGCGCCACGATGTACACTGCGTAACGCTCTATGAGCATGTCGAAAGCTTTGTTCAGGCTCGATTTGGGTTTGCCGTAAGCGTCACGCAGCGCGCTGCTGTCTATGAGCGCGACGGGTCGCTCGCGCTTTTCTTGCCGGTCGTCAATCCATCTTATCACCGGCACCACTCCGTTCATGAACGACCTGTCGTCCATGCGGTGCTCGCCATGAAAGTGGGCCGCTTGCGGGTAATGGTCGCGATACAGGTCGAACGTGTGCACGATTGGGTCCTCGTCGCCGAACAGTCCCCACACGCGAGCCTGCTCCTCGGCTTTGCCCTTGGCTGGCATGCTCTCCAATTCCACGAAGCATCGCTCGGTCATTTCTTTGTATTCTTTCTCCAGAGCCTTGGTCACGAGAAATGTTCGCTCGCCATCTTGCCGTGGGTTTTGCCATGTCTGTTTGCCTGTCATGCCATGTTCTTTCATGGTTTGACCCATCTCAAAGGCCGGGTTTACCAATATACGGTCATACCCGTAGAGCATCTCCGTGTACATGCCGCCCATCGACGTGCCGATGATGAGGTCGGGTTTTTCTTGCGCCACTTTCTCTTTCAGGAATGTCATGGCCTCGGTGGGGTGCAACGGAATGTCGAAAGCCACCACTCGAGCGTTGGGAAAAGTTTGCTGAATGCGGCCCACGGTGCCCGACGCGGCCGACGAGCCGAAGCCGTGGTTGTACATGATGGTCTTGCCGTCCATCAAGTCTGGATATTGTTTGATATATGGATTGTCCATGAATAACTGTGTTTTGTTGTTATTGCAAAGATACGCATTTATACGCAAAACGGCTTTTTATAACTGCGATAATATTGGGTTCTTTTCGCGGGCGTTAACCTTGACTATTTGCGCTTGGTGTTTGAAAACATTTGACAAGAGGCCTTGCGTGCTTCGTTTTCTTGAAAAATAAAATCCATTGGCTGAAAATACGGCCTTATTTCAAGTTTTTCACAATGAATTGATAGACATGCTTTTGCGCTCTTTTGGCATTCGCACGGCTATACAAAGTTTTCCGGGGACTCTGCCTTTAGTGCTTATTCGGGCTGCCTTTAAGGCTTAACCACAGGGCGAATGGACCCCATTCAACGTGCGTCGAGGCCTTATTCGCCGTGCCAATAGGTGCTAATGGCACGCCGATAGCTGGTTTGGGGGCGAGGCGATGGCCAAAAAACATCCTGATTTTATCTTTTCATCTTCTAAAAGCCAAGAGTTTGCGCAGCTTGTTTTGCATCCATTTTTTTGACATATTTTGGTTTCTCTTATGGCTTTCGCGACTTTTTGGGGAGGGATGGCAAACAAAGGGGAGAGCCATTCCCATTTGTAATGTCACTTTTTTGCACCTTAAAAATTGTTTAATCCATAGCCCATAGTTAAAATTGTCGTATCTTTGTAATTAAGGATGGGTGTTTCAGCCAGCTATCCGCCCTTGTCGTACAGAGAATTTACAAAACCTAAACATCATGAATAAATTGTCAACCAAAGTTTTTACAGTGGCCTTTGCGCGCGCTCTCCCGGCATGTGCCATAACGGCCAAGAGGCACGCGCCGTAACCGATCGTGCCTATTGGCGACGTCAGACTTGCGAGATGGCTCGCCTAATGTTGGAAAACATGCATAGGGGGGAGTTGCAAATTAAAAAATACTTATACTCTAAAACAATGAAAAAAATATTGATGGCAATGGCCTTGATGGCCCTGTCGCTGAATGTGAACGCTGCCACATGCGCAAATGAGACGACGCTGGCGGATGGCTCGCGGCCCACATGGAACGAGTGGCACGATTTACAGGTCAACGCGGTGAACAGATTTAAACCGCATACACAGTTTTTTGCTTACGAAAATGAGGCTTTGGCCATGAAAGGCGAGAAAGCCAACTCAAAAAATTTCTTGTCGTTAAATGGCACATGGAAATTTAAATGGGTGCGTCATGCCAATGAACGCCCCACGGACTTCTATAAGACTGACATGGACGAGTCGGGCTGGACGACCATGCGGATGCCTGGAATGTGGGAGCTAAATGGCTTTGGAGATCCACTGTATAAAAACATCGGGTTGGCATGGAGTTACCAGATTAATTGGGAAAAACCGCTCGACGTGCCCATTAAAGACAACCACGTGGGTAGTTACAGACGGATGGTGGAGATACCGCAAAACTGGAATGGCAAGCAGGTTATAGCCCATTTTGGCTCGGTGACGTCAAACATGTATCTATACGTAAATGGTCAATTTGTGGGCTACACGGAAGATTCCAAGGTCGCCGCTGAGTTTGACATCACGAGATACGTGAGGCCCGGCAAGAACTTGATAGCCTTTCAGACCTTCAGATGGTGTGACGGCTCGATGTGCGAAGACCAAGATTTCTGGCGGCTATCGGGCGTGGCGCGCGATAGTTATCTCTACGCGCGCAACCCAAAGGTGCAGGTAAGCGACATCCGTATTACCCCCGACCTTGGCAATAACTACGAGGACGGCGAACTGTTAATCAATGTGGATGTGACGGGCGATCCGGTCATAGAGTTCAAACTGCTCAATCACAACGACATTGTCGTGGGTAAAACGGTGGGCAATTTCCGTAAAATGTCTAACGGCACGGTGCGATTTGTTGTGAGAAACGTGAAGAAGTGGACGGCGGAGACTCCTTATTTGTACACGCTGTTGGCCGTGGTGAAAGACACCAGAGGCAACGTGACAGAGGTGATACCGCAGAGAGTGGGCTTCAGGAAGGTGGAGATAAAGGACGGACAGTTTCTCGTCAACGGCCAACCGGTGCTCATCAAGGGCGCCAATCGCCATGAGATGGACCCTGACGGAGGCTATGTGGTGACCCGCGAGCGCATGATACAAGATATCAAGGTGATGAAACGGCTCAACATCAACGCCGTGCGCACGTGCCATTATCCGGACGACCCTGTGTGGTATGATCTTTGCGACGAGTATGGACTGTATGTCACCGCCGAGGCAAACCAAGAGGGACACGCCTTCGGTTACAAGGACGATTCGGAAACCAAGAAACCTGTTTTTGCCAAGCAAATACTTGAGCGCAACCAGCACAACGTGGAAATGTACTACAACCACCCTTCCGTGGTGGTGTGGAGCTTGGGCAACGAGACGGTGGATGGGCCGAACTTCACGGCTGCCTACGAATGGATTAAGTCGGTGGATCAAAGCAGACCAATACACTGGGAGCGCGCGGGGATAGACGGAAAGAACACTGATATATTCTGCCCTATGTATTACAGCCACGCCGATTGTGAGCGATACGCCCAAGACACCACATACACTAAGCCTCTCATTCAGTGCGAATATAACCACACCATGGGCAACTCGGGAGGAGGATTGCTCGAGTATTGGGACTTGGTGCGCAAGTATCCGAAGTTTCAAGGAGGTTACGACTGGGACTTCGTGGACCAAGCTTTGCACCGAAATCCAGACTTCAGGTACGGCCGAACGGTGGCCGACTATGAGGCTATCGCCGCCAAATACGAGGCTGGCACGGGCAATATGTCTCCGCTTTATACATACGGAGGCGACTATAACAAGACGGATGGCTCTGACAACAACTTCAATTGCAATGGCTTGATCGGCCCTGACAGGCAACTGAACCCGCACGCTTATGACCTCGCGTACGTGTACCAGAATGTTTGGGCCGAGCCAATCGACCTGAACGAGGGTAAGATAGCGGTTTACAATGAGTATTTTTTCCGCGACCTTTCCAATTACATCATGGAATGGACACTGCTGAATGATGGCAAGGTCGTGCAGAAAGGCGAGGTAAACGAGCTTGACGTGGCACCGCAAAAAAGGTGCGCGCTCACACTGCCTTACCATGTGCCGGCAACGGGAGAGCTGATGCTTGACGTGGCGTTTAAGCTCAAGACGGCCGAGCCGCTGATGGCCAAGGGACAAACGGTAGCCTATAGGCAGATGGCCGTCAGGGAGGTTAAACCGACGATGCAGCCCATCCAACCCATGGAGGGCAAGTTGAAAGTGAAAACCGACAGAAAGCAAAACACGTTGACAGTAACCGACAACGATGGCCTGGAAGTGGTGTTTGGCAAGTCCACGGGCTTGATGGGCAAGTATCGTGTGGGAGGAGTCGACTTGTTAGGCGAGGGGGGGCAGATGCGTCCTAACTTCTGGAGAGCGGTGACCGACAATGACATGGGTGCGCGGTTGAATCGTAAGTTTAAGGCTTGGCGAAATCCGGATATGAGCCTTAAGGCCATCTCCTCTAAAAAAATGAGTGATAACGTCGTGTGCGTGAGCACCGTCTTTGATATGCCATCGGTGCAATCCACGTTAAAAATAGACTATACCGTTCATGCCAATGGCGTGATAGATGTGGTTCAATCGCTTGTCACCACCAAGGGAGCGGACGTCGGGGCGCCATTGAGATATGGCATGTTGATGGAGCTGCCCTATGAAATGGACAAGTCGGAGTTTTATGGTCGTGGACCGATAGAGAACTATGTCGACCGCAAGGAAAGCCAAATGGTGGGTATCTATGAGCAGACAGCCGACGAGCAATTTTATCCTTACATACGGCCGCAAGAAACGGGAACCAAGAGCGACATACGCTGGTGGAAACAGCGCGCGGCTTCGGGCAAGGGATTTTGCGTTACCGCGGACGGCCTGTTCAGTGCCAGCGCGTTGCACTATGGCATAGCCGAGTTGGACGAGGGGGATGACAAAGGGCAGCGCCATGCGCCCGAGTTGCGTAAAAGCAAGTACACGGAGTTGTGCTTTGACCTTGCGCAATTTGGTCTCGGTGGTGAGAATAGCTGGGGGGCATGGCCGTTGCCACAGCACCGTTTGGGCTACAAAGACATGACGTTCAAGTTCCGCGTCACTCCGCTAAGCGCCCAATAGTCATCAAGGCGTGCGTGGAAACGCAGTGCCGTGTACGACAAAAATGGGAAAAGCTATATTGTGAATATTGTTAATAACAATGACCAAGCCATGGAAACTCAAGATGGCAGGGCCATCGTCAACATACCCTCCAAGGCGTTTGTGGTGGTTAAGTTTTAAACTGGCTCAACCCTGACGTTCGCTCATTGGCGTATGTTCGACACAAAAATAACGGGAGATGCCATTTCGTAGAAAGAAGGCTTCTCCCGTTAAATAGTTTGCGACGTTTAGCGTATGAAAAGTAGTTCGCGATATTTGGGCAGTGTCCAAAGGTCGTCAGAGACTATCAATTCCAACTTGTCAATCTGATAGCGTATCTCCGTCATTTTCGTTTCCACGGTGTCATGGTAAGCGATGGCGCGCTCGCGCGTGTTTTCTATTTTGTTGGCCACTTTGCGCGCGTTGACCAAATTGACAACCCCCGTTTCTATTTTTTGTGTGCGTTCGGCTATCTCGCGTATCAATTCTTTGTTGCGAGCCGTGAGCGACGTGGCCTCGCTTTGGTCGAAAATGGCGAACATGTGCTGCACGTTCTCGGCCAACTGGCTCTGGTAATGCGTGGCGACTGGTATGATGTGGTTCATGCTTAGATCGCCCATGACACGTGCCTCAATTTGTATTTTCTTGATATAAGTTTCCCATTTCACCTCGTTTCGAGCGTACAACTCGTTCTCTTGCATCACGTTCATGTTTTCAAACATGGCGATAGACGCTCGGTCTAAATAACGGTCGTAGGTAAGAGGGCATGAGTTTTCGGTGTCGAGGCCACGCTTTTTAGCCTCTTCTATCCATTCCTCGCTGTAGCCATTGCCCTCAAAGTGGATGGGGTTGCACGTTCTTATATCTTCGCGTATCACGTCAATGACCGCGTTGGAGCTGTCTTCTCCTTGGGCCATGAGGGCGTCCACTCGAGCTTTGAAGTCGGTTAGAGCTTCGGCTACGGTGGTGTTTAGTACGATGAGGGCACATGCGCAGTTGGCCTCCGAACCCACTGCACGAAACTCAAAACGGTTGCCCGTAAAGGCAAAGGGCGACGTGCGATTGCGGTCTGTATTGTCAATGAATAGTTCTGGTATCTCTGGTATGTCGAGCACCATGCCTTTTTTGCTCGAGAAAGAGAACAAATCCTCCTTGTCCGCTTTCTCAATGTGGTCAAGAAGATCGGATAGTTGCTTGCCGAGAAACGAGGAAATGATGGCCGGCGGAGCCTCATTGGCACCCAGACGATGGGAGTTTGTGGCCGACATGATAGACGCTTTGAGCAGTCCGTTGTGTTTGTATACAGCCATGAGTGTCTCGACAATGAACACTACGAAGCGCAGGTTGTCCACCGAATTTTTACCCGGAGCGTATAACTGTATGCCGTTGTCGGTGGACAAACTCCAGTTGTTGTGCTTGCCGCTACCATTGATTCCTTTGAAAGGTTTCTCATGGAGGAGCACCCTGAAGCTGTGCTTGTGGGCCACTTTTTTCATCAGTCCCATGAGTGCCATGTTGTGGTCCACGGCCAAGTTGCACTCCTCGAATATAGGTGCCAGTTCAAACTGGTTGGGAGCTACCTCGTTGTGGCGCGTCTTGCAGGGTATGCCCAATTCCAAAGCCTGTACCTCAAGGTCTTTCATAAAGGCCTGCACGCGTTCGGGTATGGCTCCGAAATAGTGGTCATCCATCTGTTGGTTTTTGGCCGAGTCGTGCCCCATGAGTGTGCGTCCGGTAAGCATGAGGTCGGGTCGGGCGAGATAAAGGTCTTCGTCCACCAAAAAATATTCTTGTTCCCAACCAAGATTGGTTTGCACTTCTTTTACCTCTGGATAGAACAGTTGGGCCACATTGGCGGCCGCCTTGTTCACGGCGCGCAACGAACGTAGCAGCGGCGCTTTGTAATCGAGGGCCTCGCCGGTGTATGAGATGAAAATGGTGGGAATGCAAAGGGTGTCATCCATGATGAAGACCGGCGACGTGGGGTCCCATGCCGAATAACCGCGCGCCTCGAAAGTGTTGCGAATGCCGCCTGACGGAAAGCTCGAGGCGTCCGGCTCTTGCTGCATGAGCAGTTTGCCAGAAAACTCTTCTATCATGCCCCCCTCGCCGTCATGCTCCACGAAAGCGTCGTGTTTTTCGGCCGTTCCCTCTGTCAATGGTTGGAACCAATGGGTGTAATGTGTCACGCCATTCTCCTCCGCCCATTGTTTCATGCCTTTGGCCACGGCGTCGGCTATGCCCCTGTCTAATCGCTCATGATTGTCGATGACATTGACAAGTTTGTGGTAAACATCCGAAGGGAGGTACTTGTACATTTTGCGACGGTTGAACACTTTTTGCGCAAAATATTCGGAAGGACGCTCTAATGGCGCGACCGTTTCCAAGGGTCGTTTGTGAAAAGCCGCTGTAACGGCTGCTAATCTTAAATTTGACATTAACTTGCACTTAATATTAAATCAAGTGCAAATTTAAGCTATTCTGCTCAAAATAACGAAACAATAGGTTTTAAAATGTTATGCAATATGGTATATCTCCGTCAATATGATTAAATTGACGCATGCGTAAAAATGAACAGTGTCTTACGATACCGGTATGTGGGCGTAAGTGTGGGGTGTGTTGGCAGTTTTAAATAACGGTGTTTACGAGTGGTTTGGCGGGTGCGTTGGCAATGCCACGTAAAGCTCTAAAACATTATGCGCAATTGTAAATGAGGGCATCGGGAACGCTGGCCGTGGCAGGATTACTTTCTCTTTTTGATTTTTTTCAGCACTTCCTCCAAGCTCTCCCGTTTCTTTAAGTTTACGTATGCGATATTGTGATGAGGGTGTCTCTCGTTTTCGGGAGGCAACTGCGTGTAGTCTTTAAAATAGTTGTTGAGCCAGCGGGTGTAGTCTTTGGGGATTGCAACCTGCAAGTCTTCATAGGGTAGGAGCGTGCTTTCCTCGATCCACTCTTTGGGGATAACCTCGCTCGCTCCATATCCCGGAGGATATTTCACGATAAGTTCCATGTCATCATAATTGTACGCATGGGTTATGTCGTATAGTTTCCTTAAAAACTTCTTGCGGTATCCGTCGCGATTGAGACTCAAAAGAAAGTAATGAACGAGGTCCTTGATTTGTCCACGCTTCAGTTTGCCCTTTATTCTCTCCCATGAATAAAAAGAAGAGGCTACCGTGAAGCGGTTCCAATATTTGACATATTTGTGACGCAAATGGTCAGAGATGCTTTTGTCGGAGACCATCCCGTCATAGACAAAGATGTCTATATACATACCAAGGACACACTTGAAATCTTCGCTTTCCAACAAGGTGGTTTCCTTGTTGCACATTTTATAAAACGGAAGGTAATAATTGGGGGTGTTGAAAGGCGACACAATCTCATATTTCCCCATGTCTTCATGCTTGCATATTTCGAGCAGCTTTTCAAAATCAGGACGGGGCATTACAACGTCAATGTCGTCGTCCCATGGTATTATGCCGTGATGGCGAGCCGCTCCAATGGCAGAACCGTAGGCTATAAAATAGCGTAGATGATATTTCTCGCACAGTCGTATATAGTATTTTAGTATGTCTGTGATACATTTACACCATTGCTCTCTCAATTCGCCTTTTACTTCTATCCGATTCATTTTTGAGGATTTATGTATTTGTTTTGTCGCCTTTGCCTTGGTGATGCTTTGCCTATTCAGGCTTTTTCAGGCTCGTAAATGTTCAGGAAGGTCTCCGCGCACCACAGTTGCCACTTCTGGTTACCTGTCAAAGCGCTCATGTCTATGTCGTTTTTGAACTCTTTTCGCTTTGGGCCTTTCCAATCTTTGAAAATCATGTCTACGGGTCTTGGCATTGGGATTTTATCGGGAATAGGG
This sequence comes from Prevotella sp. S7-1-8, assembly GCF_000758925.1. Classification (GTDB taxonomy): domain Bacteria; phylum Bacteroidota; class Bacteroidia; order Bacteroidales; family Bacteroidaceae; genus Prevotella. The sequence continues at coordinate 34,722 of NZ_JRNC01000011.1, forward strand.
GTCTCGGGATATTTCAAAGCGTAAAGATTGCGAATAAGATATTTGGGTTCTCCGTTCCTGACACGTTTTAAGTCTAATCGGTCTGTCATTACAAGGCGTGCGTATGGGTCGTAATAATCCAAGCCTGCTGCGCCAAATGCGTTCAGGTAAGAGCCTGAACTCTCTATGGAGAACACCTCGTCCATGAATTTGAGATAATCTATTTTGTTATCAGGCAGGCGATAAGTTTCGTACAAATCCTTTACGCTCTCGTCGGGATTAGTCAGCACTGACGCTGGCTCGAGAAACGTGTAGCGCTTGGCAAAGGCGTCAAAAGTCCAATCGCGTGATATCAATTGGTCCATGCCGCCAAAGATGAGGTCAGAGCTCTCGCCTACAACCATCATCGTCACGCCATCGGATTTGGCTGCCAACGCGGCTTTATATATTTGTGGCTCGATGGAATGTACGGGCGCGCACTTGCGTTTCATCACGACAGGAGCTATCTGTTGATAGTCTTCAAGGGAAATGTCTATGTAATGATGAATTAGCCCATACTTCTCGCAATAATGGTCCGAGCGCGCGGCATCTTGGTTGAACACATCTGTTCCATGCGCTGTAAATGTATAGGCATGGCTTCCTGGACGAAGGTATGAAGCAAGAATTGCGCTGTCCATGCCACCGGAAAGCAGGATGCCGATATTGGAATGGCGGGAGTACAAGTTGTCGAATTGCTTTCGTATCTCCCTGTCTATGTCCTCGGGTGTTTTTACTCCAATTTTTTTGTCGTCGCTTATTGGTTTGAAATGCTTGTGTTCCATGCCTTGGTAGAAGTTTACTCCCTCTTTGAATATGTATCTGTAAGCAATGTATGAACTCAAACAAAAGTCTTTATTTACCATGATTTTTATATTAAATATTGTATAAACGCTTTTGGGGTGGTGTAAAATTGTGTGGCGAAAATCATTAATATTTTGTTTCCGAGCCTCTTGGGGCAACTTTGACAAGGGCGATTGTCCTCATGCTAATGGTTTTGACACTTGGTGGCTTGCGGTTTTTGGGAATTTGTAAAAGACCGTGATTTTTTATTTTAAATCTTCTAAATTATCCCCTCTGATAGCATCGAGAGCTTTGCGAATCTGTGTGGAGGAAGTGCCTTGGGTATATGGAAAATAAATGATACGAATACCGGCCTCGTCAAATTGCTTCTCGTATTCTTGCCATTTGGTCGTGGCATACCAGTCGTCGCCAACAAAGAGTATGGACGCTCCTAATTTTTTGCATGCTTCAAATTTGTCCATATCGTATTGTGGGACTACCGCGTCGACATATTTGCAACTGCGAATGATCTCAATGCGATCCTCAAATGGTATCATCGCTTTTTTCCCTTTGTAAGCAACAAGCTCGTCAACCGTAACTCCTACAATTAGTTTGTCGCACATCCCTTTTGCGTTTTTCAAAAGGTTTAGATGCCCAATGTGGAAAAGATCGTATACTCCTGTTGTATATCCTATAACCATTTATTTAATGTTGTCGTTATTTTATGAAAATTCCAATAAGGTTATTCCCTGTCGCCCCAAGGCGCCAAACCTTTTGAGGAATTGGTTGAATTTTGAGTTACAAAAGTAGTGTTTTATTTTGAGAATTAAACAATTCATGCTACATTTGTTGTTTAAAAGTGTTGATGTAGATGGCAAAATCATTAAAAGAGAAGACGGCAAACGGTCTGTTCTGGGGCACGGTGAACAGTGGCGCGACCCAGATGCTCAACATTATCATCGGTGTTTTCTTGGCCCGACTGCTCTCGCCGGCCGATTATGGGGTGGTGGGCATGCTGGCCATCTTTGTCGTTATTGCTGGCAATTTGCAGAGTAGCGGGTTTCCCAACGCCCTAATCAATCTCAAAAATGCCACCCATGCCGACTATAACGCAGTGTTTTGGTTTAACATCCTGACCAGTGTAGCCATCTATGCGATACTTTTTGCGGGCGCTCCCCTTATTGCCGCATTCTTTCACGAGCCCACTTTGCTACCGCTGTCACGCTTTATATTTCTCACTTTTGTCGCCAGCGCTTTTGGCATTGTGCCCAATGTGATACTTACCAAAGAACTCAAGATTAAGCAATTGGCTATCGCCGGAAACGTGGCTCTCATCGTTGCGGGTGCCACCGGATTAGCGCTCGCGGTGCGCGGGCATGGCTGTTGGAGCTTGGCTTGGCAACAATTGGTCTATATCTTGGTGCTCAACCTGTTCAGATACTATTATTGTGCGTGGCGACCCACATGGCGTTTCAGCTTTGAACCCATCAAAAGGATGTTTGGTTTCAGCGTGAAAATGCTTATAACTATGATTCTCAACACGTTGAATAACAATATACTGACCTTTGTTTTCGGTCGGCTCTTCACGGCAAAAGTGGTTGGCAATTTCTCCCAAGCGTATAAATGGAATACCATGGCCTATTCTTTTGTGGGCAATGCGGTGCAGCAAGTGGCTCAACCTGTTTTGTCATCGCTCACGGATGACGATGCCAGCAGAGAGCGGCGAGCGTTTCGAAAAATGACGCGTTTTGTGGCTTTGCTCTCATTTCCTTGCCTGTTTGGGTTGGCCCTTATTGCCCAAGAGTTTATCATTACGCTTTTGGGTGCCAAGTGGAGCGATGCCGTGCCATTGATGCAGATACTCTGTGTGGGTGGCGCTTTTATGCCTTTCTACACCCTTTATCAAAATCTTGCCATCAGTCACCAGCGCAGTGACATCTACATGTGGTGCAATTTCTTTCAGATTGTCACCCAAATGGCACTCATCTTTCTATGTTACAAGCAGGGCGTGCAGTTCATGGTTGTCGCCTTTACGGCGCTCAATATAACATGGTTGATAGTGTGGTTTATGGCCACGCGCCGTCTTGTCAACATTCGTTTTGGCGAGTTCGTGCTTGACATTGCGCCCTTCATGCTCATTGCCGCGGGTGTCATGGCTTTGGCATATATGGTGAGTGTGCCCATAAATTCGCTTGTTTTATCGATGTTGGTCAAGGTGGTGACGACAATAGCGCTCTATATTGCCATGATGAAGGTGTGCAGAGTGAAGATTTTTGATGAGTGCCTCAACTTTTTTTTTAAACGCGACAAATGAAAATATCCATCATTATCCCGGTATACAACAAGGCTGAGTATATAGAAAAATGCGTGGCAAGTTGTCTTGCCCAAACCTTTGCCGACTTTGAGATTATCGCTGTTGACGACGGAAGCAAGGACAATGGTGGCCAGTTGCTGGATGCCATGGCTCTCGAAGACCATCGCTTGTGCGTCATCCATACTGCCAATGGCGGTGTGACAGCCGCCCGAAAGGTGGGATGGGAGCAAGCGCAAGGGGAGTGTGTCAGCTTTGTGGACGCGGATGACGAACTGTTGCCCGACGCCCTGCAACGACTGCATGGCGCCATGGCAGAGAGCGGATCCGACGAGGTGATTGGCACGTATGTCAATCAATACGGCCGGCTGTTCTCCACCCATCGCAAGGGATGGGTGGGGCACGACTTGTTGTTGAAGGAGATATTGGCCAATAGCTCGCGTTTCTGCGTGCTGTGGGGCGTTCTTTTCAAGCGCGAGTTGCTCGCGGGATGCCTTGACACGCCACGCGTTATCAGGACGGGCGAGGATCGCCTCATGCAGGTGATGGTGTTGATGAGGGAGCCTCGAGTGTATTTCATGGACGAGCCGGTGTATTACTACAATATGGATATTCCCAATGATCGCACGCTCAATGTTCCGGAGGAGCGGGCCTATGACAAGTTGCTCCGCGAGGTGTTGGCACCTAAATGGGATAGGTATAAAGACTATTATGTGTTGAGACAGCTCAAGCAATACGAAAAATTTGTGGACCAAAGGCGTTTTGGCGAGTTTGAGGATTATTACCAATCGCAACTTGACGGCAAACTCAATGGCGATATTCCGTTGGCAGACCGCATGGCCTATATGTTGCCGCCGCGGTTGGCCTATTACCCCATACATTGGAGAAAACATTTAAATGACTGATATTATGAGACATCCTGCCAAAATAGACATTGCCGTGTTAATGTTGTTTTTCAATCGTCCGGATACCTTCGGACAGGTTTTTGCCGAGGTGAAAAAGGCTCGTCCGTCGCGCCTGTTCTTGTACCAGGACGGACCTCGGGACGACAAAGACATGGATGGTATCATGGCTTGCCGACGCATTGCCGAGGATATCGATTGGGAATGTGACGTGCGTCAATGTTATCAAGAGCGCAACTACGGTTGCGACCCTTCTGGCTACATGTCGCAAAAGTGGGCTTTCTCTTTGGCCTCCAAGTGCATGGTACTCGAGGATGACGTGGTGCCGTCGCAGTCTTTCTTCCCGTTTTGCAAGGAGATGCTTGACAGATACGAGCATGATGAGCGCGTGACGATGATTGCCGGGTTTAATGTTGACGAAGTGTCGGCGTCCGTTCCGTATGACTATTTCTTCACGTCGGCGTTCTCTATATGGGGCTGGGCGTCGTGGAGAAGAGTTGTTGACCAATGGGACGCTACTTATAGTTTTCTTGACGACAGTTTCAACATGCTCCAATTGCGGTCGGTGCTGAGGCAAAGAGGTTTTAGGCGCGATTTCATCAAGATGTGCCGAGACCATCGGCAGGCTGGAAAGCCGTTCTTCGAGAGTGTTTTTTGGTCAGCGATGCTATTCGGTTCGGGGCTCGCCATCATGCCGTCAAAAAATCTTGTGAGCAATATCGGGCTGACGGAGAACTCCACTCATTATGCTTCTGATATGCGAACCACGCCACATGGATTGCGTCGCATATTCACAATGGGGCGTCACGAGATTGATTTTCCGCTTCGTCATCCCAAATATGTCATAGAGTACGTTGACTATAAAGACCGCCTTTATCGTGTCAACGCATGGGGACATCCACTCGTCAAGGTGGGGCGGTCGGTGGAAGAGCTGCTCTTGAGCCTGCGATATGGACAATTCGGCAAGATTGGCAAGGCCATCAGGCTACGTGTCTCTAAATGGATGGGTAGGGCCAAGCATGTTTGAGGCTTAACCTGTGGTACGGGTTAAGCCTCCATGCGGTTATAAGTTGATGGCGCGACGCTCGCTCGTTCCGCGCTCACGTCACTATTCAAACGACAAGTCGCCAAAGTAGTCGGGGCGATGAAAATCGGGCTTGGCTATCTCAATGGCGTTCCAAGACAAGAAGTGAGGCTTTTCCAAAGCGTCGCCACACTTGTAAAAGTTGGCGCGATAATCCTGCCCACTCACAGTGCCAATTTGATGGTTAAAGAAGGTAGAGGTAGGAATGATGAGGGCTAACTGCCACTCGCATCTACCCTTTCGCTCTTCAAAGGGCGCCCTGCCCAATGTTGTCCACCTGTCAATCTGCCTTAAAACATGTTCAGAGGCCAATGCTCGCGATTCCCTTCCTTGGCCACAACCCACCAATAACGTGCCCGCGCAGTTGCATTCCACGTTGTAATAGGGGCCGTCCGGGGTGGGCTGGAAGAAAAATTCACAACAAGAGTCTTCCCACACATGCCCGTTATCTTGAGCGGCCAAAGCTCTAACGCTGTCTTCAGACACACGATAGTGCAGGTATATGGTGTCGTTGTGATGCCCCATCCTGAACGATGCCTTCGGTGTATAGGGGTAGTCTGCGGCCCAATTGGCGTTGTCGATCAGCTCGAATGGAATTTGCTCGGCATCCATGATGGCTGGTATGTCGGCGGCGGCAAGGGGCTGCTGCGATATTTTTTTTATGGTCAGGCGTTTCATATCTATAAACATTGTTTGATATAAGCGTTCATCTCAGGCTCGTGTTCGCATACATTGCGGAATAAACACAATTGGTTTTTGGCTCGCACAAGATTGTGGTTGGCGTACGATGTCTTATAATAGGTGTCGCCATTGATATAGTCGGCAAGAAATCTTACGCACTGCATGTAGGGGAAAAGTTTGGCCGCGTAGGGCAAGTTTTCTATCTCGATGGGTTCCAAGAACACTTTGGCCGATTCAAGATACCCTTTTGTGAAGGCCTCGAAAATATCCATTCGAAAAGCGATTTTGTCGTATTCGGGGGAGTCTTCGGCAACGGTGTTGGCGGCCGTTCGCAGGAAATCGCCATAGTCTGAGAATATAAAGCTTGGCATGACGGTATCCAGATCGATAACGCAGAGCACCTTGCCATCCTTGTCAAACATCATGTTGTTCACCTTGGTGTCGCAGTGGCAGATGCGCTTTTTGAGTTTTCCGTCCCGGTAATAGCGCTCGGCTTTGCACATTTCCGCCTCGTGTTCTTTCAGTTCGGCCAAGATGTCGCGCACCTCTTTCACCCTGCCCACGGCGTCATTGTCTACCGCTTGGCGCAGCTGCCTTGCTCTAAGCTCCATGTTGTGGAAGTCGGGGATGGTCTCGCCCAATTTTTCGGGCACGTCTACCAACATTGACTGGAAATTGCCGAAAGCTTTGCCAGCGTCATAAGAATTTGCGGGATTGACGGTCTCGTGTGTCTCGGCGTCGGGTATGAACAATGATACGCGCCAGTATTTGTTATCGGAATCTTTGAAGTATGTCTTGCCATTGTCGGCCGTGACAAATCTCAACACCTTGCGATCGATATCCGTTTCACCTTTGCTTTTTAGTTTCTTGCGTATATGGTTGGTTACGGTTTCTATATTGTGTTGTAATAAATCAACGTCTGTAAATATTTCGTTGTTAATGCGTTGCAACACATAGCTTGGCGCGTCTTGCTCCCTTGTCCTTACCAGGAAGGTGTCGTTGATCAAGCCGTTGCCAAGTGGCGCAATGCTTTCAACGGTGCCTTTGATGTTGAATTGAGCGATAACTTTCGACAATTTGTTATTTTCCATGAAATATAATTTTAGTGATTAGTATTGGGTATAGGTTTAAAACGATGATACAAAAATAACGAATAAGGCTGAAATAACAAAACATGTACTCGGTAATTTTGTCTTTCAGCCTTCATCTTTGTTTTGGAGTCTATGTGAAATATTGTACAACAAGCGTCGCGTTGTAACTCCATAGGTATATCGTGAGCAGGGTCAATATGGCAAGCAGCGCGTGTCGTGCCACCCCCTGAGAGCGTTTGAGCAGGCAAGACGTGGCTATGGGGATGGCGTAAATCCAATGGGCCGACATGATGTAAACCTCGTTGATGCCAAATCCCAAACCCATGTGGAGCAACATGTCAAATCCAAAAAAAGACATCACAAGCCACAAGAAGCGTGATCGGGCACCCGCTATGACGCCGCAAACGAATAGCGATACCACGATAAGCTCTATGCAATAAAAATACCATGCGCCATATTTCACGATGAGCGGACGCTGCACTAACGTGTCTTCCAACAGGTGCTTGCTGTGCAATTGTATAGACTCTCCGAAGAGATTTTCAACGATTGTCTCCCAACGAGAGGTTGTTCCGTCGGTCCAACTCATAAACTCGCCTTGGGCGATGGGCTTTCCTTTGTTCACCATCCACGCTTTTTGATGGTCTCGTTTATATTTCGCGCTAATTTTTTGGTTGATGTATTGGTTCACGTTCGCCCTTATTTGTGCCGTGTCTGTGAGCTTGGTGGTATCCCTGTACTGTGTGTACACCTTGTCTCTCCATGCTTTGTCTTTCTTCATCTTGGCCTCTTTTCGGGCCATTTCGGCGGGCCACACAAATTTGCGATATTCGAATCGGGCGAACAACCAGATGAGGAGAGAGGGCGCGATGACAGCCAGAAGCAGGTATTTCAAGCGGAAGAACCGCTTGCCATTGCAGAAAAGGGCGGCCATGAAGGTCTTCAAGCCATTGTTGAGCGATATGCCAGCCGTGAGCGCGAAGAGCAAGACGGTTTGCCAAATGGTGAGCGCGCGGCGTTTTTTGATACATGTTCCGCTTATGTACAGTGTCATAATTAGCGCTGGCATGGACATGGCGAAGTGGTCAGGCGAGATGAATGTCACCATGACGTAAGCCATGGAGAAAAGGTAATAAGACATGACGATGGTCTCTATGCGCTTCAAGCCGATAATCTCGCGCAGGATACGATACATGAACGCGAACGAGTAGCAACTGCACAGCAGTTGCGACGCCCCCATGACATAGATGGCGCAGTTGTGTCCCGTGAGCCAAGTCAACGCTTGGTTGAGCAGATATGGCGGGTACATAAAGAACGCCAACAGTGGGTGACGGTACACGTTGTAGAACGTTCCCCAATCGGTCAGTACAAGATAGCTCAACGGGTCGAAGCCCGATATGCGGAAGTGGGCTATCACCATCTTTCTGAAGTCGTCGGATATAGGCGTCAACGCGTCACTGTAAGCGTAGATAGGAAGCGCGATGAGCGCTGCCATGAGTAGCGTCGCGACCATGGTAGGTATGCGCTCCTCTTGTTTTAAACGGAATATGTCAAGTATTTTTTTCATAATTCAACGTCTCATGAAATGTCTAACCAATATGAAATTGACGGGCACGCAGATGGCAAACATGGGTATTGGGGCCAACGATTTGGGTGTTCCAATATAGATAAAGCACGCTAACGATGCCGTTTGTAATAGATAATTGATGGCGTGGCACAGCGCGAACCATGCTCCGCGCTTGGCGTTTGGCTTGACGCGGAACGTGAAGAGCGCGCTTGCCATGAAGTTGAACGCGAAGCTCACGACATAGCCCACTGTGTTGGCCACCGTGGCGTGCGTCCATGTCAAGAGCGGCAAATAGATGCCATATTGTATCAATGTGGCCAACGCGCCTACCGCGCCAAAGCGTATTATCTCGCCCATTCTCTGTCGCTTGTCAGTTCCTGAATGGTTTGTAGTGTTTTCTGTCTGCATAGTTGAGCATTTCTTTGTCGCCCCCGCTATCGCCAAAGGCGGTGATGTCATATTCCTCCCGGGGCTTGGTGAGCGCCGCTTTGACGCGTCTCACTTTCTCCATGCCATAACAATTTGGGGTGGAAAACTCGCCCGTGACGATGCCGTCTCGCACTTCTATCCGCGTGCCCAATATTGTAATGTCGCTCGCGTCTTGTTCGCCGGCTCGTTCTTCAGGCGCGGTGAAGAATGGCCTCACCCAGTTTTCCACGCTTGCGCTCACCACCATCACCTTGGACCCGTTGTCCAAGGCCCGGCGCATGGCATCTTTGGCCTTGGGGCGTATCAACCATTCCCGGCTGTCATTGGCAAATCGCTGGCACAGTTTGTCAAAGTCGGCCAAGCGCGTTCCCTTGAAGAAATATGAAAAAATGCGTCGCTTGGCCTTATGGTTGGGGTATAGGCGCAGCAGCATCAACGCCAAAATGGGTGCGTGGAGCATAAATCCACACAGCGTTCTCACATTGCCCTTGGCATAGCGAATGAACGCCACGAAAGTGTCTTTTGTGGTGATCGTGCCGTCAAAATCGAACAGCGCGAGCTTGGTTTTGGTTCTCGGCTCAGAAAACATAAATAATCAAGATGAACGCGACGAACCACGCCGCCACAACGAGTTGCACAAAACGGTCTTTCAATATCACTTTTGTGGGGTTGCCACTTTTTTTCTCTACCACCGCTATCTGGATGTAGCGCAGCAGTCCCACCAATACGAACACGCTGGTGAGATATAGGTTCTCGTTTCCAAACTGCGCTATCACCTCCGGGCTTATGGTGTACATGATGTAGCATACCAATGTCACGGCGGCGGTGATGGTTATGGCTTGGTTGATGAACGTGAGGTTGTAATGTATGGTGTTCTTGCGTGGTGGCTCTCCCGTGGCTTCCATTCGGACCACGTCGTCACGCCGTTTGGCGAAGCTCATGAACAACGTTAACAGAAATGTCATGAGCACAATCCATTTGCTCAATGTTATGCCCGTGGCCAAGCCGCCAGCCATTAGCCGGAGCACAAAGCCGAACGCTACCAAGCAAACGTCGATGATGGCGTATTGTTTGAGCTTGACGCAATAGGCTATGTTGAGCGCCACGTAGAACAACGCCACCGCGCCCACGCTGAGACATGAGTGTAGGCTGGATGGGGGGCATGAGCCAAACATGCCGTATAGGGGCGCCAACGCGGCCACGCAGCATGCCGAGAGCGCAAGCGTCAGCAGCATCAGGGCGTAGGCTTGGCGCAAGGAAACCGCCCCGGAGGCTATCGGCCGTGTGCGCTTCACGGGGTGACGACGGTCGTCCGGCGCGTCGATGATGTCATTCAGGCAGTAGATGCTCGATGCCACGAAGCAGAAAACCCAGAAGGTGACGAAAGCCGCCGACATGGCCTGGGGGTCGAGCAACCTGCCGCCAAATATCACAGGACCAAAGACAAAGAGGTTTTTAATCCACTGTGTGGGCCGTGCCAGTCTGATGTAATGCTTCATTTTTTTTTCGTTTTAAATATTTTTCCTGTCAACCGCGAGCTTGCCAGCCACAATGCCCAAGCCAAAGGGAGCGTGCATGCAAGGCACGCGAGGAATGTGATCCAGTAGCTCCAATCCGCGGGCAGGCGCCTTAATACGAAATGGGCGTGTATGAGGTATGTCTCCAAGCTGATACTTCCAATAAACGCCAAGGCACGTCTTGCGCCCCTGCCTATACGCCTCAAGGCGGTGCCCAGCAGCCATGTGCCGCATACGGTGACAGGAATATAGACCATTCGTTCTATAAAAAGCGGAAATTTGCCGTGCAAATTTTGCTCCATGTATATACTGGTGCCCATTCCGATGAGGACGACAGCCAATAGCAACCACGCCGATGACAGGGGGACGCTGTGTTTTTGCCGCACGCTTTCGCCCATGCCCAAGCCGATGAAGAAGATGGGTACCCTGCTCCAGAATATCTCTAAATGCCCCACGGCGTTATGGATAGGGGCTACCCATTGCACAGCCACGCACCACACAACCATCGCCACGGGCAACCAGCGGTACGTGGTGTCGCGCTTGATAAGGTTCATATAGGCAGGTGCGAAAAGGTAGAGCGCCATGGCGGCGGGTACATACCAAAACGTTAATTCGTCGTGAAGCCAGAAGTCCCAGTTGATGGTGATGTCGCCGACGAGGTCTACCCACGCCATCGTGTCGCCCCCCCTGAACCGCGGTATGTAGTAAAGGCTGGCCATGAGCAGCCATGCCGGATAGACGCGGAGGTACCTGCGTTTGAAAAAGTGTTTGTAGTTTGGGTTCTTGGTCCATGAGAACCATAGCCCCACGCCACTGAGAAAGAAAAATATATCCACGCCGATATTGCCCATTCTGTGTAGTCCAAAGAACGGGTCGCGTGACGAAAGGGGCACATGGAACAACATAATCATCAACATGGCAAGTCCCATCAGCTCTCCTCGGTAGGCGCTGATGGCGGCCAATGATAGCCGACAGCCATCCTCGTGGGCGTTTTCCCAAGATGGTGTCTTTGAATCGTGACACTGTGTGGCGTGTGTTTTCATGTGCTGTGTGGCGTGATGTTGTCGTGGCTGTGACATGTGTCGTTTTTGTAGCTGGAACCTTTTGTCGTCTTATCCCATCTTTATTTTTTTCATAATCTCATTGACAAGCCATGCCGCGCCTATCGAGGCGATGGTGTAAAGCAATAGCCCGGCGTAGGTGTCGCCATGTTGGGATATGGGTATGAATACTTTTCGTATCGCGGGGTGGACGACAAACAGGGCTGCCGATACGCCACCCATCCACTGCAATGCTTTCCAAATGGTGTCGGTCACGACATTGGCAGGCACGCTCTTCAATGATTTTACAAAATAGACAGCGGCATAGCACACCAGCGCGGGCACCAGCATCCAGCCCCAAAAGTTGTTGCCGAAACCAACTACGAAAAACGTTGTGACCACAAGCGACATGAGCAATGCCACCGTGGAGAGGTTCACCAAGATGACCCGTTGGCCGTGGCGCGCGAACAGCAGCCCCATTCCAAAGGGCAGCATGCCGCCCATGAAGTTGTACCGATAGCGATTGAGAGCCTCGCTTTCAGGTCCAAGACAGAGCTGGCCGCCAATGCAGAGAGCCATCAATGTCACCGTCCAAGCCCAGTGCCGTCGATAGAGCAGCAGCCGGTACACAATGTAGAGCTGGAGCATCAGCCCGAAAAACCAGTAAGGTCCTGGCCAGATATTCTGGTCGGGTTCTGGCAAAAGGTTGTTGAACATGCCCAATTGCGCCACGATTTGCAGCGTGGAGTAGTGCCATCTGCCGGGTGTGATGGCATCCACAAAGACAAAGCACGCGAAGCCCACGAACATCATTTGGAACAGTTTGAGATAGTGCTTTTTGACAAACATCCACGTTTCGCCAACGCCGTCATGGCCTTGTGCCGTGGCGGTCGATGTCGCGCCATACTTGCGTTCCAACCCATAGGCACTGAGAAACAAGAAGATCGGTACGCCGTAGTGTCCGAAAAACGACAGTATGTGCATAGGCCACAGGTAGTCGGGGTTGCTTGCCACTTGCGAGAACCAGTCCGCGTTGCGCTTGAAAAACTGATATTCGTTCTCCTTCACCACGGGGCCGAGCCAGTGGCAATAGTTGTGCAAGAAAATGCCTATGATGGCCAATCCTCGTAGCGCGTTGCACTCGGCGCGCGAGAGAAGCGCGACATTCATTTTGTATTTCATGACGATCTGTGATAATGGGATGATGGCGGTGGCGTTTATTTCCGCTTGGCAGACTCGGCGTAGTGACGTTCTCGCAAATAGTCATAGTCGGTGGTATTCTTCAGTATGCGAGGCCTTCGCTCATCGTACTCGGTCGAGAGCAAGTTGTATTCGGGCCTGTAGTCTTTGGTCTTGATGCCGGCCAACCACAGCATCATGTGTGGCAGGGCGTCGGTCATAAATCGCTTGTCTTTGGCTTTTCGGATGGCTCTGTACACGTCTCTGTGCCTTTTCACGTATTCGCGTGAGCAATATATCCAGAATGGGATTTCAAATTCGTAGTGAGCCAATGGCCAGTCTATGGCTGCGCTGTGGTTGCGACAGATGAAATTTCGCCCCGGTTCGTAGCATTCCTCGCCGTGGTCTGGCATGTAGATGACGATGGCCTCCTTGTGTTCAAAACGCTTGATGATGGCGTCCACGATGGAATCGTTGTAGAGCACGGCGTTGTCGTAGTCGGCGATGATACGCCGTTTCTTCTCGTCGAGTTCCGGTCGCGTCTTCGCATACGCCTCTGGCCCGAACTTGCGCTGTGCGTTGGGGCATCGCGTGCGGTAGTTCACGTGTTGGCCTATGAGATGGAAGATGATGAGGTTGGGGTTGTCGTTGGTTATCTCTCCGCGTTTCACTAATCGGTCATAGTCATCGAGCAGTCCGTCATCATATTGGTGTGTCTGTGTGTTGCGGGTGTCAAACTGTGCCTTGCTCAGTGTGGCGTTGTTCAGGAAAAAGCCGCCAGAGAAATCGTATACGGCGTCTTTGGCCTTGGGCAGGAATTGGTTGGTGAGAAAGCTCACATGGTATCCAGCCTTGCGAAATATGGCCGGGAAGAGCGGATAGTCGCACCATTCACCTTTCTGGCCCACTACGTGTGTGGAGAGCACGTTCTTGAAGACGAAGCTCGTGAGGTTCCAGCAGCTCACCACGTCGGTGAACTTGGTGAGCAGTCCGCTGCGCTCGCGTCTCATTTGGCGCGGCGTGGTCTTGAGATAGTAGCCGTATTGGTAGCTGTGCGCCTTGCCATAGCTCTCTCCGATGATAAGGACGATGGTGGGCGATCGCCGCGTGCAAGTGTCCACCGCTATCTTCTCGTTAGTGGCGATGCACCGTCCTATCTGCTTGTCGGCCAGCGAATTGCTGTAAATGCTGAATGCCAGGCGGTAGATGGGCAAGTAGAGCACGGCGTGATCTTTCTCGGTCAGTATGTGCTCCACGGTGCCGATGGTGTCCGCGGTCATCAGCCTGACAGTCTCTTTTATATTGTGCCAGCTTGTGTTTACGCTCAGCGCCAAGAGCGCGGCGATGGCCACGCCCCCCGCGTAGTCCAATTTCCACTTGGTGGCCTTGGCGTCTATGGCCATGAGCCACGCCCTGGCCGTTTGGCGCGCGCGTTTGCTCGGCAGGTGGAAGAAGTGCCGACGCGCTACCCATAGGGCATGAATGAGGATGAGCGAGAATATCCAGCAGAGGGGCGAGAAGAGAATGTCTACGTTGAGAAACGCCCGAATAAAATCGCCGGCTTCCCTGCTATCGGTCTCGTTCACGAGCATGAGCATCGTGGGATTGAGCGTTGAGGCGAATTTCCAAAAGCAGTATATGTCAATGATAGACACGGTGTAGAGCACGACGTAGAGCAACCGTTTCAGCCATGTGCGTATCTTGTGGGGAAAAAGCGCGAGTGCCGCGCAGGCGCAATAATCAAACAGGAACAGCTCCAAATAGATATTCTCGTATAGTGTCGCGCCTTTATGGTGGGGCAAAGTGAGAATGGCGCTCAGCATCCCAAGCGCATACATCATCACGAAGAAAACGCTGTTCTTCATGATGGGTTTCAGCAATAGCGACGCCACGCGTCTCAAAGTCTTCACGAATGCTTGTTTTATTATTTTTTGCAAAAATAGTATAAAAATAGGAGATAAACAATGCACATGCCCTAAATTAACGCGAAAGAAGTGTCGCCAAGCGTGCTTTGGCTTGTTTTGACGCGTTGGGTGAGATATGATGGAGGTGTTGAAGGGACAGGCATGCCCAAGCTGAAAAATATTGACAAAGTGTTTCCCGTAAATCGTGTGTTCGCTGTCGGTGTTGGCTTTGCGCGCAAATACACGAAAAATGCGAGTTTTTTGTAAAGCCTTGTCTTGCGGAACGTTATGACGTCTTGGCGTTTTTTCGTGCGCGAAAGTTTTCTTTCGGGCTTGCCATTAGTGCTTAAAGCTGTGGCGAATGGGCCTTGGTCGCAACGTCAATGAGACTTAATCGCGGACTCAATGGGCCTTGAACGTGGCGCGATTGGATAGCGTTCGTGGTTTGTCGACAAAATCGAGGTGCCCATAATGGCGAGAAATTGCCAAGAAACTGATTTTTTTCGCGCTAAAAGACAGGTTGTGGAGGATGCTTTTTTTGTGATATTATTTTGAAAAAATGGAGATTTGCCAATGTGTCTTTACATTCTAAAGGTGTGTGCTTACCGATACAGTTTTTGCACCATTGGCAAGATGGCGTCAGGCACTAAACCGTCTATGGGCTGTCTCGCCTTGACGCGACGCCTTATCTCTGTGCTGCTTAGAGGGTAGAGCTGTGTGTCGACGAGGTGCGCGTTGGGAGGCAGCTTGGAGCGATCTATGGGATAGCCCTTGCGTGGATAGACCGCTATCTCGTGATGCGAGAGTATGTATTGTGGTTCGGCCCAGCGGTCGAATGCCAGCCAGTTGTCGGCGCCGATGATAAGGACGAATGTGCGTTCCGGATAGTCGGAGGCTAAGTGCTTGAGCGTGTTCCACGTAAAAGAAGGCTTGGGCAGGTGGAACTCGTAGTCGGAGGCTTTCAGTGTTGGCTCTGTGGCGAGCGCGCGGCTTGTGAGATCGAGTCGCGCGCGGTCGTCTAAAAGTTGGGTGTCGTTGGTCTTGAAGGGGTTGAGAGGCGAGACCATGAGCCACACCTCTTCCAAATGGGCCGCTTGGAGTATTTGGCGCGCCAACGCAATGTGCCCCACATGAATGGGGTTGAAGCTGCCGCCGAACACCCCCGTGCGCAACCTCTTGTCGTGGGTGGTGGCGCGTGTGGCGAGCGATGTCGGCGCGATGTCGTTCATAAGCGTGTGGATAAATATAAAGCTGGGTGCCTGCCGATGGATGACAAGGCGCAAGACAACTATTTTTTTAAAAACTCGCTGACTATCCCATAGGCCTCTTTTTGGGCTTTCGCAAGGTCGTCGTTGACAATGACGCGGTCAAAACGGTTGGCGAAGGTCATTTCGTAGGCCGCCTTGTCCAGCCGCTGCTTGATTACGTCTGGCGCGTCCGTGGCCCGTCCCTCCAAGCGGCGGCGCAGCTCGTCGACGGATGGCGGCTGAATGAATACGCTTAGCGCGCGGTCGCCGTAATAGTCCTTGATGTTGCAACCTCCTTTCACGTCTACGTCAAACACAACGTTTTGGCCTTTCTCGCGCTGGTTCTCGACCTGCGATTTCAATGTGCCGTAGAAACGGCCGGGGTAAACTTCCTCGTACTCCAAGAACTCGTTTCCGTCTATCTTGGACAGAAACTCATCGGTCGAAAGAAAGAAATACTCCACGCCATGTCGCTCGGTGCCACGCGGGGCTCGGTTGGTGCACGATATGGAGAATGCCAGGCGCAACTCGGGGTGCTCGCGCATGAGATAATTGACGATGGTGCTTTTGCCGCTTCCGCTGGGTGCGCTGAAGATGATGAGTTTGGCGTTTGGCGTGTTGTTGGAGTTCATAGTCTATGATGTGAAGGGTGGATGGGTGGTTTGATGTCGGGCACCGTGACCGTTGTCGTATGGTGTCGATGATGCCCGGGTGAGGATGGCGATGGTTGGGGCGGGTGTGTTTATAGCACGTTGAGTACCTGCTCCTTGATTTGCTCTAACTCATCCTTCATCTTTACCACGATGTTTTGCATTTCCGCTTGGTTGCTTTTAGAGCCGGTGGTGTTTATCTCGCGTCCCATTTCTTGGGCGATAAAGCCTAATTTTTTGCCGTTGGGCTGCTCTTCGGCCATGGTCTCGCTGAAATATTTAAGGTGGTTGGCCAGTCGCTGTTTCTCCTCGTTGATGTCAAGCTTCTCGATATAGTAAATGAGTTCTTGCTCGAGCCGGTTTTTGTTGTAATCCACTTCGGGTATTTGCCTCAACCCATTGATGATATTTTCTTTTATCTTGGGCACTCGGCTTGCCTCGAATGGTTCTATCTCTTGGAGCAACCGGCTGATGTTGGCAATTTTTTCGTTGAACTTTTTCTCGAGGGCGGCGCCTTCTTGGCGGCGGAAGTCTATCGTCTCGGCCAAGGCTTTGTCGATGGCTTGGCTCGCCATGCCCCACTCCTCGTCGTCAAGTTGCTCGGCGTCTGTCTTGAGAAGCACGTCGGGCATGCGTAGCAACGTGGCGTACCAATCGGTTGGCTCGGGTATGCCGGTGCGCTCGGAGATGGTTTTTATCTGGTTGTAATAATTCTCAACAAGCGAGGCGTTGATGGGAGTGGCGTCTACAAGGTCGCTTTTTTCGATCCAAATCGAAAAGTCTACCTTCCCTCTCTTGAGCCCTGCGGCAAGTTTTTGGCGTATCTCCATCTCTCTCTCCCGGTAAAGCGGAGCTATGCGAACGGAAAGATCCAAGGACTTGCTATTTAATGATTTTATCTCAACGTTGATTTTCTTGTCTCTATATGTTACGACAGACTTGCCGTAACCGGTCATTGATAGTATCATAGTTTCTTGCAAGTTAAATTTCTGCAAAAATACAAAAAATGCAGGAAAAAAGAGTAAATTTGCAATTTATTAATATTATTCGATAGTAAACGAGGAAAAAGTTATGTCTTGTATATTGCATATTGATACGAGCACCAACGTGTGCTCTGTTGCCGTAAGCGACAATGGCGCGTGCATTTTTGAGCAAGAAGACCATTCTGGCCCTAACCATGCCGAGAGGCTCGGCACGTTTGTCGACGAGGCTTTGTCATACGTTGACAACCACGCCATACCGTTGGACGCGGTGGCGGTAAGCTCCGGTCCTGGTTCGTACACGGGGCTTCGCATTGGCGTTTCGATGGCCAAGGGCGTGTGCTATGGACGTGGCGTTAAGCTCATCAGCGTGCCTACGTTGTCGCTGTTGTGTGTGCCGGTGCTGCTTCAGGAGAGGATAAAGGAGGAAAACGCGTTGTTGTGCCCCATGCTCGACGCTCGCAGGATGGAGGTCTACGCGCAGCTTTTTGACCGCTCTCTCAAAGAGGTTAGGCCCATTCACGCTGATGTCGTGGACGCGGATACGTACAGGGAGTTCTTGGATAAGGCCCCGGTCTATTTCTTTGGCAATGGGGCTCGTAAATGCAAGGATGCCATAGGCCATCCCAACGCCCGTTTCATAGACGGCGTGGAGGCGTTGGCCAAGAACATGTTGCCATTGGCGGAAAAGCGGTGGGCCGACGAAAGGTTTGAGGACGTGGCCTATTTTGTGCCATTCTATTTAAAGGATTTCGTGGCTAAACAACCGCGTAAATTGTTGTAAGGCGTCACGTCGACTTTGTGACGAAAGGTCGTTGAGCGAAAATAAAGTCTCATTTCTCCCTTGATAAAGGCAAAATAACAATACTTATGAATATAGACGGATTGGATTACAATACCCAACGAGAAAAGCTCGTGTTGCCGGAATATGGCCGGGAAATACAAAATATGGTGAACTACGCGTTGACGCTGGAGGATAAAGAAGAGCGCCAGCGCTGTGCCGAGACCATCGTCATGACCATGGAACGCATGTTCCCGCAAATCAAGGAGAGCGCGGACTACAGACAGAAACTGTGGGATCATTTAGCCTTGATGAGCGATTTTAAGCTCGATATTGATTGGCCTTATGATGTGTCACAAGCCAAATCTATTGGCACAAAGCCAGAACCAATGGTTTATCCCAACGACAAGATTTCGGTGCGCCATTATGGACGCATGTTGTTCGAGCTCTTCGACAAGCTCAAAACCATGCCCGAGGGCGAGGAATACGACGCCTTGGTCAGGCTGACGGCTAACCAGATGAAACGCGACCTCATGCAATGGAGCCACGGTTGCAGCGACGAAAAGGTGGCGGACGACTTGGCTCGCTATACGGACGGGAGGGTGCGGATAGACCTTGGAAACTTTAAGTTTGACAAGATCTCGGTCCGCGAAAACGATAGAAAACGTAGAAAGAGATAGCCTATGGAGTCTTTTGTCATCGAGGGGGGGCATCAATTGTCCGGCACCATCATCCCTCAGGGCGCCAAAAACGAGGCGCTACAGGTCGTCAGTGCCGCGTTGTTGACGGATGAGCCGGTAAGAATATCAAATATCCCCGATATTCTCGACGTTAACAACCTCATTCGTTTGCTCAAGGATATTGGCGTGAAAGTTGTCAAAAACAGTCGGCATGACTATACGTTCCAAGCCGACGCGCTAAACCTCGACTACCTTGACAGTATTGAATTTGTCAAGAAATGCTCGTCGTTGCGGGGGTCGGTGCTCCTTATAGGGCCGTTGCTCGGACGTTTTGGGCGAGCCATTGTGGCCAAGCCGGGGGGGGACAAGATAGGGCGAAGGAGGCTTGACACCCATTTCTTGGGATTTAAAGAGTTAGGCGCTGATTTTGTCCACGACCCTGAACGCAATGTGTATCACATCACGGCTAAACGCTTGAAAGGCACCTATATGTTGTTGGACGAGGCGTCTGTGACGGGCACCGCCAATATCATCATGGCCAGCGTCTTGGCCGATGGCGTGACCACCATCTACAACGCGGCCTGCGAACCATACGTGCAACAGCTCTGCCATATGCTTAATGGCATGGGGGCCGTCATCAGTGGGATAGGCAGTAACCTGCTCACCATTGTCGGCACGAAAAGCCTTCACGGCACGAGGCATCGCCTGTTGCCAGACATGATAGAGGTCGGATCGTTCATAGGCATGGCGGCAATGGTGGGCAATGGCGTACGCGTGAAAGATGTGTCATTGAGAAATTTGGGCGTAATCCCACAATCTTTCCGCCGTCTTGGCGTTAAAATAGAGGTGGATGGCGATGATATTTTCATACCTCATCAAAGTCACTACGAGGTGGAATCCTTTATTGACGGCACCATTATGACATTGGCGGACGCACCTTGGCCAGGGCTCACGCCAGACCTTTTGTCTGTGCTGTTGGTCGTGGCCACGCAAGCGCGGGGCTCGGTCTTGATACACCAAAAGATGTTTGAGAGCAGGCTTTTCTTTGTTGACAAACTCATAGACATGCGCGCCCAAATCATCCTTTGCGACCCACACAGGGCTGTTGTGGTAGGCCAGGACCACCGCATCAAGTTGAGAGCCGGCAGGATGACAAGTCCGGACATTCGCGCCGGCATCGCCTTGCTCATAGCCGCGATGGGCGCCGACGGGGTAAGCCGTATCGAAAACATCGCCCAAATAGACCGTGGGTATGAGGATATAGAGTACAGGCTCAATCAATTGGGAGCCAAAATATCTCGTGTGGATGATTAAAAGGGAGGACGTTTACCGCATAGGCCAATTGGAAAGGCCACATGGCGTGAGGGGAGAAATCACGTTTCGGTTTGTCGACGACGTGTTCGACAGGGTGGAGGCCGACCATCTTTTAATAGAGCTTGATGGCATTTTTGTTCCTTTTTTTATAGAAGAATATCGTTTTAAGAGTAACGAAGTGGCATTGCTTAAGTTTGAAGACATCGACACTCAAATGCAAGCGCGTGAGATTTCGGGTTGTGATGTTTTTTTTCAAAGGACACGTTCCGGGGACGATGCCGGCCATCTGAGTTGGTCAGAAATCGTGGGATACAAAATCCTCGACGCCCAAACGCACAAGCCTGTGGGCGTAGTCAAAGGCGTGGACGACAGCACTGTCAACGTCTTGTTTGAGGTGGCGGCCAATGATGGCAGGGAAATCCTGATCCCGGCAGATGCCAGTCTCATCACCAAAGTGGACAATAACACGCGCGTCATTGCCATGAACATACCTCAAGGACTGCTCGATTTATAGTCGTGGCGTATGGAATGGCACAATCAAAACAATATAATGAAGAAACAACAGATATGTATTCTCGGCAGCACAGGGTCAATAGGCACGCAGGCACTCGATGTCATCGCGCGACACTCAGACCGCTACGAGGTCTACTGTCTGACCGCAAACAACAGCGTGGAGAAACTCGCCGAGCAGGCTCGCCGCTTCAATCCGGCTTGCGTGGTCATTGCCAACGAGGAGCGTTACGAGCTTTTGACGGATTTGTTGTCCGACAAACCGGATATCAAGGTCTATGCCGGGGCGGATGCGTTAAGCCAAGTTGTCGAGTCTGACGCTATCGACGTGGTCATCGCCTCGATGGTGGGCTTTGCCGGATTGGTCCCCACCATCCAAGCCATCAAGGCTCGCAAGAAGATAGCTTTGGCCAACAAGGAGACGCTTGTGGTGGCCGGAGAGCTGATGTTGAACCTCGTGCGCCAGTACCATGTGGACCTGCTGCCCGTGGACTCGGAGCACAGTGCCATATTCCAATGCCTTGTGGGCGAGGATATGAACGAGGTGGAGAGAATATTGTTGACCTGCTCGGGCGGACCGTTCAGGCTCCACTCGCTCGACCGGTTGGCTGGCGTCACCGCGGCAGACGCCTTGCGTCACCCCACGTGGGACATGGGCGCGAAGATCACGATAGACTCCGCCACGCTGATGAACAAGGGCTTTGAGGTGATGGAGGCCAAGTGGCTCTTTGGCGTGCCGGCCGAGAAGATACAAGTGCTGATACATCCGCAGAGCGTGGTGCATAGCGGCGTGGAGTTCAAGGATGGCGCGGTGAAAGCGCAATTGGGCGTTCCGGACATGCGCTTGCCTATCCAGTATGCCCTGTCTTATCCCCAACGCCTGTCATCGCAAGGTGACAAGCTCGACCTGTTCAAAACCCGAACATTGGAGTTTTACGAGCCGGACATGGACAAATTCAAATGTTTGGCCTTGGCTTACGAGGCCATACGCCGTGGGGGTAACATGCCGTGCGTGCTCAACGCGGCCAACGAGGTGGTCAACGCGGCATTCAGACGCGGCGCGTGCACGTTCTTGGGCATGGCGGATATCATAGAACAAACCATGCGAGAAGCCACTTTTGACAGTAATCCAGACCTCGATGTCTATCTCCAAACAGACAAGGAGGCCAGAAACATAGCGACCAAGATTCTTAATAAAAACAATTAATTGACTATTATTTAACACTTTTCACAAGTCAAAGGAATTGTTGTTCCTCCAAACTTTATACGTTCTTTTTTGTGTCGTGAAAGTAGATAAATAATGCTTACAATAAACAATTTAACGCAATGGAAATCTTTTTAATCAAGCTCCTCCAATTCATTTTGTCCATATCCCTGCTTGTTTTTTTGCACGAGGGCGGTCATATGTTGGCGGCGAAGCTCTTCGGAGTGCGCGTGGACAAGTTCTTTGTTTTTTTTGATGTCAGCGTTGGCAAGTGGGGAGGAAAACTTTTCAGTTTCAAACCTAAGGCCGGAGACACCGAGTATGGCGTAGGATGGCTGCCGCTTGGGGGCTATTGTAAGATAGCCGGCATGATAGATGAGAGCATGGATACCGAGCAGCTGAAACAAGAACCGCAGCCGTGGGAGTTCAGGACGAAGCCCGCGTGGCAGCGTCTCATCATCATGGTGGGTGGCGTTACGGTCAATTTTCTGCTGGCTCTTTTCATTTATTCCATGATTATGTACCATTGGGGCGAGAGCTATGTGGGCATGTCCAACATGACCGAGGGCATGAAGTTTAGCGCCGAGGCCAAGAAGCTCGGTTTCCAAGACAAGGATATTCTTGTTGGCACAAACATCCGGCCCTTCCGCGACTTCAATATAGACGTTTACCGCGACCTGTCCGAGGCCCAATACGCGGATGTCGTCCGCGGTGGCAAAAAGGTGCGTGTCGCGCTTCCCGGCGATATCAACCTGTTGGACATGTTGCAGGCCACGCCGAAGTTTGTCGAGCCATTCATCCCCGCTATCGTCGATACTGTATTTCGCCGTGTGCCGGTAACGGAAGGTGGCGGCGTCTCTGTCGTGGCGCCAGCTTGCCAGATAGGATTGGCCAAGGGCGACACCATACGTTCCGTCAATGGCAAGGCCATTGGCTCATACAACGAGTTTATGGACGAGATAGGGCGCGTGGAGGACCAAATGACGGCCGCCAAGACTCGCAAAGACAGTGTTGATCTGCGTCGCGTCACGCTCATCGTGGCCAAGGCCGGAGGCGCTGGTGTCGATACATTGCATACGACGCTCACTCCCAACTTGAAGTTAGGTTTTGCCGTGCCAAGCATAGCCAAGATGTACGCGTCCAAAAGTACGCACGTCACTTATGGTTTCTTGGCGAGCTTCCCGGCTGGCGTCAAGTATGGATGGAACGTCCTTTCGGGCTATGTCAGCGACATGAAGTACGTCTTTACGGCCGACGGCGCGAAGAGCCTCGGTGGCTTCGGCTCCATCGGCAACTTGTTCCCGGCTTCTTGGGATTGGTACATGTTCTGGCGGATGACAGCTTTTTTGAGCATCATATTGGCATTTATGAATATCCTGCCCATTCCAGCCCTTGACGGTGGGCATGTGATATTTTTGCTCTATGAAATCATTACGCGCCGCAAACCCTCGGAGAAAATCATGATCCGCGCCGAGTATGCCGGTATCGTCATATTGATATTGCTCATGGTGGTGGCCAATCTGAACGACGTTTTAAGATGGATTGGCGTGATGTAGACCGTCGTGTCTATTTGGCTATCTTGTAATAATATGCCATGAATGTTATCAGATTTGTAAGAAATTGGATATTGCCGTTAGCCATTGCGACAGGCATCGTGGTCTACTTGCTTTTCCACTTCGTGCCTTTTTTGCAGCCCATCGGCGAGTGGTACGCCCCTTACAACGACAGCGTGCTGCCCGATTTCATGTTTCTCGTGCTGTTTGTTACTTTCTGCAAGGTGGATTTCGGTCGGTTGCTGCCCGTGAGATGGCATCTGTGGATAGGCGCGCAGCAGATGGTTTTCGCGCTCGTTCTTGTGGGTGTCATTCTTGGCTTGGGCGTCAGTGGCGGCGCGTTGGTCATGCTCGAGGCCATATTGGTTTGCGTTGTCAGCCCGACGGCCTCGGCCGCTCCTGTGGTAACGGCTAAATTGGGAGGCAGCTTGGAGGAGATGACCACCTATACATTTCTTTCCAATTTTATCTCGGCCCTGCTCATTCCCCTTTGTTTTCCATTGCTTCCGCAGGCCAATGGCGGCACGGTCAGCATGGCGTTCGCGCCCCTGTTCTTTCGCATCTTGTGGAAAGTGAGCGTTGTTTTGCTCTTGCCCATGATCTTCGCCTATTTTGTCAAGCACTATGCGCGCGGGCTGCATCGCCGTATCGTTGGCGTGAAAGACCTCAGTTATTACATGTGGGGTTGTTCCTTGGTTGTGGTGTCGGGCACCACGGCCATGAACATTCGGGAGGCTTGGGAGCGCACTTCGGCCTTCTTCCTCGTGTCGATAGCCCTCGTGGGGTTGGTGTTGTGCGTCGTTCAGTTTGCCACGGGTCGTTGCGTCGGCCATTGTTTCGACAAGACCAACGAGGCTGGCCAGGCCCTTGGACAAAAAAACACGGCCTTCGCCATCTGGGTTGCCACGGCGTTCTTGCATCCGTTGTCGTCGGTAGGACCGGGGTGTTACATACTTTGGCAAAACATCATCAACTCCGTGGAGATATGGATGTTGCGCCGGCGCGGTCTCGAGAGGTCTTCTTGAGCCGGCTACGCCCTCGCCATATAGTGGTCGCGCCAGCTTGGTGGCGATGGTGTCCAATCTTGACGAGTTCACCTTGTCATGCTTGGCTGTCGCCGCTTGCGTTCTCACCCTCGCGCCGCCTTGTTCGACGCGCCCCTTGCCATTCATGCTCGCGCGTTGCCCGCGCGCTGCCATTTGTCAGGAAACAATCACAAAAAAACGTATGTGGGAAATCTTCTTTTTAGCAGCGTTTCCTTTGTTTTTGGGTGCGATGGCGCGTCGCGAGAGTAGACTTGCGACGCCTCCGTGTCGCGGCCGATACTTAATCGCTTTGCGCTTGAGCCTTGAACGCGTGGTGTCTCGGTCTTGATCGCGTCGCGTTTGGTGCCCAATCGACGCGCGATTAGGCGTTAAACGCGACGCATGCAGAAAACTTTTCTCGATCCAAACGTATATTTTGCATACAAGTCATTGGTGATATGCGTTTTACGAAAAACTCAAATGCGTGGCGTATTTGAGGGCGAGCGTGCGCCCGCTCGCGAATACGCGAGGCTCGTAAGGCTTTTTGTCAAATGTTTTCTAACAAAATTATCCGCGTCTCTCGCATGTTATCCCCTTGGCCATGGCGGCAGCCGTGTTGCCCCATGTTGAGCGGGATAATCAAGCTCTGTCCTTATGGCATGCCGTCTCAAGCCACCGCGCGCATGCGGCGGGAACGTGACGAGCCAAGTCGTCGCTGGCGCCACACCCGTGCGATGCCAGCTAATAACCGGGTGTCTGACAAGGTGACGAACTTTGCCCTTGGCCGCGATTATTTTTGTATAAAACAGAGGATAACGTCAAAAAGCGACGCGTGGCAAGAATGGTCAAACCTATGTTTTTGATTTTTCAAAAAAGATTTACGTGACAACAATGCTCGCCATTTTCAAGTTTGGAGTTAAAAAAGCCATTCCAATCATAGTGATTAGAATGGCTTGACTATGAAGTAACAGTTGCTTACATTATAGTTGCAAATCTAAGCAATGCTTATCCGTAGACGATATTGCCGCTCTCGTCCTTGTATTCGTCCAATCCTTTTTCGTAGGTGGCCATGGCCCGCAGGCTCATTCCCACGCTGGAGAAGCCGCCGTCGTGAAACAGGTTTTGCATGGTCACCTTGCGCGTGAGGTCTGAGAACATCACCACGCAGTAGTCGGCGCATTCCTCGGCCGTGGCGTTGCCGAGCGGAGACATGCGGTTGGCGAAGTCGTACAGCTTGTCCATGCCCTTCACTCCCTGCCCGGCCGTGGTCATTGTGGGCGATTGCGAGATGGTGTTGATGCGCACATGGTGCTCCCTGCCGTAGATGTAGCCGAAGCTACGGGCTATGCTCTCGAGCAGCGCTTTGGCGTCTGCCATGTCATTGTAGCCGTAGAACGTGCGTTGGGCAGCCACGTATGACAGCGCCACGATGGAACCGTACTCGCTGATGGCGTCGAGCTTTTTGGCGCTCTGGATCATCTTGTGGAACGAGATGGCCGATACATCGAGCGTCGTGTCCAGCATTTTGTAGTCTAAATCATCGTAGGTGCGGCGCTTGCGCACGTTGGGCGACATGCCTATGGCATGGAGCACAAAGTCTATCTTGCCCCCCAACACCTCCATGGAGCGACGAAAAACATTTTCCAAATCCTCCACGTTGGTGGCGTCGGCCGGTATCACTTCGCAATGCAGTTTGTCAGAAAGCGCGCTCACGGTGCCCATCCTGACAGCTACCGGCGTGTTTGACAAAGTGATGGTGGCGCCTTCTTCGACAGCTCGCTCGGCCACTTTCCATGCGATGGATTTCTCGTTGAGAGCACCAAAGACGATGCCTCTTTTGCCTTTCAATAAATTGTTGCTCATATTGTCATTGTTAATAAAACATGTGCAAAGTTACACAAAAAAGAAACAAATGTGCAGTTTTGGGCAAAAAAAAGGTTTTTGTGCGCTTGCCATCGTTGAGTGGCCATTGGCGCAATGATAGTATATAGGCCAACATTTGCGCGTTAAGAATTTTAAAAAGGGTTAATAATTTTTAAATATTGGCTTTTTGGTTGTTTTTGATCGTTTAGTCATCTGTAAAATAAGTACTTTTGCATACCGATTATTTTTGGGGCACGCTTAGAGTCCCTTGCGCGTTGTGTTAATAGCGATGCCTTTGGCCGGACATCGTGGTTAGTGAATCAATGGCGCGACAGAGCGAAAGCCATGGATGGTCTCTTTTAGACTGGAGGCGCCGTGAGGTCTCTGTTTTATCAGGTAATAAAAACGTTTTTTAGTAGAAAATTTATTTTTTAAAATGGACACTTTAAGTTACAAGACTATTTCCGCCAACAAGGAAACGGTGCATAAGGAGTGGGTGGTAGTTGACGCCACCGACCAGATCGTGGGTCGTCTCTGCTCCAAAGTCGCTAAGTTGATACGTGGAAAGTACAAGCCAGATTTCACGCCTCATGTAGACTGCGGCGACAACGTCATCATTATCAATGCCGAAAAGGTGGTTTTCTCCGGCAAGAAAGAAACCGACAAGATTTATACTCGTTATACCGGCTATCCCGGTGGCCAGCGTTTCAACACGCCCGCGGAGCTGCGCAAGCGCAAGGATGGCGCTGACCGCATCATTCGTCACGCCGTCAAGGGCATGCTGCCTAAAGGTCGTTTAGGACGCGCCTTGTTGGGCAATCTTTACATTTTTGAGGGTTCGGAGCACAACATGCAGGCTCAGAAGCCCAAGGCTATTGATATTAACCAGTATAAATAATAAAGGAGAAAGATGGAATTTATTAACGCAATTGGTCGTCGTAAAAGCGCCGTAGCTCGTGTCTATCTGTCTGAGGGCACTGGCAAGATCACTATTAACAAGAAAGATTTGAAGGAGTTCTTCCCATCAGCCATCCTCCAATACGTGGTTAAGCAGCCGTTGGAGCTGTTGGAAGTTGCCGAAAAGTATGATATAAAAGCCAACTTGGACGGTGGCGGCTATACCGGCCAGAGCCAAGCTTTGCGCTTGGCCATCGCACGCGCGTTGGTGAAGATAAACGCTGAGGACAAGAAAAATCTCAAGGATCACGGCTTCCTCACACGCGACAGCCGTGCCGTTGAGCGCAAGAAGCCGGGACAGCCCAAGGCTCGCCGTCAATTCCAGTTCAGCAAACGCTAACGCAATTGCAAGTTCAAAATTCAAATGTCAAAATTGCCAAGCGGCGTGACGCGTGGTTCGTTTTTTGATAGATGGCGACGGCATGTTGATGATTTCGAATCGCCGCGCGATGAAACGCGCGGCCCAATTTTGAGTTTTAAATTTTGAATTTTTAATTGAAGCCCTCGTTTAGTATCTAAATTGACGAGATTCTTAAGACTACTCGCCAATTGGTTCTAACAGAATTAAAAAAGAAAGTAAACAATTTAAACAAGAAAAGAACAATGTCAAGAACAAATTTTGACCAATTATTGGAAGCCGGATGTCACTTCGGCCACTTGAAACGCAAATGGAACCCAGCCATGGCCCCTTACATTTTCATGGAGCGCAACGGCATTCATATCATCGATTTGAACAAGACGGTGGTAAAGATTGACGAGGCGGCTGAGTCGCTTAAGAACCTCGCTAAGAGTGGCAAGAAGATACTGTTTGTGGCCACCAAAAAGCAGATAAAGGATATTATAGCCGACAAGGCAAACTCGGTTAATATGCCATACGTCACCGAGCGATGGCCCGGAGGTATGCTTACCAACTTCCCCACCATCCGCAAGGCGGTGAAGAAGATGACGAATATCGACAAATTGATGAACGATGGCACCTATGCCAACCTTTCCAAGCGTGAGATCCAGCAGATAAATCGCCAGCGCGCCAAGTTGGAGAAGAACCTTGGCTCCATAGCCGAGCTTACCCGTCTGCCTTCCGCTTTGTTTATCGTGGACGTGATGAAAGAGCATATCGCTGTTCGCGAGGCCAATCGTCTTGGTATTCCCGTATACGGAATCGTGGACACTAACTCTAATCCACGCAACATAGACTTTGTCATTCCTGCCAACGACGATGCCAAAGACTCTGTGGAGACCATTCTCTCGGCAATTTGCGAGGCTGTCTCTGAAGGCCTGCAGGAGCGCAAGGCCGAGAAGGCTGACGACAAGGCTGCCGCCGCTCAGGCTGACGAGGCCGGCGAGGGCAAGCGTCATTCTCGTCGCGCCCGTAAGCAAGAGGGCGCCGAGGTATCCGCTGACAAAAACGAGACAGAGGTTGTCGCTGAGAAAACAGCCAACGTAAAGGAGAACGCGGAGGAAGAAAAGCAAGAGGCCAAGGCTGGGAAAGCGGAGGAAACCAAGGTTGCGGCCGAGGAAGCTAAACGCGCCGAAGAGGAGGCTCCTGCCGCTGAATAACGCTACGCGTAGGGTCTTGTGGCATGAAATAGGTGCGATCTCGCTTCTATAAGTGTACCACAAGACCTTGTCATTTTCATATAGAATGTTAAATTAAAAGATTAAATCATATTATGGCTGTTACAATAGAAGATATCAAGAAGCTCCGCGCCATGACCGGAGCTGGCATGAAAGACTGCAAGAAGGCACTCGCCGAGGCGGATGGCAACATCGACAAGGCTGTGGAACTCGTGCGTGAGCGTGGTTTGGCTATCGCCGCCAAGCGTTCTGACCGCGAGACATCCAACGGCTGTGTGCTCGTGAAGAGCTGTGACAATTTTGCCGCGATCATCGGCTTGAAGTGTGAGACCGACTTCGTAGCGAATGGCGCTGACTATGTCGCCTTGACCCAAGAAATCCTCGACGCTGCCGTGGCTGCCAAGGCCAAGAGCTTGGATGAGGTGAAAAACCTTAAGCTCGCCGACGGCAATACCGTGGCAGACGCCGTCACTCAACGCTCTGGCGTTGTGGGCGAGAAAATGGAGCTTGATGGATACAACGTGCTCGAGGGAAGCAATATCTACACGTATGACCACATGGCCCGCCACACGCTTTGTACCCTCGTGAGACTCTCCGACGCTAATGAGGACGCGGGTCACAAGGTGGCTATGCAGGTGGCTGCCATGAAACCTATCGCGCTGAATGAGCAGTCGGTGTCTCAAGAGGTGAAGGACGAGGAGTTCAAGGTGGCCGTGTCCAAGACCAAGGAGGAGCAGGTGGAGCGCCAAGTGAACGTCGCTTTGAAGAAAGCTGGTATCAACTCCAATTTGGTGGACTCTGACGACCATATCGAATCGAACATGGCCAAGGGCTGGCTCACCGAGGAAGACGCCAAGAAAGCTCGCGAAATCCGTGAGACGGTTTCGGCAACGGCGGCCGCCAATATCAAAGAGGAGATGGTGCAGAACATCGCCAAGGGGCGTATGGCCAAGTTCTTCAAGGAGAATTGCTTGGTGGACCAAGAGTTCCAGTTTGCCGATGGCGACAAGATAACCGTTTCGCAGTGGCTCAACCAACAGAGCAAAGGATTGCAAGTGGTGGACTACAAACGTTACGGTTTGGCAGCCGACTAATATTTAAGGCGTTCGCGCCTTGTTATATACAGACCATGGAAGGAAAAACTTCCATGGTTTTTTATGTTTTTTGGGGGGGCGTCTCGCGCTGTCACGTCAAAGAATTTAGTATCTTTGCAAAGAGTCCGCTCATATTTCATAGAGGATGGAACGCTTGTCGTTTCTTCTTTTTGTCGTTGCCTTGGCACTGATGGCTGTCGCTCGGCGTGGCACGTCGAGCAAGGTGTCGCCTTTCGTTCGCAAAGCTTATAGTGCCGCGCGCGGCCTGTCCATGCCATCTGGCACACGCTCCTCGTCATCGCGCGGGGGGCGCTCATGGCATTTGTCCAATTGGATAGCGAAGGCGACGGGCCTCTTGCGCCCAGCCGTTGCAGAGTTGGGGCGCGCTTCGGAAAATTCTTTGTGGCGGAAATACCTTTGGAAAGATTGGGACATTTGTCGCTCGATCGCCATGTCATGCGCATAGAAACGGGGCATGGAGCTATCGCCCAGTTGGGCACGACGGCCGTCATGGTTAACGCGTCGAGGGTCCATGCGTGTGTTGACTTTCCTCGAGAATACACGGGAAAAGGTGTTGTTGTCGGTGTGCAGGATATTGGATTTGACCTCACTCATCCTACATTTTCAACAAAAGAACCTGTGGTTGGAGACGTTTCTGCGGCGCGTCGATGGCCGCGCCAGTGGTGAGGGGCATCATCGCGTTGTGGTTGGAAGCTGGACCCACGCTTACCATGCGTGACTGTTTGGAGGCTTTCGAGGCCACATGCCATCGGCGCGAAGCGTCGATTACCTATCCGACCAACTACGAAGACTATGGCGAGACAGACGCTTGGGCATGGCTTAGCTATATCTTGGAGCACGAAGGGATGGACCTGAGAGGCGTCAATGTGTCGACTTTTGACATCAGGTGCGTGTATACCGTGGATGGTCGTCGTGTTGGAATGAATGTCGAGAATTTGCCATGGGGGGAGTATATCAGGGATGTGAAGAAGTTTATAGTGGCCCATTAAGAAGTGGCCCAAAGTTTGCCCAAGTTGAATTAACCATGCTAAACGTGTTGTTTAACGATGAAGATATTTGCTATTGGTATGAATTATGCCTTGCACAATAAAGAGATGCGAGGCACGTTATTAAAGACAGAAAAGCCAGTCGTGTTCCTCAAGGCAGACTCGAGCCTGCTGAAAAACGGCAAGCCGTTCTTCGTGCCAGACCATTTGGGGAGAATAGAATACGAGGCGGAAGTGGTGGTTCGCGTCTGCAAGTTGGGCAAGACGGTGCCCGAGCGTTTCGCCCCGCGCTATTATGACGCGGTGACGGTGGGCATAGACTTCACCGCCCGCGAGTTGCAGCGTGAGTTGATAAAGCGTGGGCACCCTTGGGATTTGGCCAAAGGATTCGACGGCGCCGCCTGCATTGGCGAGTGGACGGACAAGAATGAGTTCCTTGATATACAGGGCATAAACTTTCACCTCGACGTCAACGGACAGACTGTGCAGCGTGCGTGCACGTGCGATATGCTCCACAAAGTGGATCAAGTCATTGCCTACATCAGCCAATTTTACACTTTGAAGACTGGCGACCTGCTCTTCACGGGCACCCCGGCGGGAGTGGGGCCAGTGCGTGTAGATGATCATTTGGAGGGCTATTTGGAGGATCGGAAGGTGCTCGACTGCTATTGCAAATAGGCGTGGAGCGCCAACATGTGGCGCGCGAATGGCCATACCCGTGCCGCATATGCCATGAAGCCCTCTTCGTTTTATATGAACAGCATCAACATGAATATACTTTCTCGTTTCATAGCCATGTCATCGTTGTTGTGTTTGGGCGTCAATGCGCAAGCGCAACGATTTTACAACCTTTCTCCCGAGGACGTGAAGATAGGGACAAAATTACCCATTTTCGCTTGCTCTATACCATTATCGGGAGCTTTTTCCGACTCGGTCTACACCGCTTTTATACGTTATCCGGAATTTATGGACATGTCGCCGTCAGACGTGGCAAGGTTTCGTCGCTTGTCAGACAGCGTCCCTATGTCATTGCCCAAGATAAGGCAGCAAGTTGTAACGAACCGAAAACAAGGTGCGTTGGAGGTGGAATTTTGCCCCGTGATTTATCGAGAGGGTAAATACCAAGTGCTTGTCAGCTTCATGCTGGGCGTTAGCTCCAAGGCCCAAGCCGGCAACATGACACGCGGGGCGATGGCGACTCGCGGGACGAGCAAGCCCGAAAGATATGCCGCGCACTCGGTGTTGGCCCATGGAAAGTGGGCGAAGATAAGGGTGCCAGCCACAGGAGTGTACCAATTGACAGACGCTTTAATACGCAAGGCAGGATTTTCGGATATAAACAAGGTGAAGGTATTTGGTTATGGTGGCAATCTCCAGAACGAAACTTTGTTGGAAGCTGACTTGCGCAATCTTGACGACTTGAAGGAGGTGCCTACATGCGTCGTTGGGGGGCGAAGGCTTTTTCACGCCAAAGGGCCTGTGAGTTGGGCTGGAAACGAGGCTGCGATACGTACCAGAAACCCATATTCTGACTATGGCTATTATTTTCTTACAGAGGCGAATGACGCTCCGAAGCACGTGGACGCCAAAACGTTTGTGGACTCGTTTTATCCTTCTGCGGCCGATTATCACTCTCTTTATGAGGTGGATGGCTATAGTTGGTACCCCGGTGGCCGAAACCTGTTTGACAGAGAAGGTATCTCGATGGGACGATACAAGCAAGTG
The DNA here is from genome assembly GCF_000758925.1 of Prevotella sp. S7-1-8. GTDB lineage: Bacteria > Bacteroidota > Bacteroidia > Bacteroidales > Bacteroidaceae > Prevotella. The sequence goes on from NZ_JRNC01000011.1 coordinate 67,387, forward strand.
GTTCTCGAAAACAAGAGCGGTTCCAAGACGGGTAAGCTCTCGGTGAGCGTCACGGCTGGAGTGCCCACTCGGGTGGAAATCGCGCTCAATGGCAGATTGATAGGCACCCAAGACATCATGATTGGAGAGCATGAAAACGGCAACGCGTCTACCAAGGTGTACGATGTTCGGCGCCTGCTCGATACGGACACGGTGACGATAAAAACCGTCTCGGGTGGTCCCGCGCGTCTGGATTATGTCTCAATGGCATGGAGCGGAAAGGTTCCGGCGCCCAACCTTCAAGGCACATTCCCGGTGCCGGAATATGTTCATAATATCACCAACCAAGACCTTCATGCGCACGGCGCGGCGGACATGGTGATCATAATACCCACTTCGCAAAAGCTGTTGGAGCAGGCGCGACGACTTGCCGATTTCCATACCAAGCATGACAAGATGCGTGTACGTGTCGTGCCGGCAGACGAAATTTTCAACGAGTTCTCAAGTGGCACGCCCGACGCGAACGCTTATCGCCGATATTTAAAAATGCTTTACGACCGCGCCCAAACCGAAAAAGACATGCCTCGCCACTTGCTTCTCTTTGGCGATTGCGTGTGGGATAACCGCATGCTTACCCCTGAGTGCAAGTCGTTCAGCCCGGACGATTTCTTGCTTTGTTTCGAGAGCGAGAACTCTTTCAGCGACTTGTTTAGTTATATGGACGATGGTTTCTTTTGCTTGTTGGACGATGGGGAGGGCGCGAACCCTCAAAGAAAAGACAAATTGGACGTGGCGGTGGGACGCTTTCCGGTTAGAACCCCCGAGGAAGCCAAGGTGATGGTGGACAAAACCATAGATTATGTCAACAACACCCATGCCGGAGGATGGCAGAACACCTTGGTCTTCATGGGCGACGATGGCGATAACAACCAACACATGAGAGACGCGAACTCAGCCGCCGACATGGTGGACAAACTATATCCTGGCTACCAAATCAAGAAAGTGATGTGGGATGCTTATCATGGCGAGTCGTCCGCCGTGGGCCATCGGTATCCAGAGGTTAGGAGGATTCTCAAGCAACAGCAGCGCGAGGGAGCGTTGATCATGGACTATTGTGGGCATGGAATCTTCGATTTGATTTCCCATGAGCAAGTGCTTGGCATAAAAGATTTCGAGCAACTAAAAAATAAGCGTTTGTCCCTTTGGATTACGGCGTCGTGTGGCATCATGCCTTTCGACGGCGTGCAACCTAACATTGGCGAGTCTGCCGTGCTCAATCCCCAAGGGGGCTCCGTGGCATTTTGGGGAGCCATGCGCACCGTTTTTCAAATCTATAATAAGAAAATCAACATGGCTTTTCTCAAGCACGTGCTCAATGTAAACAATGGAAAGCCCACAACCATGGGCGAGGCGCAGCGCTTGGCGAAAAACGAGATGATTGAAAGTGGCGATGACCGTACCATCAACAAGTTGCAATACGCGCTCCTTGGCGACCCCGCCATATCGTTGTGCCTGCCCACCCATCGTGTCATCGTGGATTCTATCAACGGTGTCAAGTTGGCCGACGTTTCCGCTAATGTTAGTCTCAAGGCGGGCGAAATGGTCAAGGTAAGTGGGCATATAGACAACGCCCCCAATTTTAATGGTGTGGTTTCCGCCATCGTGAACGACTCGCGCGAGTTGGTATCGTGCAAGATGAACGCCAGCGCGGAGGCCGAGGAGCCATTCGAGTTTTACGATAGGCCGACAGTCTTGTTTAGTGGTTCTGACAGCGTGAGGAACGGTCGATTTAGCTTTTCTTTTGCCATGCCCATGGATATCAACTATTCTGATCAAGCTGGCCTGATGAATATCTACGCCGTGAACAATGGGCGCAATGTCATGGCCCATGGGTATGACGACCATTTCATGGTTGGAGGAACGGGCGCGCTGGTTGCCGACACCTTGGGCCCCAAAGTGTATTGTTACCTAAACACGCCCGAATTCCAAAATGGCGGACAAGTGAACGTCACGCCTTATTTTGTGGCGCAGTTGTCCGATGTGTCAGGAATTAATACGGCGGGCAATGGCATTGGGCACGATTTGCAACTTGTCATTGACGGCGACGCTTCGAAAACTTATAACCTTAACGAATATTTCAAATTAGATTTTGGCACTTACACTGATGGCAAGGTGACTTTCAGCATCCCTCAATTGGAGCCTGGCCACCACTCCTTGGAATTTCGAGCTTGGGACACGAGAAATAATTTGTCCACCGTCTCGCTCGATTTCACGGTGGTGAAAGCTCTTCACCCCAACATCTCCAGCGTGGCGTTGTCCACCAACCCCGCTCGCGAGTCCACCACGTTCATCATCAGTCATGACATGGGCGGAAGCGACATGGATGTCACCATCGACGTTTTTGACATGAGTGGACGACTGCTTTGGACACACCATGAGACCGGAGCGGCCGCCGATGGCACTTATACCGTCGACTGGAATCTTACGCGAGCCAATGGCAGCAGGTTGCAAACGGGCGTGTACCTCTATCGGGTGCGCCTGTCCAGTGATGGAAGCCCCCAAGTCTCAAAGGCCAAGAAGTTGGTTGTGATAAGCAATAAATAGGACGTAATGAGCGTTTGTTATAAACAAACATAATATCGAAAACAGACAATGAGCACATTTTTTAAGATATGGATGGTCTGTGCGTGTTGCGCCATAAGCCTTTCCGTGTCCGCCCAAGACAAGAAAGACATGTTCAATCCCGAGCACGCTTCGGTCACGTCCCAAACCATTGCCCCAGACGCTCGAGCCGCCGGCATGGGCGACGTGGGAGTCGCTACCGACCCAGACGTGGCCTCGCAGTATTGGAACCCCGCCAAATATCCATTCTCAATAAGTCGCGCCGGCGTGGCGTTGAACTATACCCCATGGCTCCGCCAGCTTGTCAGCGATATAGACTTGGCTTATCTCGCTGGTTACTATCGTATCGGTGATTACAGCGCGGTGTCTGGCTCGTTGCGCTATTTTTCACTTGGCGAGGTGATGACAAGCACGGCTGATGATGCCATGACCATCCATCCTTACGAAATGTCGGTAGACGTTGCCTACTCATTAATGCTCAGTGAGCACTTCTCGCTTGGTGCGGCCGTGCGTTGGATTTATTCTGATTTGACCTACAATTACACTGATGACACGGCTCCCGGCTCGGCTTTCGCGGCGGATTTGTCGGCATATTACCAAAACTATCTTAACCTTGGGAGTCGTGAGTGTCAATTAGGTTTGGGGCTTAACATCTCCAATGTCGGCAGCAAAATCAATTTTGGCAGCGACGACAACAGTGAGTTCATTCCCGCCAACCTGCGCTTGGGCGCATCCTTGATGATACCCATCGACGAGTATAATCGCTTCACCATCGCGGCTGATGCCAACAAACTGTTGGTGCCCACTTATCCCACGGAAGACCAATTCAAAGAAGCCCCCGACAAAGGCAATTACAACGACTATACTGACTATGTCCAAAAAAAATATTACGACATCTCTTCCATCAATGGTATCTTCAAGAGTTTTGGCGACGCCCCTAACGGTCTCAGGGAGGAGTTGCAAGAAGTGCGATGGAGCGCGGGTGTGGAATACACCTACAATGACCGGTTCTCGCTGCGCGCCGGATACCACCATGAGAGCGAAAACAAGGGTAATCTCAAATATTTCACGGTGGGCGCGGGCTTCCGCATGAGCGTTTTTTCGCTGGACGCGGGCTATGTCATCGCCACGGCCAAGAGCAATCCATTGGACCAAACGCTTCGTTTCACGCTCAACTTCGATATGGACGGTATCAAAGACCTGTTTAACAGGCGATAAAATTCCACTCAATTTATCATTTTACAAAACTTTCTCAATATGACTATCAGGGTAGGAATGGGCTACGATGTCCACAAGCTCACCACAGGCAGGGCCCTGTTCTTGGGTGGCGTGAGGTTGGAGCATGACCGTGGATTGTTGGGCCACAGCGACGCTGACGTGCTCATACACGCCATCTGCGACGCCCTCTTGGGCGCCGCCAACATGCGCGACATTGGCTATCACTTTCCGGATACCAGTGCCGACACGCTTGGTATGGACAGCAAGGTCATTCTGAAAAAGACAGTGGTGCTGCTGGCCGAAAAAGGCTACCGGGTTGGAAACATCGACGCCACGGTGTGCGCCGAGCGTCCAAGGATTAATCCGCACATACCAGCCATGAAAACATGCCTGGCCCAAACGATCGGATGCGACGAGGATGCCATCAGCATTAAGGCCACGACCTCGGAGAAAATGGGCTTCGTGGGGCGACAGGAGGGTATGGCGGCATACGCTGTTTGCCTGATAGAGAAACCGTAACGCCACAAGATCGCCCACTCAATGTGGGTGTCTTTTTTCGCTCAAAAAAAAATACGTTAAAACTCATCAGCGAGCTTCAACGTATCTTTATGTTTAACTTTAATTTTTTTCTAATCAAATGAAAACCTCCCGGCCTTCATTGTCATCCGTTAAACAATCTATCAAATCTACCTTAAACCTAATAACTAAAAACCTAAATCTATTACTACTAACCTAAACAATCTATTAACCTTTTGGTGTTGCAAAGATACGGCAAATATTCTTGCATGGCAATATTGTTGGACGCCCAAGACGTTATTATGGTTGTTTTCTTGACACAAATCAATTGTTTGTGTTCGTACACAGCGTTTTTTTTGCCTGCTTGGCGCACATTGACGCCATCATGGTTGGCAAGTTTCAGCGGCGCTATGGCCAAGGCAAACGCGCTCCATACAGCCCCGTTTATATATTAAACGGCATTGTGGGCGCTTATCTCGTAGCTTTTTATTACCTTTGCGACAACAAGATTGTATACCCATGCGAGTACTCTTAGTGAATACAAGTGAGCGTTCCGGGGGGGCGGCCGTGGCCACCCGCCGGTTGATGGAGGCGTTGAACAATAATGGAGTCAAGGCAAAGATGGTAGTTGCCGACAAGCAAACCGACAACATCCATGTGGTGAGGTTGCCCCATCCATGGTTTCACCGCTTTTGTTTTTTGTGGGAGCGTTTTTGTATTTTCTTGCATCTCCGTTTCAATAGACAACATTTGTTCCAGATAGACATAGCCAATGTTGGCTCAGACATCACCTCTCTGCCCGAGTTCAAGGCGGCGGACATCATCCATTTGTCATGGATCAATCAAGGCATGCTCTCGCTCTCCGGTATCAGAAAGATACTTAAAAGTGGCAAGCCCGTGGTTTGGACCATGCACGATTTGTGGCCCACGTCGAGCATTTGCCATCTGTCGCTCGGGTGCGAACGGTTCAGGGAGCATTGCCACCATTGCCCATACCTACCTCATGGAGGTGCCAAACGAGATCTTTCCTATCGCGTTTGGGAGAAAAAGTATAAACTTTATCGACAATATCACATTTCTTTCGTGGCGTGCAGCAAGTGGCTTGCGGCAGAGGCTAAGCGTAGCAAGCTTATGGATGGCCAAGTGGTGACAAGTGTTCCAAATCCGTTGAACACGCAAGTTTATTACCGACAAGAGCGTCAGATGGCTCGACGGTCGTTGCGTTTGCCATTGGACAAGCGGCTCATAGCGTTTGTGGCACAGCGCGTCACCAATGTGAACAAAGGTATGTCCTATCTCGTGGAGGCCTGCCAAAAACTCGCGGCGCAATATCCCGAGACGCGCCAGAGTGTGGGCGTCGCCATATTGGGAGGCTGTGCCGAAGACTTTGCCGGAGCTTTGGAGCTGCCTGTTTATCCTTTGGGCTATGTCGACGAGGAGAAAAAAATCGTTGACGTGTATAACGCTGCCGATGTTTTTGTCTTGCCGTCCCTGTCCGAAAATCTCCCCAACACCATCATGGAGGCGATGGCTTGCGGCTTGCCTTGCGTGGGCTTTAACGTGGGCGGCATACCCGAAATGATAGACCATCGTAAGAACGGATACGTTGCCATATATAAGGATGCCGATGATTTGGCTCGCGGAATTAGGTGGGTGCTCTTCGAGTCTGATTATGAGTCGCTCTGCCGTCAAGCCATCCAGAAGGTGTGTCAAACCTATTCGCAACAATCAGTCGCCTTGAGATACATCGAGGTATATAACCAAGCGTTGGCGCTAAAAGACTATGACCTATGATCACATTTTCCATTATCACCTGTACATATAATGCCGAGCACGAGTTGCGCCGCACGCTTGACAGTGTCTTTGAGCAATCATACCCTTATGTGGAGTATATCATCATTGATGGCATGTCGAGGGACGGAACGATGGTCATGGCGCGGTCATATCAAGAAAAAAACGCGAGTGTCGATAATGAGCGCCGCGTGGAGGTTGTCTCTGAGCCTGATAGCGGACTTTACGATGCCATGAACAAAGGTATAGATCGGTCTACGGGCGACTATCTCGTCTTTCTCAACGCTGGAGACGTGTTTCCCGGGCGTGACACCCTTGAACGTGTGTCGTTTTGTTTTGCCGATGGCGAGGAGTTGCCGGCTGCGCTCTATGGCTATGCCGATATTGTGAACGACGAGGGGCATTTTGTTTGTCACCGACACTTGCAGCCGCCCCAAGAGTTGTCATGGAAATCGTTCAAGTGGGGCATGTTAGTGTGCCACCAGTCTTTTTACGCCCGCGCCGATCTTGCCAAGCACAATCATTATGACTTGCGGTATCGTTTCTCGGCAGACGTGGATTGGTGCATCCGCGTGATGCAAGAGGCCGAACGCCGGCATTTGCGTTTAAAAAACGTGGGCATGGTGTTGGTGAACTATTTGGAGGGAGGCATGACAGCCAAGAACCATCAGGCGTCGCTGAAAGAGCGTTTTCGTATTATGGTCAAACACTATGGCCTGCTCACCACGCTCGCGACGCACGCTTGGTTTGTCATCAGGAGCGCGAGAAAGAAATCAACCTGACGTGGCTTGCTCGTTGTCAAGCTGTGGGATGCCATGATTGTTTGGCCCAAAATCAACGGCGACGCCCGCCTGAACATGTTCAG
>NZ_JRNC01000012.1 GCF_000758925.1 Prevotella sp. S7-1-8
GAACATGTTCAGGCGGGCGTCGCCGTTAAGGGCGCTGTCAGTGTGTCTTAAAAATGTTACACGTACCTTATGATTTGCCCAGGTCGCACTCTTTGATTTTTGCGATAACCGTTGAGCCTGCAAATCTCATTGATTGTCACGCCGCATTTTTTGGCAATAGACTCAAGCGTGTCTCCTTTCACCGCCTTGTAATACACGCGTTCAGGCTGGTTGGCCGCGCTCATGGCGTAGGCGGCCATGTTGTCCTTGCTGCGTCCGGGCACGCCGTATATTTGATCGCGCGTGTATCCGCCGTTGCCCACTTTGCCACGCTCGCGCGTAGCGTTTCTCGACTCCCTTTCGTAAGTGGCCTTGCTGAAGAGCACTTGGTCAGCCACGACATCCTGGTTGCGAAAATCGAAGAACAGCCCAGGGTTTAGCGCCACGCCGCATAGACGTGTCTCGAAGTGCAGGTGGGAACCCGTGCTTCGGCCGGTGTTGCCTCCGAGGCCGATAGGCTCGCCTGCCCTGACCACTTGGTTCTCTCTTACCAATTGTTTGGACAAGTGCCCATAAATGGTCTCCAACCCATTGGGATGGCGTATCACCACATAGTTGCCATAGCCGCGAGGCTCGTATCTCACGATGCGTATCTTGCCGTTGAAGGCCGCGCGGATGGTGTCGCCGATATAAACTTTGATATCAAGGCCTTTGTGTTGGCGTCCCCAGCGATTGCCAAAATTGCTTGTCACAACCCGGCTGGGCGTTGGCATGCAGAAATGGCGAAGGTTGATAATGAATGAGTCGGGTAGCTCTGTTTGGTGATGGGTGTATCTGTTGTTCCATTCGTCTCCATATAGTTGGGCCGCGGGGGATGCGATATTTTCTCTTGCTATGACGCTCCTAACCTCTATGGAGTCCAATTTTTTTGCTCGTCTGTCCACTGGCGCTTGTCGTGCCAACAAATCTTGACCGGCGACAGGCTCTGCCACGAGGGCAAAAAGAAGTGATATGGTCAGGGTCTTTAATGTCTTTTTTAAAGCCATAAGCTCTGTTTTGTACTTTAGATTTTTATGATGGGATGTAGCGTACGTCCCAAAAAGAAAAAAGAGAGATTTGCCAAACGAAATCGGTCTGTTTTCCAAAAGATGTCACAAATATAATAAAAATATCCACTTGTATCCTACAAAACGGTATAAAAATAATTACTATTTAACATAATCTTTTTGTTTTCCGGCCGTGATTAACATTTTGGGGCATGTTGTTCACTATATTGTAATCATTGTAAATTGTGGAAAACCTGAGGCTTCCAATGTGTTTGCGCGTTTGGTTTTCAGAGGATAGCCATTTTGTTGCGCGCCGCTTGAGATGTTGCTTGTTTTGTTCCACGGCTGCGGCATGTAAGTTCTGGGCGAGAACAATGTGGTTGGTGGAACCGTGATGCGCCATGCCCTTGGTCGCGATGCCTTGTGTGTTGTGCCGTATTGTCTCGATGGTCGTGCGACAATGGGCCCGTCGCGGGTGTCATGCCAAGTGGATTGTTGTCAATAAAACGGAGTGAAAAGCGTGTCTTGTAAAATGCGCGCGTTAGGTGTCATGATTGTGTGTTTGAAGTGCCGGGTCACCGTTTTCCGCGTGATTTTTGCCACCGCTTGCGCCGATTGGGCACTGTTCGTGCCACGTTTGGCCGCTAAACGCATGCTGATTAAGGCTTGATGGCGTTGTCATTGGGTAGCGAACGCGCCGCCATTGGGTATCGATGGCAAGGAGAAAAACAAAAAAAACAAAGTGAAAAGGTTGTATGTCTTCACAAGTGGCTTATTTGTAGGCGTTTGCGCAAGTGGCTCATTTTGGCCGTATTTACGAACAAGGCTGTTTCTGTTTGCGAATACGCACGTCACGGAGCGGTTGTTGTCAAAATAATTCGTGTGTTTGTATATCTGTTGCCTCAATCGTCTTTTGTCCATGATCAGCTGATGGCCGACCAGTTTACGTTGGTGTTTCGCAGCTCTTTCAGACGTTTCCAGAACAGGCTGTACTGCTCCTTCTCGCACTGTGGGTCGTCTTCTATGATTTTTTTCGCCTCGTCACGGGCCAACTGGACGATTTGCCCATCGCGAGCTATGTCGGCTATTTTCAGGTCGAACGCGACGCCACTCTGCTGCGTGCCCTCCAAGTCGCCGGGACCTCGCAGCTTCAAGTCGGCCTCGGCTATGCGAAATCCGTCGTTGGTTTGGCACATGATGTCTATGCGTTTGCGCGTCTCGGTGGCCAATTCGTAACCCGTTACCAACAAGCAGTAGCTCTGCTTGGCCCCGCGGCCCACTCGCCCGCGCAGCTGGTGCAGTTGGGACAGCCCGAATCGGTGGGCGTCGAGTATCACCATCACCGAGGCGTTGGGCACGTTCACGCCCACCTCTATGACGGTCGTGGCCACGAGTATCTGTGTCTCGCCGCTCGCGAATTTGCGCATCTCCTCATCCTTCTCTTTGGCTTTCATGCGTCCGTGTATCTTGCTGAGACGGTATTCGGGAAACACCTCGCAAAGGGTCTTGAACCCGTCTTCGAGATTTTTCAGGTCTATTTTCTCGCTTTCTTCTATCAGCGGGAATACGATGTACACCTGCCTGCCTTCCTTGATTTGCTGCCTGATGCCATTGTATAGCGAGGTGGTCTGGTTGTCATATTTATGTATTGTCACAATGGGTTTTCGACCAGGGGGCAGCTCGTCAATGACGCTCACGTCCAAATCGCCGTAGACGGTCATGGCCAAGGTGCGCGGTATGGGCGTGGCTGTCATGACGAGTATGTGTGGCGGCCGCTCGCTTTTGCGCCATAGCTTGGCTCGTTGCGCCACGCCAAATCGGTGCTGCTCGTCCACCACGGCCATGCCCAGCCGCTTGAACACCACCGTTTCCTCGATGATGGCATGGGTGCCCACGAGGATGTCGATGTCGCCTTTGGCCAAATCGGAGAGTATCTTGGCGCGCTTTTTGCCTTTCACCATGCCGGTGAGCAGTTCCACCCGCACGCGCATGCCTTTGAGAAACGAGAGCAGGGTGTCAAGGTGTTGTTCGGCCAGTATCTCCGTTGGGGCCATGATGCACGCCTGAAAGCCGTTGTCCATGGCGATGAGCATGGCCATAAGGGCCACCAATGTCTTGCCCGACCCCACGTCGCCTTGTAGCAGTCGGTTCATCTGCTCGCCCGTGCGCATGTCGTCGCGTATCTCGTGCATCACGCGTTTTTGCGCTCCTGTTAGTTCGAAAGGCAAGTTGTGGTTGAAAAAGCTGTTGAAGATGGGGCCAACTTTGCTGAACACGTAGCCCTTGTATTTTTTCTTTCGTTCGGAGGCGTAGCGTAGGATGTTGAGTTGTACGTAGAACAACTCCTCAAATTTCAGTCGTGTTTGCGCGCGCTGCACGTCGTCCAACGAGCGTGGGTAGTGTATTTTTCTGAAAGCCTCTTCGCGCGGTATCAGGTGCAGTCGCTTGGTCATGTTGGTCGGCAGTGTCTCTGGTATGGCGCCATCGGGTATGCGCGTGACGAGCGTCTTTGTGAGCCTCTCGATGGCGCGCGACTGCATGCCTCTGGCTTTCATCTTCTCGGTGGTGACGTAATAGGGCTGCATGCCCATCTCGTCCAGTTTCAAATCCGCCGCCCGTTCCATCTCGGGGTGCGCGAATTGGTACCGGCCTTGGTAGACGGCGGGCCGCCCAAAGACGATGTACTCATCGCCCACCTTGTAGTTTTTGTAAACATATTGCGAGCCATGAAACCACACGATGTCCGCCACGCCGGTGCCATCGGATAAGTGCGCCACCACGCGCTTCTTGCGATTGCCCATGGCAAACTCCTCGAAACTGAGTATCTTGCCTTTCACTTGCACGAAAGGCATGTCGCCGTTGAGCTCGCATATGGCGTAGACCTTGGTGCGATCCACGTATTTGTAGGGGTAATACTCCAACAGGTCGCGCCATGTGCGGATGTTGAGCTGCCCGCTCAATATCTCCTTTCTGTGCGGGCCTACGCCCGGAAGGTACGTGATGTCTTGTTCAAGGATGTTTCCCATGCTCGCGGTGTGGTGTGTCAGAGGTCTGTCGTGAGCAGCTCGGCGAGTTTCAGGTCGAGTGGGGTGGTGAGCTTGATGTTCTCCCGTTCGCCCTCCACCATGGCTATCGCGTGGCCCAAGCTCTCTATCACCGACGCGTCGTCGGTGAACGATTGGCTGTAGGGCTGGTTGAAAGCGCGCTTGGCCAACGCTATGTCGAAGACTTGTGGTGTTTGCACCGCGCGGAAAAGATCACGCCGCACGTTGTGCGATTGTCCGTTTTCCACATGGCGCAGTGAGTCGGTGACGGGCGTCACGGGTATGGCGGCTTGGTGCTTGCGGGCCGCGGCGAAGCATCGTTCTATGACGGCTGTTGATACGAAAGGGCGCGCGCCATCGTGAAAAGCCACCACGCCATTCGTGCCGTCGGGCACGGCGGCCAATCCGTTTTTGGACGAGTCGAAGCGCGTGGCGCCCCCGTTGACCACGGTGTGCGGTATCTTGAACGCGTGTTTTTGGCACAAATGGAGCCAAAAATCCTGTTGCTCTTGGGGCAGCGCGACGATGATACCTATCGCGTCGCTGTATGCGTTGAAACGCTCTATGGTATGCATCAGCACGGGTTTGCCGCGCAAGGGCAGGAACTGTTTGGGCAGTTCGGTACCCATGCGCAGCCCTTTGCCGCCGGCTACGATGATAGCGTAGTCCATCGCCTATCTCTTTTCCATGAGATGCGCATACTGCATTTTCTTCTGTAACTCGGCCGATTTCTCTTCGCCCACGAAAAAGCTCAGTATGCGATAGGCGTAGGGCAGGGTGGCGGCTGGCCCCTCGCCGGTGATGATGTTGCCGTCTTCTTGGTACAGCTCGGCCGTATAGGTGGCGCCCGTGAGGTATTTCTCGAAGCCGGGCGAGCAAGTGGCTTTTTTGCCTTGGAGCAATCCCAATGACCCAAGCACCATCGGTGCCGCGCAGATGGCGCCAATGCGCTTGCCGCGCTTGTGTTGCTCAATCAACGCTTGGCGCACGCCTTCGTGCTCGTTCAGGTTGGTCGAACCGGGCATTCCGCCAGGCAGGAGCAGCATGTCGGCGTCTGCGTAGTCGGCTGGACTGCCAAATTGCAAGTCGGCTTTCACGGTCACGCCGTGCGACGATTCTACATATTCTGACCCCGTGACGCTCACGGTCTTGATGTCAATGCCCGCGCGACGAAAGATGTCCACGGGAGCCAGCGCCTCTACCTCTTCGAAGCCGTTGGCCAAAAATGTATAAACTTTAGCCATAGTGAGTATGTTTTAAATGCGGAGACAACGTTGTCGCCACAATAATCCTTTACAAACTTACGCAATTTTTTCGATAGATAAGGGCCTGATCGGCTTAAAAATATAAAAAAGGTATATCTTTCGCCGCCTTGACCCTTGTCTCGCGATTGGTGGGAATGTGCTTTAAATCGCTCGCTGGAATGTCGATTTCCTCATTGGCGCCAAATCATCCGATATGGAAAAGTGGCTTGGCGAGCTACTCTATGCTCATCATCGTCACGTCGTCAAACTCGTTCATGTAGTCGAGTATGCGCCTATTGTGGTCGCCGCTTAGCACTTTTATCTCCATTTTGACCTCATAAATGCTGCCGTGCGATGTTCGGCGGTCGTGCAATTCGAACGAGTAGACCTCTTTGCAGTCACTCTTAATTTGCTCGATGACGCGCTTGGCGCTCTCTTTCGAGTCAGAGGTAAACGCTAATTGCAGTGCCGTGGTGCCCACTTGTGGAATGATCTCGTTGAGCACCTCCAATCCAAAAAGGATGAGGCCGGTGACCAGCGCCGCCACATAGAACATCCCGGCGCCACACGCCATGCCGATGGCCGCGGTGACCCATAGGCCTGCCGCCGTGGTGAGGCCGCGCACCACGTTGCGCTGAAAGACGATGAGGCCCGCGCCAAGAAAACCGATACCTGATACCACTTGAGCCGCCACGCGCGAAGTGTCTCTCACAGCGTCGCCAAAACCATATTGCGAAATGATTGTGAACAGGGCCGCGCCAAGCGCCACGAGAAAGTGAGTGCGGAAGCCAGCGTCCTTGGAGCGGTATTCGCGCTCGATGCCCACGATACCCCCAAGTATGAGCGCCAAGACGAGACGAAGGCAGTTTTCAAAAAAAAAGTGGTCCATAATTACAAAGCTGTTTGGTGATACGACAAAGATACTTCTTGTTGTTGGTATAACCAAGCGACAGGCCAATATATTGTATAAGGAAGAAACGGATTTGTAACAAAAGGACGCTTTTGTAAAAAGAATTAAATAAATAATTGGGTTGGCGTCTCGAATTTTCAACAATTCTATGTATATTTGCAAGAGATGTAAGCCCGACGCACTGCGTGGATGGTGATTGCGGCACGCTGCATAGACCGCTTGTTGCGCCATAAAAAGAAATGAGCGGTGGCAGCTCGAAGAATAGCTAACAACAGATATATGGCAAACCGAAAGCTTTGTTTCGCTCTTATCGGCAACGAATACCAGGCTCGAAAGTCAATGGTTGTCCAGCGTGTGTTGGATTATCTCAACGCGCGCGAGGCGGATGTTCGCATTGATCGTGCATACTATAACGTTCTCAGGCAGAAACTGCATGTTGATATTGTGTGTTCGGGCGTGTTTGACGATTGTGATTTTGAGGCCGATTACGTCATCTCGTTGGGTGGTGATGGCACATTTTTAAAAGCCGCCAACCGTGTTGGAGGGCGTAATATACCTATAATAGGTGTCAATATGGGACGGTTGGGCTTTTTAGCCGACGTGCTGCCAGCCGAGATAGAAAACGCCCTTGACGAGTTGTACAAAGGTGATTGTGCGATAGAGGCTCATTCAGTGATAAAGATTGAGGTGGACGGTGAGAAGATAAAAGGCCGGCCGTATGCGTTGAACGATATAGCGGTGCTCAAAAGAGACAACGCCTCCATGATTTCAATCAAGTGCAGTGTCAATGGAAAGTTCTTGGTAACGTATCAGGCAGACGGTCTCATCATAGCCACACCCACGGGCAGCACGGCGTACAACCTGTCTAACGGCGGCCCCATCATCGTGCCTTCCGCGCGTAATTTGGTCATCAGCCCAGTGGCGCCACATAGCCTGAACGTCCGCCCCATCGTAATCAATGATGACAGTGTGATAGACCTTGAGGTGGAAAGTCGCAACCATAATTTCTTGGCTGCCATTGATGGACGTTCGGAAAAGTTGCGCGAGGGTTCAAAAATACGCGTCAAGAAGGCATCCTACGATATAAAAATAGTGAAGCATAAGGGTAGCCATTACTTTTCCACGCTGCGTGATAAGCTGATGTGGGGCATGGATCAACGTTAGGATGTATTGCTCCACGCCATCCTATATAAAGATAAAGAATGAGCGATCGCTAATCATATTGCGTAGCATGGTGGCGACAAGTACACTGCCAAGATGAAAGATTTTGAGCATAAGAACATTTTTTCGGATACAAAACGTACCATGACCGGCACCAAGGGTGTCAACGCGGATGGTTCGCGCGGGTGGCTATCTATATTGCTAACCAAACTGTCGGGTAGTTCGCGGCGATTTTCTTCCACCGCCATCCTGCGGTGGTTGTGGTTGTCATGGCGTGGCAACAGGTTGCAGGCTACGTTGAACGCGCTTATCGGCTTGGCATCGGTTGGCGTTTCTCTCGCTCAGGTTTGGGCCGTTCAGCATGCCATCGACGTGGCGTCCAACCATGTGGATGGTTCTATTTACTGTGCCGTGGCCTTGATGGGCACATTGGTGTTGTGCGGTTTCGCACTCAATATAGCGGGCGTTTGGGTGCGCAATATATTGGGCATACGCGCGCAAAACCGAATGCAGCAACGCATGCTCGACCGTATATTGCGCTCAGAGTGGCAGGGACGAGAGAAAATGCACTCGGGCGATGTGCTCAATCGGCTGGAGACAGACGTTGGCACGGTGGTCAACTTTCTCACCGAGGTCATCCCAAACACGCTGTCGGTGCTCACGCTCTTTGTCGGCGCTTTTTTTTATTTGTTCTCCATGGACGCCACGTTGGCGCTTATCACGGTGGCCATCGTGCCTGTGTTCGTGGTGTTGAGCAAGGTCTATGTAAGACGCATGCGCAAACTTACGCGCGCCGTTCGTAACTCAGACTCTGACGTACAGAGCGTGCTTCAAGAAACCGTGCAGAACCGCATGCTCATCAAGACACTCGAGAGTGAGACCTCGATGGTGGACCGTCTGGAGTCCATGCAGAGCGTTTTACGGCAACGTGTGGTTAAGCGCACGGCCTTTTCGGTTTTCAGCAACTTGGTGCTGAACTTCGGTTTTGCCCTTGGCTATCTTGTGGCTTTTCTTTGGGCGACCATCAGGTTGTCCGATAACACGTTGACATTTGGTGGCATGACGGCTTTCTTGCAATTGGTAAACCGCATTCAGAACCCTGCTCGCAACCTTACGAAGCTTGTTCCCGCTTTCGTGTCGGTGTTCACGGCGGCCGAGCGATTGATGGAGTTGGAGGAAAGCCCATTGGACGAACAAGGCGCCCCCATTGCCATGGAGCCTCCTTGCGGCGTTCGTTTTAGCGGCGTGAGCTATTGTTATGACGACAAGGATGGCGACGTGATACAAGACCTCAATTTCGATTTCCCACCCGGTTCGTGCACGGCGGTGCTTGGCGAGACGGGCGCCGGCAAGACCACTTTGGTGCGCATGATACTCGCGCTCGTCAAGCCACGGAAAGGCAAAGTGGAGATATACAACGAGAAAAAGTGTCGCGAGTTGTCGCCGAGGATGCGTTGCAATTTTGTGTACGTGCCCCAAGGCAACACGCTGATGAGCGGAACCATCAGGGACAACCTGCGTCTTGGCAAGCTCAACGCTACCGACGAGGAGATGAAGTCCGCGCTCAGGGAGAGTTGTGCCGAGTTTGTGTTGGATTTGCCCGAGGGCTTGGACACGGTGTGCTCCGAGTCGGGAGGCGGACTGTCGGAGGGGCAGGCGCAACGCATAGCCATAGCCCGCGCGTTGCTTCGTGGGCGTGGCGTGATGCTCTTCGACGAGGCAACGTCGGCCCTTGACCCGGACACCGAGCGACAATTGTTGCGAAACGTATTGGCCAAACACGACAAGACGGTGATATTTATCACCCACAGGCCAGCCGTGGTGGACTATTGTGACCAAACGTTAAAAATAAAAAAACAATAAAACGCACTTTTAAGTTATGAAAAAGTTGTTATTGATGACCATGCTTCTGCTGGCTGGTGTTGTTATGACAAACGCCCAAGGCAATGTTGAAGACCCTGACGTAAAGTATGCCGCCGACCTGCTTCGGCCAGGCACGGTGGCTCCCGAGTTTGTCGTAGACGCTAAAGACACTACGGATAATACCTCCTTGAGCAGCTTTCGGGGGAGCTACGTGGTGATCGATTTCTGGGCTTCGTGGTGTCCGGACTGCCGAAGGGACATTCCTAAGTTGAAGCAAATCCACGATGAGTACAGTCCGAAGAGTGTGCGGTTCATCGGTGTTTCGTTCGACACCGACCGCGACGCGTGGGTCGGATGCATCCAAAAGAACAAAATGAACTGGCTGCACTACAGCGAGTTGAAGAAATGGAAGAAGGAGAGTAAGATAGACCAAGACTACCACGTGAATTGGATTCCCACCTATTATATAATAGACCCGGACGGCAAGGTGCTGCTCGGCACGGTGGTGTTGGATAAAGTGGAAAACGAACTTCGCAAGTTGAGTGAGAATGGTTTGATAGACAAGCGAGAGATTGAAGATGATAAATGCTGGGCTACGCCTGACGCCCCGGAGTTTCCCGGTGGAGAAGTGGCGCGACAAAAATTTGTTTCCGACAATCTCAAATATCCCGATATAGCGATGCAATATGGGGCGGAGGGAAAGGTAATCATGATGCTTGAGGTGGACGAAAACGGCAATTGTGGTAATTTTAAGGCTGTGGATTGCACTGTCTCAAACTACAATCGCGCTAAATTTGATAAGCTGACCACCTTCAAACAAGAAGAGCTGAAGAAGGCTATATCGCTTGCTTTTGCCAAAGAAGCCTATAACGTGCTGAAAAAAATGCCTGTGTGGAAGCCGGGAGTGTGGAATGGC
The DNA here is from genome assembly GCF_000758925.1 of Prevotella sp. S7-1-8. GTDB lineage: Bacteria > Bacteroidota > Bacteroidia > Bacteroidales > Bacteroidaceae > Prevotella. Next base: position 10,164 of record NZ_JRNC01000012.1, read on the forward strand.
AAACCGGTCAGGATAAAACTTCGCCAGACCTTTAGATATAATCTTAAATAGTTTGCGGGGCTGCAACCTTTTGCCGTTTCGGCTCGTCAAATACAGCGATGATACATTTAAAGGATATAAACAAGACCTATTTTGGCGCCCAGCCGCTGCATGTGCTCAAGGGAATTGACCTTGACATCGAGGAGGGTGAGTTCGTTTCCATCATGGGAGCGTCAGGGTCGGGCAAGTCGACGTTGCTCAACATCCTCGGCATTCTCGACAACTATGATAGCGGCGAATATGTGTTGGCTGGCACGCTCATCAAGAATTTGAGCGAGAAGCGAAGTGCCGAGTACCGCAACAGGTTCATAGGCTTTATCTTCCAGAGTTTTAATCTCATAGGCTTCAAGACCGCCGTGGAGAACGTGGAGTTGCCGCTGCTCTACCAAGGCGTGTCGCGACGCAAGCGGCATCAGCTGGCCTTGGAGTACCTTGAGCGTTTGGAGCTGTTGCCTTGGGCCGACCATTATCCCAACGAGATGTCCGGAGGCCAGAAGCAGCGGGTGGCCATCGCTCGCGCGCTCATCACCAATCCAAAAGTCATCTTGGCCGATGAGCCTACCGGCGCGCTCGATTCCAAGACGAGTGTGGAGGTGATGAAACTCCTCAAGAGACTAAACAAGGACGAGGGAAAGACCATTGTCGTGGTGACACACGAGAGTGGTGTGGCCAACGAGACTAACAAAATAGTGCATATCAAGGATGGCATGATAGGCAAAATAGAGGAGAACCTTGAACACAACGCGTCGCCATTCGGATTGAATGGACTGATGAAATAGCAGACTGGCATGCTTGACATTCTCGAAGAAATATGGGCAACGGCACGCCGCAACAGGCTGCGCACTGTGTTGACAGGCTTTTCCGTGGCATGGGGTATATTCATGATAATATTCCTCTTGGGTGCCGGCAACGGGTTTATCAATGCTGTCGAGCACAATTCGTCTAACTTTTTGGCCAACTCTATGCAAGTGAGCGGTGGGCGAACGTCCAAGGCTTACGACGGCATGAACGAAGGAAGGGAAATCACGCTCAACGACAGGGACATGCAAACCACTAAGCACAAGTACGCCAATGTGGTCAGGGAGTTGGGCGCACAGGTCATGCAGAGCGACGTTCAAGTGTCTTATGGCAATAACTATGTCAGTGGAACGATATGTGGTGTTTATCCCAACCTTATGCACATCAATAAGATAGAGATGTTGCACGGACGCTTTGTCAACGACATGGACAATGACCAGAGGCGCAAGGCGATGGTCATCAGCGAGAACCAAGCTAAGGAATTGGTGGATGGCGACATAGCCACCTTGGTGGGAAAGGAAGTCAAGGTGGACAACTTCGCGTTTCAAATCGTTGGCATTTACAAAAGCGACATGAGCCAGATGAATGCCCAGTTTTACTGCCCTTTCAGCACAGTTCGTACCATATATAACCGTGGTGACAAAGTGGAAAACATCATTTTTTCTTTCGACGGACTGAACAGCGTGCAGGAAAACGAGGATTTTGAGAAACGCTACACAACCGATTTGAACGCCAACCACAATGCGGCTCCCGATGACGATAACGCCATTTGGATTTGGAACAGGTTTACCCAAAATCTCCAAATGAACACAGGCATGTCCATTATCCGTACCGCTTTGTGGATCATTGGCATCTTCACGCTGCTATCGGGTATCGTCGGCGTGAGCAATATCATGCTTATTACCGTCAAGGAGCGCACCCGAGAGTTTGGCGTGCGCAAGGCCATCGGAGCCACGCCATGGTCCATCCTTCGGCTCATCATTGTCGAGAGCGTCATCATCACCACCTTTTTCGGATATATAGGCATGCTCCTTGGCATTGGGGCCAATGCCTATTTGGATGCCACCGCGGGGTCAAAGACGGTCGACTCGGGATTGTTTGAGATGACCATATTTCTAAATCCCACGGTGGGATTAGGTGTTTGTTTGGAGGCCACGTTGGTGATGATTGTGGCCGGAACCATCGCGGGGATGGTGCCGGCGCGGCGCGCGGCGCGCATCAAACCTATCGACGCGTTGAGAGCCGAATGAGCCAAGGCATGGCAATAATGATAGCAACAAAGTACGAACCATGAAGTTTGACATTGACACATATCGTGAAATATTGGATACGCTCACCCGAAACAAGACGCGTTCGTTCCTCACAGGGTTTGGTGTTTTCTGGGGAGTGTTCATGTTGGTGGTGCTCATTGGTGGTGGCGATGGGCTGGAAGAGTTGTTGGCTAAAAACTTCCAAGGGTTTGCCACAAACTCCGCTTTCACTTTCGCTCAGCCCACAACCAAGCCTTATGAGGGCTTCCGCAAGGGGCGTCAATGGAACATGACTTATAAAGATGTGGAGAGATTGCGCGCCAATGTGCCCGAGTTGGACATAGTGACCCCATTGGTGACAGAGTGGGGGAAAACCGTCGTCGCTGGCGACAAGAAGTTTGTGGCTAACGTCAAGGGTGTCTATCCGGAATATGCCAAAGTGGAGGAGCCGACCATTTTATATGGCCGATACCTCAATGACATGGACATTGCGGGAGACCGTAAGGTGTGCGTGATAGGCAAGAAGGTTTACAAGACGCTCTTTCCCAACGGTGGAGACCCATGTGGACAGCTGCTGCGCGTAGACTCGTTGTATTTCAACGTGGTGGGCGTGGATTACAGTCCGGGAAACATGAACATCAATGGCAACGCGCAAGAAAGTGTCACTATTCCGCTAACCATTTTGCAACGGCTCTATAATTTGGGCGATGTGGTACACCTCATTTGTGTCACGGGAAAACCTGGCGTGACCATGAGCAACTTGGCGCAACCGCTGCGCAATGTCATCGGGAGGGCGCATCGCGTTGACCCGACCGATGAAAAGGCCATCTCGGTCTTCAATACTGAGGTGATGTTTGGCATGGTGGACAGCCTGTTCGAGGGTGTCAACTTCCTGATTTGGCTGGTCGGTATAGGCACGTTGCTGGCCGGAGGCATCGGTGTCTCCAACATCATGATGGTCACGGTGCGCGAGCGTACCACCGAGATAGGCATCAGACGAGCCATCGGGGCCACGCCCAAGATGATACTGTCGCAAATTGTTTCGGAGAGCGTCGCGCTCGCCACGGTGGCCGGCATGAGCGGCATACTCTTCGCTGTGTTCGTCTTGCAAATGCTCGAGGTGGCCAATACCAACGACGGCATCATGGCGGCTCATTTCCAGATAGGGTTCTGGGCCGCGCTCGGAGCGTTGGCTTTCCTCATCGTGCTGGGCGTGGTGGCCGGTCTCGCGCCTGCCATCAGGGCCATGAGCATAAAGCCGGTGGATGCCATGAGAGATGAATAATTCACAATTAACAATTCTCAATCCACAATGATCGAGCCTCTGTATTCCACGCTTCACATTCATAACATGTAATCATAAAACATATAACTCATAATCGGTGATGAAAAAATATTTCAAATTTATCATTGCGGCGTTGGTGCTGCTTATTTTTATCGGAACGTTCGTATTCCTCTGGAAAAAGAGCAGGCCGCAGCCGGTGGCCTACGAGGAGTTTGTGCCCACCATGAGAGACCTGCGCAAAACCGCGGTGGTGACTGGCAAGATTGAGCCTCGCAACGAGGTGAACGTCAAACCACAAATATCGGGTATCATCACCAATATATACAAAGAGGCGGGCGACATGGTGACAGCCGGCGAGGTGATAGCCAAGGTGAAGGTCATTCCCGACATGAACATGCTCAGCTCGGCGCAGGCGAGAGTGCGCTCGGCAAAGATTGTGCTGAGCCAAGCCAAGGTGGACTTCGACCGGCAAAAAACGCTCTACGACAAAGGGTTGATAGCCGCCAACGACTATGACCAAGTGCGCAAGGCATACCTGCAAGCCAAGGAGGAGGTGCGGGCCGCCAACGATAACTTGCAGGTGGTGCGTGACGGCGTGTCGGCGCAAAACGCCAATACCAGCAGCACGCTCATACGGTCCACCATCAGCGGCCTTATCCTCGACGTGCCTGTCAAGGTGGGAAACACCGTCATTCTGTCCAACACGTTCAACGATGGTACCACCATCGCGTCGGTGGCCAACATGGGCGACCTGATTTTTAGGGGCAACGTGGACGAGACAGAGGTGGGGCAGATTGTCGTGGGCATGCCTATGAAAATTACCGTTGGCGCCATGGAGGGCGAAAAGCTCGCTGCCTCGCTGGAGTATATCTCGCCCAAGGCCGTGGAAAACAATGGCGCCAACCAGTTCGAGATTAAGGCGGCGGTGCATGGGACGAGTGGCACGAAGATACGCTCGGGCTATAGCGCCAACGCGGAGATTGTGCTGAAGGAGGCGAGGGGCGTGCTTGCCGTGCCGGAGAGCGCCATCGAGTTTGAGGGCGCTAACACTTATGTATATGTCGTTGGTGGCACGGCCGACAACAAGACGTATACCCGCCGCAAAGTGGTGACGGGGCTGAGCGATGGCATCAACATCCAAATAAAGAGTGGACTGAGGAAAAACGAGAAGGTGCGCGGGCCCAAGGTGGTGAAGACGGAGGATGAAAAATAAATGGTGAAAGGATTTCGAGGTCAAGCGTTCGCGGGTCGAGAAATCCTTTTTTTATGTTTACCCTAAGGTAAGTTTGCTTTTTTGGTAACAGAATGAAAGATAGGAAATAATTTGACATAAACTTTCCCATATTTTGTACATGGGGGCATTTAGAGTCGTTTCCGTTCTGAAACGACAAAAACGTTATCCTTATTTAATTACCTATGTATCAGAAAGGAATGGCAAATTTGTCATTTTCCTGTTTTGATAAAAATGGGTTGGTTTTGCGATTGCTGCTTAATCGCGATGTGATTAATGCTTAATCACGACGTGATTGGTGCCTAAACAGATAGTGATTAACGTCTAATCGTGGCGTGAATTGCGCTTAAACGTGGGCTACCCAAATATCTTTACAAAAATGCGCGGCGCACTTGTGTTTTTCCCTCCCTGTGTGGCGTGATGTCGAGGGCATAAAAAAGCGACTGGCATGGTAGCCAGTCGCCCAGTATATAGATAGAATGTTACCGTGAGGTACGTTTACAATCAGTTCACGACCACTTTCTTGCCGTTGTGGATATACACGCCTTTATGGGTGGGCTTGTTTGTTTTTACGCCCCCAATGGTGTACCAGCCATCAACGTTTTGCGAGCCATGCACCTTCTTGATGCCCGTGGGTGTGGTAACGATGCCTTTGGGCTTGGCGCCGGAGTAGTAGTCGTAGTAGCCGCCGTTAACAAATTCCAAGTCGGCTGTTTTCTTGCTTCCGTTGTCACAGTTGAAGATGATGCCGGCGTTGGGGTTGTTGGCAGGCTTGGTCTGCTTGTTCCAACTCCATTTGTAAACCTTGTTGCCAGCCTTGGTCGTTCCTACGTACTGGCAGTCCGCGCCGGGCCATGAGCCACCGGTGTAGTTGGCTTTTTGGTCCCACTGCCAGCAGCTTACGGTGCCTGTCCAGAAGCTCGGGGCCTCGAAGAAGGCGCATCGCTCGTCTTTGTCGATGGTGCAGAATGCGGGCGGCGTGAACGTTTGCGGCTCCTCGTCGGCGATAGCTTGGACGGCCGAAATGTCCACGTTGTCGGCCACATAGTATTTATAGCCATCACCCTCCACGGCTAATTTGTAGCCGTTGACGTCATAGCTGTCGGGTGTTCCCAAGGCCAACAGCACGTTGCCTTTCTCGCCTCGCACGATCACGATATAGCCATTGCCATGTCGCTCGGACTTGAGGATGGCGCTTTGGTTGGAAATGCCGGCGGCTTTGCGCGCCAAGATGAGCTTCTTGAGTTGGGTTTTGTACTGTTTCCAATGGGTGAGAAACACGCAGGGAGTGCCTGGCATGGCCATGATGTAGGCGTTGGCGGCTATGTAGTTGGCCGCGAGCCGGTTGTTGTCGCGGTCGGTGTCGTGATTGTCCACGAAGGTCACGGCGTACCTGCTGTATGCGGGGTCCTTGGCTGGGCAGTCGCCGTCCAGACGGTTCCATTGGCCGCTGCCGAGCGCGTCTTTGATGTAATATTTCAGCGCGAAGTCGAACGCCGCACTCTGTATCTTTCCATCTACCTTGGTGCCGTCTAACCAGCTTTTCAGTTTGGCGGGATCTCCGTCCCAGTATTCGCCCACGGAGTAGGTGGGTTGGGCCGAAGCGTTATACTCGCCAATGTATTTCGCGGCGAAACCCTTCACCATGTCGTAACGAAAGCCGGTGTAGCCAAGTTCCTCTTTGAGAAACCGCAAGTATAGTTTCACGTTCTTTCGCACGTTGTCCGAGGTGTGGTCAAGGTCTCGGCATCCGCGAAAGTCGTCGCCGGTGTCCATCGCTCCCGACACGTCGTAGCCGTTTTGCTTGGTGTTTCCGCCATCATCGTTTTGGCAGATGTCGGCCAGTGACCAGTGCATGGTTTGCTCTTTCCATGTCTCCTCGGGAAAGTCGCACCAGTTATGGTTGCCGTTGCGGTGGTTGATGACCACGTCCTCAATGACGCCCGTGCCTTTGTCCTTGTAAGCCTTGATCATCGAGCGCAGTTGGTCCTCTGTGCCAAACGCGCTCTTGTGGTTGAACCACCAAATGGGCGCGTAGCCCATCTGCATGGACGTCTTGTTGCAATTGCCCGACTGCGGCACCCATATCAGGTCGAAATATTGCGACAGCTCGTCGGCCTGGCTCTCGAGATTGGTCCACTGCGTGTCGCTGTAGCTGTCCCAATAAAACGCTTGCAACATCACGCCCTTGTAGTTGGCGGGCCAGCCCTGTGCGCCGGCGTTGGCGCAAAGCGATAGCAATAGGACAAGAAAGGAATAAAAATGTTTCATGATTTGTATTTGTTAGGTGGATTGAAATGATGCGTGTCTACAAGAAAGGCGTACCCCCGGAAGATGTGGGAGTACGCCTTGTTAGAAGTTTGTTTGTCTCCCGCGGCAGCTTATTTCTCTGTCACGGTAGCGGTTTTGGCTTCGGGGTCAAGTTCGATGAGATAGGTACCCGCGCCAATCTTGATGTTTGGGCCACCTTGGGTAAGACCCGTCAAGGCACCACCGAAGTTCTTTTCCCATGAGCCATCCCAACGGAACTTGTACTCACCATCTTTCATCTTTATGGTGATGGACCACTTCTTGGTCTTGGGGTTGTAGGTCATCAGTTGTCCCTTGTCCCATTTACCGGGGGTAGCGTCGCCGATAATCTCCCATCCTGTCTTGGCAATGGAGGCAAGCATCTTCTTGGTGTTGGCCGTGATGCGATACCAGCCGCCTTCGGTGAGCTTGATGTTGGCGCCATCGCCAAGGGCAAACTCTGCCTTGGTCTTGGTGTCGTTCCATTTCACTTCGTCTACGCTTCCCAGCCATTTGCCGTCATCGTAGAGCTTGAACTCTGTGTTGGCAGGATAGTAATAGATGCCCGTGTATTGGAAGTCGCGGCTCTTTGACTCGAGTCGGTAAGCGTCTTTTGCTGTCGGATTCCAACCCTGATAAGAGCCAGGCACTGAAAGCTCGGTACTCGACACTTCGATGTTGGTCTCTTCCATGGTGTAGGTGTACTTGCCCGCGGTGGTCAAATTGAGCTTCACGATGTATGCGTGTGTCTCGGCCACCTTGAGGTTGTTGCCATCTTGCGCCAAAACGTCTGGATTGGTTTTGTCGCTACCATAGTTGATTTTCCATCCCTCATTGGCGCGGAACTTAAACTCTTTATCTGTCAACGGTGTGATAGCCGTCCACATACGGGTGTCTTTGTCGTACTCCATCTTGGTGTCTTTGGTCCATCCACCAGACGTAGCCTCTCCAATCATGCCCCATGTACAAGGCTCTCCGATGGTCACCTTGCCGCCGGGTGCGAGCGTCACCTCCACAAATCCCTTGTGCTTTGCATCAACCTTCTGGTCTTTGGCGAGCACCTTGGTAACGTCTTTGCCATCCACGACAGCGAAAGAACACTCTTCATCGAACTGCACCCAACCTTTGTAAGTGCCGTCGCCGTCAGGGTCGCCAAGGAGATAAGCCTTGGTATAATCCCACTCCGGATAACCCACAGCCACGTAGGCATACTTCCAGTTGATGCTCACGGTGTTGGGGTCGTAAGGCGTGGCCTTGAAGTTGACAGTGTTCTGCGCGTCGTTGGTCATCGTCTTGAATGCCGAAGACTTGAGCGACACGGTGAAGTCGTATGTGTGCCCGGGGTAGGCGCCTACCTTTGCCAACAGCGCGTTCATTGCTTCGTTGGTGAATGTGAGCTTTGTGTCTTCTGTTATGCCAGCCACGACACTCTTCTTGTTCTCGTTATTGGTAATCGTAACCGTGTAATCCACTACCGCTCCTTTGCCGTAGTTTGCTTTTTCCCAACTGATTTGTGGAAAATCCGCAGCACTGTTTGCCTTTGTGAATGTTATCGAGGCTGGATTGACAGCGTTGAGCTTCGCGGCTTGTTGCAGCTTGAGTACTGGCGTGGTGATATCGTCAGAGCACGATGTCATGGCCATGAAACCAGCTGCGAGGAATAATATATTTTTTAATTTCATGATCTTTAGTTTTAATCAGTTTATCCATTAATAACCATCGTTCTGTTTCAAGTTGAGGTTGGAGCCAATGTCGTCTGAAGGCAATGGGAACACCTTATACTTGTCGTTCACGGCTTTACCTTCGGCCACGCCGCCCTTCCAAGGCCATACATAATCGGCAGAAGTATACTTGCCAAAGCGCACGAGGTCGGTGCGACGCTGAGCCTCAAAGAAGAGTTCGCGTCCGCGCTCGTCGAGCAAGAACTTCAACGTGAGGTTGTTGTCATCTATTGGCGCCGCGGTCTTGTCCTTGTATGCGCGCTTGCGCAGCAGGTTCAGGTATTTCATGGCATCGTTCTTTGAGGCGCCTGTGCCTCCGCGGAGAACCGCCTCGGCCAAGTTCAGGTAGATTTCGCCCAATCGGAACAATGGGAAGTCAACGTAAGCCTCGTTGGACGCGGGCTTGCTGCCATTCTTGTTAAGATTGCAGAACTTGGTCACGGGAATACCGTTGTCCTTGAAGTCGCCCTCCTTGACAATTTCCACATTCTTGGTTCCGTCCAAGCGCAGCATAGAGAAACGAGTGTCTTTTTTGTATTCGTTCTCGTTGGTGAATAGCTTGAGCAGTGACGACTTGGCGCGCACGCCCTGCCAAGCGCCCTTGGCATTAGTCTCTTCTTGGAATTGTGAAGAACCCCAACACAACAGAGCAGTCATACCACCCCAAGTCATGGTTTGATCACCTTCATAGCGAAGTGGGAAAATCATTTCCTTGGAATGATCATTGTCAGCCTTGAACATGTCAGCGTATTTGGGTTCCAACTCATAGCCGGCGTCGATAATCTTCTTGCAATAAGTGATACACTCTGTGTACTTCTTCACCCCCACGTAGGTCTCGGCATTGAGATACAAACGTGACAGGGCAGCCCATGCGGCGGCCTTGTTGGCCTGTCCGTAGTTGGGATTGTAACCCACAACTGGGGACGAGAGATCTTTCTCGCTTTCGAGTAATTCTTTCTCCACGTAGTTGAAGAGGTCTTTCTTCATGATTTGCTTGGGACGCTTGCTGCCTATCGGGCTGTTCTCGTCAAAGAACGGATAGTTGCGATACAAGTCAAGGGCGTACATGTAAGTGAGCGCGCGCAAGAATCGAGCCTCGGCCCTATACTCCTTGATAGTATTTTTCACTTCATTGCTACAACCGCGGCTACTGAGTTTGTCATCGGTGGTCTCACGAAGGAAAGCGTTGGCCAAGTTGATTTGGTAAGCCAATCGGTAATACGATCCCTTGATCCATGGACTTGACGAATCCCAAGAAAGATGGTTAAAGTCGGGGATTCCAGGGTCGTTCCAAGCGCAGTGGGCCATGTCTGAGGCTAATTCTTGCATGTTCCATAGCATGCGTAAGAAAGAAGCCTGCGAGCCACCGTCAATACCCTTGACGTCTTGGTCGGCGTCTCCACCTTTGTTTCCACCTATCACCATGCCCGCATAAATCTTGGCGAGACTTTGGGTGTAAGCGTTGATGTTGGCCTTGAACACCACGTTGGAAACCAACTCGTCCTTGTCCAAAGGCTGAGTGTCCAAGTCGTTTACGCACGATGTCGTTCCCAACAACGCTCCCGTGAGGAGCAAGAACAACGATTTTTTAATATGATATGTTTTCATTTTTTACTTGCTATTTAGAATTTGAAATTGAAACCAAACATAAACGAGATAGGTCTCGGATAGATCTTGTTGTCTATTCCTTCGCCGCTGATTTCAGGATCAATGCCACTGTACTTGGTGATGACAAATGGGTTTTGCACGGTGAGATACAGACGCGCGGACTGTTTGTCGGTGAACAGCTTGCTGAAGGTGTAACCGAGCGTGATGTTATCCATGCGCACGAAGTCGGCTTTCTGAACGTAATAGCTGCTGCGGAACTGCCCAATATGGAAGTTCTTGTTGGCGGCGGAGTTCAGGCGGTTCTTCAAGAAGCCTGACTGGTCGTACATCTGTGAGCCGTCCCATGCCTCGCGGTTAGACTGTGTGTTGTTGTACACGTAGTTGCCGATGCTTGAGCGAAGCGCGAACGACAAATCCCAGTTCTTGTAATTCATCTGCGAAGTCAAGCCCATGTACACGTCTGGAGCCGATTTCTTGTAAGGAATAAGGTCGGCCTCGTCTATCTTGTTGTCGTTGTTCTGGTCCACGTAAGCCCCCTCGATAGGAGTTCCGTTCTTGTCATACATCTGCTCAAACACGTAGAACGAGTTGTATGGCTTGCCAACGGAGTTAATCTGAACATTGTAACCCACGGCGCCATCTACACCACCATGAATCACGCCCTTGTATCTGGGGTCGTCGTTGATGGTAAGTTTGGTAATGGTGTTTTTGTTGTACGACACGTTGTAGCCCAATGTCCACTGGAAATTCTTGGTTGTGATGGGGTGCGCTGTCAACGAGAGTTCCACACCCTTGTTTTCCAACGTGCCCACGTTGGTCAATATTTCATTGCTGAAGTTGGTGCCGGCTGGTGCCGTCACGGTGTTCAACAGGTTGTTGGTCTGACGATAATAGAAATCCAACGTACCCGAGAGTATGCCCTTGAAGATTCCAAAGTCGAGGCCGGCGTTGTAGGTTGTGGTCTCTTCCCACTTCAAATTCTCGTCGTAAGCCAATGGCGCGATGAGCTGTACGCGCTTGTCACCGAAGTAGTAATTGGCTCCGGGCTGTGAGTAAGTGTAGCGCGCCATGTAAGGATAGTCGCCGCTATTGAGGTTCTGCTGACCTGTCACGCCGTATCCCAAACGCAGTTTCAGGTCGTTGAGCCATTGTGTGTCTTTCAAGAAAGACTCCTCGTTGATGCGCCAAGCCAAAGCCACGGATGGGAAAACACCCCAGCGGTTGTTCTTGTTGAAACGCGAGGAACCGTCGTTACGCAGCGTGAACGTCAAGAGGTAGCGATCCAATAAGGTGTAGTTCACGCGGCCGAAGAACGACACGAGGTAGTTTTCCGTGACAAGGTCTTCCGCGCCTTTGTAGAACTCTTTGCCGTACTCCTTGGCTTTGGCTGCGGAGTAGGGGAATTTAGTCCATTCCGAGCGATAGAAGTGCTGCCATGAATAACCGGCCATGGCGTCGATGAAGTGTGCGCCGAAAGTGTTGGAGTAGTCCATGTAGAACTCCATCAGCGTGTTGCGTTTGAGCTGCCAGAAGCTGCTGTTCTCACCAAATCCTTTCTTGAAGTTGCCCCAAGTCCACGACATGGGCGAGTTGTCCACGGTAACCACGTCGCCAGTTCCTTTGGAAACGTCATATCCTACGTTGAGGTTCGCGCGCAGTTCGGGCAAGAAATGGAATTTGTAATCAAGTTGAATGTTGCCGATGCTGCGGTACACCTTTGACTTGTCGCTCTTGTCCGTGAGTATGGAGACGGGATTAGCCAACGCAATGTCAATGGGCTTTCCGTCCTTCTTGAGATACATGAAATAGCCGTTGCCATACTTTGAGCCTTTCATATAGATGGGCTGCGTGGGGTCATATTGTGTCGCCATGCCCAAAGAGCCAAGGTCAGCAAAACGGTTTGTGTTGTAAATGCCCTTGAGGTTCAGCTGTACGCTGAGGTGCTTGTCAAAGAATTGCGGACTCAAGTTGACAGCGCCCGTGAAGCGTTCCATGTCAGATGTCTTCACGATACCATTCTCTTTCGTGTAACCTACCGACACACGGTAAGGCAGATTGGCCACCGCGCCCGACACACTGACGTTGTGATCGGTGCTCAACGATGTGCGCAACACTTCCTTCTGCCAGTTGGTGTTGGCGCTGCCAAGCGCGTTTGCCTGCAGGCTTCCCTTGCCAAACTTGGAGGTAACAAAGTGCTTGAAGTCGTTTGCCGACATCACATCCACCTCTTTGGCGTGGGTGCTTACCTTTACAGAACCGCTATATCCAACTTGGATGCCACCCACCTTGCCTTTCTTGGTGGTGATAAGAATCACACCGTTTGACGCGCGCGAACCATAGATAGCCGTTGCCGACGCATCCTTCAATATGGTCATGGTGGCAATATCGTCAGGGTTAACGGTGCTCAGAGGGTTGGCCATACCTTTGATTTCGCCATCATCCACTGGCACACCATCGATAACTACCAATGGGTTGTTAGACGCCGACATGGACGAGCCACCGCGAATACGTATCTTTGCCCCGGCGCCCGGCGCGCCACCATCCGTGATAACGCTCACACCGGCAGCCTTACCTACAAGCATGTCGCTTGCGGAGGTTACGGCGCCCTTGACCATTTTCTCTGCGTTCAATGCGGTGACACTACCTGTCAGGTCGTTCTTTTTAACCCTGCCATAACCAATCACCACCACTTCGTTGAGGGATTCGCTCTTCGCTTCTTTCAGGGTGAAGACCATGTTGGCGGTTGCCGGAGCTTCCACAACACCATAGCCAATATAGCTTACGGAGACTTTGGCGCCAGAAGCGGCGTTGAGTGTGAAGTTGCCGTCAATGTCGGTCACCGTTCCACTCGTATGCCCTACAATTCTAACGGTGGCGCCAATGATCGGTTCGCCGGCCTCATCTTTTACATGACCTTTCACAACGATTTGCTGCGCAAAGGCACTTGCTGAAAGGACCAACACGCACAAAAGTGTTAGTAATCTCAGCGGAAACGTGAATTTTTCCTGCTTCATCATTTTGGTTTTTAAGTTTATATTAAGTTATTGTCTCGTCTAAAGGTAGTCATCCCGTCCGCGAATTGTTGTTTAGGCTGCTGGGTCGGGGATGATTGTTTTTCTGTTAGCATCGATTGATATTGCAAAAATAGTCCTTATTTGGGTAGCTTGATGTTTTTTAACGGCAAATTTGATATTATTGACGTGCAATCGTTTGCACTGATTAAAGTAAAAATTGTATTTTTGCAAATGGCTAATTATATGTTAATTGCGTATTTTTGCAACATCTACCTCATAACCGCGCCGTCATGGTTGCGATATTAGAGCCATGGCATGGCAAGTTGCCTTCATTTCAGACCTAAATTATGAAACCGTCAATCCCGATAACGATGAAAGATATTGCCCGAGCCCTTGGGGTGTCGGTGGCAACGGTGTCTCGTGCCTTGAAAGACAGCCCAAGCATCAGCCTGGCGCAGCGCGAGAAGATACAGGATTACGCGCGGGAACATAATTATAGCCCAAACGTGCTGGCCGAGAGCTTGCGCAATAGCAGGAAGAGGCCCATGAAGATCATAGGCGTGATACTTCCGCAGTTTCAACACTATTACTTTTCGTCCGTATTGAGTGGCATAGAGCGAGAGGCCGCTTCGCGCGGATATGCCATCATGATTGGCCAGAGCGCCGAGGAATACGATCTCGAGGTGCAACTCTGCCGTCGGTTCTATGAGCAGAAAGTGTGTGGCGTCATCGTTTCGCAAGCCAAGGACACCCGGCGGTACGACCATTTCCAAAAACTCATTGACAATGGAATGCCGCTTGTGTTTTATGATCGTATTTGCACAGGGCTCGATTGCAACCGCGTCGTGGTGGATGACTACCAAGGAGCGTTCAACGCCGTTACCCATCTCATCGTGACTGGTTGCCGGCGCATCGCCTATTACAGCTCGCCGATGAACATGCAGATATCCAAAAATAGATACAATGGTTACCGTGACGCGCTGCTGCGGCATGGCCTTCAGCCCGACGAGCGTTTTTTTCGCATCTGTGACAACCGTGCGTACGCGGAGGCCATCACCCCTGACATACTATCCCAAAAAGACATTCCGGATGGGTTTTTCGCCGTGAACGACGACACGGCCATCGGCATTCTGTACACGGCCAAGCGCATGGGCTTCAAGGTGCCGGCCGAAATATCCATCTGTGGATTTACCAATGGCCAGCGCGCCATGGCTTGCGACCCTATGCTTACCACCGTGGAGCAACGCGGGGTGCGGGTGGGCGAGGAGGCCGCCGATATTCTTATTAACAAGGTTGAGGGGCTTACGCCAATGGAAAAGATAGACAAGCGGGTGGTGAGGACGCGCTTGGTGGTGAGGGGGACGACGAGATAGCTCGCGTCTCGAGGCTTTCAACTCACGGACAGGAAATGCCATTATTAAATTTTCATATCGCAATTTGGATTTAACGTTTCAATCATGAAAGATGTATACGATAATGTTACCATGGTGAAAAGCATGGGTTTTGCCCCTCGCGGTGCAAGGATCGAGCGTTGTTTGCGAGAAAGTTTTCGCGAGTATGATTTGACAAGCCGGATATTTGGGCGCGGCGCAAGCGTGGAAGCCAACGCCCGAGAGTCGTCGCGAGGGCATAACCGCGCGGACATCCGTTCAAATGCGGCCATTGCCTTGCGTGGGGCGGGGGAGTCGAGCCGTTGGCTCGGGCCGTTGCGCCAAGTGGGATATATGCCAAGGCAAGATAAAACAAGTACGAACAACGATAGCGCGGGGGCGCGCAAGGTGTCAACGCCTATCGTAAAATCAATATCAACAGCAAACGATAAAAATATAAAAACAGAACCGCTATCTTGACCGGTTGCCATAATTGAGCGTCGGAAACGACGCGTCGTAAATTATCACACCACCTAATTGTGCATCGTAAATTATGAATAGTGAATTAAAAAAGCCCAATTTGTCCTTTTGGGGTTTATGGAACCTTAGTTTTGGTTTCTTCGGCGTGCAGATAGCTTATGCCCTGCAGAGCGCGAACATCTCGAGAATTTTCGCCACGTTGGGGGCCGACCCCCACAGCCTTAGTTATTTTTGGATACTGCCCCCGTTGATGGGCATTGTCGTGCAACCCATTGTCGGGTCGTGCTCTGACAAGACGTGGACGCGTTGGGGGCGGCGCGTGCCCTACCTGTTTCTTGGCGCCGCGCTGGCCGTCATCGTGATGTGCCTGCTGCCCAACGCCGGGTCGTTTGGCATGGCCGTGTCCACCGCCATGATGTTTGGATTGGTGGCGTTGATGTTTCTCGACACCTCCATCAACATGGCCATGCAGCCCTTCAAGATGCTTGTGGGAGACATGGTCAACGAGAAACAGAAGGCAAAAGCCTATTCCATACAGAGCTTCTTGTGCAACGCGGGGTCGTTGGCGGGCTATGTCTTCCCGTTTTTGTTCGCCTTTTTAGGCATCGCCAACACCGCTCCCAAAGGCGTGGTGCCCGATTCGGTGATTTATAGCTTCTATGTTGGCGCCGCCATCCTCATCCTTTGCGTTGTCTATACCGTTGCCAAGGTGAAAGAGTGGTCACCAAAAGAGTACGAGCAATACAACGGAGCCACCGAGACCTCTGGTGAGGACAAGGCCAGTGGCAACTGGATCAAACTGCTCCAGAACGCTCCGGCCACGTTCTGGAAAGTTGGTGTGGTACAATTTTTCTGCTGGATTGCGTTCATGTATATGTGGACATACACCAATGGCACGGTGGCTGCCAACGTGTGGGGTACCACCGATGTCGCCTCCGAGGGCTACCAGACGGCCGGCAACTGGGTGGGCATACTGTTTGCCGTGCAAGCCATCGGCTCTGTGCTGTGGGCCCCCATCCTGCCCAAGTTCACCAATCGCAAGATGGCTTATGCCGTAAGTCTGTTCTTGGGCGCGGCCGGATTTGTGTCGTGCGCCTTTGTCCACGACCAGTACCTGCTCTTCGTTCCGTTCTTGTTGATAGGCTTCGCGTGGGCCGCCATGCTCGCCATGCCGTTCACCTTTGTCACCAACGCCTTGCAGGGCTACGGTCACATGGGCGCCTATCTGGGCCTGTTCAATGGCACTATTTGTATACCACAGATTGTGGCCGCGGCCATTGGCGGCGTCGTATTGGCTTTGGTTGGCAGCGTGCAGAGCCACATGATGGTTGTCGCCGGCATTTCGTTATTGCTGGGTGTCGCCGCCGTCTCGTTGATCAAGGATGTCAAGGACTGACGGTCTTGCAAAACACCTGATGTTTTCCATGCTCTCTCTCGCATCTCACTTCATCCCGGTTTGGGAAACAGAGGCTTGAGTGACAGGAGATGACAAAAGCGTTAAAGGCTGGGCTTCTCGCAAGGAGTCCAGCCTTGCGCGTGTCATGCCACAAACCAGCGCCTGCTGATATGGCGACAAAAATAAACATATGAGTAAGAGCAGACAATGTTCAGATTGAAAATTCCGCTTCAAATTTTCTTAATCAGCATACTGACAACTTGCGGATTTTATGTATTTTTGCAAACTTGTTTACATGTCGAATTGTATCTACGCACTTTCATTTTATTAGCGATTACATATAGATTCAATAAAATACAGAATGAACAAACGAACGAAAACACTATTTTCCGTGATGACAATGTTGGCCTGCGTTGTGTTTGCGCATGCAGAACCGATAACAAAACGACAAGCTTCAGACATTGCTTCAAAGTACGTTAAGAACCCAAAGCCTTGGAACGACATTCCACAAACTCGCTCATCAAAAGCTACATGCCCGCCCGCCTACTACGTCTTCACGGGCTCTGCCGACCATAAGTTTGTCATCATATCCGGAGAAAGCACGCTCAACGAAGTGGTTGCTTATGGTAGTGGGCAACTGAAAGACAGCGACAATGGCTCATATTGCTTCAAACAGTTTCTAAAAGATTATGAACGTGTGGTGAGGGCAGTGCGAGCCAACCCCGCGAAAGCGGCACGAACATCATCTTTAGTGAAACGCAAAGTAGGACCATTGCTTACTTGCAAATGGAGCCAATTCTACCCTTTCAACAAATACACTCCTGTTACCGGTGTGAAAAAAACGCCAACAGGATGCGTGGCAACAGCAACCGCGCAAATGATGTTTTATCACAAATGGCCTAAAAATCGTCCTAAAGATTATATATCAAAAACAGGTGATGAAGCGCAGCGGAGTGCCACCTATTGGTGGAATGACATGAAAAACACTGTCGCGGAGACAACTTCTGAGCGTTCGGCACAAGCCGTTGGCGTGTTGATGCGTGACATTGGCAAAGCAGTCAACATGACATATTATTACCAAGGAAGCAATTCTAATTTGCAGTACGCGTGCAATGCGCTTCGCAATGTTTTTGATTATACCGTGAAATTTCTCGACAAGGACTTTTTGCCAGCCAACCAATTTCACTCTAATGTGATACGAGAGCTGTCGGAAGGGTATCCCGTTTTGGTGGTGGGAGGCAATCACGCATTTGTTTTCGATGGCTACGACGAGCGGGGATTCATACATATCAATTGGGGATGGGCTGGTGAAAACGATGGCTATTTTGACATCAACACCGTTTATATGAACATCAAAGGCTTTGGCATTTCGGGTACTTTCTGGGACGACATGCAAGCGCTCCTCGCACATCCAAACAACGGGAAAGCCACTCCTTTTGAAGACATACCTCGCGGATTGGACGCTCGGGCCACCACAGCGTTCACCATTGACAAGACAAAGGGGGCGAGAACAGATGCGTTTAATGCCAAAATTAACAAACTTGGATCGTACAGTTCAGTGAGGGATGAGCTGGGTGTGTTCACGGGCAAGGTGGGACTTGCGCTTTATGACAGCGGCAATCATCTTGTTAAAGTATATCCGACAACGAATATCAACCACAGCTGGGCTTCCATTTTTGCAACCATGGACTTTGAGGTGAATAACTTTAATTTCGAAGGAGTGTCGAACGGAAACTACCGCTTGGTGCCAGTCTATTCGGAATTGCTTGATGCAAAGACTAAAAAGAATGGCGAATGGACTCGCGTCAACCACGTCAATGAGATGCAAGTGCAACTCTCAAACGAGGAAGTTACCATTGAAACAAACAATCCAAAAGATGTCGTGGTGATGGAAAAGGCTCCCTCGGTGCTGGCTCCTTTCTACGAAAACTCAGGCAAATATGCCGCTTTCAGCCTCACCTTATACAATCCAGGAAGAGAAGAGGTGCGCGGCGACTTGGTGATGACGCTTAAAAACAAGGTGACAGGCGAAGTGTTTAATGGCTTCCTGCTCACTCCTAACGTCGTCGCACAACGTCTTGGAAGCACCACGTTCGCCATCAACATGCTGTCACAATATTACAACGCAGGCAGAGTGGGAGCCTTAAAAACTGGCAAATATGATGTAACCTTTTCGATAAAAACTGACAGAAAAGGAGCGGAAGCGCTTATCCCCATCACCATGAAAGAGCCATTCGAGGTGGAGGTGATGACTGACAACAGTGATGGAACCATTGAATTTAGCTATGTAGACTTCCTTGTGGATGGTAAAGAAACCAATTACACTACATTTGATTTGAACACAACAGCCGAAATAGGATTGCAAGTACAATCGAGGGTGAGAGGATATGGATTGAGAAATGGCTATCATGGCAACGTTTATTACAGATTGTTAGACTTAACAACTGGCAAATGGATTGATTTAGGCGTAGTTCATCATGTTTATCTGCCTTGTGAGCAACCAAATGACAAAGCTCAAACACGTCTCACATTTCCTACTTCCAAATTAGAAGCCAACCACGCTTACGAAGTACATGTGGAGATTGAACGAAATGGAAAACGTGAGGACGTGTGGAATCCTTTGGCTTTGCGCCATGTGTTCCATATGATAAACGCCCCCACAGACATAAAGGCATGTGAAAACAAAAAGAGAATTCATCAACATATAGTCAATCTGGAAGGAGTGCGCCAAACAAAAGCGTGGGACAGTCTGCCTGCGGGCATTTATATCGTAGATGGCAAGAAGATATTGAAGAAATAAAAACGGGCGTAAATGACAAAAAAACATTCCTCTGTTCGACAGAAGAGGAAAAGTTTGCAATAAGAAATATTCTTGCGCCAGGCATCAACACTCGCGTGTTTGCAAGCAACCGGTGGGTTGACTGTAAATGCGCGAGTGTTGCATATCGTTCATTATCAAAACGGTGTACATGGCGAGCATTCTCGGTCGGCAGTAAAATACATGCTATTGACCGGCAAAAGAATTGTGTTTGCAAGACAACCAGCGTCACTTCTCGCCTCAAAAGCTTTGGCCTGTTCAACCAAACGTCGTATTTTTGGCTCGCCAAGGCATGAAAACTGACCTTCAAATGGCCCAAATGAACCCCTTGGGAGGCTATGATTGGTTTTTTGAAATGACCAAATAATCGGACAAAAACCACCCCAACAACACCTGCGTTCGGGAGGTGAGAACAATATCGGCGCAATCGATTGCGTAACGTTTTCCAAAAAATTAGACTTGCAAGCCAGCCACACCTTATATATTATTCATATATTTGCAAGGATTAGAACCAAACCTAAAATAACTCAATCGCAAACCCTTAGTCTATGAATCTATTATTTAACATTGAATACAAAACGGTTTTCGGGGAAGACCTCATCTTGAATGTGGCCAACGAGGGGCAGCTTGCCGCAGGGCTTCATACTCCTTATAGAATGTACACCACCGACGGATTGCACTGGAAGTGCGACCTTAAGTTACCTGCCACCACAGACCATGTTTCCCTTTGCTACTACTACTCGGTAGAATGCGACGGAAAGGTAACGCGCAGGGAATGGACCACCCTTACCCATCAGCTTGACCTCACGGCGGAAAAGGCGAAGCAATACCAGGTGTACGACCACTGGATGCAGATACCGGAAGACTCGTACCTGTACTCCTCAGCTTTCACCGACTGCCTTCACCGCAGCACATTGCAAGCCCTTCAGCCTACGGCTTACGACAAGACGGTGCGCATCATCGTGCGTTCTCCGCAACTCAACCCCAACCAACACTTAGTGCTGTCGGGCGACACCGAAGCCTTGGGCGAGTGGAATATCAGCGAGGCACTGGCCATGACCCAGCACCAGCACAACGAATGGGTTGTGGACGTGGACGCCGAGACGCTGAGCGGGCAGCGCATAGAATTGAAGTTTGCCGCCCTGTCGACTCATTCCTCCAAAGAACCCATGTGGGAACCGTGCTTCAACCGCACCATCGACGTACCCAAACTCAACCATGGCGACGTGGTGGTGTACCACTTGGACCAGGCTTTCATGCCAATGCCCAACACGAAGGTGGCCGGAACGTTGGTTCCCGTATTCTCACTGCGCAGCAAAGGGAGCTTTGGCGTAGGCGACTTCGGCGACCTCAAGGCAATGATCGACTTTGTGGAAGTCACCGGACAGCACGTCCTTCAGCTGCTGCCCATCAATGACACCACTGCCACCTATACCTACACCGACTCTTATCCTTACAGCTGCATCAGCGTGTTTGCGTTGCATCCGCTTTATTGTGACTTGCGACAACTGCCCAAACTCAACGACAAGGAGCAACAAGCGCGATTTGACGCATTGCAAGAAGAATTGAACCGCCTGTCACAAATAGATTATGTGCGCGTGATGAAAGGCAAGATGGATTTCTTGCGGCTACTCTTCAAGCAAGAGGGCAAGCGCACCATGGGCACCAAGGCATACAAGGAGTTCTTCCAAAAGAGCGCGCGCTGGCTGGTGCCTTACGCGCAGTTCTGCTTCTTGCGCGACCAATACGGCACGGCAGACGCCGCCCAATGGCCCGATCACCACACATGGAACGAGGCGGATCGCACGGCGTTGAGCGCCCCAAGCGACAAGGCTTGTCAACAAGTGGCTTTCTATTACTTCGTGCAGTTCGCGCTGTACACACAGATGAAGGAGGCGCACACCTATGCGCAAGGCAAGCGCATCGTACTCAAAGGCGACGTGCCGATTGGCGTGAGTCGCCACGGTTGTGACGTTTGGGTAGAGCCCAAATACTTCAATATGGACGGACAGGCAGGCGCGCCACCCGATGATTTCTCCGTAAACGGACAGAATTGGGGATTCCCCACCTACAATTGGGATGAGATGTTGAAAGACGGATGCGCTTGGTGGGAACGCCGTTTCAAGAACATGGCAGAGTTCTTCGACGCTTACCGCATCGACCATGTGTTAGGATTCTTTCGCATTTGGGAAATACCCATTAGCTGTGTCAACGGCTTGTGCGGCCAATTTTCGCCATCGTTGGGCATGTCGCGCGAGGAGATAGCATCCTATGGGCTCAACTTCCAAGAAGATTTGTTTACCAAACCCTACGTCCGCAACTGGGTCATCGACAGGGTGTTTGGCGAACATCAGGAAGAGGTCATCGCCAAATATCTCAACCATATTCACGATGACGTGTTTGAGTTGAACGATCATTTCAACACCGAGCGCAAGATTGAAGCCGCCTTCGAGGGGCAAGAAATGGACGAGAAGAACACATGGATACGCGACGGACTGTATGCGCTTGCCAACGATGTGTTGTTTGTTCGTGACAAGAAAAATCCGAACCTGTTCCACCCGCGCATCACGGCACAATTCAACTTTATCTACGAAAGCCTGTGGGACGTGGACAAACAGGCGTTCAACCGTTTGTATAATGAGTACTACTATCGCCGCAACAACCAGTTCTGGTATCACGAGGCGATGAAGAAATTGCCCAAATTGATACAGGCTACCCGCATGTTGGTGTGTGCCGAAGACTTAGGAATGGTGCCCGATTGCGTGGCATGGGTGATGAACGAGCTGCGCATCTTGAGTCTCGAGGTGCAGTCTATGCCCAAAGACCCAAAGGTTACCTTTGGCTATTTGTCACGCAACCCATACAGAAGCGTGGCTACCATATCCTCGCACGACATGCCGACACTGCGCCAATGGTGGGACGAGGACTACCCACGCACACAGCATTATTACAACACCATGCTGGGAAAGGAGGGCCCCGCCCCCCATCCACTGCCTGGTTGGTTGGCTCGCGACATCATTTGGCAACACTTGGCATCACCCTCCATGCTCTGCATCTTGTCCATACAAGACTGGCTGGCCATGGACGAACGCCTCCGATTGGACGACGCCAATGCCGAACGTGTCAACATCCCGGCCAATCCCAAGCACTATTGGCGTTATCGGATGCACCTGAACATAGAAGACATGCTGACCGACAACAGCTTGGTGAGCAATCTACGTGAGCTGAACTCACAGTCGGGAAGGGTCTGACACCCTACCCCTTATAACATATGGCCACAAGGGTTTGCGCCCTTGTGGCATACCTTTCAACCACAACGTCATGAAGAAAATCAACCTTATCCTTTTGTTTTTTATGCTGTCAATGGCATTGTTGGCACAAGTAGTCAAATCGCCCGATGGCAATGTATGTGTCAACTTCTGTCTGCAAGGCAATGGGGTGCCCACCTATTCCATGACCTACAAGGGCAAAGCCGTGGTGAAACCCTCGCGATTGGGTTTGGAACTCATGAAGGACAAGCACGCCTCCAAGGGGCTCAAGGAAACCGACTTGATGAATGGGTTTACGGTTAAAGACACTCAGGCATCAACCTTTGACGAGACATGGAAGCCCGTTTGGGGAGAGACCGCAACCATTCGCAACCACTATAACGAATTGGCCGTCAATCTTTCGCAGCCATCATCCAAACGAATGATGGTCATTAGGTTCAGGGTTTATGACGATGGCATGGGCCTGCGCTATGAGTTTCCGAGGCAAGACAGCCTGACTTATTTTATCATCAAGGAAGAACACACGCAGTTTGCGATGGCCGGAGACCATACGGCTTGGTGGATTCCAGGCGACTATGACACGCAAGAGCAGGAGACACAGGAGAGCAAACTTTCGGAAATCAGGGCTCGCTTCCACGACGCTGTGAACTGGGGAAACTCGTCGGTGGCAGTATTCTCGCCCACCGGGGTGCAGACATCGTTGCAGATGAAGAGCCAAGACGGCTTGTATATCAATATTCACGAGGCTGCCTGCGTGGACTATTCCACCATGCACCTCAACCTTGATGACAAGACTATGACGTTTGAGAGTTGGCTCACGCCAGACGCATACGGGGCCAAAGGATGCTTGCAGACGCCATGCGTGAGCCCGTGGCGAACGGTGATGGTGAGCGACGACGCACGCGACATGCTGTCGAGCAACCTCATACTGAACCTCAACGAGCCATGCAAGATAGAGGATACAAGCTGGATTCACCCCATAAAATACTGTGGCGTGTGGTGGGAAATGATCGTCGGCAAGAGCTCATGGAACTACACGGACGAGTTCCCTTCCATCAAACTTGACCAGATAGACTGGTCGAAAGCCAAACCAAACGGGCGTCACGCGGCCAACACGGCCAAGGTGAAACGGTACATTGATTTCGCCGCCAAAAACGGTCTCGACCAAGTTTTGGTGGAGGGTTGGAACGTAGGATGGGAGGATTGGGCCAACCATTGGAAACAAAACGTATTCGATTTCGTCACCCCTTATCCAGATTTCGACATTAAGGGCCTCAACGATTACGCCCATTCCAAGGGCGTGAAACTCTTGATGCACCATGAGACATCATCGAGCGCCGTAAATTATGAGCGGCATTTGGAAAACGCTTTCAACCTCATGAACAAGTATAACTATGACGCGGTGAAGACGGGATATGTCGGAGACATCATCCCGAGGGGCGACCATCACTTCTCGCAATCCATGAATGACCACTACATGTATGTTGTCAAAGAGGCCGCCAAGCACCACATCATGGTCAACGCGCACGAGGCAACTCGACCCACTGGGTTGTGTCGCACGTGGCCAAACATGGTGGGCAATGAGAGCGCGAGGGGCGGCGAGTACGAGGCTTTTGGCGGAAACGCCCCCGGCCACACCGTCATCCTGCCTTTTACGCGCCTGCAAGGCGGGCCGATGGACTATACGCCGGGCATCTTCGCGACCAAACTCTCTGAGTGGAGCGATAACAAAAGCTATGTACATTCCACCCTCGTGGGGCAGTTGGCGCTATACCTTACCATGTACAGTCCTTTGCAAATGGCCGCCGACTTGCCGGAGCACTACGAGCGTTTTGACGACGCTTTCCAATTCATCAGGGACGTGGCGTGTGACTGGGACGACTCCAAGTACCTCGAGGCGGAACCCGCCCGGTATATCACCGTGGCCCGCAAAGCCAAGGGAACGGACAATTGGTTCGTGGGAGGAAAGTGCAACGAGGACGGGCATGTCAGCGTGGTAAGGCTTGATTTCTTGGATAAAGGCAAGGCCTATCGGTGTACCATCTATGCCGATGGCAAGACGGCCGACTACGAAACCAACCCGCAAGCCTACACCATCAAGCGCAAGACGGTGAAGTGTGGCGACGTGTTGAAAATAAAACAAGCCCGCGGCGGTGGCTTCGCCATGTCGTTGTTCGCCAAATAACGCGCGCCGAAAGCCCTTTGATGACGATATGGGATAGATGGAAATGAGGAGGGATGGCGAACCGCCAAGCTCTTCGGGATTGAGCGACAAGCATGGAGGCGATTGCCCCCAAGGGATGAATGAATGTACTTGCGCTGTTTAAAGATAATAAAAAAAATATGATACGAGAAAATTTTTTAGCTGGAATCCTCTCGTTTTTGATAGGTCAGCCCATGTGCGCGCAGACTTTCGACGAGATGGTTTATAGTCCGAAATCCACAGTTTTCAACCTCAACGCCCCTACCAGCGCCAAGCGCGTGGAGGTGAAATTGTATGACGATGCGTTGGGGGGCAAGCCAATCAAGACCCTGTCGATGAGGCGTGTTGGCAACGATAGATGGAGTAAGTCGGTGAAAGGAGATTGGAGGGGCAAGTTCTACACTTTCCAGATACCGTCGCTTGGCAAAGGCGAGACGCCTGGAACGTTCGCCAAGGCTGTGGGCGTGAATGGCAAACGTGGGGCCGTTATTGATATGAAAGACACCAATCCGGCAGGTTGGGATCGCGACGCGAGGCCTGCGTTGGCGTCGCCGGCCGATCTCGTGATATACGAGATGCACCATCGAGACTTTTCCATCGACCCGTCATCGGGATTGCGTCACAAAGGCAAGTTTTTGGCGCTCACGGAGCCGCGCGCCATAGAGCACCTGCGTATGTTGGGTGTCAATGCCGTGCACATCCTGCCATCTTTTGATTACGCCTCGGTGGACGAGACCAAGTTGGACCGCCCACAATACAATTGGGGGTACGACCCACTCAACTACAACGTGCCCGAGGGTTCTTATTCCACCGACCCCTACAACCCCACGACCCGTGTGCGCGAGTTCAAAGAGATGGTGCAGGCGTTGCACAAGGCCGGTATCAAAGTTTTCTTGGACGTGGTATACAATCATACTTTCGATATAGACGGCAGCAATTTCCAACGCACTTACCCCGATTATTATTATCGAAAGAATGCGGACGGCACTTATTCTAACGGCTCCGGGTGCGGCAACGAGACAGCTTCGGAGAAACCCCTGATGCGCCAGTTCATGATCGAGAGCATGAGATATTGGGCCACGGAATATCATATTGATGGTTTCAGGGTGGACCTTATGGGCGTGCACGACATTGAGACGATGAACCTCATACGCAAGGAGTTGGACAAGATAGACCCTTCCATATATATATATGGAGAGGGGTGGAGCGCCGGCTCGTGCGCTTACCCGGCAGAGAAGTTGGCGCTCAAGGCCAATATGAGAAAGATGCCACGTATCGGCGCGTTTAGCGACGAGTTGCGCGACGCGCTTCGAGGGCCATTCTCTGATGATAGCAAGGGGGCGTTTCTCGCTGGAGTCGCCGGGCAGGAAGAGAGCGTAAAATATGGCATAGCTGGCGCTATAGCCCATCCGCAGGTAGACATGGATAGGGTGAACTACGCCAAGGAGCCGTGGGCGACGGAGCCAACGCAAATGATCAGCTACGTGAGTTGCCATGATGACATGTGCCTTAACGACCGCTTGAGGGCCAGCGTGCCAAACCTCACGACCGCGGAGCAAATCAGGCTGAACCTTTTGGCGCAGACGGTGGTCTTCACGTCGCAGGGCGTGCCTTTCATGTTGAGTGGAGAAGAGATGTTCCGGGACAAGAAAGGGGTGCACAACAGCTTTAACGCTCCCGACTCCATCAACCATCTTGACTGGAATAATTTGCGTCGTTACCCACAGGTGTTCGCTTATTACAAGGGCCTTATCGCGCTGCGCAAGCAGTTCAAGGCTTTCCGTTTGGGCACCGCGGAGGCAGTTCGTCGCGACTTGTTTTTCTTGCCAACGCAACCTTGCGTGGTGGCCTATCGGGTGTTGGACGAACCTACGCGTAGCTATATCTATGTGCTGCTAAATGCCAACAAGACCGAGCGCAAGGTTCGATTGCCGCATGGCGTGTACGATGTGCTGTGTTATGACGGTGTTATCGACGTTACCGGAACGGAGAAACTGTTTGTTGACGAGGATGCTGGCATGGCGATAGTGCCTGCCCAGTCGGCCATGATACTGAAGACAAAAACGACAAATTAATGCGATATGAAAAGAGTGGTATTCTTCTTTTGGCTTTTAATGCAAACGTTTAGCATGAACGCGAAAGTCAAAGTGACACGCGTAGACCCTACCAATTGGTATGTGGGCATGAAAGACCCAAGTTTGCAACTCATGTTCTACGGTGATGATCTGGACGGCGTGGAGGTCACCACAGACTACCTTGGCGCGCGCGTGGACAGCGTTGTGCACCTTCCTAACGCCCATTACCTGCTCGTTTATCTCAATTTGCGCGACGCCCGTCCGGGTGTCATGACGCTAAGGCTGGCCAAGGGCAATGCCACCAAGAAAGTGCTATACGAGCTGAAAAAACGAGAGATGAGTGGCGATAAGCGCATGGGATTTACCAATGCCGACGTGTTATACATGCTTATGCCCGACCGTTTCGCAAACGGCAACGGCAAGAACGACCAGATAAAAGGCATGAACAAATATGTCTGCGACCGTACCAAGCCGAGCCTGAGGCATGGCGGCGACCTCGAGGGCATACGCCAACACTTGGACTATTTCAACCAGCTGGGTGTGACGGCGCTGTGGTTCACGCCCGTGTTGGAGAACAACTCGCCAGACACCAACGGCTTCAGCACCTACCACGGATATGCCACGACAGACTATTACAAGGTGGACCCTCGCTTCGGCACAAACGAGGAGTATCGAAAACTCATCCATGAGGCGCATGAAAAAGGGCTGAAAGTGGTCATGGACATGATTTTCAACCACTGCGGCTTGGAGCATCCTTGGATATCGGAGATGCCCAGCCCCGATTGGTTCAACTGCCCCGAATGGCTTCGCGATGGGCGCGACAGTGGGCGCGACAGCAAAACCGGCATGGCCAATGGCGCCAAGACTAACTCCAAGTACTTGCAAACGAGCTACAAGCTAACGCCCGTTCTCGACCCATATGCGTCCATGGTAGACATGAGAGAGACTGTGGACGGATGGTTCGTGCCATCCATGCCCGATCTGAACCAGCGCAACCCACACGTGATGAAATATCTCATACAGAATAGTATCTGGTGGATAGAGACCGCCGGCATAGATGGCATACGCATGGATACCTACCCATATGCCGACCGCAGGGCCATGGCGCGATGGATGAAAACGATCGATACGGAGTACCCCAATTTCAACACCGTTGGAGAAACTTGGGTCACTGAGCCCGCCTACACGGCCGCTTGGCAGAAAAATTCCAAACTGTCAGATGTGAACAGTTATCTCAAGACGGTGATGGATTTCAGCTTTTTCGATAAGTTGAACAAAGCCAAAAACGAGGAGACGGACGCATGGTGGAGTGGGTATAACCGTATATACAACAGCTTGGTGTATGATTATCTCTACCCCAATCCATCCTCCGTGATGGCCTTTATAGAGAACCACGACACCGATCGCTTCCTTGGCAAGGGCATGGATGTGCCGGCTTTAAAACAGGCGTTGGCCCTGTTGCTCACCATAAACCGCACGCCGCAACTGTATTACGGCACCGAAGTGTTGATGAACGGCACCAAGGAGGTGAACGATGGGTATGTGCGCGAGGACTTCCCCGGTGGCTTTCCCCGCGACACCCACAATTGTTTCACGTCGAAGGGCCGCTCCAAGGCGGAGAACGACATGTTCTCATGGCTCAGCCGTTTGCTGCATTGGCGTCAAGCCAACAAGGTTATCACCAAGGGCAGCCAAACGCAATTCATCCCATTTCATGGCGTTTACGTCATCGCTCGCCAGTATCAAGGGAGGACGGTGCTTGTCGCGCTCAATGGCAAGAGGGGTGACAATGTCATGTCGGTGAAACGTTACGCCGAGGTAATCGCAAATCACGCCACGGCCAAAAACATCCTCACCGGCCAGCAAGTTGACTTGACCAAGGACGTGCCAATGGCAGACCGCGCGGTCATGGTGCTCGAGTTCTAACCGTGGATAGCCGATGGGGGCGGCGTGATATCTACGGACACAAATATCTTTCACAAAGATTTCTTATGCCATCAAACAGCTTGACGCAAGCTCATGACAGAGTTTTGTTCAAGTTGTTTGATTTTTTTTATTTGCTTTTTTTGCTTTAAATGACGGCTTGTTCCCAAAAATTGCTACCTTTGCAACCAGAAACAAAAATATATTGTTTTTTTCAGAAGAATCAAGCGTGCCTAAGAGCATGCCAATTGGATAGCGAACATTTAAACAACACCATGCGTATTTCTTTCATATGTGAACACGGGCCTTTCGCTCAAGACGTTTGTAGCTTTGGTGGTGAGACTCTAACGAAGGCTTGCATGGGTCGGTTGTTAAGTTATGTTACCCCCCCCCTTTTTATATTTAACATCTTTTTACAATACGGGATATGACTCGTTTCTCTTGTCTTTCTTCTTCGCGAGAAAGGCCGGGGGCGCTGTCGCCATGTCTGTACGTAGGCTGTTATTCTCCATTTGGAAATGGAGAAAAAGTAGATGTCTGAGCTTTGCGTGCCCGCCTAAGAGCGGCAAAGCCTCTATGGCCTGTCTCTGCGCCTGCTTGCTCGTGGCGGAGGCAAATGGTGTCGTTGGATACATGGTTTGTACATTATAAAACAAATAACGATATGAAAGAGACAACAAAACGGAAATACCTTCGGCCGGAGGTGATGATAATAGGCATTCTGGACGAGTGTCAGCTACTTGCGGGTTCGAACCCCAACAGTTTGGGGTTAGATCATACTGATGCACAAATTTGCGACATAGATTCTGAAGAGAATTGGGAGAAAATATGTGAATGCGAGGGGGATTATTGCTACTATAAAAAAGGATATGAGCCTTAAGTTTTTCCAAATATACCGAATGGTTTCGTAAGCGTCCAGTGGTCGTCGGCTTTCTCTCCGGCAAATAGCCCTTGTATGTTGGTGTCGTACAAGGGCTTTTCTATTTAAAAGTTTGCTTGGGCAGGCGTTTGTCGCCGCTCCTGTCATGAGTTTCGTTGAGTGTATGCGTAAATTTTCGGGCAAAGGTCGTAAAGCGGCCATGTCGCAAAGAAAAACCGCTTATGTAGAATGCTCACATTATTTCTTGTCATCGTTTTTGTCGCTATTTGCTTCAAAACGTATTAGCGTCAAGTCGTAAAGCTCGCCTCTCTTGTTCCGTCGCTCAACGTTTTGGCCTCGAGAACGAAATAGAGGGCTGGCGTGCCTAATTTTTAGAACAATACTTAATTGCAAGTTTAGTCCTTAATCGCATTTTATTTCAATATTAATCACTAACTTTGCGACAGCGAATAAACTATAATTTAAGATTTGTGTCATGATGTTAGATAAGAAAAAGACTATCAACGAGATACGCGATTATTTGATGATTGGCATAGCCATGCTGTCTTACAGTATCGGTTGGAATATCTTTCTTCTGCCAAACAGCATTGCCACGGGTGGCGTGCCGGGTATTGCCTCCGTGGTGTTTTGGGGTGTGGGCATTCCTGTCCAAATCACCTATTTCTTTGTAAATGCCGTTCTTCTGCTCATCGCGTTGCGTATATTGGGTTTCAAATTCTGCATCAAGACCATATTTGGTGTCATTGTCCTTACGCTGATGACCACCGTGGTGCAAAAGGCCACGGCCGGATCGAGCCTGCTACACGACCAGCCTTTCATGGCCAGCATTATCGGCGCCATCTTTTGCGGTTCGGGCATCGGGATGGGATTGGCTTTCCGGGGTTCCACGGGCGGCACCGATATCGTGGCCGCAATCATCAACAAGTATCGCGACATCAGCCTTGGTCGCGTCATCATGCTTATCGACATTGTTATCATATCGTCCACCTATTTGGTGTTTCACAATTGGGAGAAAGTGATATATGGTTATGTTGTACTGTTGGTGACGAGTTTTTGCGTAGACCAAGTGGTGCAGTCCATGCACCGCAGCGTTCAGTTTTTTATCATTTCCGACAAGTACAAGGATATCGCTTCGCGTATAGCCCTGTATCCACATCGTGGCGCCACGGTCATAGAGGCGCACGGTTTCTATACCGGGCGCGATGTCAAGATGCTGTTCGTGATGGCCAAGCGCAGGGAGAGTGGCGTCATTTTCTCAATCATTAATGAGATAGACCCCAAGGCATTTGTCACCCAGACCAATGTGATAGGCGTGTATGGCGAGGGTTTTGCCAAGTTCAAGGTGCGGCCGCCACGCCAGCCGCGAACGAGAAAAATCACGCCATTGCAACAGGTCGCGCTCAACAAATAGCCTACGTTCGTGTAGCCGACGAGAGCATTGTGGCATCGCCTGTACATTTGGGAATGTGGAAACAGGACAGGGCCTCAACCGTGGTCATGGCCTATAACGACGACGAACCCCATCTCACCAATACGTTGCGACAGCGCCCGGACGCTACGCTCAACCGCGTGGAGCGCTTTTCAGGCCTTGGCCGTTTTAAGGTCATCAAGAAGCTCGCTCGATTTATTCGCTACAATATCGCCGAGATAAGATTAAAGGACGAGCGGTTTGTCTTTGGCTTGACGGTATCGTGAGCGTCGCCGTCACGCATAGATTTGTGCCCCTAACAACACGCCAAGGCTACCCTATAACTCTTTGAAAATATCCGACAAACGGTCGCTCGTAAGCGGCTTGTTCTCAAATGATAAATCTATCTGTCAAAATACGCTGTTTTCGCGAGTTTTCCTCAATGTGTTAATTGCCACCAGATTATACTCTCCAGAGTGTTTTTCTTGGCAAAAAAGTTTTCTATACCTATTCCGATTAGGTATCAATTACCATGCGATTCGAACTTAAACGTGAAGTGTATGCTGCCTAAACGCATCGCCTTTAGCACTTATTCGCGCAGCCTTTAGGCATTGTTCGCATTTTCGACTTTCTTTTTTTGTCTTTCCATGGTACAAAAAAAGGTTTTACGCTATGATTTTTTCTGTAGAACACCAAGTTTATGAACCCCCTGATTTAGTGATTTTATATTGACACATTCGCATGTCGCCCCATTGTGTCGCGAATTTTTCCATGTGAGTGTCGTGCTCCAATCATCCGCGATACACGCTGCTCATGTTGGTTATAGCCGTTGGCGCGACCAGTTCTTTTTTATTAGGGTATTCCCTAATATCCTGTAGGGATTGCTGCCGTTGAGTTTGGTATGTCTTTTATATCTTTGTCTGCGTAATAAACAATACTATATAAACCATGCGAAAAAATCTTTTTCAACACATAGTAGTGACGCTTGCCATGGTCATGACGCTTAGCTCATGCTCTATCCTGACGATGAGAGACACGGCACAAGTGGTTGGCAATTTGCGCCGCGGCCAAACATACGAGGAGGTCGTCCAGGTCATGAGGGGCAAACCCAAATACCGTAGGTTCACAGAAGAGGGGTTGGAACAGTGGGAATATCGCAGAAACATGAATATGGCTGGCGATTATGATGTCATCATCATCGGGTTTAGGGACGGTCGCGTGATTAGCATGGACTCGTTCCGATATGTTGCCCCATATCAACCCACGATTAAAGTGGACAAGTGAGAAAAAGGCAAGAAAGCCATTGGTTTGGTGCCAAGGCCGTCTTCCTTGGCTCTTCTCGTATGCCTTATACCGCATTTTATGCCTGCGCTCCGCCAGTGCCTTTGTCAAGGCTCTCATGCGTTGGATGGGTGGTAGCTATGCCATGCGCTCAGAGTGTTGAGGGCGAGGAGTGTCCCTTGGTGTACCGAAATGGCGAGACGGTGGCTTTTCGACCGGTGGGGCTTTGTGCCATATTTGCGCCGCGATAGAAGGCGTTTTTTCCAAAGCCAACAGGCAAGGCGGTGGCGGTGTGCCTGCTTCTCGTTGCCGTTTCTCAAGCGAGACCCAAGCCGTGGCGCCATCCAAATTGTGTGTAATGGATATCCCCATAGGGCTTCGACGTGTCTATGCCGACAACCTTAAGCCATTAGCTTTAAAATATACAGGGGCACTTTGGTTTAAACCAAAGTGCCCCTGCGTGTTGCTTGGCTGTTTAAGTTGTAACCCTCCGGTGACAACCCAATTTTAAATTATTTCTCTTCGGGAGCCTTGTCGATAAGGTCCATGAACTGGTCAAGTTTAGGCGTGATGATGATTTGGGTGCGGCGGTTTCGCTGCTTGCCAATCTCCGTGTCGTTGGAGGCTATCGGGTTGAACTCGCCACGGCCGCCAGCGGTGAGGCGTTTGGGAGCCACGCCGAAATGATCTATGAGGTATTGCACCACCGACGAGGCGCGCAGGGCTGAGAGATCCCAGTTGTTGCGTATGTTTTGCATCAGTTTTGAGGATGTGTTGATGGGCACGTTGTCAGTGTTGCCCTCGATGAGCACGTCATAGTCCTTGTAGTCCATGATAATCTTGGCAATCTTGCTCAAGGTCTCTTCAGCCCTGTCGTTAATCTCATAGCTGCCGCTCTTGTAGAGCATGTTGTCTGCCAAGGAGATGTATACCACGCCTTTAAGCACCCGAACGTCCACCTCTTTCATTTCCTCGCGACTCAAAGAGCGTGTCAATCTGTTGGTAAGCGCCATGTTGAGCGAGTCGCTTTTGGTTTTCACCTCCACCAAATGGCGTATGTATTGGTTCGACTCGTTGATTTGGTCCACCAATTTTGAGATGTTGATGTTGTTGTCCGTGGTGTTCGAGAGGCTCTTGTCAAGGCTCTGTTGCAGCGCGGCGTAGTCTCTCTTTTGCTGCGCCAACTGGTCCTCCAAAGAGGTGACGCGCGCCTTTGCGGCGGCCAATTGCTCCTTGGCGTCTTGGTAATTGCCGGTAAGCTCTCGGTTCTCGTTCTGGCAATTCACCAAGTCTTTCTTGCTGGCACAGCTCGAGATGAGCAGCGCGCCAGTCATCATGGTCATTATTAAAACTGTTTTTCTCATGTCTGTTTATATTTTTGATGATCTATTGTATTATTGTCACGCTATGCTAATAAGGTAAGCCAAATTTATGAAAAAGACGGCTTAAGAGTAAAATTGTTGCGTTCTGTTTGTTTTTTTTAACCACAAACGCGTTTATTTAATATATGATGACATGTGACAAGCCTTGCCAAACGGAATGTAAAGTGAAGAGAGTGATAAGCTGTATGGTTCGTATGTATGCATTAATGGTACAAAATCCATGCACATATACGGCTTTTGATGGATTTTTTTCTTAAATTTGTTGCCCAATGAAAGTTATGGCCTTTTTTTTGATGAGCGTGTTTTCCGTGCTATCCGTGAGTGCCAATGAAAACGACACAACCGATTGCAAACATTGGAGCGCGGGCTTGACCGTGCAGCCTGGATGGGTTATT
Organism: Prevotella sp. S7-1-8; assembly: GCF_000758925.1. Classification (GTDB taxonomy): domain Bacteria; phylum Bacteroidota; class Bacteroidia; order Bacteroidales; family Bacteroidaceae; genus Prevotella. Next base: position 44,279 of record NZ_JRNC01000012.1, read on the forward strand.
GGAGCTGACCAATATGTGCGAAAGTGGCTGCGAGGAAACTTTGCCATTGCCTTTGACGCGGCGGTGCGTTATGCAGTTTTGCCTGGCGACAGTGACGCTTACGCGAAAGACTTCGGGTATCCGGCTCTTTCGGTTGGTTTGAAATATGCGCTAAACCACGGTGTGACGATGCGGCGTGAGAAAGATGCGGCATGGGGTTTGTTGCGGCCGGTGGATTATACCTCGCGGTTGGGAAATACCGTGACGCTCTACGCTATGTTTGAGCGTGCCATCCTTCGAACACCCCATTGGCGGATAGACTATACGTTGGCAACGGGGGTGGGGTATACCAAATCGAAATACAACACCTACAATGCCATAGACAACGAGTTTATCGGCTCGCGATGGCTTATCTATTTTGGCGCGGGCGCGCATGCCACCTACTACCTCGACAGGGCGTGGGGAGTGCGTGCCGGCGTGGATTTTTACCATCATAGTAACGGCGCGATGAACCGCCCAAACAAGGGCGTCAACGTTCTGGGCCCATCCGTGGGGGTGGTGTACGAGCCTTGTCATGATGAGTTGGACCGCCCCGGAAAACCATGCGCGCGACAACCTTTCACGCCTTTTAGTTTCATGGACTTCACTTTCAGTGTGGGAGTCAAGACGCTGCACGAAGATTGGCAGCTCACGCAGTTCAGAACGCCACCCGGCGCTCCCAATTACCGCACGCCGAACTTCAAGGTTTATCCCACTTACTCGTTGCAAACATCGTTCATGAGGCGCTACGCGCGGCGATGGGCATCGGGCATTGGCGTGGACGTCTTTCTCGTATCGTATGCCAACAGGGTAAGACAGTTGGACGAACGGGACGGGTTGCGTCTCAAGCATAGTCCGTGGTCTATGGGTGTCTCGGGGAAACATCGTGTGTATTATCATAACCTCTCACTTGACATGTCGTTGGGATACTATCTTTTTAGGGCCTTGGGTGACAATGCTAACAAGGTGGAAACTCCCTATTATGAGCAGATAGGTGTGCACTACACCTTCACGAAACTCAAATGCCTGAACATCGGCATCAACGTAAAAGCGCACAAAACCAAGGCCGATTACACGGAGCTGGCGCTTTCTATGCCAGTGACACTTTGACACTTGCAATGCGAGCCTTGTAATACATGGCAACATGAAAAAGTCTACATGCTATGATGTTTTCAGCTAAAAAAACATAATATCATACTATTTTTTGTACCTTTGCAATTAGAAGTTACGAAAAGAGTGTAATTTATTGGAAATGAGCGTAGGTTAATTGCTCTTGATAGTAATAGGTTACGATTTAGTTAGTTATCTACTGCATTATCCTTCTGCGCGTTGCGTAACCTTCAAAGAACTCTTCGTATGCAAAAGTAGCTATTTAATTCGAGATTTTGATATAAACTCCCGTTTTTTATCCCCTCATTCATAAGAATTTTCCGTAAAAGCGGTATTGTCCGTCGGCACACCATTGCCCAAAACGAGTTTGGAACAAACGTGTGCCGACTACCGCATAGCTGGAGAAAAGGGCATTGCCTCACGCCTAAACGATGTTTAGACAGATGAAGCAATGCCCCTTTCTTTTGCGCCTATGCCAAGAGATGCTTTTACGGGTTTTCAAATGATTTTTCTTTTTTCGCTGTCTCTTTTGCCGGAAGCGGAAAGTGAATGCAGAGTGTGTCAGCCTGCCCCATGAATGAAACAGGCGCCCACACACAGCCGGACAAACCGGGAAGAATGATTGTTGCCACCCGGCTGAACAAGTTCCGTCGGATCGGAAACAATCATACTTCCTTTGTTGTGGTTTGCCCTTTTCACGCTTCCGGTGATGTCTTTTTCCTTTTGGTGATTCTTTTTTTTACGGATTTTCCCCTGAAGTTTTTTTCTACACAATCTGCCTCTGTTTTCGTTTACCTCCATTTTGCGCCTTTCAGTAAGCCGCATCAGTCAGTCATTTTCGTTCTGGGCGCAAAGGTAATTCCGGGATTGGACGGGAAAGCAAGGTCAAGCCTCCTGTTTTCGGTAAAAATCTCCAGCCCTGCGGGTAGTATTTTGACCGAAAAACCTTGCATTCCCTAATCCCTACCTTTTCAAGCACCCGAAACGAAAACGACCGATGCGACAGAAAGACGCATAAAAAAAATGTCGGATAAACGAGAGGCAGATAAGATAGTTTGAAACTCAACTCCCTCAGCTCTTGAATCCGCATTAAAAACAAAAAAATCAAAAACAGCGAAGATATGACGGCAACGGCAAATTTCAGACAAATGGCGCAACACATCGGGTTGGCGATATGCGGCTTGATGATGCGCACCGCCTTCGGGGTGTTCGGCATCCTTTGGGGCATCATCAGAGAGATTGTAAACGGAGTGTTCCGAGTGGCGATAGGTGTAATCGTGGCTATCCTTTCCACCATTGCCTTCTTTGGCTTCATCCTTTGGTTATTCACCCTTTAACCCTTACCGACATGGCAAAAAGAAACAGCAAGACGGCAGCGCAGCAGTGCAGATATTACGAGGTGGACAACATCTTCGTGTATATGGTGGAAACGTACATCAACGGCAATTTTGAAACTTTCCGAAGATTGTACCACGAACTGAACAAGGACGCACGGAGGGATTTCATGGACTTCCTTCTCAGCGAGGTAGAGCCGACCTATTGGAGAGAGATACTGAAACAGATAATCTAAAAATGACAGCGATATGAAAGGAACAGACCATTTCAAGAGAACGATATATATGTACTTGGAACAGCGTGCGGAGGAAGATGCGCTATTTGCAAAGAAGTACCGCAACCCTGCCAAGAACATGGACGAGTGCGTGACCCACATTCTGAACTATGTGCAGAAAAGCGGTTGCAACGGTTTCACGGACGGAGAGATATTCGGGCAAGCCATCCACTACTATGAGGAAAACGAGATAGAGGTGGGCAAACCGATGGACTGCCAAGTGGTTGTGAACCACGTTGTGAAACTCACGGCAGAGGAAAAGGCGGAGGCACGTCAGAACGCTGTCCGCAAATACCAAGAGGAGGAACTCCGCAAGTTGCAGAACCGCCACAGACCGTCAGCGAGAAAAGAAAACCAACCCCAACCCTCATTATTTGATTTAGGCTTATGAAACCGAAGACCAAGATACAGAAAGAGGTGGCAAGACTTTCCGCCAACCTTCGCCCCATATCAGCGACACAAATAGATTGGGCATACCGCCACTGCGTTGAGCATATCGGCTACCGCACCAAGAAAGGGAACATCACCTGTTCCGACTGCGGTCACGAGTGGCACAGCGACAGCGGACTATGCGACACCCTTGAAGGCTGCACCTGCCCCAAATGCCATGCCGAACTCAAAGTGCAGGACACACGCAGACGCATCTACAAGGAAACGCAGAATTTCAGCGTGATAACCACCTGCAAAGGGTATCAGGTAATCCGCGTGGCGCAGGTCAGATGCGAGAGCAGGAAAGGCGAACCGATGCGTTTCTACTGCCACGAGGTCGTGCAGCGTTGGATTTCACCCGACGGCAAGGTTACGGACATGGCGTTGCTCCGTGGCTTCCTTTTCTGCTATTGCGATGTGTGGGCATTAGGCAGCGATATGGAGGTAAGACCGCACAACAGCCTATACGATGATGTGGTGGCAAGAAGCTGTGCATATCCAAAGATGAGGATATTGCCCCAACTCAGACGTAACGGCTTCAAGGGCGATTTCCACGGCATCTCCCCCGTGCGTCTTTTCAAAGCCTTGCTTTCAGACCCAAGAATTGAAACCCTTATGAAAGGCGGTGAGATTGAGGTCATGAAACACTTTCTTTTCAATACCCGTACTGCCGATGAATGTTGGGCATCATATCTGATTGCCAAGCGTCACAAGTATCAGATAGACAACCTCTCAATGTGGTGCGACTATCTGCGTATGCTCAAAAAACTCGGTCAAGACCTCCGTAACCCGAAGAACATCTGTCCCGAAGATTTCATGGCGGCACACGACAACGCAACCCGAAAAATTGAAGCCATACACGAGAAGGAAAGAGCCGCAGAGCAACGCCGTTGGGAGATTGAAAGGCGTGAGCGTGAGCAACAGCGACAACTCCAACGAAAGAAAGATGCGGAGGATTTCATCGCCAACAAATCCAAATTCTTCGGCTTGGTAATCACGGACGAGGAAATAATCGTCAAGGTGCTTGAAAGCATAGACGAGTATTACAACGAGGGCAAGACGCAGGGCATCTGCGTGTTTGGCAGTGGATACTACAAGAAAGCCGACACCCTCATACTATCGGCAAGGATTGGCGATGAGATTATTGAAACCGTAGAGGTGGACTTGCGAACCCTCGAAGTGGTGCAGTGCCACGGCAAGCACAACCAGGACACCGAATATCACGAGCGCATCATAGACCTTGTGAACAAGAACGCCAACCTTATCCGTGAGCGGATGAAAGCGGCATAGCATAACCCCTAAAACAACATTGATATGGAAGTAAGAATTGAAAGTATGATTTGTGTGTGGGATGATGCAATCCCCACGATGTTCCTTGAATTTGTGAACCTCCTCACTCTCACAACGAGTGAGGGGGAATTGAGAAAGAGCGTAAAGGAGTTTGCCGAGAAGCACGAACTTGACAAGTTTTTCCTTTACGGCTTCGGCTCACACCATTTCTACCTGCACCAACGCTACACAAGCAACCCCGAAATGGTGATGAAGAACAGAGTTCTGTCAGTACATTTTTAACCATCTAAAAAGCAACATTATGACAACACGAATGACCATCAACGGAGTAAGCACCTGCGCGGAAGCAGGTACGGAGAAATACGAGCGTTTCCAATCGGGTATCGGAAGACGCAGGCGGACACTTGTGCAGTACGACTACCGCCACCCCATAGACAGAGAATTGTTCTCTTGTGTCAAACCCACGTTGGACGAGTGCCGAGCCGCACGGGACAAGTGGCTGAACGCAAAGAAGGGAAAGGAGGACAGACTATGAACACGACCTATCAAACGCTGATAGTCAAGTTCAGCGAACCTATCACGGCATTGGACGGTATCTTTGACGATACCGGAGCGTGGGGAACGGACACCCTCAAGGGGTGGATAGATGATTACGAAAGCACACGTTTCACCGCCACCGACAGCCATACGGCAGTCATCACGAGCGAGTACAATATGGAATGTGTGAAAGAGTGGCTACAACGGCAGACCCCCATTTCCGAAATGCGAGAATTTTGAACGGGATGGCGGTGTCCGCACCGCCAATACTTAAAACCCTAAAAACAAAAGATATGATAGCCAAGACGATATTACAGCAGATAGGCGGAAAACGCTTCACCGCCATGACAGGTAGCCGTGATTTCATAGATATGGGCAACGGCTTACGGATGAGCCTTGCAAGGAACAAAACAAGTGCCAACCGCCTTGACATCATCTATGACGAAGGGGCAGACCTCTACAATATGCGCTTCTACCGCAGGACGTTCAGCAAAAAGACCTTTGAGTGCAAGACAAAGGACATTGCCGTACACGAGGGTATCTATTTTGATATGCTGGAGGAAATGTTCACGATGGTGACGGGACTTTACACACGCTTTTGAGTGGCGGGGCGGCGAGAGCCGCCCTACTTTCTTTCAGTGAGCATGATGGCGGACAAAGAAAGTAGCAAAGAAACCTTTGTCCAATCTGCGATAACTAAAAAATCCGCAAGTAAAACTTGCGGAGGCTATATATTGGGTCGTTATTTTTTGGTGGAGGGGAATGATAATCTCGAACCGTTGAACTACACATTTCTGCTTCGTCTCCATTTCCCCCAACGATTTGATACGTTCAATCATTTTTGTTGTTCCTTTCTGAATTTTCCTAAATACTTTCTTCATAATTTCGCTATACTTTTTATGGTTAATAACTATGTTTTGTATTGCTCTCACAACACTTACAACTTGAAGTGTTATTTGGAAACCGATAGGCAAAAATGGCTCAACGATGTCAATTAACGAGAAAATCCTACGATAATCTATCAAGTGATAGAGCAAAAGACGTGCCAAGTTAAATATGGCACGTCTTTTGCCAGTTTTGTCAGTCCTTTTATGGGATATACAACAGCGCAAACTCCGCCTTTCTCCGTTTGAGCAGCATGGCGTGGCGTTTTCCTTTGTAGTTGCAGAAGGCTATATACTCACGGTAGATGTTCCTGTCACCAGCTTCCAGCTTCTTGATTAAGGTGCTTTTGGGGATTGTTTTGCTGCCTAACAGCTTCGCCGGTCCCACATTGTAAGCTAACGTGCCAAGCAAAATCGAATCAACCCCGAATTTACGGAACATGGCGACAAATTTGCGCAGGTCTTTCCGCAAAAGTTCATCCGCATCCCGTTTTGTCATGGTTCGTGCCGAATACTTCTCGTTTGGCAAAAGTTTGTGACCCCAACCGACGTATGGGTAGTGTTTTTCTGAGTGCCAGCCTTCAAAGTAGCGGCAGCATAAAAAAGCACGTTCCATAAGCGGCAGTCGGTAGATTGCCGCCTGCCCGTCCGTTCCCTCTTGGCGGCTGATCTGCGCGGACACAGAACAGACCGTCAGAAGTGAACAGAGCATTGTCATGAATACACGCATCATTTCAACAAGGGGCTGAAGTTGCCGATGGGAACGATGGTAAGATCGTCGTCCTTTACATTCCTGTTGTTGAAGTCAAATTCCAGTTCGTAGGAGTTGCTAAAGTTATCCTCCACCACCACGATGAAATTATGCGCCTCATCACCCGCCGCCGTGTAGTACAGGCGGAATTTTTCGTTCTCCAGCAGGTAGCGGTCGTTAGGCAGGAAGGTGATGCCGTTATCCATTTTGAGCGAGCCTTCCCCCTCGAACTGGAAATAGCGGATGGTATAGAGCGTACCCGAAAAGTCGCCCTCCTTTTTCAGTTCACAGCGGATTTCCACTGTCTGCCCCTTTACTACCTTGTTCGGCACGGGCATGACCTCCACCGTGAAGGGATAGGACTGCTGGATGTCCATGTCATCGTCACATGACACGAGGGTGAATGACATGGCGGCTATCAGGCATAACGCCACTGCCTTGAATATTGATGTTCTCTTGTTTCTGTTGTTCAGTATGTTCATTGTTCTTCGATTTTTAGATGGTTGTTTTTCTGTTTTTTCGTTGTCAGTTGCAGGTACTCGTTCAAGTCCTTGCAACCGTCATAGAGGGAGGAACGGTCGGTGACACGTTCCCCGTATCGCATGGTAAGTGCGGCAAGCGTCCGCCGTCCGGCTTCGTCACGGTCGAGGAAGCAGCCGATGCGCCCGTATCCGTCCAGCAATCCCGCCGCCTTCTCCACGTTGGCGACTGAGTTCAGCACAAGACAGTCAGCGTTACCGGTTACACCAAGCGTCACGGCAGAGAGAAAGTCCATGAAGCCCTCGAACACGAGGCACTCGTCAGCCGGGATGTCATTCGCCTTTACCAGTGATACAGACTTCGGAGGTATGCAACCCTTGAAATATCGGCTTCTGACTTCATAGCCACCTGCCATGTTCGGAAAGCCAACGGCAAAATACCGTTTCCCACGCACACCGTAGTTCAAGCGGCAGCAGTGACGGGATGCGATGGCGTAAGGGATGCCCCGTTCCTCTAAATACTCCGTCAGCAGTGAGCGGAGCAGCGGAGCGACCTCCACATCCTCAAAAACGGATTCGGTCGGCTTCGAGAGATAGACGGGCTTTTCCCATCCGGCAACCGTCATATTGGCGGCTTCCGCTATGAACTTCGCTTGCTTCATGAAGTCATCGCTTTGCAGAAACTCCCCGGCAAGCGTGAAGATGTCGCCGCCCTTGCCCAAACCGAAGTCGTACCAGAGCTGTTTCGCCACGTTCACACGGAAAGAGGATGTGCGCTCGCCCCTGTACGGGGCAAGATACCACAGCTCGTTACCGCTCCTTCTGACAGGCTCATGCCCCAGCCGTGCGAGAAAATCCGCAAGCGGCATCCTTCTGACAGCATCTATTTCCGTCCTTTCCATGCCCGTGTCAGTTGATGATGAACTTGATACCGACCCCGAACTGCGTGTGGAACTTCCGTGTGTCGCCACCCCAAAGGCAACGCTCCCGCAGGTTGGCAAGCAGGGCGATACGGTCTGCCACGTAACACTCCACATCGAGCGTCAGCGCACCGCCGTAGATGAAGGCGTCCCGGTCGTGCAGCGTGGAGCCGTCATGCAGCACCTTCTTCCCCCAATTTACCGCCTCATATCCGGCGAGAGCCGAAGCCCCGGCATAGACGAAAACAATCTTTCGGGCGTCCGACAGTATCTTGAAGTAATAGCCGCCCTCCGCCGTGAACTGCGCCACGGGTATCTTGGTGTCCTTGTAGGGATTGTTCTTCAACAGGTATTCGCCACCGAACACCCACTTGTTCCCCTTCTTCGTGTAGGTGGAGAGAGCCGCCCCGAAGCTGTACCCGCCGTCCTTGCCGCCGAGATTGAAGCCGTCCGCCATGTCCGCCCTCACCTCGATGCCCTGCATCTTCGGCAGACACCGCTGGGCGTGCGCCTGCCCTGTAAAAAGGGCAAGCGACGCGATGATTATTGCGATGTACTTTCTCATGGTCAGCGTACTTGAAGTTCGTTGATGGTACCCGCGCGTACCAAATCCTCGTTCTCAATCACGAAGGACTGGTGACGGCCGCCGTTCTTCTCGTTCAATTCCACCACGAGGCACTTGTCATCGGGGATGGTGAACTTCGCCATCGTGAAGACCGTGCGCTCGCTCTTTTTGCCCGGCACGAGGGTGGCGTAGTTCTGCGCGCGGAGCGGCAGAATAATCTGCTCCTGCACGGCAGTACGCTTCGCAACCTTCTTGTCCACGATTTTCCAAGTGATGTAGTCCACATCGAAAGGCACGTTGCTCTGGTTCTTTATCTCCGTGTGGAAATAAAGCAAGCCGTTGTGCGTGTAGATGCCTTTCAACAGGTATTGGATGCCGAAACGCTTGCAGCCGATATGCTTCACCTCGCGCTTGTTCTGTTTGTGGATGGACTTCATGATAAGGCGCACCAGCATCGGGCTTTCGCTGCCCAGCTCTTTCAGATAGATTTCCTGCGCGTTGTTCGGGCGGTTCACCGTGCTGCCGTCATGGATGAAGTCGCACATCTCCACGTTGAGCAACAGCGGTTCGGCGGCGTACTTCACGTTGAAGGTGTAGAAACTGCCGTCCTCCGTGATGACGGACATATTCGTTTCGTTGGGAAAATTCCTTACGGTAGCCTTCACACGGATGATGTTCTCCGCTCCGTCGGCTTTCCCGGCAATCAGGTCGGGCGAGCCTAAATCGACATAGCGCACCTCCGCCGGAAAAATGACGTGGACGGTCTTGTCGTAGGTCACTTCCAGACCGTGCGGCGGTATCATGCGGTCGAAGGTCAGCTTGCGTGACAGCCCGTGATATAGGTCGCCGTCCGCCTCCTTCTGCGGATAGACCTCCTTCGTCAAGGTCGGTTGTTCACTTCCGTTGGTCGTTTCAACGGTTACATTCTCCTGCGCGTTGGCAGTTATGATGCCCATAGCGAGGGCAAACATGATGATTACTTTTCTCATTACTTTTGGATTTTAGTGGTAATTTTTATTGTTTTCAATATTTTTCTTGGTAAAGCATGACCCTGTACCCGGCTTTCAGATGCACCTTGACGGTTCGCATCTTTTTGGCGATGTACTGGCTCGTGCCTTGTATCAGCCCCTTGCCCAAGTCGGAGGCGAGCTGCGCCCCGGCATTGGTGGAGATGTTGATGCTGCTTCCCAGCGAGCCGCCCATGTTGGCGGCGACCTCCCGGACGGCGTTCATCTCCATCGAGTTCGGGATGAAGATGCCGGGCTGTCCGTCCGTGTCATAGACCGCAAGCTCCACGGGGATAATCGTGCCGTCGTATTCCAGCGAGGTAATCTCGATGTCGAGCCGCTCACCCTGTATCTTGCCCGTGCCGACCACCACCGCACCCCGGGGTATTGTCCTGCCTGCCACCGCCATAGGCTCCAGCAGGCGCAGCCTTACCGTCTGCCCGTCCGTCACGCTCTGCGCCCCATGCACGCACGCCGGTATGGTGTTCCTGTCCAATACCTCCGCCGTGCCGACAGCCGTGTTGAAACCCCGGTTGCGTTCCTGCGATAAGGCGGCGACAAACTCCGCGTTACTCATAGGCTGTGAGAGTGAAGAAACTACTTGATGCTCCACCTGTCTGATAGGCATTGCCTTGTTCTTCTTCCCTTTCTGCACGGTAGTTGGCTCTGCCCTCTGTTCCGCCGATGGCTGTCCTCCGTTCTGACCGCCCATGTACTTTGCCGCCAGCTCGTAGGACTTCTCCATAAGAGCCACCTGCTCGTCCATAGAGGAAGCCTTGCCCCTCTCGCTTTCCAGTTCCGACTCCAGCGATGCGATGCGCTCCAACAATTCGTCCATCTCCGCATTGTCGTTTTTCGGCTGGTCGTAGAAGTTTCCGAGCGTGGCGTTCAGGTCACGGTAGGCGGCTGCGGAGGACTGGATGGTCTGCGGCGTGGCTGGCTTTGCCCTTTCTTCCTTGCCGCCCGGATTGGCGAGGTCGAAGTCCACTCCGTTCTCCGTTCCCGCTATCTCGCGGTCGAACATGTCGCCCAGCTGCCCGATGGCACGGTTGCGGCTCTCCTGACGCTCTTCCATCTCCCCATGCTCGTAGGCTTTCAGCTTGTCGCCGATAATCTGCCGGTTCGCCTTGTCAGCGTCGGGCATCTCGGTGTTGTATCCGTCCGTTCCCGGCGGTTGCTCCTTGCCGGAGGACGGGGCGAATATCAGCCACATCGCCCCGATGAACACCAACACCATAGCGGGCAGCACGATCATCTTCTGCCGTTTCAGCCGTTGCGCCTCTGTCAGCGGTTCGCGCTCCTTTTTCGGTTTCCCCGTTTCGGGAGCAGCTTTGTTCTCTTTCGTCGGTTCATTCTTTGTCTGTTCCATATAAATAAGGTGTTAAGTGATTGCCTGTTTCCGCCGGGGTCGGCAGTTCCACCCGTCCGGCGTGTCCCGTTTCCATATGTGAGCCGTCGTTCCTGCCGATGTCATAGACGGCTCTGCCGAAGGTGTAAAGGGCAAGCACCGCGAAGGCGGCGAACATCCCCAGCACGATGCGGCGGCGTGTTTCCGGCGGCAAGCCGTCCAGATACCCTTTGAGACTTGCCGCCAAGCGTTTCCGTTTGTCGTGGAGTTTCCAATACATGCCCCACATTGATTTTCTGATACTTTTCATGTCCTGTTACCGTTTGATAGTCTGTAAATCCTTGTTCTCAATGATGGTGAAACCCTCGATGGTAAAACCGTTCGGGTTGTCATCCGACCGCGATGCGTTCAGCAGGCGGCAGGTGGTCACGAGGCTGCGCTCGGTGACGTTGCTCTGCCGGATGATTTTCTGTGTGGCGTAGGTCACGGCACGGTAGGGATAGGCGTTGAAGTCGCACACCACGCTGTCCACCTTCAGCACTTGGTTGATGTTCCCGGCGATGATGCGGTTGTAGTACCCCTTCTCCGCGAAGTCCGAATAATAGTGGTACACGCTCTTGTCCGCCAGCAGCAAGGCACGTTTCACGTTGTGTTCAATCGCGCTTTTTTCAGGTGATAGCGTGAAGAACATCTCGTGGAAACGGCGCACATGTTCCCGTGCCTCCGCCGGGCGGTTCTGCGACAAATCCTGAGACAAGGCGAGCATCAGGCTCTTGCCGTTGTCCAGCACATAGATTTTCTCCCGTTGCTTCTCTGCGAAACGGTAGGAGTTCCACACGCTCCACACCGTCACCACGGCGCACAGCGAGAGGAAGACGATACCGAACAGGCGTATCTGCCTGAACGACGATTCGATGTTTCTAAGTGATTTGAATTCCATTTATATTTTCCAATTTATGATTGCACATTGATTATTTCAGCAATTTGCCGACACGTCCGACTGCGTTTCCTGCGGCTGCACCCGCCACGCTGCCCGCCATGCTTCCGGCTCGTCCCGCCATCTGGTTCACGTTGCGACCGTAACCGCCCATGCCTCCGGCTTGGATAATCCAGCCCGCAACGGTGGGAATGGTAAAGTAGCCGATGATGCCGATGCAGAGGAATACGATATACACCCCGTCGCTCGAATCCAGCGAGAAGTTCGGGTCTGCCTGCATCCGCTCGATGTCGTTTTGCAGCATCAGAACCTGTATCTTCGCCAGTATGGTGCTGAACATGTCCGATACCGGTAGCCACAGATAGACCTGTATATAGCGGCATATCCACTGCGTGAGCGTGTTTTGGAAACCGTCCCATACCGACAGGGCGAAGGCTATCGGACCGAGAATCGCCAGCACCACGAGAAAGAAGGTGCGGACGGTGTCTATCACGAGGGCGGCGGCTTGGAACAGCAGTTCGAGTATCTCGCGGAAGAAGTCGCGGATGCTCTTCTTCATGTTGTACATTCCCCGGTCGATATACATTCCCGCCATCGTCACCATGTCGGAGGGCGACCAGCCGAGTTCCTCCAGTTGCTTGTCAAATTCCTCGTTGGACACGAGGTAGGCGGTTTCGGGGTTGCGTACCATCGCCTCGTATTCCAGTTTGTCCTTCTGCTCCCGGTATCGGTTCATGTCCAGCGTTTCCGCCTCCAGCATCTTTGCCGTGCCCTGTACGACGGGTGAGAGGATGCTGTTTATCGTGCCCAGCACCACAGTCGGGAAGAACATGATGCACAGACCGATGGCAAAAGGACGGAGCATCGGGAATACGTCTATCGGTTCAGCTCTCGCCAGCGACTGCCATACCCGGTAGGCGACGTAGAACAGCGCACCCAGCCCGGCGATGCCTTTCGCCACACCAGCCATGTCCCCACACAGCGGCATCATCTGCTCATAAAGTGAACGTAAAATCTGATGAAGGTTGTCGAACTTCATAGGCTACCAGTATCTTTCGTTCATGTTCCCGTACAGCCCCATGATGCGGTCGAGGTCGTTCTTCTTTTTCGCACGCAGGTAACTCACGGAGATGTTCTTGTTCGTGTAGTAGCTCACGAGGTTGCGGTAACGCTTCATCTTCGAGTGGCAGCGTTCCACCACGTCCATGCGCTCCTTGTCGGTCATGGAGAGCGTGGTGATGTTCACCACGTTCCTGAGTTCCGTCAACACTTCGTTGCTTTCCTCCAGCAGTTTCGTGTAGCCGAAAGCGATTGCGGAAAGCTCTTCGGGTCTGAAATTCCCGTCACGGAGCATCCGTTGGAAACTGTTCACATAGATGTCTGTGATGTCGCCCACCATCAGGATGGTCTGCTGCACCTTGCGGGCGTCCTTGACCAGATTGTTCACCGATTTGAGGGCATCGTAATACTTCTTGCCCTGCTGATAGATTTTCACCGTCTCCTGAAAGTTGCTCACCATGTTCGTGGCGGTCTTGGAGGTATGGATGATGTTTTTGGAGGCATTGATGATGCCCTGCGCTAGATTGCCCGGATCGCTTACGACCCACTGTGCGCTTGCCCTGCCCGCGAAAAGCAGGCACAGGCAGATAATCATTGTTATTCTTGTTCTCATGTTACTTTGGATTTTAGTGGTTGTTATTCTTCGGTCGGATGTCCCGGCTGCGGCTTCACCCGCACATAGTCCCCGTTTGGCGAGAAAGTCAGCACATCCGTGGCCTCGTTGTAGGACACGTCGATGCGGAAGCCGGTGTTCATGAACAGGTTGCCGTTCTCCTCCTGCAAGAGATAGGTTTCCGGCTTGAGCTTGCGGCGCAGACCGCTACGACGGAACACCGTCACTTTGTAGGCTTCGCCCTCCTTGTAGATAAGCACGTCAGGTTTTCCCTCCACGCTCTCCCAGTTCCCGCACAGCATGTCGCGGCGGTTGTCGGCCACGTCGCAGGATTGCAGCATCATGACCGCCAATCCGATAAGGCACTTGCTGACTTGCAGCATTTTCACTTTTGGTAAATTCATACGCGTTTTTCTTTTTTGGTTGATACATTCTGTTTTTTAGTTATTCCTTGTTTCTCCGCCTTTCGGCAAGCTGCCGGATGGCGGCTTCGATGTCGTCGCCCAGCTTCTCCGCCAGACGGTAAACCTCCACTTTTTCCGTTTCCTCGGTGGTGTACGCCAGATACTCTTCCGCGCTGACCTCCGTGGCATAGACCGCCGACTGCGTGCCGCCCAAGCCTATCCACACCTCCTTGTAGAGCCGTGAAGGGTTGTTCGCCATGTTGATGGAGAGTATCTGCGACTTCTCCTTTTCCGTCAGTCCGAGCAACGCCTGTATCTGGTCGAACTTGTTCATATATTTCCTTTGGTCAAGCAGGATTTTACAATCCGAGTTGTTGATAATGCTCTCTTTGACCACCGGAGAACTGATAATGTCGTCCACCTCCTGCGTCACCACGATTGCCTCGCCGTAATATTTTCTGACCGTCTTATACATATAGCGCAGATATTCAGCCATGTTCGCCGATGAGAGGGCCTTCCAAGCCTCTTCCACGATAAGCTGTTTCCGCACGCCTTTCAGCCGCCGCATCTTGTTGATGAAGGCTTCCATGATGATGATGGTCACGACGGGGAACAGTTCGCGGTTTTCTTTAATCGAATCTATCTCGAAGACGATGAACCGCTTGCCGAGCAGGTCGATGTTCTCCGTGGAGTTGAGCAGGAAATCGTAACGCCCGCCCCGGTAATACTGCCGCATGGTGGTGAGCATGTTGTCGATGTTGAAGTCGGACTTCTCCACCTTGATGTCACGCTGTGCCAGTTCCTTGCGGTAGTCGTCACGCATATACTCGTAGAAGGTGTTGAACGACGGCACGATGCTACGGTCGGATTGGATGCGCTCAATATAGGCACTCACGGCACTGCCCAGCTCGCCGCTCTCCGTCTTTGTCACCTTGTCGTCCTCCGACTTCCAGAGCGTCAGCAACAGGGTCTTGATGCTGTCCTTCTTCTCCACGTCGAAGATGTAATCGTCGGTGTAGAACGGGTTGAAGCTGATGGGCTTATCTTCCGTGTAGGTGAAATACACACCGTCCGCTCCGCCTGTCTTGCGTCGGATCATGCCGCACAAGCCCTGATAGGAGTTTCCCGTGTCCACCAATACCACATGTGCGCCTTGCTCATAATATTGGCGCACGAGGTGGTTCATGAAGAAAGACTTGCCGCTGCCCGAAGGACCCAGCACGAACTTGTTGCGGTTGGTCGTGATACCTCGCTTCATGGGCAGGTCGGAGATGTCAAGGTGCAGCGGTTTTCCCGTGAGCCTGTCCACCATCTTGATGCCGAAGGGCGAGAGCGAGCTGCGGTAGTTGGTTTCCTCTGTGAACAGGCACACCGCCTGTTCGATGAAGGTGTGGAAACTCTCTTCCGCCGGGAAGTCCGCCGCATTGCCGGGTATCGCCGCCCAGTAGAGTGTCGGGCAGTCGATGGTGTTGTGGCGCGGCACGCATTCCATGCTTGCCAACTGGCTGCCCACGTCGTTCTTGATATGCTTCAGTTCCTCCGCATCGTCGCTCCACGCCATGACGTTGAAGTGTGCCCGTACCGAGGTCAGTCCGTAGGAATGGGCTTCGTTCAGGTATTGGTCTATCCACTCGCGGTTGATGCTGTTGCTCCTTGAATAGCGAGATAGCGACTGCATGTTACGGGCGGACTTCTCGAACTTCTGCAAGGTTTCCTCACTGTTGTCTATCAGCACATACTGGTTGTAGATATGGTTGCAGGAGAGCAGAAGCCCCACCGGGGAGGCGAATGACAGTCGGCAGTCACTCCGGTCGGTGGAGAGCTTCTCGTAACGGGTGTCGGTAGCCACCTTGCCCGGCAGGTCTTCCGCGTCGGAGAGGGTGTGCAGACACAGGCGGTTGTCGCCGATGCGCATCTCCCTTGCCGAAAGCTCGATGTCCTGCAAGGTGGTGTCACCTTCCGGCATGAGCGAGAAGTAGCGTTCAATAAGTCCCGTCTTTCCCTCAGTACCCACAATCTCATCGGTGGAGAGGCGGCGCAGCCTGACAAGCCCGCTGTCGTTCATGATGCGCTCGAACTGTTCGCAGGCTTCCAAGAACTTGGTCGTGGTTTCCCTGTCCAGCTCCTTCGGGATGATATGTCCCCGGCACAGCGTGCTGAAATTGCTCTGCATCCGGTTACGCTCCTTTGTTGTCTTGGTCAGGTAGAGGTAGCAGGTGTGTTTCAGGTACGGACGCTCGTTGAAGTGACGCTCGAAAGAGCGGCTTAAAAAGCTCATGTCGTCCTTCTGAAGCTCCGGTTTGTAGCGTTCCTTGATGAACCAGTCCTGTTTGTGGACGACGGAGTAGTCCGGCAGCACCTTGATAGCCTTGCACCAGCAACTGTGTATCGCCTCGTACTCCGCACCCGTCACGGTGTAAAGTTCCGGTAGTTCCACCTCGAAAGCCACCGTGATGTCGGCGTCCTTTGAGATGATGCAGCCATGCTCCACCGCTAAAAGTGGGAACCTGTTTTCCAGTGTTGTCATTTTCGATGTATTCCTCATTGTCTTTCTTCCTTTCGTTGTCGTTTGAACAGACGGGTTATCCGCCGCCGGTTGATAAGGTATCGGGGATGGCTCCGTGCCGCTCCTAATTTCATCAGCCCGTGTTCACCGTACCGGGCGTTCAGCGCGAAGGTCTGCCATACAAGGAGGGAGGACGATGCCGCGCCGAAGCCGATACATATCCACTGGTCGATACCGACCATGTAGAGGATGACGAACAGGACGAAGAGAGCCAGCAGACCTCCGCAGAAGATGAAGAGGTACTGTGCCTTCAAGCCCTTGAACTCTACCGGACGGCCGATACCCTTGTTGATTGGGTATTCAGCCATACATTATTTATTAAAGGAAGAATGAGCGCAGGATGGTGGCGGCAACAATCAGGAAGATGCACGCGCCGAACCACGAGGCGGCTGTCTTGCTGGTGTCGGGGTCGCCCGATGAAAACTTGCCGTACACTTTTACGCCCCCGATAAGCCCGACGACTGCACCGATGGCGTATATCAGTTTAGTTCCGGGGTCGAAATAAGAACTCACCATAGAGGTGGCTTCGTTGATGCCCGCGATGCCGTTTCCCTGCGCGAAAGCGGAGGCGGTTGCGGCGATGACAAGTGCCGCGGAGAGGATTGCTTTTCTGTTTTTCAAGATGTTCTTGTTCATAAACTGTTCTTGTTTTTTGCCGTCAAAAGGGTGGATGGTCCTTTGTCGGGCGGTTGATACTTTGTTTCTTTACTTTGGTTTTAGTGGATGCCCGTTTGTTTCCACGGACGTGGGCGTGTCCGTTGCGGATGGGGATGCGCCTTGCGTTTCCTCGCCGCGTGGGTTGATGTCATTCTTTCATGTTCATTTCTTTTATTGTTGTCATACATAGTTGCGAATGTCGAACTCCTCGATGTTGTCCGGCACGACGAACTCCTTTTCAGATTTCTTCAGCCGAATCTCGATAAGCCCCTTGATGCGGATGCCTATCTCCGAAGAGCCTTCCATCATTTTCTCGTACAACTCCGTGCCCTCCATGTCGGTGAACACCTTAGCCGCCTTTTCACGTTCCGCCTGTGTCGCGTCCGGGTTTTTGGCGGTCTTGCAGGCGTCGTCAATCTCGTCAAAGCTGCTGCCCGAAGCCCGTGGCGTGTCCGAGGCGTCCTCTTCCGGTTCGTCGTCCCCGTATCCCAGTTCCTCCGGCGGTATGCTCGTGAAGGTCTCATCGAGTTTTTCCTCCGGGACTTGTGCCGGGCGGGATGCGTTTCCCGTTTTTCCGTCGTCAAAAGTAGCCTCTTCCTCCGACAGCTCAATGCCTTTTTCAATAGTGGCGGCTTCTTGCGTCGGTATGGCAGCGGTTGTCCGGGTGGATGCCATCCTGAAACGGCTCTTGCCGATGATGTCCGCCTTTTCCGCAGGGACTTCCTCGTGTGCCGCTATGCGTTTAGCCTCATTCCCGTCCAGTGACCGCCATAATCCGACAATGCCCTTGAAGAAGCGGACAATCCGCGTGTCCATGATGCGCTCGTAAAGGAGCAGGAACAGGAACCAGAGGTTGCAGCCGACCGATACCGCCAGCAGAATGTCTGTCATGCTGATTGTGTAATTCATATCCTTCCGTTTTTGGTTAGAATACTGAATTGTAATTTCGGGCATAAAGGCTCTTTATCGCATCTTCGCACTGGTTGAAGTGGTGCGTCAGCACATGGTCGATGTAAGCGGACAGCGTAAGCCGGTCATGCCCGATTACACGGGTGATACGCATGATACGCTCGTGGTACTCCGGGCGCACATACGCCATCTTCCCCTCACGTGCCTTTACTTCCGGGTCGCGGATGAACAGGCGTTCATAGTCCTTCTCACTGCATTTGCCGCTTACCGGGACAGGCGACAGTATTTCCACACTCGCCTGCACTTGGGTAAACATACCTCCGCAGTCTTGCTGTGGTCTTTTTTCATTCGGTGTCATTTCTTTTTCCATTTTCAAATCAGATCTTCACGTTGTTTCTTGTACAGTTCGTTGATTCTCTCCTTGTGCTGTTCCAGATGCTGGCGCAGCACGGTATCCACATATCCGCCTACTGAGATTTCCCCTCCGGCGATGTCGTTCACGATTCTGAGGATCTTGCCGTGGACGTCACGGCTGATATAGACACATTGGCGGGTCTTTATCTCGTTGCGGCGCAGGAATAGCTCGTTGTAGTCCTCGTCCTGCCTTTTCCGGCGTCCACTTTCCCTCTGCGCTTTTTCCCGTGTTACGGGTTGCACAGGAGATGGTTCCGGTGCGGCGGTGTCCTCTTCGGTCGGTGCAGCTGCGGGTACTTCCTGTGCGGGGCGCAGTGTCCCGTCCTGTGTGCGCCGCCCGATGGAGGCTAACAGCAGTTCCTCGTCGATGCCTTCCGTGTTCACTTTCCTGCTGCCCATGCTCACTGCGGTCTGATGATGTCGCTTATCTCTTCGGAAAACTCCCGGATGCCACTCCCTTTCAGCAGTGCCGTGTCCATCGGGAAGATGGTGGAGCGGAAAACGCTCTTGCGCTCTTCCGAAAGGTCACGGCGGAACTTCTTGCTGTCGGGCAAGCGGGTGGAAAGTACCGGAAAGCCCATTTCGGCTATCACTTCCTCGTAGATGCCGTACAAGTCGTTCCTCTCCCTGCCGTCCACCATCGTCCAGAACAGATGCAGCCCCTTTGTTTTCGCCTGTCCGGTAGTCATCAGCCTGTCGCGGAACATCGTGACGAATTTCAGGGTACTCTCCACGACAAAGCGGTCGGCACTCAGCGGAGTGAAAATGTAGTCCATCTGCGAGAGCGTCTTTATCACGCCGTTGCTTCGGAGTGTGCCGGGCATGTCGAAGAACACCACGTCGGGTTTCACGTCCTCAGTGGCAATCATCCTCTCGGCATCGTCGAGGGCGTTCACCGCATTGCTTTTGACGATGGTGTAGGCGTTCTTTTTGATCCGGCGGAAATGGTCGCAAGCGAGAGCCTTGAAGTAGGTGCTGCTGTCGATAAGCCCCATTTCGTGTTCGCGCAGCCCGTGGATGCTGTGCTGCGGGTCGTCGCAGTCCACGACGGCGACATTGTAGCCTTTCACGTTGTGCAGGTAGCTGGCGGCAAGTGCCGTGACAGTGGATTTGCCGATGCCACCTTTCTGTGTTGCGAATGCAACGAAGATTTCCTTACTCATAGTTCCATTTATTTTAATTGTTGATGATTTGTTTTTCTGTTTCCATACGGATTTGGCTGTCGCACCATCCGCTTCCGTGACTACACACGCAGGCGGGTCGTCGCGTATCCGGTTCTGTGGTGAAGCGGTGCGTCGGACAAATGGTGATTGACGACATTGCGTCATGAAGTCATTGAATCCATACGTCACCGAATTGTCGGAGAACCGGGTTTCCGACGGTTCGGGTATCCGTTTCGGCAAGTATCCGAAGAAGCGGATTTCCGGGTATTTGAATGTTCCGTTTATCATATCTTCAAATCGTTCGTTTCTTGAATCATGCTGCAAATAAACAAGTATATTTTGGAACCTGTATCACTTCTCCGGCAAGTGGCGGCACGTTGCGCCGGTTGGCAGTCATTGACCGGGTCAAGCATCTGTCCGATACCGCTTTAAGGGCGTAACTTTGCACCCGGACAGCAGGGTTCGCCGATGACGCGCGGCCCGGAGTCCTGAAAGGTATTTTCCCAATCCGTCCCCTGACGGATTTTTATGTTCACCTGAACATAGCAAGATGTCTTTTCAGCCGCTCAAAATATTTTGAGCAGCCACGAAAAGCACTTGCCCTTGCAGGGGGCGGGCTTTCCCTCCGAAGTCGGGAAGCCTTTCAGAACTGCGGTGCTGTAATCCGAAGCGGCGGCTTATGCCGTCAATCCGCTAAATCCAAAGTAATATGAAAGAGAAAAGGAAAAGCAAATCAGGGAGAAATCCCAAACTTGATCCGGCGGTGTACCGGTACACCGTCCGTTTCAACGAGGAGGAACACAACCGTTTCCTCGCCATGTTCGGAAAATCGGGTGTCTATGCACGGTCTGTTTTCCTCAAAGCGCACTTCTTCGGGCAACCGTTCAAGGTGCTGAAGGTGGACAAGACGTTGGTGGACTATTACACCAAACTGTCGGATTTTCATGCACAATTCCGTGCCGTGGGTACGAATTACAACCAAGTCGTGAAGGAACTGAGGCTGCATTTTTCAGAGAAAAAGGCGATGGCGTTGCTCTACAAATTAGAGCAACACACCGTCGAACTCGTGAAACTGAGCCGCCGGATTGTGGAACTTTCAAGGGAAATGGAGGCAAAATGGTCGCAAAAATCAGTGTAGGAAGTTCGTTGTACGGCGCGATTGCCTACAACGGGGAGAAGATTAACGAGGCGCAGGGGCGGCTTCTCACCACCAACCGCATCTACAATGACGGTTCGGGAACGGTGGACATAGGCAAGGCGATGGAGGGTTTTCTCACCTTCCTGCCACCGCAGATGAAGATCGAGAAGCCGGTGGTGCATATCTCTCTCAACCCGCACCCGGAGGATGTGCTGACCGATATTGAGTTGCAGAATATCGCCCGCGAGTATCTGGAAAAACTCGGTTTCGGAAACCAGCCTTATCTTGTATTCAAGCACGAGGACATCGACCGCCACCACCTGCACATCGTGACGGTCAACGTGGACGAGAACGGGAAAAGGCTCAACCGGGATTTTCTCTACCGCCGCAGCGACCGTATCCGCAGGGAACTGGAACAGAAGTACGGATTGCATCCGGCAGAACGTAAAAATCAGAGATTGGATAATCCGTTGCGCAAGGTGGCCGCATCGGCAGGTGATGTGAAGAAGCAGGTAGGCAACACCGTGAAGGCTCTGAATGGGCAGTACCGTTTCCAGACGATGGGCGAATACCGTGCGCTCCTTTCCTTATATAATATGACGGTGGAGGAAGCGAGGGGCAACGTGCGCGGACGGGAGTATCACGGGCTGGTCTATTCCGTCACGGACGACAAGGGTAACAAGGTGGGCAACCCGTTCAAATCCTCGCTTTTCGGGAAGTCCGCAGGCTATGAAGCCGTACAGAAGAAGTTTGTCCGTTCCAAATCGGAAATCAAGGATAGGAAACTGGCAGACATGACGAAACGCACCGTCCTTTCCGTGCTGCAAGGCACTTATGACAAGGACAAATTTGTATCCCAACTCAAAGAGAAGGGCATCGACACCGTACTGCGCTACACAGAGGAAGGGCGCATCTATGGGGCTACCTTCATCGACCACCGCACGGGATGCGTGCTGAACGGTTCGCGCATGGGTAAGGAGCTTTCGGCGAATGCCTTGCAGGAACACTTCACCCTGCCATACGCCGGACAACCGCCGATACCGCTATCCATCCCTGTGGATGCTGCGGACAAGGCACACGGGCAGACCGCCTACGACAGTGAAGATATATCGGGCGGTATGGGCTTGCTCACTCCCGAAGGTCCGGCGGTAGATGCCGAGGAAGAGGCTTTCATCCGGGCGATGAAGCGCAAAAAGAAGAAAAAACGCAAGGGCTTGGGTATGTAATCAGAGTATCAACAATTAAAAAATCAATGTATGTCACAACAAGAAGACGATTTGAGGGCATTGGCGAAAATCATGGATTTTCTGCGTGCCGTGAGTATCATTTTAGTGGTCATGAACGTGTACTGGTTCTGCTACGAAGCCATCCGGCTGTGGGGCGTGAACATCGGCGTGGTGGACAAAATCCTTCTGAACTTCGACCGCACGGCGGGGCTGTTCCATTCCATTCTCTACACGAAGCTGTTTTCCGTCCTTTTGCTTGCCTTGTCCTGTCTGGGTACGAAGGGTGTCAAGGGTGAGAAAATCACTTGGGGGAGAATCTGGACAGCATTTGCCGTCGGGTTCGTGCTGTTTTTCCTGAACTGGTGGTTGCTGCCCCTGCCGCTGCCGCTTGAAGCGGTGACGGGACTGTATGTCCTTACCATTGGAACGGGCTATGTCTGCCTGTTGATGGGTGGTCTGTGGATGAGCCGCCTGTTGAAACACAATTTGATGGAGGATGTTTTCAACAACGAGAACGAGAGTTTCATGCAGGAAACGAGGCTTATCGAAAGCGAGTATTCGGTCAATCTGCCGACACGTTTCTATTACAGGAAACGCTGGAACAACGGTTGGATCAATGTAGTTAATCCCTTCCGTGCGTCCATCGTGTTGGGTACGCCTGGCAGCGGCAAGTCCTATGCCGTGGTAAACAATTTTATCAAGCAACAGATTGAAAAGGGCTTTAGTCAATACATCTACGATTTCAAGTATCCCGACCTATCTACTATTGCCTACAACCATTTGCTGAACCACCCGGACGGCTACAAGGTAAAGCCGAAGTTCTATGTGATCAACTTCGACGACCCGCGACGCTCTCATCGGTGCAATCCCATTCACCCGGATTTTATGGAAGATATTACGGATGCCTATGAGAGTGCCTACACAATAATGCTCAACCTCAATAAAACGTGGGTGCAAAAGCAGGGCGACTTCTTCGTGGAGTCACCTATCATTCTGTTTGCCAGTATTATCTGGTATCTCAAAATCTATCAGAACGGGAAGTTTTGCACGTTTCCCCATGCTATCGAGTTTCTGAACCGCCGTTACGAGGATATATTTCCGATACTGACCTCTTATCCGGAGCTGGAGAACTACCTTTCGCCGTTCATGGATGCGTGGCTTGGAGGGGCTGCGGAGCAGCTCATGGGTCAGATAGCGTCGGCAAAAATCCCGCTTTCGAGGATGATTTCACCGCAGCTCTACTGGGTGATGTCAGACAGCGAGTTTACGCTGGACATCAACAATCCCGAAGAGCCGAAAATCCTCTGCGTGGGTAACAATCCCGACCGTCAGAATATCTACGGTGCGGCACTCGGTCTGTATAATTCCCGTATCGTGAAGCTCATCAACAAGAAGGGGATGCTGAAGTCATCGGTCATCATCGACGAGTTGCCCACAATATACTTCAAAGGGTTGGACAATCTTATAGCTACCGCCCGAAGCAACAAGGTTGCCGTGTGTCTGGGCTTTCAGGATTTCAGCCAGTTAGTGCGTGACTACGGGGACAAAGAGGCGAAAGTGGTGATGAACACTGTCGGCAATATTTTCTCCGGTCAGGTGGTGGGGGAAACAGCCAAGACGCTCTCCGAGCGGTTCGGTAAGGTGTTGCAGAAACGGCAGTCCATCTCCATCAACCGGCAGGATGTTTCCACCTCCATCAACACGCAGATGGACGCGCTCATTCCACCGAGTAAGATTTCCGGGCTTACGCAGGGAATGTTTGTCGGTTCTGTATCCGACAACTTCAACGAGCGTATCGAGCAGAAGATTTTTCATTGCGAGATTGTGGTGGATGCCGAAAAGGTGAAACGGGAAGAAAGTGCCTACAAGAAAATTCCCGTCATTACAAACTTCACGGACGAGGACGGCAACGACCGCATGAAGGAAACGGTGCAGGCGAACTACCGGCGCATCAAGGAAGAGGTGAAGCAGATTGTGCAGGAGGAACTGGAGCGTATCAAAAACGATCCGGTGCTGTGTAAACTGCTACCAGATAATGAGACTGTCTAACAAGTCCCCAAAATTGAAAATTATCCCTATCGAAGTTTGAAGTGACCCCCAAAAGTTGGATACAATTTTTTTGGGGGGCACTTCAGTTCTGACGGGTAAAATCGTAAAATTCGGACTTGTTAGACAAATACTTACGCGGTTTCAACCTCAGGTACTGAATCTATCGAATTGACAAATTTAACCAATTGCGGATCTGAATCTTTTTGTATGAGGTTTCGGAGACTCTTTTTCAATTCATAAGCATCATCCCCTGCTGTATTTATTAAATCCATATAAAAATCTTTGTTTTGCAGAATCAATGAACGGCATGCCCCATCGGAAATTACAGGTTTCACTATTTTATCAATAACGTCTCCAGCTTGACTTTTCAAATTACCATGCGATCTAAGCCATGTTTCGAAAAATTGAAACTTTATTGCATTGATAGTCTTTTTACCGATGCAGAAATCATTTCTTATATCGGTAACTGTCGATTTAATTTTTCGTTTATCCAATCTTTCAACTATATTCTTGAAACAATTAGGGAAAGGATTCAAACTTTGAGTTCCAGAAGCAATATCCATCAGAATCTTTTTGCCAAATTCAGTCAAGTTATCTGGCAAGGATTTGATTTTAGCCAGTAAATGTTTTATTGCGACAAACCAATAATATGATGTATGTGCTGTTCTTTGGGCGTATAATGTATCAACACTTATTTCAGACAACGCTTCGAACGCTATTTTATTGATATGATCGGTCAGGACATTGCTTATTTTAGTGGTCAAATCGTAAAAAGATGCGTCAGGAATTACATCTTTAATATTGTTCTTAGTGATATACTTATCCAAATCGGTATTCCACTCTGCTAAATGCTCGATAAATACCTCATCCGTTACACCTATTCTGTTCTTAATATCTTCAAATTGGGGCAATATGTCTGAGAGCAATAATTTATAGCCAAGTTTATGATTTACCATGTATTGTAGTGTTTCATTTAATAGCGGTATATTCCATCCCACACTATTTACTAATAAGTCTCCATGATCCACATAATAGTCCATGAGTTCTGCAACATATTTTATATCTCCACCCTCTATTAAGGAAACGGAATGACCATGTGCCAATTGCATGGCGACTAAATCGTAATATCCAGACTCTTTAATGTTTCGGCCATCAGTTTCTAATTCAGAATGCAACTGATTTATGTAGGTTGAATCTAACGTTACAGGTAAAGGTCTTTCTTCGTCAGATGCCAATAAACGATAGGTTGTAAATATAGCCCCTATATTATCTTTATTTACATTCTGTTCATCAATGCAATTCGTGATCGCTTGCAAAAGCGTTGGAAACGTATAGGTAGAATTATCTTTTAACGTTTTTACAATATCTGCATGGTCGAAATTATCGGGTAGTAAGTTTGCCAAATAATTATCGAGCGCCTCCGAATTTGTTGCTACTTGATAATATTTATATGCTTTAGTTGTCGCGTTATCCCGATAGGCAGCATCTGTTGCATTTGCAGCTTGAATATAATCGATAAATGTATTTGGCTTGACTGTTTTTGCTTCAATCAATGACGTAAAATCGCACGCCAACTTATTTTGCGCAATAAACCTGTCTATTGCATCTAACGTTTTGAAATAGTCGCCGCCATTGAAGTCATTGAACCGAACTATCTTCTTATATAATTGAGCAATCACATGGTTTTGGCTTTCCGTGTCTAAATGCAACAGCAGTTCTTGGTATTCGACAGGGAACACCTGCTTCTCTATGGATTCTTTTAATTTCAATTGTGCTATTCTTTGCCATACACGCAGAATAACATCGCTCTTTCGAGTTAATTTATGCAAACAATGTATAATCTTATCGATAAGCGCATTGTCCATACATTGTATAACTTCTTCTAATACAGTGTCAAATTGTTTATTAGTCTCTGCATATTGATTTATGTCGTGGTCTTCTTCTCCGTTGATGCAGCCTTCAATATATTTTTTCAATGGAATTTGTCGAGCATCTTCAACATCGACACCATATACCAAAGCTGCAATTTCGCGTTGTGTTTGCAGATCATTGTTAATTATTGTTTGAATGCCATTCAGATAGTCGCCGGACAATATTTGTTCTACTGGATTTGCCAGAATATCCGTCTTCTTCAAACAGAACAATGCTATGTTTATCATCAAAATTTCGTTACACCACTCTTGTTTAAGAGCGACCATCTCATTGATATATGATATAATTTCCCTAACATTGGCATTAGGATTTACCAATCTGAATATCCGATTTATAGTTTCTTTCGCTTCATTTTCTGTTTCTCCAAATGCTTCAACAAACAGTTTGTTGAATATACTTCGATAGTCGGTAATAACAGGAGGAGCAACACGATAAACAATAGGGAAAGTTTTATTGATAAAATACTTGGTCAGTTGTTTCGTTTGTTCGTCGGTCTCATCTCCGAATGCACAAGCTAAATGTGTTTCATCGAAAGGAATAACAGCCCAAACATTTTCAAAACCGCTATCGGCGAAGAACGTATGGATAGAAGACCATAATTCTTTTACTTTTTCAGCGGGGAGACGATCCATGTTGTCAAAAACAAGGACTAATTTACGTTGTCCTTTTTCCTTGATAAAATCAGAAATGTCTTGCATCCATGTTTTGAACTCGTAAACCGTTGGTTCGTCTTCGCTCAAAGTCTCATAGCAAACGTCCTTTTCGACTTTATCTTGATAAATAGCTAACATATAACTCCATCCATATTTATGATCTTTGCTATATGCCCATTTCCAAACGCACAATGCAATAAGAACTGGCAGTGCAGCTATGATAATAGACAATAAAGAAAACCACCATGTTGTGGGTGTAGGTTTTACTGCATACGCAATAAATGTAAATATCGGAGTTAAAACTGCAACCAAAAATGCCGCAACCATACCATTACTGATAAGGGGATATTTTTCGGTTACGGTCTCCGTTTTACGGGCTAATAAATATTTCAGCTTTTCAGACCATGATACGGTTTTCGTACCTCCACCTTTGACTTTTATTGTTGCATTTCCAGATAGGATACCATCATCAATAAGTTTGCTTGTAAGCAATTCCAATATAGAGCGGCGTTGCAAGTCCTCTTGATGTCCCCATGCGTCATACTCAAAAAAGTAATAGTCGTCTGATAATTCACGTTCCAACATTTTAACCACGTTGGATTTTCCAGATCCCCAAATACCTTCGATGCCGATAATTCGAGGTAAAGTACATTCCTCATCCAATGAATCATTCTGACAAAAATGGCGAGCAATAGTTTTTGCCAACCTTTCTTGCGAACCTCCATCGAATTTGTCAATACCACACGGTTTATTTTGGATAAACCGCGGATATTGCTGTTTGGATTGTAGTTTTGTTTCCATATACGTAATTTATTGATTATACGAACTCCAAATAATTCTCCCGATTTACCACATGAAACTCGGCATAGGGATAGGCTTCTTGGAAGGCTTTCGGTGCGGCCGGCATTTTATTTCCCCACTTGAACTCCAAGGCGGTAAGACTGTCGGCACTCTCCTCAATCAGGTCGATTTCCTGTTTGTCGTAGGTGCGCCAGAAATAGAACTCCCTGTGCAGTCCCTCATTGAAGTTCGCTTTGCGCCGCTCTCCGATGATGTAGTTCTCCCACAGCGCACCGACATCCTGCCGAATGGCCAGCGGTGAGAAAGCCCCGATAATGGCATTGCGAATGCCGTTGTCGTAGAAGTACCACTTGCCAGCTTTTGTAACCTCCTTGCGTAGGTTACGCGAATAAGCCCCCAGACGATAGATAACGAAGACCTTTTCCAATAGGTCGAGGTATTTTTCAACGGTCGTCTTGCTCATGCCGAGTTGTTTACCTAACTCTTCGTAAGAAACTTCGCTGCCCAACTGAAAAGCTATCAATCGCAGTAGATCGCGCATCTTGCTCGAATTTTTTAAGCCGTCAATTGCTAAGATATCTTTAAGCAGGTATGCACCGACAATATCACGTAGGTAGTCTGTTTTACGTTCATAGTTCTCCATCATTACTACTTCGGGATAGGAACCGTAAATCAAGCGCGCTTCGAGGTTCTGGCGGGTTTCAAGTGCCGTTTCCGTCTGTGCGATTTCCCGTTGCGAGAATGGTGTAAGGAGAAATTGCGTACTGCGGCCGACCAACGGTTCACCAGTCTTATTCAGCAAATCGAATGACGAAGAACCACTTGCCAAGACACTTATTCCCGGTATTTCATCAACTATCAACTTCAGAATACTACCGATTTGTGGTATGTTCTGTGCCTCATCAATAGCCAGCAAATCAATACCATCCAATAAATGCCGATAATTGGCTATTGAGCGATTCTCCAATAGTGCTAATGTGTCGTAGTCTTCGCCGTTGAGCATCATCGTCCTACCTGAATAGTTGTCCACAATTTTACGCATCATTACCGTTTTACCAACACGGCGAGCACCAAAAATCAGTACTGCTTTATTGGGCGCGATTCGTGCTGTAATCTTCTCTTGAAGTATTCTATTTACTGTTTCCATACCTTATAAAATATAATGCAAAGATAATCATATTTTTTTAATTGGCGAATTTTACAAAAAAAACGGGCTATTAAATGGCGATTTTTACAACCACAATCTTATGGAAGTTGTTTCATTGTTTTTAGTAATGATATATGTTCATACTATGATGACTCAATAATTTACCAGACATACGTTTCTGAAATTTGTCCTTATAGGAATGAAAAACTCACATATATTGTGCTAATTAATATATAATTAAATGAAAATAAAAAGACAGGATACGAGTATTCCTGTCTTCTCATATGTAATGGATATTTTTTTATTTTCTCATCCGCTCCAACTCCTCATCACGCAACATTCTCTCGTTCAGTTTTTCCTGCATCCTGTCAATGAAATAGGTGCGGCTTTCGTTCTTCCGGCGTTTGATATCAGTGTAGAAGCGGTAGCAGTCTTTAGAATCAACCCCGAATATCTTATAGAGAAGTGGGGCGAGCTGTTTGAGCGGCATATTGCCGTTGTTGATGCAGCCCATCACGTCTATGCCGTAGATAAGTTCCACGAGGTCGATGGCATTGCCCGTCCATTGAAGAAGGCTGGCGGTGGTTTCTGTTGCGTTGTTGGCGGATATTAGTGGTGGCACTTGGGGCGTGGCAAGGAATTTCTGCATCTTTCTTACGAAAGACAGAGCCTTGCTGACGTAGGCGGCAATCTCTCTTTTTTCTTCTGACAGATTACGTACGGGATGGTGCTGCAACTCGATTTCGATGTAGGCAAGCGCGATGACGGTAAGGTTCATGTCCATGCCGCCGTTGCACAGTTCGATCACTTGGGTGGCGAAAGCCGTGTATGCCGTTTCCATATTGCAGTCGCCGGCTTCGTTTATCAGGCGGAAAAAGTCGGTTTCCGCCAGCAAGAAATAATTCATGGTTCTGTCAATTTTGAAAATTACACTTTGTTTTCTGCGTGCGCACATGAATATAATTGGCAAAAAACGCGGCAGAAAATAAAAAATCCAACACTCAATTTTACAAAGTGCTGGATTTCAGAGGTATAAAATTCAGTATTTTTTCACAAGGACAAATTATCTCCGACTTAAATTGTTTGTAATCGGAACATTTATTCTATTCCTGAAAATAGAAATGTATGCTTGCCGCACATTTTGGCTATCTTGCTTTTTTATCAAGGATATAGATAATGCGACATACACCGTTGGGATAGCTTTTCAAAGAGGAAAGCGTCCAGTGTTGCTCTGGCAGAGCCGACTTAAAAAAATGTCGTCCGCTTCCGGATATGAAAGGAACGGTGTATAGTATGATTTCATCCACAGCGTGCATCCGCAGCAGTCCGTTTATATAGTCTGCCGTGTCCGGTGTGGCTTCCGCGAGGTAACGGATGTTT
Source organism: Prevotella sp. S7-1-8 (assembly GCF_000758925.1). Lineage (GTDB taxonomy): Bacteria > Bacteroidota > Bacteroidia > Bacteroidales > Bacteroidaceae > Prevotella. Next base: position 74,274 of record NZ_JRNC01000012.1, read on the forward strand.
GTGCAGTCTTTTCTCCATTCGTGCAGCATTGAAATGGAATAGTCCGGTGTCACACGGTAAAAGGCTTTCTTCCTGATTTCATCAAGACCGCAACGGTCAAGGCACAAATCCTGATGTGCTTTATCATATAACTCTGAAGAAAGACATCCGTCCATCGTCAGTACGGCGAGAATCTGAACTTTACCCATAATCGTTTCCTTTCGTTAGGCAAGGGTAAAAAAGTAGCGTGCAATTCACACTACCTTCAAGCGATGGCTCTGGTAAAGCCTTTACGGAGAGTACGTGAATGCACGCTATGCGTAAGCATAGCATAAGCATCACGCAATCGTCTCCGTAGTTCCAATTTACCAGATTTTCGCTTGAAACGCCTTGCGGTCTTATCCTATATGTTGGCGGCGAAAAGCTCCTGCCAATCGCCGTTTTTCTCAAATGTTATGCAAAGATAGCCAAATTCAGTGAATTACGGGCTATGATTGCTTGAATTTATATTTAAGTCCATACTCTTCAAGTTTGCTGTATAGTGTTGTCCTGCCTATGCCGAGCAGTTCTGCGGCGACACTCCGGTTGCCGTTTGCCTGTTTCAACGCACGCAATATCCGCTCCTTATCCTCCGCGTCATTGCGCAAGGCGAAGCTGACAGTAGAGGTCGGTTTCGTCACGGCAAGTTCCAGATGCTCTTTCATGACAACACCTTCCTGCGCCTGCAATACAGCACCCATAACTTTCTGCCGAAGTTCCCGCACGTTGCCCGGCCATGCGTGTGTCAGCAACGCTTTACGTGCTTCGGAACTGAACCCGCTCACGCTACACTCCAGCTCTCTGTTTGCCATATCACGGAAGAACTCTGCCAGCGGCATAATGTCTTCTTGACAGTCACGCAACGGAGGAACGGTTATCCCGAAGTCGTGCAGGCGGTACAGAAGATCCTGCCGAAAACGCTTTTCATTCACCGATACCTCCAAATCTTCATTGGTAGCAGCGATGATGCGGACATTGAAATTCCGGTCTGCCTTGTCTCCGACCGGGCGATACCGCCTCTCCTGTATGGCACGGAGCAACATCTGTTGGGTTTCCAACGCGAGGTTTCCTACCTCGTCCAGAAACAACGTGCCGCCTTCCGCCTCATGGAAATATCCTTTCTTGGCATTGTCCGCACCTGTAAATGCACCTTTGACGTGTCCGAAGAAAGCCGACGGTGCAAGCTCTTTGGAGAGTGAACCGCAGTCCACCGCCACAAATGGCTTGCCTGCACGTTTGCTCTTGTCATGCAACAGGTGGGCAATATGCTCCTTGCCCGTGCCGTTCTCACCAAATATCATCACGCTCATATCGGTGGCGGCTACCAGCCTTATGCGGTGCATGATTTTCTGAAAGGCGGAACCTTCACGGGCGAATATAGGCATACGGCGTTGTCCTGCCTGACGTTCTTTCAGTATGGAACGGATCAGGGGGACAAGTTTATCCTCCACAAGCTGTTTGGGAATATAGTCTATCGAGCCGAGTTTCATGCTTTCCACGGCGGTATTAACTTCGGCGTAGTCGGTCATAATGATGAAGGGCTGCATCTTTCCCTCCTTTCGCATCCAGCACAAAAGGTCTATGCCACTGCCGTCAGGCAGACGCAGGTCGGCAACCACGATATCATTATCTGTTGCCTGTTGCAGATGTTTCTTCGCGGTTGAGAGGTGGTAAGCCTTCATATTGCGGTAGCCCTCCCGTGACAGCATATTGCAGACATATTCGCAATACACGATGTTGTCTTCCACCACAATTATTTTTGTCTTATTCATCTTCGTATTTTCTCCTTTCCTCTTCTGCCAACCGTATTATTTCCACTCCCTTATCCAGCACGGCAGTCACGGCATGGCTTAACGCTTCACCATCCGGGAGAGCATCGCCACGAAGCAATCCGTAAAGTACATTCAGCGGTTGGTCGGCACGGAGCACCTCCCACGAACTGCGCAGGTGGTGGATCAGGGAATCCAGCTTTTGCAGGTCTTTTTCTTTTGCTGCATCCCGTACCGCCTGCATTTCCTTTTCTGTTTCAGTTATCAACTTTTCCAGCATGACGGCTTCATTGCCATAGGACAATAAGGCGGAAAAGTCCGGTTTCCCGTCCGGTGTCGCTTTTATGGCACACCTGTCGGAAACCTCCATCAGTTCCGATATGGAGAACGGTTTGAACAGGTATCCGGCAAAGCCTTTTGCCAATAGTTCCCCTTTGTTACAACTGCCCGAAGCGGTTGCCACAACCACCGGGATTGTTGGTGAATTGCCCACGTTGGACGAACGCAACAGTTCCAGCAATTCGAAACCGTTTATATCGGGCATATTCAAGTCTGTCAGCAACAGGCTGTATTCTTTCTGGCGTATCATTTCCATCAGTGCCGCAGCATCGGTGCAAGTGTCGCAGTGTATTCCTTCTTGGGAATACATCTCTTTCAGCATCAGAAGTAATACCTCATCATTGTCAATGGCGACAACATCATGGAATTTATTGTTATGATAAACAGGTGTATTGCTTGTATATCCAAGCTGTTCTTCAGCTTCCTGCATAGAAATTTCAACTGTGAAACGACTGCCTTTCCCTTTCTTGCTGTCTAAACGGATTGTTCCGCCAAGCATCGACACAATATTACGCATTATGGCAAGCCCAAGCCCGAAACCCTCCTTTGCGGCGGCATTTGATAGACGTTCAAACGCACCGAACGCTTGTTTCTGTTCCTCTTCTGTCATGCCTGTACCTGTATCTTCAACGACCAGTGTCAGAACTCCATTATCATATTCAGTAATCAAAGAAACACCGCCTTCTTCTGTGAACTTGACAGCGTTTGACAGCAGGTTATTCCCGATTTGTATTATTCGCTCTTTGTCGGTCAATACAATGGCATCGTGTCCAGTCTTCACGGACAAGGACAGCCCTTTGTTCACGGCAACAGGCATGAACTCCGTTTCAAGTGTGTGCGTGATTGCTGAAATCCGGCAGGGTGACAGACGGGGCTGTTCCTTGCCGTTGTCCAGGCGGAAGAAGTCAAGCAAAGTGTTAAGCATATCCCGCATACGGTCGGAGGATTGCAGTATGTTTTGGATATACTGCCCGGACTTATCCTCACACTGTTCTTTCCGTATCAGTCCGGCATAGCCTGTTATTGCTGTCAGCGGTGTGCGCAGTTCATGGGTGATAGTATGTACCGCCTTCTTCCTTGACGTTATCAGTGCCTCGTTCCGTTGTACGGATTGTTCCAGTTGCCTTATCAAATCAGTTGTCTTGTGCTTGTATTGTTTAATGCTTTTTGCATCACGATGTATGATGATGTAGGAAATTAACAACAATAGAAGAACGAATCCCATTAAACCGCCTACTTGCATAAATGACTTTTCACGCATGGCAACTATTTCGTTTTCCCGGCTTTGCAGTTCGGTTTGTACCTTTTCTTCTATTTGGCAAATCAATTCTTGCAGTTGTCTGTTAAGTTCTGCATTACGAGCTGCAAGGCTGTCGGCTTGTTCCGACAATTGGCGATCCTGCACTTTCTGTTCGCTGATTACGTTTCTATTGACCGAATGAAGGATAGTGGTTGATACTGCTGGAGTTACTTCCTTTTTTTTGCCGAATATGCCTAAGAAACCTTTTCGTTTTGGCTTTTTGGACTGTTCCTGCACACTTTTCTGTACAATAACCGGAATTTGATTGGCTATCTTCTTGTTAATAGATTGTTGTTCATCCATTAACCGGACTATCTGGAACATCTGTCGTTCCTTATCCTCTAAAAGACTGCGCACACTATCGATGCGCTCTGCTGGATAGGTGGCCTTGAAACGGCAGAGCATACTGTCCATTGCCATACGCCGTGCATGGTAATGCTCGATATCTTTATCGTTCCATTCCAGTATTGTTTCACCCAATAGAGAAAATTTTATCATTTGAATATTGATATTGTTTATTTCTTTTCGGAGCTCGTCTATTTTTTTATTGCCAAGTTCTAATGCTTCTATCTCCTGCCATTCATAGAGGCTATTATATGCCATACATCCGATAAGAATGGAGATAAGTATATATCCCAACCGTATTGCCTTATAGAAATTTCCTGACCGCTCCATTATTTTAATGACATTGATTTTTGGAACATGAATAAAAGTTTATCTTTTTCGTTCATGCGGATATTATCAGAATAACCGTCTTTTGTTATTTGATACCCACATGGCTTAACCATAAAAATGCCTAAGCCCTTAGTGTACGAACTTACTTCTGAGGCATAGTCTTTACTTGTATTTAATGGAACTTTCCCTTTAATATGACACCACTCATTATTACAACTGATGTCTTCAATCTCAGACATCAGTTTTTGCAAATCTGTAATAGCTTTGGAACTCGCTACTTGGGGTATCTGCAACTCAAAACAGAGCATCGGTTCGAGAATGTCCACACCTGACTGTTGCAAAGCCAGCCTGAAGACATAAGGGGTCAGCTGTCTGAAATCAGCAGGTGTACTTACCGGGCTATAATACTCGGCTTGAGTAAAAGTTACTTTCAGATCTGTCACTTCCCATCCATGTAAACCAGATTGGCAAGACATACGAATCCCTTCAAAAACGGCATTTTGAAAAGAATGGTTCAGATAACCATAGGAGATGTCACTTTCGATTTGCAACCCTGCCCCTAACGGTAAGGGTTCAAGAGTCAGCCCTATTGTGGCCCAGTAAGGGTTGGGTGGTACTTCGATCTGAATAATCTTATTGACCTTTTTTATAGGTCGTTCTTTGTAGATAGTCTTGATCTCATCAAAATGGACCTTTACGGAAAATCGTTCTTCCAGCAATGTCTGTATGATTTCCTTTTGGGTCAAACCATATAACGAGATTTCCAATTCATCACTATATGAGTTTATGGAAAAGGACAAAGACGGGTCTTCAATCCACAATGTATTCAGAGCGGATATCACCTTGCTTCTCTCTTCGGGCTTATTTGGCCGGACGGAGGATTTGAGAGCGGGATGCTGATGAGATAATCCTTGAATCAAACAAGGTTTAGCACCTAAATAATCTCCGATTCGAAAATCTTCTATATCTTCTACAATCGCGATATCATTGGCACCCACTTCATCAACATTTATCTCTCTGCCCTGATAAATAGTCTTTAGATTTTTAATCTTGATGAATTTTTCCGAATCGTTGATTCTTACAACGTCTCGAAGTCTCAGACTTCCGTCAATTATTTTAAGAAAACTTCTTTTATGCCCTTTGGGGTCATGCTCTATCTTATAGAGATAAGCTGAAAGTCTGTTTGAGACTGATGCCGGAGGAAGTATAAAAGAAGAAATGGCGTCCAACAACTCATTGATACCGATATTGAACATTGCTGATCCATGTAGCACCGGATAGACTTTGGCTTTTGCCACAAGAGCGATTATCGTATTCCAATAATCAGCCGGTGAAATTTCGCTATCCGCCAAATATCGTTCTAATATATCGTCGTCATGGTTGCATACAAATTCTTTGTATTCTTCCTTTATATATGTTTGGGAGCAAACCGGATAAACCGATCCATCGACAACAGTTTGCATAAACAGGACATCTTGCGACAGATTTGTTTTTATATCCATATACAAACGCTCCAAATTCACACCGGCACGGTCAATCTTATTGATAAATATAATTGTCGGGATTTGCAGCTTTTGTAAAGTACTGAACAGCAACTTTGTCTGCGCTTGTATGCCTTCCTTTGCGGATAAGATGAGGACTGCTCCATCAAGCATTTTGAATGTCCGCTCCACTTCCGCAATAAAATCCATGTGTCCCGGAGTGTCAATGATATTGCATTTCACTCCATTCCAGATAATAGATGTCGTAGAAGCCCGGACAGTAATTCCTCTACGTTTCTCTATATCCATAGAGTCCGTTATGGTGTCACCATTATCCACACGGCCGCACTTTTCCGTTGCTCCACTGGCAAACAGCAGATTCTCGGTTACGGAAGTTTTTCCTGCATCAATGTGAGCAAGAATTCCTAAATTTATAATATTCATTTGGATTAAGCAATAATATACTACAGTAGATGCATTGTCGAAACGCACCTTTTAATACCTCCTCGTAGCATATGAGAACTACAGGATTACTAACTCGTATTAATATGTATATTATTACTGCCGCATAACGATTACAAAATTACACAAAAAAATATATCTAACAAAAGTGGGAGGATTTTTTAACTTTTTACCATAGACATTTTATTAGGGAAGCGTAGGTTCAACTGGCAAGTACAAATAAGTAGAAATGTTTGAACAACACCGTTTTAGGAAGTTGAAAAATCAAGTTTCTCTCTCGGTATAGCGTTTATTTTGGCCAATATCTTCTTTAGTTTAGCATTTGTGTATTTCCCATTCGTGTTCTATTTAGCTCCTTATTATGAGTATGTAGCAAGTTACTTATCAAATTCAGCCTCTTTGAGGGTCAAATATGGTTTTGCAAATGGTGACTGACAAGACATAAACAAGGTCAGCAGGAATTTTTTACATAAATGGACATGAATGTATATAACCTAAAATAAGAATAAATTTTAATAAGGGCTGCCCAAAAAGAAAAAAATGCAGTTGCCATCCTATAGATACTTGCAGAAAGGATAAAATTTACTTTTAGACCTTTTGGGATAGCCCTTATTAATACTTCAGATAAAATTCCTTAGGTTATATTTTCAATCCTTTGGACCGGGTTTCCTCCTTGGCATACAGTCCCGGACGCCCGATTATGACATGGTTGGCAACGATACTATCCGCCGGACTGCGTATCTGCGGCGGTGCATTTTCGGGATATTGCGCCTGCCTGTTCCTCACATCTTCCGCTTCCGGCTTGAGCTGTTGCCCTTCATTCTCCTTTTCTGCGACTTCGGGCGTGGGTGGCGCAAGCTCCAGCTGAATTTTTCGGTCAAGGGCGGCAAGTTCGGACTTCAACTGCTTCAGCTCGTCCTCCTTCTTCCACACCTTACCCGCTATCTCCTGTAACTGCGGTATCTCCATCTCCAGCACCTCGTTCTTCGCCTTGTACTGGTCGATGATGGAGGGTATCCTCTCCATCGCGTTGAGGAAGTTGCGGGCGGCGGCCAACGGGTCAGCCATCGCCAGATGCCCGTTGTTGTAGGTGTACTTGTAGTTCCCCTCGACCACGAAGCGGTTGTCGGTGAACTCCAATCCCTCTTTGAGTATCCTTTCGCTCACCACCTTTATCGGAAAACCGTAAAGTTCACCGACCTGCGTGTACAACCCTCCGGTCGTGGCATTCTTGGCTATCTCCTGCAAACGCTTTCCGATGACCTTCTCATCGGCGGAATCCACTCCGTCCACCTTTATTATATTAAGGCGGTTGCCCTCCTTGTCGGTCTGCACCACCGACAGGAAGCGGTTCCAGTCCTCCGTCATGGCATCTATGAAAGCCGTGTTGTTGCGCAACTCGCCGGTCTTTGACTCCAGCTTGAACTCCGAATCACGCTTGCCCTTGTTGAACGACTTGCGTTCCCCTTCGAGCGATGCGATCCGCTTTTCCAGTTTCGCCTTGTCCAACAGGTCGGTATTGCCGGAGAGCAACGCCATGTATTCCGAGAAATTCATGCCCGATTTTTCGTCCATTGCCCCCTCGTCGATGGTACGCGCACCCATCGCACCGCTTTTGAGCTGGCTTATGAAAGTCTGCTTGCAGTGCAGGAGGTTGAACTTGTAGCTGTCCAGTGACTTCTCCACCGCGTAGATGATTACATCCACGTTGTTCCCGGCGAAATGTTTGGCAATCTCATTACCTGCCCTAACTCCGCGTCCGTCACGCTGTTGCAAGTCGGACGGTCGCCACGGCGTATCGAGATGATGGATAGCCACACACCGTTTCTGGGCGTTCACACCCGTTCCGAGCATAGAGGTAGAGCCGAACAGCACACGCACCGTCCCGGCGTTCATGGCGTCTATCACCGCCTTCCGCGCCTTGTCGGTCTTGCACTCCTGAATGAAGCGCACCTCGCTTGGCGGTATACCGTAGTCCTCCGTCAGTTTGCGCTTGATTTCCGAATAGACGTTCCACCCGTCGCCCGGCTGGTATGTCCCCAAATCAGAGAAAACGAACTGCGTGCCTTTCTGGGCGTCGTATTTTTGATAATACTCCGCGATCATCTTGGCACAGTGACTCGCTTTGTTGTCGGGATGATCTTCGTAATTCGGGTCTATCATGCGCATGTCGAGTGCCATTTTCCGGGCATAGTCCGTGGCGATGAGCATCTTCGCCTTTTCTTCCGTTTCCGAAAGCGGCAGCCTGCCCAACAAGGTGGCATCGCCCGTCTTGGCGAACTGCATCAGTTTCTGTATGAAGTCCTCCTGTTCCGGCGTGGGCGGTATATGGTGCAGTATCTCGTTCTTGGCAGGACGGTCAACGCCCACATCCTCCGCCGTGCGGTAGTCCGTGATTTCATTATAGAAGGCGGCAAGCTCCGGCACTTTGATGAAGTAGCGGAAACGCTCCTTCTGGACCACATTGTTCGTCACGTTAAATTCAAAATCCGTCGTCTTCTTGGCAAATATCGCCGCCCAAGCGTCGAAACACCTTATGTCCTGCCGTTCCAGCTCCTTCGGGCGCAGGTACTTGAACAGCAGGTACAATTCAGTCAGTGAGTTGCTGATAGTCGTGCCGGAGAGGAAGGTCGCACCCAAGTCTTTTCCTGTGCGCTCCTGTATGGTGCGTATGGCAAAGAGCATGTTAAGTGCCTTCTGGCTTCCCTCGCTGTTTCCCAATCCCGCCACACGGTCGTGGCGCGTGTTGAAAGTCAGATTCTTGAACTGGTGGCTCTCATCTATGAAGATGTGGTCGATGCCCATCTGCTTGAAATCCACCACGTCGTCCGTGCGTGACTTTATGGCGTGTTCCACCTTCTCCAGCTTCGCTTCAAGGTTGTGCTTGCGCTTCTCCAATCCTTTCAGCATCGCCCGCGACACGTTCTTTCCCTGCTGCCGTAGCACTTCGAGGTTTTCCTCCACCGTGTCAAGCTCTGCTTGCAGGATGCGCTGCTGCAATTCCGGCGACTGCGGTATCTTGCCGAACTGGTCGTGCGACATGATGACGCAATCGTAGTCGTTGTTCTTTATATTATTGAAGAAGCGCACACGGTTGGCGGTCGAAAAGTCCTTCTCCGAAGCGTACAGAATACGTGCGTTGGGATATGCCGCCTGATAGGTGGCTGCAATCTCCGCAACGTTGGCTTTCAGCCCGATAATCATCGGCTTGTGTGCCAAATTCAGACGCTTCATCTCATGCGCGGCGATGCACATTATCAGCGTCTTACCGGTT
>NZ_JRNC01000013.1 GCF_000758925.1 Prevotella sp. S7-1-8
CGGACAGTAATAAAAATATATACAAAGAAAAAAAGGCTCTTTGAAGTCGGTGGCCGATTACGGGAGAAGCGAAGACCAGCAGCTTAAGATTGACCTCGCAGCCGACCTGAAAGAGCTGGACCAGAAGCAAAAGTTCTTCATGAAAGAGTATCAGAAGATTCATAAGCATATTGAAGAAGAGAATGCAAAGGTATCGGCAGCGATAGAAAAGAAAAATAAAGAGGAAGCAGCGAAAGCAGAGAAAGAAAGAAAAGAAGAAGAACGTAAAAGGCGGGCAGCCCTTCAGGCGCAAGCCAATGCCGAACGTAAGAGCGAGGCGCTGCAACGCAAGCAGGAGGCGCTGCGAAAGAAAAACCTCAAGGACGCCATACAGGCGCAAAAGGCACTCACCGACGCGGAGCTGGTGGAGAACTACCGCAAGTACGCGCAAGGGGAGATTGATTTGCGAACGTTCCGGAAAAAGGAAAAGGACATCAAGACGCAATCGCTCGACGAGCAGATACGCATCAATGGCGCGGAGACGGAAGAGGCAAAGGCGTTGCTCAGAAAAAAGGAGGAACTCCTCATGAAGTACAACGATGAAGTGCGACGCATGACCGAAGAGGAGATAAGGTACAGGCACGACACCCTCGCCCTGCAGCTGCAAAGCGAGTTCGAGCAGAAGGGAAAGTCGCTCTATCAGAACCAAGAGGCACTCAATGAGGCGTTGTACCAAAACGAGCTGGACGCGCTCATCGAGAGGCAGCGGCTGTACAACAAGGGAACGCAGGAATACCTTGACCTCCAAGCGGAGATCGAGCAGCGAGAGGGCATGCACAAGATTGAGAACGCAAGGCATTATCAAGAGTTGCTCTCGCAGCTGCAAGAGGAATATGGCGAAAAGGACGTGGAGAAGCAAAAGACGCTGGCGGTCAATCGGCTCAAGTGGATGGAGCGGTACGAACTTCAACAGATGGAGAGTCTGTACAAAGGGGGTGAGCTGAAGCACGAGGAATACGAGCAGCGCAAAACGGAGATCACCAAGAAATACGCGCAATATCGCAAAGAGGTGGAGCGGCAGTTCGAATGGCGTAAGAGCGAGCAGAACCTGAACGACTCCAAGGGTGAGAAGTTCAAGCGCAGGGTGGACATGGCGCACAAGACGGCTGCCAACAACGCCAAGGCTGACTATCAGAACGACCATCCCGACGGTCAGTCGGTCACCGATTACTTCACTTCCGACATCGCGCGGTTCTCGTCTGTCATGGAGAACATCCGACAGATGGAGGCAAATGGCGTCATCTCGCACCAAGAGGCAATGGCGGCAATGGGACAGGCAACGGCTGACATGGTGGACCAAATGGGGCAGAAGTTCCAACAGGCGTACGAAGCGATAACGCCTATCATGAGCGCCATGTCATCGTATTATGCCGCACAGTCCGATTACGAGCAGAAGGTCACGCAGCAGAAGTATGACCGCATGATCAAGCATGCCGGGAAGAACGCGAGACTGGCAAGAAAGCTCGAAGACAAGAAACAAAAGGAATTGGCGAAAATTAAGACGAAGTACGCGCGCAAGGAAGCCAACATGCAGTTGGCGCAAGCCATCGCACAGACGGCATTGGGCGCTGTCTCGGCGTATGCCTCCGTCATGAGGGGCATCCCCGCGCCGGCCAACTTGGTCATGGCGCCCATTGCGGCAGGACTGGCAATAGCGGCTGGCGCCATTCAGATTGCCACCATCAAGAAGCAGCGGCAGGCACAAGAGTCAGGTTACTACGAGGGTGGATTCACAGGCGGAAGCGACTACCGGCGCAAGGCTGGCATCGTACACCAAGGGGAGTTCGTCGCCAACCACAGGGCGGTCAATAACCCACAGCTCTTGCCGGCACTCCAGTTGATCGACAAGGCGCAGCGCGACAACACCATCGGAATGCTCACGGCGGCGGATGTGTCGCAATCGTTGGGAACAGGCACCACCGTGGTGTCCGCGCCAACGGTGAACGTGCGGACCGACAACGCGGAGCTCAGCGGCGTCATCGGCAAGATGAACGAGACGTTGGACCGCATGGGCGCCTTGCTCGACGGCGGCATCACCGCCAACGTCTCCATGCACGACTTCAAGAAAGAAGAACGCCACTGGGACATGCTGCAACAAAACAAATAACGCTCAAGCGCTGTCAACCCATAAAACCATAACACCTATGCTCCTCTGTACTTTAGACGGAAAGAAAGGCTATCCGTCAACAACGAACAACATCAAGGTAACGCTCGAAAACCCCTTTGTCAAGGATTCGGGCACTTATTCCTACGACATCATCTTCCCCATGGAGATTGACGCCAACAGGCGACTCTTCGCCAACGTTCACAGGCTTGACGTCAAGAAGACGGCGACCACCTTCGAGCAATGCCTGCTCTATGCCGGCAACAGGCTCGTCATGCAGGGAAAGGGCATCGTCACCGCCATCACCAACGACACCGTCAAGGTGCAAATCGTCGGAGGAAAGAGCCGCGTCAAGTACAACTCCAAGTTCGAGAACCACTACATCGACGAGATCGACTATCCTCCCGTAACCATCACGCAAGGATATGACAAGGAGGCCTACGCGCGGTTGTCGATCGATGAGCCGCGGATGATGGAGCTCGCGCGAGGGGGGTGGCTCTTCGTCGACCTCACCGGCAGCAATTTCGTGGGACAGCCGGGCGTCGCGGCGTTCAACCCGATATGGGACGAGACGGAAGACACTTGCTCGAATGGGATTCGCGTGTTCGAAGCCGTCGAATGGAAGGTGGACGGAAAGAAACTGGGCAAGGGGGACAGGGCGTGCATGTACAACCTCGCCGTGCAGCCCAACCTGATGTACGTGCTGCGAAAGGTCATCGAAAGCGAGGGCTACACCCTGCTCCGGAACGATTACGACAAGGAGCCGTGGAACAGGCTGCTCGTCGCCAGCGCCACACGCTCGCTAAGAATCAAGGACGCCCTGCCCCACTGGACGGTGTACAAGTTCCTCGACGAGATACGAAAGCTGTTCAACGCCACCGTCTTCTTCGACGAGCGTGAGCGAAGCGTCAAAATCGTCTCCGGCAACGAGCTGCTCAAGAACGAGACGGTGGCATACCAACATGAGGAGACGTTCACCACCGAGTATGACGACGATGGCGTCAAGAACGCGCTCACCTCCAACCTTAGGTTCAGGCTGGGAGGGTCGGCGAACAGGTCGTGGCGCGAAGTGGTGTCGCCGGAGGTGCTCAAGGAGTTCGACGTCAAAGAGGGGGTCGTCGAGTTCGACAAGCTGGGCGAGAGGGAAAAACGCACCACCATACAGAAGTTCGGTGGCCTGTACTATGTTTATGCCGACGAGATCGACGAGAGCCATCCCGACCCGGAGCGAAAGGTGGGACAGGCGCTGCCATGCGGATTTTTCAACCCCATCGTGCGAAACGAGAAGAGCGACTGGTACGAGGAGTTGTGCGTCGCCCCGGTAGCCGTCACCATGAAGACGCTCTACAAGGGAAAAGACGCCCTGTGGCTGCATGGCGTCGGCGCCGAGGGGTTGCCGAACGTGGCGTATTGCATCCCGTCCACCACCAACGAGAAGGGGGCGAGCATGAAGGACATGAGCGTCGACGAGGAGGGCGACTACTACCTGAGCGTTCGGAATGCCATAGAGGGCGGCATAGAGAAAGAGTCCAACGAGGGCGAGACTGCCGACGCCATGTTCGTCATGTTCCAAGGCAAGAAGGTGTCCAACAGGAAGGTGCTTGGTGGAACGTTCAACTACAAGAGCGCCGTCGATGGGAAATATGCCAAGTACCGCGCGCCCGTCACCTACACCGACTTTCGCATGTACCGCGAATATCCCGGACCCGGGTTTGACGACGTGGGCTCGTTGAGCCTGCATGCCATCCCGGGCATGAAGTTGGGACCTTTCTACACCCTTGGCGAATTCCGCTCCAACGTGCATGTGGACGCTCATCACACCATCGTCATCAAGTTTCTCACCGATGATGTTCCAGACCCAAGAAAAATCTATGTCTTCGACAACAAGAGGTTCATCTGCCAGAAAATAGAACTCAACGTCTCCGATGACGGCATCGACAAGGAAAAGACAGGCTACTTCTGCGAACTCCTATAAACGTACCATGGTGAAAAAAATCTTCGATAAAAATGTAAAATATTACACTAAAAATTTGCACAGTGTGAAATATTACACTATCTTTGCAATGTTAAACAAAACAAGCAAACAATATGAAAAAAGAAATCACAGATGAAGAGAATGAGCTGCTCGAAGCCATTCGAAACTACAAGAGAGCTTACCCTAACGGAAACGACAATCTCCTATTCTACGCAAGGGAACTTTTTGAAAGAATGATTTTACAATGAAACAACAGCCCACCCGAAAGGGTGGGGCTCTTAAAACATCAAAGATATGGGACGATACATGACAATGAAGCAAACAGAACAGACGACCATGAAAAAGCAGATGAGCGACATCCTCCTCTCCATTTCGTGGGGATGCCTGGCGCGCGAATACTTTTCAAAGTCGGCATCATGGTTCTACAACAAGTTCAACGGCATCGACGGCAATCGAAAACCAACAGAGTTCAGCCTTGAAGAGCGCATACAGCTCAAAGGCGCACTATGCGACCTTGCCGACCGCATACGCCGTGCCGCCGACAGCATAGAAACCATTTAGGCGAGGGGGTGTTTGCTCCCCCTGTTTAACAAAAAAAAGCCGCCCGACGCCTACGGGCGCAACCTTACCGCAAGCGCATGCTTTCCCACCATGGAGCATGCGCTTTGTCACTGGCAGATTTGCATTCGTTGTTTAAAAACTGCATTGCCTTTAAATGAAATGTCCGCGCGGTTACTACAAAATAAAGTAGTAAATACTTGTAAAGTACAAAATAATGTATTACCTTTGCGTTGTCTTAATAAAAACAACGGAAAATGAAACAAGAAATGGAAACAATGAGGGTTACGGATGAGGAAAGGGACCTCCTCGAGCAGATGAGGAACTACAACCGGTCTTATCCAAATGGTTATCCGGAACTACTCAGTATCATCATTGAGAAGTTTTACGCTATGCTCCGACAACCTTATTGACAACAAAACCACAGCTCCTCCCCCAATGGGGATGGAGCTTCAACTAAAAGAAAGGAAACAGCAATGGAAACAGTTATCAAAAAGCAGGCAGTGGTAAGTGACATGAAGCAGCGTCTGGCAGACATCAACCTCTCGGTGTCATGGATGGACTTTGCCAACAAATACTTCCACAAATCGTCCTCATGGTTCTATCACAAGTTGAACGGTATCGACGGCAATGGTGGCATGGGCGGTTTCAACGAGGAGGAGTTGGAACAGCTGCGCGGATCGCTCTTCGACCTGAGCAACCGCATACGAAGAGCCGCAGAAAGCATTTAGGCGTGGTTGTCTGTTTGACCAATTAAGACAAAAAGCCGCCCGACGCCTACGGGCGCAACCTTACCACAAGCGCATGCTTCCCACCATGGAGCATGCGCTTTGTCTCTTCTTGCCGCCTGCGTTCATTCTTCCAACACCAACTTTCGTTCCTTTCGTTCCTTTCGTTGTTAAAAAAATCCCACCTAATTATATAAGCATCTCCCCTCATTATCATTTTTACGATAAAAAATACAACGAAAAGTTTGCACCGTTCAAAAAAACACCCTATCTTTGCCAACGTATCAAAAATAATGGTGTTACCATTCCGGAGAGCGACGGTCAAACGCTCGGCAAGATAGAAAGGCTCGGGCTTTTTTATTGTAATTTAGTTAAACATCGATAGTGGCGGCTTGCCATTCCGTAAAAATTTTTAAGTAGCCCTTCGGGTGAACCATTATTTTTGATACAGCGGGATGTGCAGCCGCCTTTTTCTGTACCTCTGCGCCACGGCAGAATCCGTGGTAATGTATCAAAAATAATGGAAATGCAACAAACCATCATCAGCTTTGCTCCCAACAAGGTGGAGCAGCAGCCTACGCTCAAGCAGCGTTGGCAAGAGTGTGTAAACAGTGTCAACCTATGGCTCAACGCAAAGAGTCTGTTCTACTCCAACATCTGCCAGTACAGT